>CAWDZE010000001.1:0-112499 GCA_963806705.1 Vicinamibacteria bacterium
GAGCCTGGCGAAGACGGAAGGGTAACGGACGTGCCCGCTTTGAGGAAACCGGTGCTAGTCCCATGAGGATGAGGTCCACGACAGCGCTCTGCGTCTCAACTGGTGGGGTGGCGAATCTACCGTCGCGTATTGAAGATCAAGACGATCCGTACCACAGTAGGAAGCTGCAGGCGCTGTGTCACAGGCATATTCGGTGAAGACAGCGAGAGAGACCGCGGTTCGGAGGCACGGGGTCAAGATCGCTGGATTGGATGCCGGAAGAGACCGTCGGGTAGTCGCACAGATGCAACCGCAGGTCCTAGGCCGGTAGTGGGAGCTGTTCTCGGTGGAGCGCATTCGAGGCCATGATGCCGGCGAGCTGCTTTCGTTGGCGCTCGACTGGCTGCCGAGGTCGCTAGCTAGGCGACTCGGGTTCGTAGACTTCTTCATCGGCGATCCGCTGTTCGCAGGTCTTCACCAAGTGGAGGTAGCCGACGACGGGGGTTCCTACCGGACCACTGCCCACTACGTGTCGGAGTACCACCAGCGCCACCGAGCGAAGTCGGCGCGGCGCGCGACCATCGTGTTGCCGTATGGGCCACGTGGAACGGCAACGGTTGTCCACGAGCTGGGGCATGCGCTCGACGAAGTGCTCGGCTATGAGTGGTTGGCCAAGCCCGTCAGCGACTACGCCCGGGTCGATCCGTTTGAGGCGTTCGCGGAAGCGTTCACCGCTTGGGTGGGGCTGCCCAGCTACCGGGCCGAGCGCGACAGGCTCTATCGGATTGACCGCGACACGGCCTCATTCTTCAAGGCCATCACTTCGCAGGTGTAGCTCCGCAAGAATCGCCCGCCGGCGAACGCTCGATAGCACCATGCGTTCGGCGAGATCGCCGACCTGCCACTAGGTCATCGCCCGTGCACCGACTGTGGCAACTCGGAGCCCAGGCGGTCGGCCAGGCCATCGAGCTCGGTACGGAGCGCGGCGGGGAGCCTCGGGCCTAGCATGGCGAACCAGTCCTTGATCAAAGCCAGCTCGGCCCGCCACTCCTCAGCATTTACGGTGAGCACGGCCTCCAGCGCCTCGGGTGGCAGGTTCAGGCCGTCGACATCGAGTGAGGCGGGCGACGGTACGGAGCCGACCGGCGTCTCGATGGCCTGCGCCCGACCCTCCAGGCGCTCGACGATCCACTTGAGTACCCGGCTGTTCTCACCGAATCCCGGCCAGAGGAAGCTCCCGGCGGGTGACCGACGGAACCAGTTCACGTAAAAAATGGCCGGTACCTCTTCTGGGCGCTCTGCGCCCAGCTGAAGCCAGTGCGCAAAGTAGTCGCCAGCCGCGTAGCCGAGGAATGGCAGCATTGCCATCGGGTCGCGTCGCACCACACCGACCGCCCCGGTTGCGGCCGCAGTGGTCTCGCTGGACAGCGTCGCACCCAGGAACACCCCGTGCGGCCAGTCCCGCGCCTGGGCCACTAGTGGCACCGTGTCCGCCCGACGCCCGCCGAAGATGATGGCGTCGATCGGGACTCCAGCCGGGTCGCCGTACTCGGGCGCGAGGATCGGGCACTGTGTCAGGGGTGTGCAGAACCGGCTGTTCGGGTGGGCTGCAGGCCCGGTGGCCTCCTCGGGCGTCCAGCTTTGGCCGCGCCAGTCGGTCAGATGCCTGGGTGGTTCGTCGGTCATGCCTTCCCACCACACGTCCCCGTCGTCGGTCAGCGCCACGTTGGTAAAGATGGAGTTGCCGCGGTCGATTGTCGCCATGGCGTTGGGGTTCGTCCGCCAGCTTGTGCCGGGTGCTACGCCGAACAGTCCGTATTCGGGATTGGTGGCATACAGCCGGCCGTCGGCGCCGAACCGCATCCAGACGATGTCGTCTCCAAAGGTTTCCGCTGACCAGCCCGGCAGTGTCGGACGCAGCATGGCGAGGTTCGTCTTCCCACAAGCGCTGGGAAAGGCAGCCGCGAGGTGGTAGCTCCGCCCCTCGGGCGAGGTCAGTTTCATGAGCAACATGTGCTCGGCTAGCCACCCTTCGTCGCGAGCGATGACTGATGCGATCCGCAGCGCGTAGCACTTCTTGCCGAGCAGCGAGTTGCCGCCGTAGCCGGAACCGTACGACCAAATCGCCCGCTCTTCGGGGAAGTGGCTGATGTACTTCACCTCGTTGCACGGCCAAGGGACGTCGGCCTCCCCCGCTTCGAGCGGCGCACCCACGGAGTGCAGGCAGGCCACAAAGTCGGCATCCCCGTCTGCAGTCATGGCGACCAGAGCGGAGCGGCCAATCTGGGTCATGATCCTCATACTGACCACCACGTACGGCGAGTCGGTGATCTCTACCCCGAAGCTTGGCTGCTCGGCGTCAAGCGGGCCCATACAGAACGGCACCACGTACATAATCCGGCCGCGCATGCACCCGCGATACAGATCGGTCATCACCTGCTTCATCTCGATCGGCGCTACCCAGTTGTTGGTGGGTCCGGCGTCGTCGGCCGCGGCCGAGCAGATGAAGGTGCGGTCCTCGACTCGGGCGACATCGTCCGGGTCGCTCCGGGCAAGGAACGAGTTGGGCTTAGCGTCCGGGTTGAGCCGGACCAACGTGCCGGCCTCCACCAGGGTGTCGGTGAGCTGCGCCCACTCCGCGTCGGAGCCGTCGCACCAAGAGATAGCCTCCGGCTCGGTGAGTTCGGCGACCTTGGCCACCCAGGCCAGCAGGCGGCGGTGGCTGGTCGGCGGTGCGGGCCCCTCTGCTGGTCGACCGGATTCGCTAATGGCAGTCATGACGTCACCTCGTGAGTAGTACCAGTAGGAGCACTGGTCTGAAGGTCTGAGGATAGGCGATGCTGTGCTCCGGCGAAACTCAGGAAGCGCTAGGTGCGGCAAATTCACTCTCACGGAAAGCAGCTGCGGATCGGCGACGCGAAGTGATCGCCCGGATGCCATCAACTTGGTCATCCAACGGCGGGTGCCCACTGGCTCTCTTCTTGATCCTGCGCTTGGTTACGCTGTATCGATGGCCCGCAGCGAATAGCGGAAGGAGCGAAAATGACCGAACAGCAGGGCAGAGGCACCGGTGTCGGTCGGCCGGCACTGAACATCGAGCGGATCTATAGCACCACCGTCCCGGCGGACGAGCTCGCCCGGACGCTGGCGGACCACTTCCGCGCGCAGGAGTTCGAGGTACAGGTCTACCGCACCAGCGGGGACCGCACGGTGATGCAGGCGCGCAAGGAGAGCCTGTGGCGCCAGCTGCTGGGGGTCACTTACGCGCTGACGGTGGTCTTCGCCCCCGGAGAGGGCCAGGTGAGCATCAGCCTCGGGGGTCACGAGTGGGTCGATGCGGCGGTGAGCGGGGCGATCGGCCTGATCGCGGTACCGCCGGTGCTGTTGGGGACCGCGTACGGCATCTGGAAGGAGAACCAGCTGGACCAGGAGGTCTGGCAGGTGGTCGACAAGGCGGTCAGTGCCAGCGAGCCTGCGAAGACGCCGACGCCGGAGGCTCAGTAAGGACGCAGTGTCTCGACCACGCCGGACCATCGCGCCGCGCTCTTGGGCGAAAGGGCGTTTGCTGTCTCGGTCCTGTAGCGCAGCCGCATCGTCGGCCGGTGAAGGGTCAGTATTCGACTGACCTACAGCGTGACTCCCGGGTCGCTGACGTTGTGGTCCGTCCACGTTCTCCGACGAATCCACAGGAGCACAGCACCAGTAAGTACGAGCAGCGCAGCCATTAAGCCGAACGTCTTGGCGTCCAACCGGCGATTTCCCATAAACCGACGTTAGGCCGCCAGTTCCAGTTCGGCTACGGCACAAGAAGCCAGTGGCTGTCCGAGCCCGACACCGAATTGGCTCGGACAGCCACGCTTGTACACACGTTGGCGCCGCCGCCTCACCGCTGATCGTTACCGCCGTCGTCCAGCCAGGTTCGACCTGGCGATGGGCGTACGCGATCGTCGCCGTCCTGCAGCTTGTCCTAGCGATGGTCTTCGTCGTAACTCATCGGCGATGGGCGGCAGCCTTCGGTACTGATGCGAAACCCGACGATGTGGCCGTCGAGGAAGCGGCTCTGGATGAGCCGGAAGGTACAAGAATTCAGCGGACGTGTGCTGATCTCTCACATGTCGAGGAGGGATGGCACCACGTCGCCACGACCGTGTCGCGGGCGGAGAATCTGGAGGCATCAAGGCTCCGGCGAAGATCAGCATCGGTCCGGTCGTCGTCGGGTCTCTTTGCAGCCGGACTTCTGGCGCCCCTGCCTGCGACGTCGTCACGTCCGTTCGGGACTCAAGCCCTCTCAACTAACACGACGGTTCAGTCGAAATGCAAGGAGTCCTTGCGTTCACGCTTCAGCTCAAAGAAGTAAGGGTAGCCGGCCAGGGTGACGCTGGCATCCCAGATCCGACCGGCGTCTTCACCTCGTGGAATTCGGGTGATGACTGGTCCGAAGAACGCGGTGCCGTTCACGTGAATCGTTGGGGTTCCCACGTCTTTGCCCACCCTGTCCATCCCTGCGTGATGGCTTTCGCGGACCGCGTTGTCATAGTCAGTCGACTCGGCGGCCGCCGCCAGTTCCCGCGGCAGGTCAAGTTCGTCGAGCGATTCGGCAATCACTGCGGACAGGTCCTGATAGCGCTGGTTGTGGATGCGAGTGCCCATGGCGGTGTAGAGAGGTGAGAGTATTTGCTCTCCTCTCAACTGTGCGGCCGCGACCGCCACCCGTACCGGACCCCAAGAGGACTGCAACTTGGTCCGATACTCATCGGAGACGTTGGTGCCCTCGTTCAGCACGGCCAGGCTCATGACATGGAAGTGCACCTCGATATTGCGCACTTTTTCGGTCTCGAGGATCCAGCGCGAGGTGATCCAGCAGAAAGGGCACGCCGGATCGAACCAGAAGTCGGCTCGCACGCGGGCAGGCGCTGTCTGGCCACCCCCATCTGCGGTGGTCGTCATGATAGAAGTCACAAAATCTCCTGTGTGTGGCACGCTCGAACGGCTCTCGAGAGATCGATCGCATAGACCGGCTATATATAGGTGAAGCGAAGCACCCGCCGATCTATTCCTGGCATCGGCAGGGTTAACAGCGCGCCTGCAACGACCTGGTGAGCTCTCATCGAGAGACAGTGACCACGACTCTTGAGGCTGAAACTGTCCGCCAGCACGCCAACTGAAGCACCATTTCCGCAGTCGCTGATACATACGCTGGAGCTATGGCGGTCGGCCGCAGTCGCAGAGCCAGGGCAGCCCGCAGACGCAAGCGGCGAATGGATCGCGTCCTGCACGACCTCACCGACGAACAGTGGGCTGCGCTCAAGGACGCTTGGGCTGGCTGCGCCTACTGCGGCGCAGTGGACAAGGCGCTGCAGCGTGATTGCGTGCTGCCGCTCTCACGTGGCGGGCGCTACACGCTGAGCAACATCGCTCCGGCCTGTGACTCGTGCAACGCCAGCAAGTGCAACGACGAAGTCACCAGTTGGCTCAGGCGTAGACGGTTCGACGAGCGCACCTTCCTGGTGCGCCACCTTGAGATCCAGGCGGGCCTCGCGCTGCGATTCGCTGCCGTATCGGACCGTGAAGGTGAAGCGTCGGAGACGATCGCGCTTTAGCCGGTCAGCGGCGCGCACCTGCGGCACAGGGGCCGCGCCGCGGGCGGACGCTGGAACCGCCGGCTCAGCCGTTGCGGTCCTCCGGCACCGAGCGGGCCAACGATCGGGCGACTCGGCTCAGCTGATCCCGCAGGACCGTCGAAGGCGCGGTACCTGTCCGTCGTCTGAGAGCGCGGGCTTCTTCGAGGTTTGTGACGGCAAGCTCTCGCTCGCCTCTGTCATGGTTGAGCACGGCCATCGCCTCGAGAACGGATGCTGTGCCGCCGAGATGGCGAAGCCGCCGGGTCACATCGATGGCCTGGTTCAGCAATGTGTCTGCCCGTTCGTGATCACCGACCATGACGGCGAGGTTGGCCGCCAACGTGCCGGCCGAGGCGAGACCCTCCTGGTAGCCGATTCTCCGATATGCCGCGAGGGCCCGGGTCGCCAGTGCAGCGGCCTCAGCAGTGCGGCCCGCGGCAAGCTCAGCATGTGCCCTGTAGTCCAAGACGCTCCCCAACACCATCGGTTCGCCGATCGTCTCCGCCAGGGTTTCGGCGTCCCGGAGCATGGCCGAGCCTACGTCGTGGTCTCCCGCCTCATGGGCCGAGCGTCCCGCAAGCGCGGTGATGAGGGCGAGGGTCCACGGTTGCCCGCACCTGCGTGCGTGGTCGAGGGCGGCCTGGTGCCGTACCCCCGCCGAGGCATAGTCCCCCTGTGCCCAGGCAGCCATCCCGAGGAGATTGTCGGCCAGAGCCACGAGTTCCTCGTCCGGCAGACGTTGCGCGGCGTCGAGCTGACGACGCGCGGCGTCGACCGCTGCCGCGGCGTGCCCTTGGGCGAGCGCCGTGGAGGCCAGCACGCGCAGTAGACGAGCGTGGATGTACGGGTCACTCTCGAAGCCAAGCGCTGCGGTCGCCCACGACCAGAGCTCGGCAAGGGACCCGTCAAGAAACCACAACCAGTAAAGATCGGCGATGAGCGGCCCTGCGGACGCCGAGCGCTGGGAAATGGCGCATGACACGGCCGCTCGAAGGTCGTCCCCGCATCCGCGGGCGACCGCGGCCCATGTCGTCGCCTCCGCCGTCCGGATCCGGCTGTCCAGCCGAGCCGCAAGACGGACGTGGTACTCGAGGTGACGTCGGCGCACCTGAATACGCAGCGTCGGTGTCGCCTGCTCTTGGGCGAAGTGTCGCACCAGGTCGAGAAACCGGTATCTTGCCTGTCCGGCCAAATCGGAATCTCGGGCCAGCAGGGAGCGCCCAAGCAGGTGCTCGACTGCCAGGGAACCGCCGTCGCCGATCACGGCACACGCTGCCTCGCGGTCGAAGGCTCCCACGAATACCGACAGTGCGGCGAGCGCCTCTCGGTCGCTCACGTCGAGCAGGTCGTAGCTCCAGCCGATGACAGCACGCATCGTTTGGTGTCTCGGATCACGCGAGCGGACGTCACCCCCCAGCAGGTCGAGCGGCTGCCCGAGGCCCGTCGCGAGTTCCTCCAGCGACAGCGAGGCGATTCTGGCGGCAGCCAGCTCGAGCGCCAAGGGAAGCCCATCCACCTTGCGGACGATGCCTTGCACCTTATCGTCGTCGAGCGCAGCCACGGGGTTCACCGCGCGGGCGCGGGCAACAAACACCGAGCTGGCGGCAGCGTCGTCGAGCCCGCTCAGGTAGACGATCTCCTCGCCAGCCGTCCGCAACGGCTCGCGCGTGGTGATCAGGACCTGGAGATCGGCACAGCGCGCAAGAAGAGTTGTGGCGAGTTCCGCTGCTCCGTCGACCACATGTTCGCAGGTGTCGAGGACGAGCAGTCCGCGTCGTCGCGACAGATAGTCACAGATGAAATCGATGTCCCGTCCGGACGACTCGGCCAGCTGGAGTGCCCGAGCCACAGTAGGGGCGACCTCCGCGTCGTCAGACACGTTGGCGAGCTCCACGAACCACACAGCTCCCGCGAGTGAAGATGGGCCTGCGAGGAGCTCAACGACGAGCCTCGTTTTGCCAACACCACCCGGGCCGGCCAACGTCACGAGCCGTACGGCAGTGAGCGCTTGGCGCAACGTCGAAAGCTCGTGCTCGCGCCCAACCAACGGTGTGATCGGCAGCGGCGGCGCGGCTGCGGGACGGGGAGGTGCCGGTATGAGCATGGAGTCCTGCGCCAACACGGCGGCCTCGACTGCCCTCAGTTCGACTCCTGGCTCCAGCCCGACCTCGTCGACGAGGTAGCGGCGAGCCTGCGCGTACGCGTCGAGCGCCTCCGCCTGCCGGCCCGTGGCGTACAGCGCCTTGATCAGCATCACGCGGAATCGTTCACGGAGCGGGTGTTCCTCGACGAGCTCGCCAATCTCACCGCTGACCAATGACGCGAGGCCCGCGTCGATGTCTTGGCTCAGACGGGACTCCAGCGCGGCGAGACGCTCCTCCTCAAACCGCGTGGCGATGGCTCGCGCCCAGGGCTGCTCCGCCCACTCCAGCAGGGCCGCCCCGCGCCAGAGCTCCAGCGCTTCGGTGTAGCGGTGCGCCTGGACCAGGTCCTCGAACCGGAACGCGTCAACGCATCCCCGCGGTACGTCGAGTCGATAACCTCCCGTGATCGTCGAGAGCCTCTGGATCCCAAGCTTCCGGCGGAGGTCGCGCACGTAACCGTGGACCAGGTTGGGAGCCGATCGGGGTGGTTCTTCACCCCAGAGCGCGTCGGCGATCTTGTCGGCGCTGACCGGTTGTCCACGGTAAATCAGCAGCAGGGCGAGCAGCGTGCGCAGCTTGAGAGCAGCGGGCTGCACCTCGGCGCCCTTGTCATCAAGCACTCGAAACGGGCCGAGTAGCCCGTACTCCACATCCGAAGTGTACGGATGCTCTCGCTCCAGCGGGATTCCAGCGCCGCTCCAGGGTGGGCTGCCAGCCTGGCGGCAAGATCAAACCTAAGGAGAACCATGATCATCCACATCGTCCGGTTCCGGTCGTCACTTTCTGATGAGCGGATCGCGGAGCTCTTCCAGGTGCGCGCCTCCGAGTATCTCGCTGTCCCCGGGCTGCTGCAGAAGTTCTACCTGCGCTTCCGAACCGGGGAGCACGGTGGGGTCTACGTCTGGGACGACGAAGCCTCTATGGAGGGGTTCATGGCGAGCCGCCTAGCCCGTACGATCTGTGACGTCTATCGGGTGGACGAGTCGCTGCGTGACGTCGCTGACGTCGTGTTGGCGTTGTATCCCCAACCTCTCTTCACTCCGCTCGGGACTGCGTCGGATCGGATGGTGACGGCAGCGGACGCACCCAGTCGTAGATCACAGACGTCCGCACAACAAGATCCTGCAGCGAGCGATTCTGTCCACTGACCAGCACCCAGAACAGCCCGATCGGAAAGATGGCGTAGAGGGCCGCCCGAAGGAAGGCAGCAAGCGGATGTACGCGTCCGCCCTCACGTTTGACGACGCGCAGCCCCATGATGTGGTTGCCGTACGTGCGGCCGGTACCCGTCCAGTTCACGGCGAGATAGAGAGTGAACACCGCGTAGCCCACGGCAATCACCAACGAACGCGACACTCTGGGCGCGGTGAAGTTAGCGGGGTCGACGAAGTTAGCGGGGTCGAGCAAGAAGAGAAATGCGCAGATGCCAAGGTAGGCGACACCCAACACGATGACAACGAGGCCGAGGTCGATGGCCGCTGCGACGGTACGTGTAATGAGACCTGCGCGGCGACCCTGGTAAGGCCTAGCCTCATGAGGTACCGGGTCCACATGCGTGCTCATGGCCGCAGCTCCTGCTTCGGTCGCTCCTGCTGCGGGGAGAGCAGCGTTTCCATTTGAGCTGGGTCGGTTGGTTCGGGTAGATCGGCTCGGCCGCTTGAGTCAGAGTTGCCCAAGATCTCCGTGCGTCGCGCGCGGCGTCGTCGGATAAGACGGTCGACGATGCGGGCGATTGCAACATCGGCGTCGATGCTCTGCATCCGTACGTCACGGACCACGTCGGAAGCCATCGACCCGGTCGACTCGCGGATGATCTCCGGCAGGTCGATGCCATTCACGATCTCCTCGGCCAGGCTCACGAGGTCTAGGCGTCGTACGATCGCGTCGATGTCGACACGGTCGACGATGGCATCGATGTCGAGCTTTTCCACGATTGCATCAACATCGATGCGCTTGGCGATCGCATCGATGTCAACCTGGGACACGATGGCATCCACGTCAACACGGCGCACGATCGCATCAACGTCGATCTTGTCCACGATCGAGTCCACATCGATGCGGCTGGCGATCGCATCGATGTCAACCTGGGACACGATGGCATCCACGTCAACACGGCGCACGATCGCATCAACGTCGATCTTGTCCACGATCGCATCCAGATCGATGCCCTTGGCGATCGCGTCGATGTCAATCTTCTCCACGATGGCGGCGATATCGACGCCGTCGACGATTGCCTCGATGTCGACAGTCGAGACCAGCGCGTCGATATCAACGCGCTCGAGAACAAGCTCGGTGAGGTCCAGGCTATCGAGCACCTCGTCCACCACGGGCGGGACGACAGCCGCGATGATCCGGTCGAGGTCGTCACTGCTGGATCTCCGCGCTACGTGGCCCCGGTCGGCGAGGACCTCGACCACGCGAGCGGGATGCAAGCGTTCATTCAGAATTGGAGGATGCATGACCACCCGACCTAACGGCGCGGTCAGCCGAGCGAACCCACGCATCACCGACAGAGCCGCTCTCGTCGTCAACACGGCTACACCCAGTGCCGCATCCACGGCAACGGGCACAGTGGGCTTCGACGAGGTCTCCTGGTCAGGCTCCGCCATGCGCCGATGATCCTCCTTTGAGCCAAAGTTTGCCTCACCTGCGTTGGGTGAGAAGCCTCGCGCACGGCGGTCGGACCGACCGTTGTGGTGAGCCGGCCTCATCCTCAAGTCAATTGGACGGCTCACAGCAGCCCGGCTACACCGTCTTAGGGCTGCTCCTCCCTGGTCCCTGGCAACCGTTCGGTCCACCCGTCGACGGCAGCCAGTAACACCCGGTCCAGCTGTTCAGTGAGCAATACTCCGCAAACTGGCCGGACAACCTCATCAAGTCATCCATGGCTATTGAGCCGATGACAGCACGAGGTGACGGTAGCGGTGCAGCGGTACCCCGGCTTCCGTCTCGCAAAATCCCTTTATGACCGTTCGAGACCGGTGCACATCCCGTGGCCCATGCATGTGGTGGCGTTCAAGAGCACTGGTGGAAGCTGAGTTCGATCAGGCGCGATCTCAAGGGGCCACCGCCACGAGCTAGTCGCGGAGCGACGGTGGCCCCGTTCTCGTGGGTCAGTCGACGGCTGTGGCGGTGAGGCCGGCCTGCGCCGCGACGGGCAACCAGACCAAAAACCCGGTCACCGCGGCAGTAACCACCAAACGGATGAGCCTGCTCATGGCACTCTCCTCTCCAGACTTTCCAGTAGGACACACTGCATTCGGAGCCGATTGTTGTGCGGTTTGCTGGCGAAGACGGTGCTTTGACGGCCGCTACGCTGGCCGCGGGCTGCGTGATGCCGCGCGCCGAGAGGTCGTACCCAGCGCGCGGACGACGTCGGTAAGCGCTTCGACGGAGTGACCGCTCACAAACGAGTCGACGTGTGGAAGAGCCGCAGCCATACCGCCCGCAAGCGGAGCGAACCCGGGCGCCGCTACCCTCGGATTTGCCCACACGATCCGGTGCGCATGCCGGCGCAGCTGAACCATCTGCCGGGCGAGCACGCTCGGGTCGTCGCGCTCCCAACCATCGGAGACGATCAGCACGACGGCGCCCCGAGCCATGCCCCGACGGCCGTGGCGGTCCATGAACTCACCGAGCGCCCAACCAATGCGCGTACCACCCGACCAGTCGGGCATCAGTGCCGCGGCGCGCTCTAGCGCCACATCTGGGCTGGTGATCTGCAGAGCACGAGTCAGCCGAGTTAGACGCGTGCCGAACACGAACACCTCCGCACGCGCTCGTGTTGCCATGCCCCACAGCAGATGCAGGTAGGCGCGGGCGTACGGCTCCATCGACCCGGAGATGTCGAGAAGCGCGACGATGCGGCGGGGCGTCCAGGTTCGGGTACGCCGGATCGATACGGCTGGGTCACCGCCCGAACGCGTACTGTGTCGCAGCGAAGCGCGGAGGTCGAGTCGGTCACCACGACGATGCCGGCGCCGCCGCCGGGACAACCGGAGTGGTGGATTGACGCAGAGCATCCGGAGCAATGGGGCCAGCGCACTGAGCTCCCCCGCCGTCAGCTGCGCGAAGTCGATCTTGGTCAGCCTCTCATCCCAGCTTGCAAGCGTCGGTATCGGTCGACCGATCTCCTCGCCTGTTGTGCTTTCGATCGCCTCCAACCGACCCGTGGACGGCGCAGCCGGTCCCAGCTCCTGATTGACAAGAGGGTCATTGTGTCGTGTTGGGAGCCGAAGGTCGTCGAGGTGAGTGGGATCGCCTCGTGACTCAGCAAAATCGACCAACCCGCGGAACACGAGTGCGAAGACGGCGTCGAAGGCCGCGATATCGGCCGTCGAACGCAGCAGGCTCACCCGAGCGCACCAGTACAGCTCCTCCACAGTCCGCGGCACGTCGAGAGCGACGAGCGTCGCGAGCCGCATCGTCTGGTCCGGCGCGACCGCGACGCCCGCGTCCCGGAGCCGCTCACTGAATCGGGCGAGCAGTGTCGCGCTGTCAATGGGGATGTGCGCTGAGCCCTTCATGAGCTTGTCGAAGGGCGCCGTCCTGAGCTCGTCGATGGGCTCAGGGCGCATGTTCGATCGACAATCCGGAGGCCCGGGCGAGCTGCTGATCTTCGACATACTTCAGCACCGAACCGAGCGTCCGACCCACCGTGGCTGAATCCACAGTGGACACGCCGAGCAACTCCAACGCCGCAACCCAGTCGATTGTTTCGGCGATGCCCGGCCGTTTCTGCAGGTCGAGCGCACGAAGCCGTTCGACGGCTCGCGCTGCCTGTTCGGCGAGAGTAAGGGAGCTGCCCGGCACGCGCCGCCGAACGATCTCGGCCGCCCGCGCGGCCGATGGGTACTCGATCCAGTGGAAAAAACAACGGCGCTTGAGCGCGTCGTGCAGCTCTCGAGTGCGGTTCGATGTCAGCACCACAATCGGCCGATGCGTTGCATGCACCGTACCGAGCTCGGGGATGGTGACCGCGCCCTCCCCGAGCAGCTCCAACAGGAACGCCTCGAAATCGTCGTCGGCCCGATCGACCTCGTCGATGAGCAGCACGGCGGGTCGAGGTCCGGGATGGCGTAGCGCGAGCAGAAGTGGACGCGCGATCAAGAACTCGTCGCTGAACAGGGCATCTTCGGCAAGCTCTATGCCGCGTGCCTCCGCAATGCGGATAGCGAGCAGTTGCTTCGGATAGTTCCACTCGTAGAGTGCCTCGGCTACGTCGATTCCCTCATAACACTGCAGCCGTACGAGTGGGGTCTGGAGTGCAGCGGCAAGTGCCTTGGCGGCCTCGGTCTTGCCGACACCTGGCTCTCCCTCGATAAGAACTGGCTGGCCGAGTCGGGACGCACAGAACAGTGCCATGACCGTGCCATCGTCAGCGAGGTAGTCGACACCATCGAGCGCGTTTCGAAGGGCCTCCAGATCCGGCAGTAGCTCCGCGACGCTCGCGTTCCCGCCAATCACTGCGCGTACGCCGAAGGGTTGTCGAGGTACGCATTGCGGCAGCCAGTGCCGCAGAAGTAAACCACCCCGGTGGGCGTCTCAACATGATGCGAGGCGTCGACAGGCGCAACCATCATGCCGCACACCGGATCTCGCACCATTTCAGTCAGCTCCGATGCAGGTCCGAGAGTGTCGTCGCGATGGGCCGGAGGTTCATGCACCACAGCGACGATCTCGGCGAGAATCGATAATGCGACCTCTGGTGCCGTCCGCGCGCCGATGTCGAGCCCGGCAGGAGTGTGTACCCGCGATCGCAACCGCTCGTCCACCTCCAGCGAGGCAATGACCGCGGGACCCCGTCGTCGGCTGGCCACCAACGCGACATAGGGCACTTCCGCTCGCAGTGCCGCCTCAAGGACCAGTTCCTCGTCGTTGCCGTGCGACGCGACTACCACCGCACGTGTTCCGAGTGGAAGGCGATCATCGGGCTTCTCCAGCCGCAGGACTTGCTGGCCGAAGAGCCGATGCGCACGCAGCAAGGCGGCGGCGATCGGGGCGTGACCGAATACCGCTACGACGGGCAATGGAACGGAGGGCTCGAGGAAGATGTCGAGAGTGCCGCCAGACAAGCACGGATTGTGCACCGTCACCACGTCATCGTCGTCGGGCGTCCTGACCTCCACAGCCGAGGGTGTGATCCGCAGGAGTCGCGGCGTCGCGGTAGCGAGCACCTCCAGCGCCTGAACCCGCACCGTTGACTCAGCACAATCCCCACCGACGAACCCGTCAACCTGGCCGTCTGCGAGCACGAGTGCCGAATCGCCAGGCTTGGCGCTGGTTGGTCGTTCTGCACGGACGACGGTCGCCCACACGAAGGGCGTACCGGCGGCGGCGAGCGCCTCAGCCCGGCCCGCGAGCTCTAGACGCGCCGGCATCGCCCCTCCTCACATCAGCACCGCCTCACCTCAGTACCACCTCAGTCGGTGATAGCCAGGTCGGTGCGGAACGGTCGGCCCTGGATCGTGCGCCACACCTGAGCAGGCGTCAGTGGCATGTCCGCGTGACGTACGCCGTACGGCTTCAGCGCGTCCATCACCGCGTTGACTACAGCGGCCGGCGAACCGACAGTGGCCGACTCGCCAACACCCTTCGCTCCGATCGGGTGGTGCGGCGATGGGGTCACAGTCTCTCCGAGTTCCCAGCTCGGGCATTCCATCGACGTGGGCAATTGGTAATCCATGAACGATCCTCCGAGGCAGTTACCGTCCTCGTCGAACGCAATGACTTCCATCAGCGCCATGCCGACACCGTCGGCGAGACCGCCGTGGATCTGCCCTTCCACGATCATCGGGTTGATTCGGGTCCCGCAGTCGTCCACTGCGATGAATCGCCGTACCTTCACGGCTCCGGTATTCGGATCCACGTCAACGACGCAGATATAAGCCCCGTACGGATAGGTGAGGTTCGGCGGGTCGTATACGCAGGCCGCGTCCAGATGCCCCTCGACGCCCTCGGGCAATTCCATTGCACCGTGCGCGGCGAGCGCGACCTCCTGGATTGTCTTGGACACGGTCGGGTCGCCCTTTACCGAGAAGGTGCCTTTCTCGACCTCGATGTCGTCCGGAGATACCTCCATCATTGCCGCGGCGATGATCTTCGCTTTGTCCACGACACGCTTCGCAGCGACGGCAACCGCAGCGCCCGAGACCGGCGTCGAACGGCTGCCGTACGTGCCCAGCCCGAACGGGGTGTTGTCGGTGTCTCCATGGACCACGTCGATGTCGTCGGAAGGGATTCCGGTGATCTCCGAGACGATCTGCGCAAACGTCGTCTCATGTCCTTGACCCTGCGACTGGACCGAGATCCGTACCACAGCTTTGCCCGTCGGGTGGACCCGCAACTCCGCGCCATCGGCCATCCCAAGCCCCAGGATGTCCATGTGCTTACGCGGGCCGGCGCCGACACCCTCGGTGAAGAAGCTGAAGCCGATCCCCATCAGCTCACCCCGCTCCCGCTTCTCGGCCTGCTCGCGGCGTAGCTCCTCATAACCGGCGATCTCCATCGCCATCTGCAGGGTGCGCGGGTAGTCGCCAGAGTCGTACTCCCAGCCAGTAGGCGATAGGTACGGGAACTGCTCGGCTCGCAGCAGGTTCTTCATACGTAATTCGGCAGGATCCATGTCCAACTCGAAGGCCAGGCAGTCGACTATCCGCTCGACGGCGTACGCCGCCTCGGTGATCCGGAACGAACATGCGTACGCCACGCCCCCGGGGGCCTTGTTGGTGTAGACGCCCTTCACGGTGCAATACGCGGAGGGATAGTCGTAGCTGCCAGTAAAGATGTGGAAGAAGCCCGCAGGAAACTTCGTCGGCTGCGCGGTGTTGTTGAATGCGCCATGATCCGCGACGACATTCACCCGCATTGCGAGAATCTTGCCTTCGCGCGTCGAGGCAATTTCAGTGTGCATGTGGTAGTCACGCGCGAATGAGGTCGACATCAGGTTCTCGGAACGGTCCTCGACCCACTTGACAGGTCGTCCGGTCAGGATCGACCCGACCACCGCGAGGACGTAGCCAGGATAAATACCGACCTTGTTGCCGAATCCGCCGCCGATGTCTGGGCTGACGATGCGGATCTTGTGCTCGGGAAGGCCGGCGACGATCGCATACAGAGTGCGGTGCGCATGCGGTGCCTGCGTGTTGCAGTAGATCGTGAGCTTTCCGGTCACCTTGTCCATGTCGGCAATGGCACCGCAGGTCTCAAGCGGGGCGGGATGCACCCGCGGGTAAAGGATGTCTTCGGACACCACCACATCTGCATCCGCGAACGCCGCCTCGGTCGCCGCCTGGTCGCCGGCCTCCCAGTCGAAGATGTGGTTGTCAGTTTTGCCTTCGATGTCATCGCGAATGACCGCGGTATCCGGATCCAGGGCTCGGCGAGCGTCGATCACCGGGGGCAGTGGCTCATATTCGACGTCGATCAGCTCCAGCGCGTCACGCGCCGAGTACCGGTCGTCGGCAACGACGAAGGCCACCTCTTGCCCATGGAAGCGCACCTTGTCGGTGGCGAGCACGGCCACCACGTCGTGGGACAGCGACGGTATCCAGGCAAGCTTCAGCGTCTCGAGCAGCGCCCCAGTGATCACTGCCCGAACCTTCGGATGTGCCTCGGCCGCTGTGGTGTCGATCGAGACCAGCCGTGCGTGCGCGTACGGGCTGCGCAGCACCGCACCGTGCAGCATGCCCCGCAGCGCGAAGTCGTCGACGTAGTTGCCCTTGCCGCGAAGGAAGCGCGCATCCTCCTTGCGCATCCGACGCCCAAACCCAACATGCGTCTGCTCTGCAGTGACGGTCATGACGCAGCCACCTCTTCGGTCTCGGAAACGCGCGGGTGATCTGCGGCCCAGCGGACCGAGCGCACGATGTTCTCGTACCCCGTGCAGCGACACAGGTTGCCCGAGATCGCCTCGCGAATCTCGGCTTCCGACGGGTGCGGGTTGGCGTCAAGGAGCCATCGCGCGGTCAACATCATGCCCGGGGTGCAGAACCCGCACTGCAGACCGTGCTCGGTCATGAACCCCTGCTGGATGGGATCGAGCTCGCCGTTTTGTTCGAGGCCCTCGACCGTCAGAACCTCGTGCCCGCTAGCCATTGCCGCGAGCATGGTGCAACTCTTCACAGGCGTGCCATCGACCTGAACTACGCAGACGCCGCAGTTGGACGTATCGCAGCCCCAGTGCGTGCCCGTCAGGCCGAGATCGTCGCGCAGGAAGTGCACGAGCAGCAGCCTCGGCTCGATCTCACGGGTGTACTCCTCGCCATTGACCGTGACTGTGACCTGCATGATTCACGCCTCCTGTCCGCGGCAACGGGCGATGGCGGTTCGCAGTGCCCGCTTCACGAGTTCGCCGGCGAGCGCCCGTTTGTAGTCGGAAGGCCCACGCTGGTCGGTGGGCGGCTCACACTCGTCCGCCGCGATCTGGGCCGCCATGCCGACCGCCTCATCGTCCGCGATGCGCCCGCGTACGGCGTCCTCGGCCCGGGAGGCAACAAAGCGCGGCGCCCCAACCGCGGCTAGACCGAGACCCACCTCGCTGATCGTGTCACCGTCCAGTGTGACGACCGCACCCGCTGCGGCCACCGCATAGTCACCGGCTCGCCGTTCCACCTTGCTGTACGCGCTTCCTGTGCCCGGCCGGATCGGCAGGCGTATCTCGGTGACGATCTCGGCCGGACCGACAACCGTGTCGAAGGGGCCGGTGCAAAGCTCGCGTACGGGCACAACCCGCTCGCCGCTCGAGCTCTTGATCACGACGTCCGCACGGATCGCAGCGAGCGCCGCGGAAAGATCTTCGGCAGGGTCGGCGTGGCATAACGACCCGCCGATCGTGCCTCGGTTTCGGACCACAGGGTCGGCAATCACACGCTCCGCGTCATGAAGGATCCGGTAGTGCTCACCGACGACTGCCGAGGCGAGCAGGTCTGCATGGCGGACCATCGCACCAATGCACAGCTGATCACCTGCTACCCAAATGCGCTGCAGCTCCGTCAGGTCGTTGATATCGACCAGGACTTCAGGCGCAGCAAACCGCAGCTTCATCAGCGGCAATATGCTGTGTCCGCCGGCGATCAGCCGTGCTTCCTCACCATGCTGCTCGAGCAGTGCAATGGCATCGTCGACGCTTGATGCGCGCTCGTACTCGAACGGAGCCGGTACCTGCATTGGTTTGCCCCTCTTCAGTAGGTCTCGATCGGGATGGCCCCTGGTGCACCACGGGCGGCGTTACTTCACCGCCAACACGTCGACCGTGCGGATGTCGGGTGGCGTGGCAAGCAGCGCATCGGCCACCTGGCTCAGCGCGGCCGGGATCTGACCGCCGAGGTGAGCTTGCCGGCCACCGTCGTCGTCGAAGGTGTCGAAGATCCCGTACTGGGTGTCGCTGATCTTGAACGCGTACCAGGTCACGGTGCCCGGTTCGGCGGCCGCGAGGTCGCGCCCGCCCTCTAGGAACCTCCCCAGGTCTTCACCTTTGCCAGGCTTGGCTTCGAGCAACGCAAGTACGCCCAATGTCGGACTCATTGGAACTCCTCCCTGGATGTCCCTAACGTACGTATCCAAACGACTGATTGGTAGTGGCGGAGCCGCCACGTTGAGTATCGTTTCCGACGTGGATGTCGCGGTTCTCGCGGTGGACGACTGCTTCGACTCCGGGCTCTCAGCGGTGGTCGACGTGCTCGCGACCGCGAATGCCCTCCGACAGGACGTGCCTGCACCACCAACCGCGTTCACAGTGACGATCGTGGGACTCAAAAGGCAGGTTCGGACCGGTAACGGTTTGACAGTGAATCCCGTCTC
Source organism: Vicinamibacteria bacterium (assembly GCA_963806705.1). Lineage (GTDB taxonomy): Bacteria > Acidobacteriota > Vicinamibacteria > Vicinamibacterales > JAENWD01 > JAENWD01. The sequence continues at coordinate 18,545 of CAWDZE010000001.1, forward strand.
CGCCAAAAAGATGGCGCAGCCGGATCTGCTGGTCATGCCGGCGTTGGGAGTCAAGACGCCCCAGCAAATCATCGACACCGTCCGTGGGCACGCAGCTCTCGACCTCATCCGCGAGTGCCACGCGAACGGCTCAGAGCTGGCTGGTGCGTGCACAGGAACCTTTTTCTTGGCCGAGTCCGGCGTCCTTGACGGACGATTGGCAACGACCAGTTGGTGGCTTGGACCGGCGTTTCGCAGTCAATATCCAGCGGTGCTCGTGGATGAGACTCGGATCATCGCTCGTGATGCTCGGATCACAACCGCCGGTGCCGCCTTCGCCCACATTGATCTAGCACTGTCGATCGTGCAGCAGCACAGCCCCAGCTTGGCGGACCTCACTGCGCGGTATCTGCTCACCGGCGACCGTCCGTCCCAGGCGGCGTACGCCATGCCCGCGTTGCTCGCTCGCACGGACCCGACGATGGCGTCGTTTGAACGGTGGGTTCGGCAACGGCTTTCCGAACCGCTGAGGATCTCGACGGCCGCCCGCGACCTCGGCATCAGCGAACGAACGCTGCAGCGTACGACCGCCTCCGTTGTCGGCATGTCGCCGCTCCACTTTGTTCAGCAGGTACGCCTCGACGAGGCCACGTTCTTGCTACGCGACACGCCCATGTCGATGAGTGCGATCGCGGCCGCGGTCGGCTACCGCGACGCCGGAACCCTCCGAGCGCTCGTTCGCAAGCGACGTAACAGCACGCTGAGAGCGTTGCGGGCGGGCCGACAGGCCTGAGCCCAGCGGCAGGAATATGCACCCCATACATTGTGTAGTAGCTTCACTACTATGCCTCCCCACGTGCGAGTCTTCGACCGGCTCTTGGAGATCGCGCTCCTGATCCAAGACGACCTGGCGAACTTCTTCGCCGGGACCGGCCTGACTACGGCACGGACCCACCTGCTCTGGGAGCTGCACCGCATGGGTCCGTCCACCCAGCAGGCACTGTCGACGGCATTGAAAGTCACCCCGCGAAACGTAACCGGATTAGTCGACGCGTTGGAGGCGGACGGGTTCGTCGACCGGCGTCCACACCCGTCTGACCGGCGAGCCACGCTGGTGACCCTGACTGAGCTTGGCACCAAGACCACAGCTGAAATGTCCCGGGGCCGAGAGTTAATCGCCGCCGAGCTGGTCGCCGGGTTTAGCGACGAGCAACTCGACCAGTTCAGCCGCAACTTAGACACAATCGCCGGGCGCTTGCACAAGGTGGTCAGGCCCGACCGGCCGTCGGCAGAAGCGCAAACATGACCACCGCGACTCTCAGCAATAAGCGGACGGGCTGGCGGTTCCTCAGCTATCTCGCGCGGCGAGCCATCATGATGGAGATCCGCGGGTACCAAAGCATCTACCGGTTCTTGTGTCGCCGACCCAAGGTTCCTCCTGGCGCCGTCGGATTCAGCTATTACAAGCCGATACTCGCGATCCTGATCGTGTTCGTCTCGGTGTCCGCCGTGGAGCTTGTAGTAGTCGACCTGATCGTGCGTCGATGGGCCCATATCCGAATACCGGTGCTCATCCTGAGCGTCTGGGGATTGATCTACATGCTCGGATTTCTCTTCGGAATGCTGACCCGTCCACACGCGATTGGTCCGATCGGCATCCGAGCCCGCTACGGCCCCGAGATCGACATCCCGCTGTTCTGGGACGACATCGACTCCGTCACCAGGCGCAGGGACACTGTGCAGAGCAAGCAACCGAGGGTCAGTGTCGATGAAGACGGTGAGGCAACGCTGCATCTGCGAATGCAGAACGAGACGAATATCGAGGTACAGCTCAGAAGGCCGATCGAGACACGGCTGCCACAGGGACCCGAAACGATCAGCAAGGTCAACCTGTACGCTGACGAGCCCCAGGCCTTCATGAATGAGGTGCGACGGCATGCTGGTAGGCGTTGACTAGGGCGGTACAGCCCCCGCGACTCAAGTGGCGTACGAGGCGCCGCTTGGCTCTGGAGATGATCACTATGCCATCGACCAACGAACCTGACCGATTCGAGTTCGCGAAGAACTTGATCACAGAGGCAGGCGATCTGGCGTTGCAGTACTTCGGCAACGTGACTGAGTTGTCGATCATGAGCAAGGGCGCACGGGATATGGTTTCCGAGGCAGACTTCGCGGTGGAGAGGCTCATCCGAGATCGCCTCACAGCCACATATCCCGAGGATGCCTATCTTGGCGAGGAAACAGGGCACAGGAGCGGCAGCAGCGATTCCGGAACCTGGGTCGTCGACCCGATTGACGGAACACAGCCCTTTCTCAGCGGCCTGACCACCTGGTGCATTTCCATCGCCTACGTCCGCTCGAGCGAGGTGAGGCTCGGCATGGTCAACAATCCTGCAATAGGTGAGCTGTTTGTCGGCGGCGTCGGGCGAGACGCTGAACTCAATGGACGGCCGATTGCTCCCCGACAGGTGCAGTCATTGGCTGACGGCCTCACCTACCTTGGATGCAATCCACGGCTCGGGCCGGAACAGGTTGTTCCAGTTCTGGACCGCCTCCTGCGCGCCAACGGAATGTTCGTCCGGAACGGCTCAGGTGCACTTGGACTCTGCGATGTCGCTTGTGGACGTCTGATCGGCTACGTGGAGTCGCATATCAACTCCTGGGACTGCCTCGGAGCTATCGCGGTCTGTACCTCGGCGGGTGCCCGGGTCAACAACTATCTCTCCAACAACGGCCTCCTCCACGGCGGCCCTATCGTCGCGGGCTCACCAATGGTTTTTGATCAACTCGTCGCCGTACTGGGAGAGACATTCTGAGCCCGTGCCGCGAAGAATCCGCCCCGGTGAAGTTCCTGAAATCGCGGAATGGGTGGGCCTCGGCGGTGATCGGGATTACGCAGAGAGGACCTGGGTACCAACACCTAAGCACCCGAATCAGAGGGGAGACCAATGAAGACTGATCGTTTGAGGTCGATCTACTCCGATCCTGGCCCCTTCGGCAGTGCGTATCTCGAGGTGAGCCGGGATCGGGAGCAGGGCGATCGGGTTGTCGAACTGGGCGTGCGTGCTGTAGGCGACGAGTTGGCTGCGCAAGGCGCCCCACCAGAGGTGGTCGGTGAGGTTGAGCAGCGGCTGCTTCGGAGTACCGGCCAACCGGCACCGATCAGCCGTTGTGTCGTGGCTACCGAGCGCGGAGTCCTCTTGGACCAGCTGACTCGCAGTCACCATGCCCAGCCAGTGACCACCTGGGGCCCGCTACCCGATGTCGCGGTGTGGCTGAGCGACGCCAGCCGCCAGATCCCTTTCATCTTGGCCCTGGTGGATCACGAAGGGGGCGACGTCACCACCTATGCGGCCGATGCGATGGAGCCAGAGCTCGAGGCGTCGGTCGGCGAGCCCTCCAAGTACGAGCACAAGGTCCGCGGTGGAGGCTGGTCACACCTGAACTGGCAGCGATCCGCCGAGACGATCTGGGCTCAGAACGCGACCGAGGTGGCGGCCGAGATTGAACGCCAGGTACGAAACGGACCTGAGCTGGTGATCCTGGCCGGAGACGAACACTCGCGCAGTCTGGTGACAAAGCATCTTCCGGACACGATCTCGGCGGAGGTCGTGGTCCTCGGCCGGGCCGGTCGACCGGTAGACGGTGGCGACGACGCACTAGCAGAAGACGTCGACTCAGCACTTCGGGAGATCGTCGTAGCCAGGCAGTTGAAGATCGTTCACGAGCTCAAGGAACGTATGGGGCAGGGCCACTCGATGGCCCTTGGTGTTCGCGATGTTGCTGATGCATTCGTTCGGGGCCAAGTTGATCAGCTCCTGCTCGATCCGCAGGCTGCGGCTGACTTCACATTGAGGCCCAGCGATCATCCGGGCCTGGCCCTGCGGATCAATGCCCCTGACGAAGATCTTCGCGCTGACCAGGCGCTCGTCGCGGCGGCCTGTCTGACTGATGCTGATATCTCGGTGGCGACCACCGCCACCATGGGTGGCGCTCCGGTCGCAGCCCTGCTGCGCTGGAACCAATAAGTCCCAGCAGGCACCAGTGGTTGTCACTCAGTGGGCTGTCGCTCAGTCGTCGAAGGCGTCCGACTCGACGTTGGTGGCCGCAGACTTCCGGTGATTACGAGGGCCAGCGCAAGAACGGCTGCGACCATGATCATGGCTCTGAGGACGGTGATCTGTTCGCCGATGAAGCCGATCACCGGTGGGCCGGCCAGGAAGGCGCAATAGCCGATCGAGGCAATGACACTCACTCGAGCGGCTGCCATGGGTGGCTCGTCGGCGCCGGCACTCATGCCGACCGGGAATCCGAGTGAGATGCCGAGGCCCCACAGCGCCGCGCCCACAAAGGCAAGTGCGAGGTTCTGTCCGAAGATGAAGAGCGCGAGGCCGACCAGGCTGGCGCCGGTAAGGACCCTGTTCACGGCTACGCGGCCGTACTGGTCGAGCCAGGTCGGCCCGAACCAGCGGCCGGCAGTCATGGCCGCGAGGAAGACCGCGAAACCGAGGGTTGCGACGGCGGCGGTCGCGCCGTAGCCGTCGATGAGTGCAATGGCAATCCAGTCGTTTCCGGTACCTTCGGCGAACGCGAAGGCGAGTACGAAGATGCCGATCAGGATGGTGCGCCGCTCCCGCCAGGCTGACAGCGCACTTCTATGCGATTCGGGCGTCGTCCGTGCGGCGGCGGCCGAGTCGACTGGCTCATTCTGCGCCGCAGCGTCGGGCACAAAGGACCGTACGCCGATGGGGACGGCGATGCCCAAAGCTACAGCGACCACCAGAAGGTGGATAGTCACGGGTACGTCGAGCGCGACCATAGCCGCGCCAACCAGCGCTCCGGCGACAGTGCCAATGCTGAATCCCGCGTGGAAGCGCGACATGATGGCGCGGCCAAGAAGCCTTTCCACGGTGGCGCCCTGAACGTTCATGGCGACGTCCCAAGATCCATAGCCGATTCCGAGGAAGAACAACGCAATGACGACGAACACTCGACCCTGGTGGTAGCCAATGGCGACCCCCGCTAGGGATATTGCAGTCAGGATCGACATCACCGTGAGAGTGCGTCGCGACCCAATTCGCGTGATAACGGGCCCGGAGAGCGGTAGGGAGATCACTGATCCCACGGCACTAGCAAGCAGTACGAGCCCAAGACTCGCTGGGGTCAGTGATAGCGCGTCGCGCACCTGAGGGATGCGGGATGCCCAACTGGCGAAGGCGACTCCGGCCGCAATGAATGCCAGGTAGGTGGCGTTAGTCGCCGAGCGAACCCGAGCTGGGGTAAGCGGAGAAGTAGTTGCCTGTCACGACTCGGCGGCGGACGTGGTCGCCGCCGACGTCGCTCTCGATCGGATCAGTGGGGAATCATTGGCCGGTCGGTGCCGGTCAGGTTCGGCTCCGGCGGCTTCTGTGGACTGAGCCTTGCCCAGACCAGGAAGAAGATGCCGAGCAGCAACATGAAGATGCCCAGCCAGAGGTTGATGTTGATGCCGGCTGCCTTCGCCAGTTCTTCAGCTGAGGTGAAGAATCCGGCAATGGTGAGCATGATCCCGTACACGGTGAAGAGACCGCCAATTAGGTAGCGCAGGTCGAATAGCTTGCTGGCAGCTGAGTGTGTGGCCTCATATTCGTCGCTCTCCCTGGCGCCCTCCGGACGCGTGTCGGCAGCGTGAAAGTCGGGTGGCAGCTTGTCCATTCCGTGCGGTAGATGACGGCGGGGGGTCGAGTCTGAGTCAGCCATGGTTCATCTCCTCCTTTCCGCTAGATGAAGATGATCGACAAGACGGCCACGAGACCGAGGGCGGTGAAGCCGAGCAGCTTCGGCGACTCCCACCAGCGGCGTACGTAGCCCTCGTGCGGGTCGCCCGCAGCCGGATCCGGAACACCCCAGACTAGTCCGGCAAGCTGCTCGATCGGTTTTGGCTTGGTCACCAGGGTGACAAGCACCGTCACCACGGCGTCGAGAACAAAGGCGACGATCGCTCCGTAGAAGTTGAGCATCTGGGCGTTGATCTCGGCAGAGGTGTCACGACCCGGATAGAAGTACGCGATATTCGGCCCGATGAGGTACTGGAACGCTACGGCCCCGAGGAACCCCGCGACAAGTCCGGAGAAGCCGGCCCATGGGGTCGTGCGCTTCCAGAACATCCCGATGATGAAGGTAGCGAACACCGGCGCGTTGAAGAAAGAGAACAGCGTCTGGATGTAGTTCATGATGTTGCTGAACCCAGCTGCTATGAACGCTGTCCCGATGCCGATCACGACGCCGGCGATGGTGACGACCCGGCCCACGTTCAGGTAGTAACCATCGGGCCGGTGCTTGCGTACGTAGTCCTGCCAGATGTCGTAGGTGAACACGGTGTTGAAGGAACTCACGTTGGCCGCCATGCCGGCCATGAACGCCGCCAGCAGACCGGCCAGCGCGATACCGAGCGCCCCGTTCGGAAGGTACTCGTTCATCAGTATCGGGATCGCGTAGTTGTATTTCAGATCCTCGGTCTGACCGATGTTCGGGATCAGCGCGACGGCGATGAGTCCCGGAACGATGGTCAGGGCAGGGATGAAGATCTTTGGAAACGCACCGATGAGCGGCGTCCGCTCTGCGGCCGACAGGTTCTTCGCTGACAGCGCGCGCTGCACTTCGGCGAAGTTCGTGGTCCAGTAGCCGAAGGACAGCACGAAGCCCAGGCCCATGACAATGCCAATCCAGTCGCCCAGTGGGTTGGTCCAGTTGCCGACTGCGGTGCCTGCCCAGGTCTCGAAGTGGTTCTCCTTTCCAGGCTGGCTCGTCACCTTCTGCATCAAGCCGCTCCAGCCGCCCATGGCCGTCAGGCCGATGACCACAATCGGGATCAGTCCCGCGATGATGACGAAGAATTGGAGGACCTCGTTGTAGATGGCACCCGATAGCCCACCCAGGAGGATGTAGACGAGCACGAAACCTGCAGAGACAATGACGGACACCCAAGTCGGCCAGCCGAGCAGAACCTCGATGATGAGCGCCATGGCGTACAAGTTGACACCGGCGCTGAGGACCGAGGCGACGGCGAATGTGAGGGCGTTCCATAGGTGTGTGGCCGGATTGAACCGGCGGAGCAGATACTCTGGCACGCTTCGGACTCTGGAGCCGTAGTAGAACGGCATCATCACCAGGCCAAGGAAAACCATGGCCGGTACCGCGCCTACCCAATAAAAATGGACGGTCGAGAGGCCGTATTGGGCGCCATTTGCCGCCATGCCGAGAATCTCGATCGCGCCCAGATTGGCCGAGATGAATGCTAGGCCGGTGATCCAAGCAGTCAGTGACCGGCCGGAAAGCAAGAAATCCTCGCTGGTAGCGATAGCTCTCCGGGCAAGGATTCCGATAGTGACGACTAAGGCGAAATAAATGATGAGGATCGTGTAGTCGAAGAAGTTCGTGTCTAACTGAGTCATACGCCGTCTCCTCGCTTTCCGCGGACCAACGTGCTCCTGCCGGGATTATCTGCCTGCTGGTTCGGTACCCACAAGACCCACTGATCAAGCAGCTAGAGATGATCAGGCCGTGGAGGAACCGACGACAGCTGCGGCAAAGGGCAGCACCAGTAAGACTCGCGAGGACTATCACAACGCGGGGCTGAGCTCGGATCGCCGAGTTGATGATCTTCTCGGACGCATGACTTTGGCTGAAAAGCGGGCATGTTGTTCCAGACCATGATCATGGTCGGCTCAGGTGATCTTGCTGAGCGGAGCTCGGCACTCGGGGTCGAGAGCGCCGAGCACATGATCAACAACCAGTTGCTCAGTCACTTCAATGTCGTCCGGGCCGTCTCAGTACGCCGGCTGCTGCGGGAGAAGTTCATCCTCGGGCTCTTCGACAACCCGTACGTTGATATTGATCATGCGGCCGCCACCGTTGGCGAGGCCGAGTTCGTTGCCGCCGGAGCCGATGCCCAGCGGCAAGCGCACACACTGCTGACCAACCATGATCAGATACTTCCGCTCAGGCAGCCCTGCCGCCTCTATGTAGAAGGCGTCTCCGAGGTCGCTGCCGCCCGGTACGGAGCGGTGGTTGTGATCACCGACTCCGATCCGGTCTACTCGACGTCCGACGCGTCACCCGCAGACCCACGAAGCTGAACCTCAACGGTCCGCTCCTCAGCGCCATGGAGAATCACTAGCTCGAGCACACCGCCGGCGGCCGCCTCGAGCGCTCTGAACAGATCGTCCATGCCACGAACGGGTTGGCCGGCCGCCTGGGTGATCAGGTCGCCAGTGGCAAGCCCGGCACGCGACGCGGGACTGTCGTCCTCTACGAGGCGAACCAACAATCCATCAGCATCCGGTAGACCGACGGCGCGCCGCAGGCCTCTGGCGACATGGGACGGCACGACGCCAATGCCAAGCCGAGCGCGACTTCTCGACTCGCCGCGGGCCAGCGCATCCACCCGCGCTCGGAGCGACTCGTCCGCTGGGATTGCCAGGTAGAAGCCTTCGCCTAAACGGTGTGTGTTCAGTCCCAACAGTCGTCCCTCGCGGCTGACTACCGGACCGCCGGACGAGCCGGGCAGCAGCGGCGCATCGTGCTCGATGCTTCCGGTGATACGGCGGCCGCGAGGCCCTCGGAAGCTGCGCTCGACACCTGTGATGAAGCCGAGCGTTACGCGAAGCCCTCGGCCACCCGGATTCGACAGTGCGAAGACAGGGGCACCGATTCCTGGCGCGCCGTCGGCCGCCCACTCAATGGCTTGCAGATCTCCGGTCTCGACTCCAATAACGGCAATGTCCCCATCGACGTCGTGTCCCAGTACCCGGCCGGTTGCGGTGTGCCCGTCCGGGAAGGTGACGCTGACCTCGTCACCTCGCACGTTGTGTGCGTTTGTCAATATCTGACCCTTGGCCAGCACTACGCCGGATCCGACGCCCCAGCGCTGGCCGATGCCGACCACAGCTTTGCCGACCTGCTCCGCCACTCCCTGAATCTCTTCCTGGATTCCGTCGAGTGCTCCCATTGCGACCTCCATCGTCAGTAGTAACTTGCAAGTTACTACCTTCACGCGATGTGTCAATCCTCACAGATACGGTTTGTCTATGAGCGAACAGGAATCCGCCGGAAGCGGGCAGACCCCCGCGCCCTCCTCACTCGATAACGCTCTCGCTCACGTCGGGGACCGGTGGACCCTGCTGGTCGTGCAGGCAATGCTCGCCGGACCTCGACGGTTCAACGAGCTGCAGGAGGAAATCCCTGGAATCGCCGCGAACATCCTGTCGCAGCGCCTCAAGCGGCTCGAACGGGACGGACTTCTCGTGTCACGCGCGTATACCGAGCGACCGCCCAGGGCGGCGTACGAGCTGACCGCGGAAGGCAGCGAACTCGCGGGTGCCCTTCGCCTGCTCGCCCACTGGGGGGCCCGTCATGCAACCCCCGACGATGCACTTCGACACCCCGCATGCGGCACTCCGCTCGAGGCCAGGTGGTACTGCCCGACGTGTGACCGCCTCGTCGAAGATGAGCCTGAGTTGGAGATGCACTTCCTATAGTTCTTGACACCATCCACTGAGATGGTGAGAGGATGGTCTCCGGATGGCAAAACTGTACGGAGCGGGAGCATGGCCCACATAGACAAGAGCGAGAAGATCACGATCAACATTGGCCTGGTAGATCTCGGCCAGATCGACTTGCTCGTGAACGAGGGCTTTTACACGAACCGCACAGACTTCATCCGCACCGCGATCCGCCGCCAACTCGAGACGAGATCGGGAGCCGTAGACCAAACCGTGGCACGACGTACGATCACGCTCGGCACCCAGCACTACAGCCGACGCGACCTGGAGGAACTTCGAGCCGCCGGTCGTACCGTCGAACTCCGCGTGTTGGGGCTCGCGACTATCGACCAAGACGTGACGCCCGAGCTCGCGCTGGCGACGATCACGTCCGTGGAAGTGCTCGGGGCGTTTCGTGCACCCGAGGCGGTCAAGGCGGCCCTGGCAGCCAGAACGGTGTAGGCGGCGGTCTTGTGGAGCAGTTGCACAGTCGACACGACAAGGAGAAACCTGATCATGAACGACGACCGGAATGCCACGATGGCGGACGCTCTACGACTCACCCGCGACGGGCGGCTAATGGAGGCAACGACCCTGCTTCAACAAGGTCTTGGAGGGGCCGGCCAATCAATGCCCGCACAGTTGGTGCCCCCTGGGAGGTTGCACGGCCCGACCGGTCTGCCTCGAGCCAGCGGCTTGCTCGACAAATTGCAGGCCCGACTGCCCCTAGGACGGCTCGTCGGACTGCCCGGCAGCTCCCCCTTGGTCCGGCCTAGCTTGGTCGGCTCAGGTGGCTCTCCTGCCGCCGCGGCTGCGGCAAGCGCGCCCGGCGGCGAGATCCGTCACCTGACCCACAGCGACGCGGCCGGGTCGCGGACGTACAACCTCTACATTCCTACTGGCTATGTCGGCGAGCCGGTGCCGCTCGTCGTCATGCTGCACGGTGGCACCCAGGACGCCACGGACTTCGCGGCCGGCACCCGGATGAATGACCTGGCCGAACTGCACACGTTCCTTGTCGCCTATCCCGAGCAGTCGACTGCGGCGAACAATGGCCGCTACTGGAACTGGTTCCGTACCGGCGACCAGCAGCGTGACCGAGGTGAGCCCGCGATTATCGCCGGCATTACTCGTCGGGTCATGAGCGACCATGCCGTCGACCAAGCGCGGGTTTACATCGTTGGGTTCTCCTCGGGCGGTGCCATGGCCGCAGTCATGGCCGCGGCGTACCCGGACCTGTACGCCGCCGCTGGTATCCACAGCGGGCTGGCGCCGGGGGCAGCGCACGATCTCCCGTCGGCATTCGCCGCGATGCAAAATGGCGGGAATGCCGGATTCACCATTGATGTGCCGCTCATCGTCTTCCACGGCGACCGAGACAGTGTCGTCGCACCCATCAACGCCGACCGACTCATCGCGTCCCGCACCGCGACGACCTCGGGCTTCGACGGCGGCGCGGGCCTGCGGCCGCCGGCCACGACCGACGGTGGCGACAAGCCCGGCCATAGCCATAACCGCAAGATCTACCGAGACGTGGATGGCAGGGTCGTCGCCGAGCAATGGATCGTTCGAGGCGGTTCACACGCCTGGTTCGGCGGCAGTCCGGTGGGTTCCCACACCGACGCACAGGGTCCGGACGCCTCCGCCGAAATGCTGCGGTTCTTTCTCGAGCGCACGGCACCATTCGCGGGACATTGACTCCGTCGACAAAGGCGCGGCTGCGGATCGAATGTCTGTTCGTTTTTGTCGGTGGGCTTCCGTAGTGTCTGAGGCATGTCGGGGCTTCGGGGGAACGAGGGTGGCGAGCCGCCATCGGTGGAGCCATTGGTGGAGCGTCTCGACGAAATCTTGGATGAGCTGGGCACCGCAGTCGCCGACAACAGCCCGGTATCGGATGCGGCCCGGATTGATCGGATTGCCCGACTGGAGAAGCTGCGGGCCGCCACCGCGGCGCTGCAGGTAGCAGAATCTGTCCGCTTTGCCCAATCCCAGGCGGCCGAACAGATCGCCGCTGATATACATCCGGACAAGATCGGCCGCGGCATCGCCGAGCAGATCGGACTCGCATGCCACATCTCACCAGTCGCCGCGGCCCGCCGGCTCAATACCGCCCGGGCACTGTGGTTTGAGCTACCCGACACCTACACCCAACTCGCCGCTGGCGAGCTAAGCGAGCGGACCGCGGAGATGATCGTGGCGGAAACCAGGCACCTGGAACCGGAAACCCGACGTCAGGTTGAGAACCAAGTGATCGCTGCCGGGATCAACAAACTGGGATTCAAAACAGCCACAGCGTGTGCCCGCAAGATCGCCTATGAAGCTGACCGGAAAGGTTATCTGCAGCGGGGTCGCACCCAACGTCAACACCGCCGGGTCGGCGTCCGGCCAGCACCGGACACCATGGCGATCCTCACCGGCTACCTCCCCGTCGAGCAAGGCATCGCCTGCTACGCCGCGCTACAGCAACACGCCGATGCCGCCGTCGCAACCGGAGACGGACGCACCCGGGACCAGATCATGGCCGACACCCTCGTCGAACGCGTCACCGGGCAAGCCCGCGCCGCCGATGTCAATGTTGAGCTGCAACTGATGATGCCGCTCGATACCCTGATCGACTCAAAGAAACCGAGTGCGGCGGTAATCCCCGGTTACGGCCCGCTGCCCGCCGAACTCGCCCGCGAAATCCTGGCCAACCAGCGACGGGCGCAAATGGTGGCGCCGCCTCTTCACCGCGCGAAAGGGCACGAGGATCTGGCCCAATCGTCGGCGGGGATCCGAACCGCCGACACTTCCACGGCTGGCTCGACCCAGTTGATCAAACTGCGCGACCAAACTTGCCGCGACCCCTTCTGCGATGCACCCATCCGACATATCGACCACATCATCCGCCATGCCGACGGCGGGCTGACCAGCTACCTCAACGGACGCGGAACCTGCGCCCGCGGCAACTACGTTCGCGAAATGCCCGGCTGGCACATCACGTTCGTCGATTGCGGCTTCCACGGCGGGCCGCACAAGATCATCATCACCACACCCACCGGCCACCATTACCTCAGCCGCGCACCAGATCCGCCATGAGAGGCAGAAAAACTGATCTTGCTCGAGCGACTGTCGTCGAGCTGCGCAAGTCGGCGGGCAGAAGGGCGTGCCGGTGGCTGCTCATCACTTCAGCTGCCGTTGGGCTGTTGGCGGCCGGGCTGGTCGCCCTCACCGGGACCGCTCACGACCACACCTTCGCAGTCATCTCGTTCTACACACAGAGCGCGATCTCTCTGCCGCTGCCATTCGTGAGCGTCCTGCTGATGACCGCGGATTTCGGGCGTCGGGCATCTGCGACCTTCGCGTTAGCGACATCACCAGATGTGATCATCGTCGCGAAACTGCTGGCCAGTGCGATCATCGCGCTCGTCGGGGCTGCCTACGGTGTCCTGATCTCTGTGCTCGCGACCAGTGCAGCAACACCAGCGGCCGACGAGAGGCGCTGGGACGCGATCGGCATGATTATTCTCGGCAGCGCGCTGGTGCAGCTGATCGCGCAACTGTCTGGCGCTGGCTGGGGCCTGCTGCTGAGGTCCAGTGCCCTCGCGATTGTGGCCGACGTCGCACTGCCGCTAGGACTCTGGATCATCACCGCCGCTTTTCCTGCACTTCATGGCGTCCAGGAGTGGCTCGCCCCTTTCGCCTCGGTGCGGAATCTGTTGTCAGGCCACATGGACGCTCGGAGTTGGGCTCAGGTGGGCGTGGTCGCGCTTGTGTGGGTGGTTGCGCTTAACGTCGCCGGGATAATCCGTGTACACCGCCTTAGCGGAACCGTCGAACGTTGAATTCGTCCAGCATCGGGTGAGGCTCACCAGTCATGATCTCGTACGCCAGAAGCTCACCGGCAATCAGGCCGAGCGTTGCGCCGCTGTGAGTGAAGGCGACGTAGAGACCGGTTACATCGTCGACGCCGCCGAGGACGGATTCCCCATCACCGGGAACGGGCTTCGGGCCAATCCCGCACCAGGCTGCTTCGAGCTTCGGCGTGCCTTGCAAGACCAGCGAAGCCTCGGCAAGCAGGGATTCAGGGACCGACGGCGGTACCTCATAGCTGCCGTCCGCAGTGCGCATGATGTGGGCGTTGGCCCAGTCGGAGTCCACGGCCAACCCGCCGTCGGGGGTGGGCCGGAGCGAGACTCGCGGAGTGTTGAGGACCGTCCGGAGCGGATGGTGCACTGGTCGGCTCGTGACGAGGAGGGAGATCGGCGTGGCATCCGGGATCGTGATGCCAAGATCAGCAGCCATGGCTGGTACGGCGGCACCGGCAGCCAGGACCACAGCATCTGACTCAACAAGTTGCCCATTCTTGGTCGCCACGCCGGTTATTGAGCCCGCCTTGCTTCGGACAGTGCACTTCCCTGCCTTGGTGACAAGCTTCCCGCCGCGTTCGACGAAGTCCTTGATCAGGAACTGGACGAGGCTTGGTAGATCGAGCCATCCTTCGCCGGCGTTCCAGATGGCTCCGGTGTCTGGAATGGCTGACACCTCGACACCAGGAGTGAGAGCACTGACCTGATCACGACCAATCAGATGACTGTCATATCCGTGGGCCACCTCATGATCATGACGTTGGCGCAGCTCGTCACCTTTGTCTTCGGCGTACCAGACCAGGCCGCCCGCGAAGCGCAGCCAGCGGAGGCCCGGCTGGTGAGCCGACAGAGTGCGGTAGCGATCAATACCAGCCATCCGGAGCCGATGGTACGGCTCCCGCCACATGCCAGCCGAGTTCAACCACGCCAGCGAGCGCCCTGAAGCGCCGCTGGTCAGCGCGCTCTCGGTGAGCAAGATCACGTCCGCTCCAGCCTGCGTCAGCTGCTGGGCAGTTGATACGCCGATCACGCCACCGCCGACGACGGCGACCTTGATCCTGGAGAAGCCAGTCATGAATCAACCATCCATTCTCCGCAAGCCCAGCGAACTCTAGAGCGCGTCCGCTACGAAGTCGCGCCAGACATCATCCTGCAGTAGTACATACGCGTCATCCGCGCGGCGTACTTCAGGTGGCGATCTCCAGACCTGCGGCCGATGTGTCGAACGTGCCTGCTCCACGACGCTGAGGGCATGACAAACACGCAGACGCCGCCGGCACAACTCGACGCCCCGGCAAGCTCAAAGCAATACTCCTTGACCAAGATCCTTGCGATCTGGGCCTCCGTGACTGTCCCCATGGGACTGCTGGCATGGGTAGTCGCGCCGGCCATCATCCCTCACACGTCGCTCCACCCCGGGCTTGTGCACTGGATGCTCATGGTGGTCGGAATGATGTGGCAATTCGTGGTCTCGCTGGCCGTGCTGCGGCACGAGCTGGGTGGCCTGCACTGGCCGACGCTCAAGAAGCGGATCTGGCTCAATTTGCCGCGTGACCCGAAGACCGGCAAACCGCGAAAGGTCCTTTTCTTGTGGGCCGTGCCGGCCTTCCTGGCCAATGGCCTCGGCGGATACCTGGCGACGCGGCTGGATGTGGCGTGGACCAACCTGCTCCCCGGCTTAGACGAGCCCTCGTACGCGAACGCCCAAGTGCTGGCCGATCCACAGTTCCAGGGTCAGTGGTGGATCCTCGGGCTCGCGCTGACAAGCATGATCTTCAATTACATCCTCGGCGAGGAACTGCTCTTTCGTGGCGTACTGCTGCCACGGATGGCCGGGGTCTTCGGTCGTTGGGACTGGGTCGCGAACTCGGTGCTCTTCGGGCTCTACCACGTACACAAGATCTGGGCTTGGCCCAGCATGATCACCAGCGGCTTCGGCGTCGCCTGGGCAGCCAAGCGCTACCGCAGCTTCTGGATGGGAGTAATCGTGCATGGACTCGAAGGCTTCTTCATCGTGCTGATCGTGGCGGTGCTGGCCGGCTGGTATCCGTGATCCAACTGAGAAGGCGCCTGGAGGCGGTCCGCCCTGATCACGTGTTAGTTGATCAAGGTCCGGGCCGCCTCCGCGATGCCGCCTGGGGACATGCCGTAGCGATCAAGCAGGAAGCCGGCCGAGCCCGTGGGTGCGAACTCCGGTACGCCCAAGATTTTGACCTTGATCGGATGGTTTTGCACCACGGTCTCGGCCACCGCGCCGCCCAGAGCGCCGGCGACAGTGGCTTCCTCAGCGGTGACGATGCCACGCGTCTCCCGCGCGGCCTGCAACACGGCACCCGTATCCAGTGGCTTCACCGTCGGCATCGAGATCACCCGAGCGGAGATGCCCTGATCCTCGAGCTGCTCGGCCGCGACCAGGGCACGCCACAGAACGGTGCCGTTGCTGATCAAGGTGACGTCACCGCCCTCACGGAGAGTGACCGCCTTGCCCGGCACAAATGTGTAGTCCTCGGGGTACACCTCGGGAACGCTCATCCGGCTAACCCGAATGAACACCGGGCCCTCGATTTCAGCGGCCCACCGCATGGCCGCGGCCGTCTCGATCGGATCGGCTGGAACGACGATCGTCATGTTGTCAATGGCACGCAGCCAGGCGATGTCCTCGATCGAGTGGTGGGTGGGGCCGAGTTCGCCGTACGCCATTCCTGGGCTCATGCCACAGAGCTTCACGTTGCGATTCGAGTACGCCACGTCAGCTTTGATCTGCTCCAGCGCTCGGCCGGTCAGGAAGCAGGATGCCGCAGACACGAAGGCGATCCTGCCGCCGTTGGCGAGTCCGGCGGCAACGCCAACCATGTCTTGCTCGGCAATGCCGACATTGATCAGCCGATCAGGAAAAGCTCTCTTGAACGCATCGAGCTTGCTTGAGCCGACTGAGTCGTTCACGATGCCGACGATGCGATGGTTTTCGTGCGCCAGCTCGGCCAGAGTTTCGACATAAGCGTTGCGGCAGTCGTATCGCGGCCGGTCGGCAATCGACTGTTGGTGCACGCGCGTATCGGTCATGTTGTTGCGTCTCCTCGGCGATCGGCTGACGTCAGCTCGTCGAGCGCCAGATCCAGTTGTTCGGCCGACGGGACTTTGTGATGCCATGCCGCGTTGTTGCTCATGAACGTGATCGGGTAGCCCTTGTGGGTGTGCGCGATCACAAAGGTCGGCTTGCCGGGCCGGAAAGGCACTGCTGACAACACATCGAGCAGCTCACCATGATCATGACCATTGACCTCGACGACCGCGAATCCAAAAGCTGTTGCCTTTTGATCAAGCGGCTCAAGATCATTGGTCTCTCGAACGGTCGCACCCTGCTGGAGCCGGTTGCGGTCCACGATCACGGTCAGCCGGTCCAGCTCGTAATGGGAGGCGGCCATCATGGCTTCCCAGTTGCTGCCCTCTTGCAGCTCGCCATCCCCAACAAGTACGTACGTTCGGCGCTGGGAGACATCCAGCTTGGCCGATATGGCATGGCCCACGGCGATGGGCAGGCCGTGACCGAGTGGCCCGGTGTTGGCCTCGATACCGCGGACGTAGTTTCGGTTCGGATGGCCATTGAGCTTGGAGAGCGGCTTGAGGAACGTCGCCAGGTCCTCTACGGGCAGGAACCCAAAGGCGGCCAGTGTGACGTACAGAGCTCCGGCGATGTGACCCTTGGAGAGGATGAAGCGGTCCCGTTCGGGATCATCCACAGTCTCGGGGGTGATGTTGAGCACTGCCCCATACAGCGTTGCCAGGATGTCGATGGCGGAAAGGTCGCCACCGATGTGGCCGGCACCGGCGTAGTGGACGAGCTTCAGATCCTGGATGCGGATCTGCCGCGCCGCCTCGGCGATCTGCGCTATCTGCTCGTCACGATGCGCGTGTGGCAGCCGGTGGAAGACCGGCATAGTGATGTGCTCGGAAGCTAGGGCTGTCATGCGCTTGTGTCCTGACTCTCTGTCGTTCGCGCCATGGAACTCAGCAGCACGTCCTGAACGAGCCGTTGGGCTGCGAGCGCATCATGGGAGGCCTGCGCAGCACGCAACGCATCCTCGTCCAACGCATCCAGCGCTCCGTGCAAAGCCTTGAGGAAGCGGATCGCCACCTTGGCAGCCTCCACACTGTCCTCCCGGAACGGGAACTGGTCGAGCTGCCATACGCCGTCCCAGTTGTTCTTGCGCAACGTGTAAAAGAACTCGAACGTCTCGACCAGGTGCACCGAACCGACCACCATGTCGTCATCCCAGCCGCGAAAGTTGTCGTTGACATCGATCGCGAACAGCCGGCCCGCGTCGATGCACAGCTGTGCGGCGTCGGACGGGGTTTCCAGGCCGTACATGGAATGACCGAAGTCGAGCAGAATGCCCAGATTGTCCAGTCCGACCTGTTGGATGCCCAGCAGCGTGCGAGCCGCATTCGGAAAGATGATCTTGTTCCGCGGCTCGCGCGGCTTGTACTCGATCACGAACTTGATCTCGGGATGAGGCCCGACGAGCTCACGCAGACCATCGACCGCGAGCTTCCAGATGTCGTGGTAATCCACCTGGAAGGGGTAGTCCCAGCCGTCCTGACCGAACCAGAGCTTGACGTAGTCACAGCCCAGCTCCTTGGCCAGCTCAGTGGCCTCGTTCAGCAACTTCAGCGCCTGGGCCCGAACCGCGGGGTCTGGATTGGTAATCGAGCCCTTGACGTAGTCGCGGTTGTAGATCTCGGGAGTAATGGCGACGGCCCGTAGCTGGTTGCGCTCCAGCGCGGCCTTGACATCGTCCAAGCGTGCCCTCGAACCCAGCAAACGGCCAGTTGAGGTCGACCACAGAAAGGTCACCGACAGCGCCCGCTCGATCGATCTGCTCCAGTAGCCCGACGGGCGGCCCGTAGCCCTCCGTCGCGTAACGGTCCTTGTACGTGGCGAAGTGCCAGATACCTGCGCCGAATACCGGCATCTCACTCATTGTTGGAGACTCCAATCGATTTTGGCCTGGGGATGATCATCGTGCCGACTCCCGGCCGAACTTGCGGATCTTGGCGAACATGTCTTCAAGCAGGAACCGGACGTCGACTGACTCGACGACGCGGATGGGATGCCCAGAGCCAGGGAGGTAATGGCCTTCGTGACCGAATCGTGGGGCCGGGACGATGCGGAAATTGCCTCCGCGGGGGTACAGCATCAACGAAATCGCCGGCGAGTCTCCGAGTGAGCGAGACTCGATCGGTTCGGGCCAATAGGTGCGGTTCCACTCCACCATCTGGCTGATCAGGTAGTCGGCGAGCTTGCTGGTACCGCCGATCTTCTCCTCCAGCTCGGTGTAGCTGACGGAGACCTGCGAGTAGACGTTGCTGGGCACCTGCCACACGCTGATGCCCGAGTCATAGACGACATTGGCTGCTGCGATGTCGTTGCGCAGGTTGAACTCCACACCGGGGTGGGTTTCGACGCCGGCATAGCCGACCCCGCCGATCCAGATCACGACGATGTCGCGGTGGACGATGTCGGGCTCGAGCAAAATCGCCGAGGCCATATCGGTCAAGGGCCCGAGGAACGCGACGAACAAGGGTTCTTGTGCGGTAGCGAGCTTGCTCGCCGCAATGATCAGCTGGGCGCCCTCGCTCTCGAGCGGTGTCTGTTCGTCGGGAATCCCAGTCGGCGCGCCGTTAGCAACGGTCACTTGCTGTTGAAGCCCCATGAGGTCGAGCAGCAGATCGATCTCCTCGCGGGAATCCTCCATGCTGCGTTTGCTGCGCGACGTGCCGAAGTGCGCCGCGATGAGACCACGAACGTCGAGCGACGGTGACAAGAGCGCATGAACGATTGCGAACTGATCGTCAGCCTCGTTCTTGGCGTCAGTGTCGATGATGACGCGTCGACGGATATGGGCATCCATTGCGCTCCTAATACCCTTGTACTATTAATTCACTAGTGTATAATCTATCACTGAGCCGAGTTCGTCAAGTCCAGGCAGAAGATTGGCGCTGAGCTCCTCGAAGCGACGCCCCTTCGACCAGCTCAGGGCGCATACCAGAATGGCTCCAATCGACGTGAGGAGTTAGCCCGTGCCCAGAGCGTCCTCCGACAAGTTGATCTTGGCAATCGATCAGGGAACGACTAACTCGAAAGCAGCTTTGATCAGCGCCGATGGTCGAGTGGTCGCGGGCGGCAGTGCACCCGTTGGCATCTCCTCCCCGCGTCCTGACTGGGTCGAGCAGGACGCGGACCGTCTCTGGTCGAGCGTGCTAGAGGCGGTCGCAGGCTGCATCGCGGACATGCCTGACGCACAGATCGCGGGAGTCGCGCTGTCAACCCAGCGTGAATCCGTGGTCGGTTGGCAAGCGAGCACTGGGACGCCTTTGGGGCCGGTGATCGGCTGGCAAGACCGCCGCACGACGGACTGGTGCTACCAAGCGATCGACGACCGAGGCCGGAAGTTGGTGCACGATCGGAGCGGCTTGCGTGTCGACCCGATGTTCTCCGCTCCCAAGATGCGCTGGCTCTTGGACCATCTGCCGCCAGGAGTCCAAATCGACGACGTACGACTCGGCACAGTCGACTCATGGCTGATTTGGCAGCTGACCGGCGGCGCGGAGCATCTCTGTGATGCCGGAAACGCTTCTCGTACTCTGCTCTACGACGTCGCCGACCTGGACTGGAGCAAGGATCTGCTGGACGTCTTCGGCGTGCCGACCACCGCGTTGCCCGCTGCTGTGGCGTCCGACCACGGGTTCGGCATGACGAGTGGTGTCCCGTTGGTTCCCGACGGCACGCCGATCTTGGCAGTGCTGGCCGACTCACACGCGGCATTGTTCGGCCAAGGCTGTACCGAGGTCGGTGAGGCAAAGGCCACGTACGGCACCGGAACGTCGGTGATGGCCCCGGTCGCGGAGCTTTCAGGGAGCGAGGAGCGGGTACCGACGACTTTGGCGTGGGTCATTGACGGGTCACCGACCTACGCCCTTGAGGGAAACATCTTGTCCTCTGGTGCCACGTTGGCGTGGGCAGCTGATCTGCTCACCGATGGCCGCGTTGCCGATTTGGTCGCCCTTGCCGAGACGGTTCCCGACAGCGGCGATGTCATTTTGGTGCCTGCCTTCTCAGGCCTAGGTGCACCCCACTGGGATCGTGATGCCCATGCATTGATCTCGGGAATGAGTCCAGCGACCAGGCGCGCCCACATCGCTCGCGCTGCCGTCGATTCCATCAGTCATCAGATCTGCGACATAGTCGACGTGATCGAGGAAAGATCAGGATCGCTGCGCGTCTTCCGAGCCGATGGCGGGGCCACCACCTCGGCGCTGGTCGTCCAAACGCAAGCCGACCTCCTCGGCCGGGAAGTCCAAGTGAGCGAAGTGGCAGAAGTCTCAGCCCTCGGTGCAGCCAAACTTGCCTGGCGTGGACTCGGCTACGAAGACGCCTGGCCCAGTCGCAATGGCGGCCGGATCTATCGACCAGTCCTGGACCCGGTCGAACGTCGCCGACGCCGTGGTAACTGGGCCGACGAGGTCAGCCGAACCAAGTTCACTCCCAGCTCAGATGATCAGCGGGCAGGATAGATCCCATCCAGGCCAGAGGAGGTTCCCATCAATGGGGGTATCGCCCGGGAGCGTCACCCGAGCCCCGACGGACGGTCAACTCCGGCTCATTACCAAGGTGGCCCGGATGTACCACGAACGCGGCATACGCCAGGTGGATATCGCAGCTGCCCTGCACCTCTCCCAGGCGCGGGTGTCACGGCTGCTCAAGCGCGCCGCTGAACTGGGCATCGTTCGGACTGTCGTCGCAGTTGCCCCGGGCGTGCACACCGAGGTCGAAGAAGCACTCGAGAATAGATACGGCCTGGCCGAGGCCGTCGTCGTCGATGTGGAAGGTGCTCTTGACGACATCACGGCCGCTCTCGGATCCGCCGGTGCGACTTACCTGGAGACGACCCTGACCGGCGGAGAACGCATTGGGATCTCCAGTTGGAGTCAGACGCTCCTGGCCGTTGTGGATCGCTTGCGCCCGTTTCGTCTCCCCGGCGCCGAGAGTGTCATTCAGCTCATGGGAGGAATCGGTAGCTCATCTGTCCAGACGCAAGGCAATCGGCTCCTGGCCGAATTCGCTCGACTTGTGGGGGCCACCGCCACCTTTATCCCAGCTCCCGCTCTCGTCGGTAATAAAGCTATGCGAGAGAGTCTGCTCAACGATCCGGCCATGGAGTCCGTCGCCAAGCAATGGACGGGTCTCACCATGGCGCTCGCGGGTATTGGGAGCCTCCCGCCGTCGCCGCTTTTGCGTGCCAGTGGCAATGCGGCTGATCTTGCTGACCAGGACAGACTCCACGCAGTCGGCGCGGTCGGTGATGTTTGCCTACGGTTCTTCGACTCCACCGGCAAGCTGGTGCCCAGCGCTCTCGATGACCGTGTAGTCGGCATCGATGCCGACACCTTCCATAAGATCCCACGACGCATCGGTATCGCCGGCGGCGAGAGCAAGCACACAGCTATTCATGCCGCGATCACCGGAGGATGGGTCAACGTGCTGATCACCGACACCGGGACGGCCGCCGTGTTGCTGCAGCTCGAGGGCCCCGCATCGCTAGGTCAGACAAAGTAGTCGAGCACGCAAGTTGATCGGGCCGGGCGTGCGCGCGGTGCCCGAGTGGATCCCCGCCTCAGGCGGGGGTGATCTGGAAGAGGGCGGCCTTCCAGGCGCCGTCCTGCGGACGAGGGCCGTCGTGGCGTAGACGCGCATGGGCGTGTGTCGTCTGGACGCGCCCGTCATGGAGTAGCGGGCGATGTCGTGGTTGGCCGTGGGGCCCTCGGCTCGGCTTTCTTGAAGTCTGTAGCTCTTCGGGTCAGCAGGTAGCCAGCGAGCAGCACCATGATGATCATCGTCACAACACCGGTCTCAGTGGTCACGTAGGCCATCATCGCCGGCGAGGTCGCTATCGCCACGCCGGCGACGCCCGCGATTAGGTTGTTGAAGGCGCTGTGCGACAGACTGACCGGCCAGATGCTTCCGGACCATAGGCGTAGCCATCCGTACCAGACACCTGCCAATGTCAGCGTGACCATCACCATCGGCACCACGATCCAGCGCTTTCCCTCGCTCTGGTAGGTGGTGGTGAGCAGCAGCAAGGGTAGATGGTAGATCGCGTGAAAGGCACCGGTTATGACAGCCGCGCGCCGCCCCGAGGTGAGCTCAGCCACGCGAAAAAGCAGGTAGCCCCGCCAGCCGATCTCTTCGCCGAGGAAGACGACCGCGAAGATGATGATGGTTACGGTGAGGTTGAAGACGCCCCTGCCGAAGCCCGGAGGCAGGCCTGAAAATTGGACTACCCCGAAGGCGGCCGCGACGCCGAAGCTCAGGGCGATGATCGCCGCCGGCCCAAGGACGGCGATGAGCAGACCCCGGCCTCTCCGCGGGTTGAATCCGACCGCCGCCCAGACCGCACGTCGCTGACCACGTGGAACGGTGAAAGCGACGGTGAGTGCGACCGCGATCACCGGAAAGGCAATCGCGATCAGCGGTGCGATCCCGGCGTGCGGTAGTGCAAGCGCAACGGCGAGCGTCAGCCCGTACGTGATGCACAAGTACACGACAATCTGCCGTAGAGGACGGTACGTTCTCGGTGGCGCCGGCTCTTCAACCGTTTGTCGCTGTGCCATCAGTACTCCTTCGATTCCGGCTTGTTCACCTGCAAATCAAGCGCGTCGAATGTCACTGTGGTGACCGCCGACCAGCCGCCGACTGCGACCCTAGCCACTCCCCGCATTGTCGCCCCGCGGCGACGCCATTGACCACCCCGGCAAGACAACGAGTCCGCGGTCGTTCCCGCAGGCTACGTGTCCGCGCGGGCACTGCGAAGTTGATCTTCGAGGTTGAAGACTTCCGGAATGATCTCCCACGCTTCATCGGGAGCGCCCTCGCTCTGGAACAGCTTTGACATGGCAGCCTGCCAGCGAGCATTGACCTCGGTGCGAGCCACCGTTCCTGCGCGACGGCCAGATCATCGGCTTCGGCGTAGCCGATCAACAGGCCGTCGTCGCGCAGGAAGAGCGAATAATTGCGCCAGCCGGCGTCTCGTAGTGCTTCCAGCAGCTCTGGCCAGACCGCGCGGTGAGCCTCGCGATAATCATCGAGACGGTTGGCGTCGACGTGTCCCAGCAGGCAGTACCGCGGCATCAATCATTCCTCTCCACGATGATCACCTCGAGTGTGCGTGGCCCGTGCACACCCTCGACGCGGTTCAGCTCGATGTCGCTGGTCGCACTAGGTCCGCTGATCATGGTCAGCGGCCGGGTCGCCTCGAGCCGTGCCAGGGCCTGTGGAACATCAGCAACGATCTGGTCGGGCAGCACTACGCAGAGGTGGTAGTCCGGGATGAGCGTCAGGACACGACGACCCTGCCCGAGTGAGCCGTCCAAGATCAATGTCCCGGTCTCGGCGATCGCCACCGCGCAGCTCGTGATCACACCGTCGACCGCCTCCAGTTGCGAAACGCTCAGTTGATCATCAGACGACACTGCATCGGTGAGCACGCTCAGCGAAAGGTTTGCCATCCAGGAGGGGTCTAAGCCTGCAGCCGCAACTATCGTGTCGGCGCCACGCTCGGCGAGGGCCTGCGCGATGGTCGCACCAAGATCATCCTCCGAGCACTGCCGGACCAGCGCCCGATAGTCCACCAAGCGATCAATCAGCAGCTCGGTCAGTACCTCGGTCGACGAATCTGACGTGGTCCGATATTCCCGGCTGATGTCTTCATAGCGAAGGTTCGGTGGCGGCGCGGCGCGATGCGCCCCCGCGACCCGCGCCAGTATCTCGTCGCGACCGTTCACCCCCGGTCTCCCCCGTGCTCGGCGGCCCACCAGTCGCGGAAGGTCTGTCGGGGCGGACGTGCAAGATCGCGGGCATCGGTCCATTGCTTCGCGAGTGGCAATGGAATGTCGCCGATCACATCCCGCTTACGGCCGAGGATCCGGCGCAAGTCGCCCGCTACGGAGTGCGAGTGTCCAGCGCTTCGGGTTGCTGATCACCCACGCGACCGCCGTCATCGCCGACGCCTCCGCGCTTGGGACTCGATGCTCGCTGGCGTACGTCTCAGTGTGTTTCGCACGCAGGTGCACCAAGATCGCCGGGATATTGATCTTGACCGGGCAAACGTCGTAGCAGGCGCCGCACAAGGAGGACGCGTACGGCAACGATGCGTTGTCCTCGATCCCGGTCAGCTGCGGCGACAGGATCGCGCCGATCGGGCCCGGGTACACCGACCCGTACGCGTGGCCGCCTGTCCGCTCGTACACAGGGCAGACGTTGAGGACGCACTGACCGGATGCAGTTCAGCGCATCCCGACCGTCCGAATCGGCGAGGACGGCGGTCCGTCCATTGTCGAGCAAGATCAAATGGAACTCCTGCGGCCCGTCTCCAGGGGTGACCCCGGTCCACATGGACGTATAGGGATTCATCCGCTCACCGGTAGAGGAGCGCGGAAGCAGCTGCAGAAAGACCTCCAGGTCCCGCCAGCGTGGGACGAGCTTCTCGATTCCCATGATCGTGATCAAGGTGTCGGGCAGGGTCAGGCACATCCGGCGATTGCCTTCTGATTCCACGACGCCGAGCGTTCCAGTCTCAGCAATCCCGAAGTTTGCCCCGCTGATCGCTACTTTGGCCGAAAGGAACTTGCGTCGCAGGTGCTGGCGAGCCGCACCCGCGAGCGCCGCGGGCTCGTCGCTCAGCGCTGGGTCGACACCGGCCATCTCCCGCAGGAAGATCTCGCGGATCTCAGCACGGTTCCGGTGGATCGCCGGCACGAGAATGTGCGAAGGCTTGTCGTGGCCGAGTTGCACGATCAGCTCAGCAAGATCGGTTTCGAGCGCTGCGACGCCAACCGCCTCCAATGCCTCGTTCAGGCCGATCTCCTGGGTGGCCATGGACTTGACTTTGACGACCTCGTCAACGCCCTTCCCTCGCACGAGGTCGATCACGATTGCATCGGCCTCGTTGGCGTCCCGCGCCCAATGCACAACGCCACCGCGGGCCGTCACGGCGGATTCAAACTGAGAAGGTAATCCGGGAGGTGCGCCATGGTGTGGACCTTGAGCTGGCGACCCGCCTCGCGTAGCGCCTCCCAGTCCGGCAGCTCGGCAACTACCTCCGCCCGTTTGGCCCGGATCGTTGCCGTCGCCTTGCCGAGATTGCGCCGCAACTGAGTATCAGCAAGCGTTCGGCGCGCGGCGGCCGGAAACTTCTCGCAACCGTCATCTATTGATTCACTCCGCTTGCCAGGAAGCCGCCATCGACGACCAGCACTTCGCCGGTGACGAAGCTGGCGGCCTCAGACGCCAGGAACACCGCCGCGCCCGCCAGTCCTCGAGCTGTCCAAGCGCTTCATCGGCGTGCGCAGCAGGAACTCGCGCCCGCGATCGGTGCCGTCGAGCAGGTTCTGGTTGAGCGGCGTGCGGAACACCCCGGGCGCAATCGCGTTCACGCACACGCCGTACGGCGCCCACTCCACCGCCAGCGACTTGGTCAGCGACGCGACGCCGGCCTTGCTGGCGGCGTACGCCGCCACCTCGAACAGCGCGACGAAGCTGCTGAGCGACGCGATGTTGATGATGCGGCCGTAGCGGCGGTCCACCATGTGCCGCCCGAAGATCTGCGCGGCGCGCAACGTGCCGGTCAGGTTGGTCTCGATGATGGCGTTCCAGTCGGCCTCGTCAAGGTCCAGCGTCGGCACACGCTTGGTGCGGCCGGCGCAGTTGACCATGATGTCGACTTTGCCGAACGCCTCGACCGATTCGGCCAGCAGCGTCTCGAGCGACCCGCGATCGTTGACGTCGGAGGGCACCCGCAGCGATCGACGTCCGATTCCTTCGATGTCGGCGGCGGCCTCGTCGACCAGGTCGGCGCGGCGCGAGGTGGGCACGACGTCCGCGCCGGCCTGCGCCAGCGCGCGCGCCAGCACGCGCCCGATTCCGGACGTGCCGCCAATCACCACGGCCGCACGGCCGGTCAGATCGAGAGGTGCGTAAGGCATACGAGGCTGTGATTCAGATGCCGGCGCGCTGGTTCAGCGCGCCGGGGGAGGGGAGGAGACACCAGCAGGCGCGGCGTGCGCCGCGGCCGGTGCGCGGCCGAGTCGAGCCCCAACGGGATCGTTGGCGGCGTGAAGCGGCGCTCGCCGCCGGCGCCTTCAAGGGCCTGTGCCTGTTGCGCCAGAGACAAGTGCTCGCTCATCGCGGCACGCGCGCGCTTGGCGTCGTGCGCCCTGATGGCGTGGTAGATGTTGCGATGCGCCTGCGCGGACTGCTTGAGATCGCGCCCGTTGTTGGCCGTCTTCTTCCGCTGCTCGTAGAACAGCGCCGACACCATCTCGACAAGCGATGCCAGGATGGGATTACCCGACGCCGCCGCCACCGCGCGATGGAACCGGATGTCGTGAATCAGAAACGTCTGCGCGTCGTCGAGACTGGCAAACATCCCCGTCACTTCCTCGGCGATGGTCGCGATTTGATCGTCGGTCGCCCGCTCGGCCGACAGGCCCGCCACCCCGACTTCGAGCGCACGCCGCGCCTCGAACATCTCGTCGCGGGTGAAGCCGTGCAGGGCCGCCAGGAAACTGAGCGGCTCACTGCCCAGCGTCGGCGGGCCATCGGTGATGAAGGTGCCGGCCCCGTGGCGCGTCTGGAGGACGCCAATGGCCGCCAGCGATCGCAGGCCCGCTCGCACGCTCGGACGGCTCACGCCAAGTTGAACCGCCAGCTCGCGTTCGGGTGGCAGCCGATCGCCGGGACGTAGTTCGCCCCGCTCGATCAGCGATCGGACATGCGAGACGACGATCTCTGCCGTGACCCCTTCCGTTGGTTTCATGACTGGCTTTCCAATTGCTCTAGAGGTCAAACCAATACGTCTTCCGCCCTTCTCTACGCGCTCCATTCCTATCACTGCTGCACTGGGGTGTCAAGCGCGACTTCCCCCGCCAATCCGCAGTAAAGGCACGTTTCAGGCAGTGCGCAGGCGATCCGTCATGCTGGCGTGGTTCGTAGCCAAACGGTTGGATTGCTCAATGGTCTGACCATCCGACTTTTTGATTTGCCCACCTTCGGGGTCCTTTAACGGTTTCGCCCTCGGCACATGGCTTGCCCCAATGGAGTCCCTCCCGACGGGGCATAAGGAGTTAGCACGCTGCGTACGCAGGAGTTGCGACATGACGGACGAAAGACCGTTGGCGAAACTGCCATCGTCCGATAGCGGCGGGTTGGTGGTGGCGCGAGGGTGGACCTGGACGCGCGTGGGAAGTATGAGCTATGGCGTCGTGCGGCGCGTGCGCCTGGCTTCGGGCGCGCCCGACGCGCCCGATCTGGACACGCTCGATGGAGCCATTCGACCGACTCCGCGAGCTTGGCTGCGCGCGCCGCGCGCGGAAGGTGTCGACGTCGTTTCTGCAGGCCTGGGTCGCCGCGTGGCCGTCGACGGCATGGCCGGCGCTGCCGGTGGCGGCTCCCGTGGATCTGCCCGTCGCGTTGCTGCCGCACCAGTTGTCGCCGGCGCTTGCCGTAGTTCGAGGCGCGACCACGCGGGTGCTGCTGGCCGATGCCGTCGGCCAGGGAAAGACGATCGAAGCCGGCCTGATCCTCCGCGAGCTTGCCGCGCGCGGGGCGGCCGATCGCGTTCTTGTCCTGACGCCTCTCACGTTGCGCGATCAGTGGCGCGCGGAGCTGGTCTCGCGCTGTCGGCTCGAGGCCGACGTGATCGATCGCGTCGCTCTGCGCGCACGGGATCGCGACACGCCATCCGGCCTCAGTCCGTTCCAGGCGCCGGGCATCGTCCTGCTCTCGATCGATCTGGCCAAGCAACCCGACGTCCTGGCACGGCTGGTCCCGCTGTGTTGGGACGTGCTCGTGATCGACGAGGCGCACGGCGTGAGCGGGGACTCGGCCCGCACTGCGGCCGCCGCGGCCCTGGGCGCTCGCGCTCGAATCGTCATGCTGCTCACGGCGACGCCGCATGCCGGGGACGCCGACAGCTTTCGCGCGGCTGTGCGCAATTGGCCGGCTCGACGACGAGCCGCCGGCGATCTGGTTCCGACACCGTCCTGCGAGAAACGCCGGCAGCGGGTCGCCGAAGCACCGTCGACGTCTCCGCGAGACGATCGGCCGAAGAACGCGCGTGCGCCCTCGCGCTGGGCCGCTACCTGCGGCGGCTGGACCAGGCCGACCGCCCCGCCTCGCCTCTGATCGCGCTGGTCCTTCGCAAGCGTGCGCTGTCGAGCCCGGCGGCCCTGGCAGTCCAGCCTGCGGCACCGGATGGCGTGGCTCGACCGGCACGACACGCCGGTCGAGCAACCGGGCCTGCCCTTCAACGACGAGGAGAGCGAGCCCGGAGACGACGCGCAGCCCGCGGTGCTGAGGGAGAGTGCGCTGGCTGACATGCGCAGCGAGGCCGCGTTGCTGGCGTCCGCGCTTCAGGCGGCCGAGCGCGCGGTCACTGTGCTGGAGCAAGGCGGCGACGCTGCGGCGCCTGTTGCGGCGCACACGCGAGCGCGTGCTGGTGTTCACCGAGTATCGCGACACGCTGATGGCGCTGTCGGCCGCTCTGTCAGCCGAGACTTCCGTCTGCACGCTGCACGGCGGCGCCAGCCGTGGCGCGCGCGCATTGGCGCTCGCGCAGTTTGGCGACGGTCAGGCCCGGATGCTGATTGCCACCGACGTCGCTGCCGAAGGCCTGAACCTGCAGCAGGCTTGCCGTCTGGTCGTGCATGTGGAGCTGCCGTGGTCGCCGGCGCGTCTGGAACAACGCAACGGCCGCGTCGACCGCCTTGGCCAGCGGCGCCAGGTGCATGTATGGCACCTGCTGGGGGATCCCCGGCACGAGGCGCGAATCATCGCCGCGCTGTCGGCTCGCCTTGCGCGCATGCGGGCGGCCGGTGTCGATGTCGTCACGCTGGGCGTGCCCTCGGCGGCGCTCGCCCACGAGGCGTCGGTGCCCGATCCCGGCGTCGTGCGGCCGGCTGGCGAGGACGACGCGGAACAGGTCGCCGAGGAACTGGCACGGGATACGTCGTCTCGTCAGCGCTTGCGCACGCGCTCGCGGTCCACGTGTGAGTGTCGGCGATGCGGACCGCCCTTCCCTGGCGATGCGTCCGCGCATGGCCGGGCGGTCTGCCTTCCGGCGCGACCATCGTCTGCCTTCTGCCAGCCTCCACGCGAGGTTCGCGACCGGTGCTGGTGCCCGTCCACGTCTCGTTGACGGGCCGCCCGCCCGGCCGGCCGTCGCGGTGGTTACCCGCAGTGGCGCACGTGGCGGCGAGCTGCGCGGCGTCACGCGCTTCATCAAGCGCGCTTACCGACGCGCTGCGTGCACGGGAGCACGCGTTGCTCGCACGTGCGCAGCAGGAGCAGGCACGTGTCGCCGTGCCGGTGGCAAGGCTCGCTCTTCGAACGCCGCACCGCACGCATCGTCGAAGCGGCACGCGCTGGCGCCGTGGCACGGAGCCGCCAGCATCAGCAGAGGCTGGCCGAACTGGGAGAAGACACCGCCGCCCCGGCAGCCGTCGCGGTTCTCGCGTTGCTGGTGGGCTGACGTGACAACCGCACTGTCCGGGCCAATGCTGTCGACGGAGTATCTCCGCCAGGCGGACCGGGACCACGAGACGGCGCCCTGGGCGTCGCTGACGAGCGCGTACCGCGCGCTGCGCGCTCCGGTTGGCCACACTCTCGGGCCGGCGACCCATCCGGCAC
The DNA here is from genome assembly GCA_963806705.1 of Vicinamibacteria bacterium. Lineage (GTDB taxonomy): Bacteria > Acidobacteriota > Vicinamibacteria > Vicinamibacterales > JAENWD01 > JAENWD01. The sequence continues at coordinate 48,637 of CAWDZE010000001.1, forward strand.
ATGTCTTCGCGTCTGCAGTGCGCCCGCTCATCCGGTGGCTCGGGTGGCCCTCGCCGTGTCCGGCCCCGGTCTCTTTCGGCGATTCGCTGGTCTTCGCTCTCGTGGCTCTCGCGCGCCGATCCGGTCGCCCTTGTCGTCGTGCCGTATGGCCGCGCCCAGGCCGAGTCACGGCAGGCCACGACTGCCGCGCTGACGCTCGGCCATCGGTGGGCGCTCGTCACCGACGGGCTGTGGCTCCGTCTCGTGGATGGCCTGCGGGGCGAGAGCCGCGGGTTCGTCGACTTCGACCTCGACGAATGCACGCGCGATGCGCCGTCGCTGGCGTGGCTGACCCGTCTGGCCGGCCCACCGGCGTTTGTGCCAGGGACCGACGCGTACCTGCCGCGGCGGGTCGACGGCTCCGACGCGTACGGCCGCCGCGTCTGCCGCGCGCTGCGTGAAGGCGTCGGCGACGCGCTCGGCACGTTTACCGCCGCCGTCGCAGAAGCGCCTGGGCGCCGGGCAGACCTGCAGGCGTGTTATGCCGACGCGCTCACCGCCGTCTATCGCACGTTGTTTCTTCTGTTCGCCGAGGCGCGACAGCTGGTGCCGATGTGGCACCCCGTCTATCGCCGCGGCTACAGCATCGAAGCGCTTCGCACCAGGCTTGCGGAGTCGCGTCCGCCGCGGGGGACGTGGGCGGCGCTTCAGGCGATCGCGCGGCTCGCTCACGCGGGCGCGGAGGCGGGCGATCTGCGCGTCACCCCGTTCAACGGACGCCTCTTCGCGCCTGCACGCGCGCCGTTGCTCGATCACCTGGCGCTTGATGACGGGCGGGTGGCCAGGGCGCTCGACGCGCTCTGTTTCACCCGCGCGGCGCTCGACGGCGGCCGGCAGCGCATCGCGTACGCGGAACTTGGCGTTGAGGAACTCGGCTCGGTGTACGAGAGCCTGCTGGACCTCGAGCCGGTTGCGCGCACGGCTCGTACGCCACGTGAGACGCTCGCGGCACCTGCCGTCCACCTGCGCCCATCCGCCAGCGCTGCGCGCAAGACCACCGGCACCTTCTACACGCCGCGCGCGATTGCCGACGCGCTCGTGCGCGACACGCTGGCCCCGCTGGTGGATGGACGGTCACCCGAACAGATTCTGTCGCTGCGGGTATTGGACCCGGCGATGGGCAGCGGCGCGTTCCTGGTCTCGGTCGGTCGCTTCCTGGCCGCCGAATGGGAGCGCGCCCTGAAGGAACGAGGCGACGCCATGGAAGGCGACCTGTCGGACGCCGATCGTGCGGAGACGCGTCGCCTGATCGCGAGCCGATGCCTGTTCGGCGTGGACCGCAACCCGATGGCGGTCCAACTGGCGCAGCTTTCGCTGTGGCTGGCGACGCTTGCCGCAGATCGGCCGCTGTCGTTTCTCGATCATCACCTGGTGGCTGGCAACAGCCTCGTGGGGGCCTCGCCACTGGACGTGCTTGCACGACCTCCGGCCAGGGGTCGACGGCCTGCGCCATTGCCACTCGACTCGCTGTTCGAGTGGTCGGGTGCTCTCGTGTCGGTGCGCGCGCGCCGGCGGGACATCGAGACGGCGCAGGATGACTCCGCCGATGTCGTCCATGGCAAGGAGGCCGCGCTTGCGCGCGTCGCGCAAGACCCCGGCCTGGCCGTGCTGGAAGGCGGCGTGTGACTTGTGGTGCGTCGGGTGGATGCCCGGCGGACCGGACCGGCACCTCTATCACGCGCTGCTCGACCGCTGCCTTGGCCGATCGGCGGTCGTCACGCGTGCGCTCGACGCCGCGCGTGAACAGCTTCGATCGCGGGCCCGCGCAATCGGATGCTTCCACTGGCCACTCGAGTTCCCGGAAGTGTTTCTCGACGACGAGGGGCGGCCGCGACCGGATGGCGGCTTCGACGCCGTCGTCGGCAACCCGCCCTGGGAGATGCTGCGCGCCGATGGGCGGCGCGATGCCGCGGCAGCCGGCGAGGGCGAGGCGCTCGTGCGCTTTGCGCGCGACTCGGGTATCTACGCCTGGCAGGGCCGGGGGCACGCCAACCAGTTTCAGTTGTTCGTCGAGCGCGCGCTCCACGTCACTCGGCCCGGCGGGCGCATCGGGCTCATCGTGCCGGCGAGCCTGCTCACCGACGAGGGCAGCGAGCCGCTGCGCCGAGGGTTGATCGGCGCCAATCAGCTGGACACGGTGACGGTGTTCGACAACCGCCGGGCGTTGTTCCCTATTCACCGAAGCGTGCGATTTGCGACATTCACGGCCGGCCGCAACGGCCGCACGACGGCAATCCGCTGTCGCTTCGGCGTCACCGATTCCGCTGCCATCCACGCAACACCGCAGGTGACCCTGACGCCTCGCCTGGTCGAGCAACTGTCGGGCCCCGGTCTGGCGATTCCGGATCTGCCCACTCCTGCGGACCTCCGCCTGGTCGAGGCGCTCAGCGTGGCGCATCCTGCGCTGGCGCACGAGAGCGGCTGGCACGTCACGTTCGGTCGCGAGCTCAACGCGACCGACGACCGCGACTGTCTGCGGTGCGGTCCGGCCCAGCCTGGTGACCTGCCGGTGATCGAGGGCCGCCACCTTTCGCCGTTTCGCGTGGACGTGCCGGCCACGTGCCGGCGCGCCGACCTGGCGGCTGTGCGCGCGCGCCTGGGCGGCCGCGGCGGCGTGGACCGTCCCCGGCTGGCCTATCGCGACGTCGCCAGCGCGACCAACCGCACGACGCTGATTGCGGCGATCGTCCCTGCTCGCACGGTGACGGTGCACACCGTGTTCTGCTTGCAGTCGCGCCTGGCGCTCGACGCACAGCGCGTGTTGTGTGCGCTGCTCAACAGCTACGTCGCCAACTATCTGGTGAGGCGGCGCGTGACGACGCACGTCACGACGGGCATCATCAGCCGGCTTCCGGTTCCGCTCGTCACGCGCGCCTCGCCGCTGGTTCGACGAGCTGTGCGGCCTGGCGGCGACGCTCGAGCGTCAGCGACGACCCGGCCGCCGACGGCGCACGCGCAGGCGGCCGCCGCCGAGGCCTACGGGCTCTCCGAGGACGACCTCGCGCACGTGCTCGGGACGTTTCCGCTGGTCCCCGCCGACCAGCGCGCGTCGGTGATCGACGTCTTCGTCAGGCGAACGCGGCAACGAAGCTGGCGATGAGCAAGCGCCAGCACGATGCTGGTGTAGAGCACGAACCACCAGTCGCGCTCACCCAGGTAGCCGACGACCGACACGGCGACACGCGCGACGGGCGTGAGCAGCAGGACGAGCAGGCCGACGGTGAGTAGCGCGTGGGCGAAGTGCGCGAGCCAGGAAGTGCAAACGTCGCGGCCAGTCCCAACGCCAGCACGCCGGTGCTGAGGCGCGTGCCAACGGTCAGTACCCGGCCGAGTCTCCGTTCGAGTGCCTCGCTCATGCCATCGCCCTGATCAGCATGAGGCAGGACACGACGACGAGCACGCTCGCCAGCAGCCTGCCGAAGACCACGGGCCCGCGCGCGCGCGGCGGCGCGAAGGCCAATGGCCGATCCCATCTGCGTGCCCAGCACGGCCGCCGCCGCCAGCGCGGGAATCATCTCGCCGTGCCCGTAGTAGATGACCGCGCCCGATGTCGCGGTGACGCCGATCATGAATGCGCTGGTGGCCGCGGCGACGCGCATCGGGACCCCACTCCAGGTGACGAGCACGGGAACCTTGACGACGCCGCCACCGATGCCGAGCAGCGTGGACAGGTTGCCAGCCAGAAACGAGGCGAACAGACTGAGCGGGCATCCGGCGAACCGCGTACGTCATGGTCTGGCCCGTGTGCTCGTCGGTGAATCGGCCGCCGAGACGACCGACTTCGGCGTCGGGGGGCAGCGGCGGCGCCTCGGCGCTGCGAATGACCGCCACGGCGACAAAGAGCGCGACGACGGCGAAGATGACCTGGAGCACCTCGCGGCGGCAGCATCTGCGCGGTGAGGCCACCGGCCACGCCGCCGGCCGCCGTGGCGACTTCGAGCACCATGCCGAGCCGCAGATTGATCAGCTGCCGGCCAGCGGTGGCCGCCGAGACGGCCGTGGACGACGCGATCACCGCGGCAAGACTGATGGCGGCCGCGTGGTGAAACGGCAGGCCGACGACCAGAATCAGGAACGGCACGAGGAAGACGCCGCCGCCGATGCCCAGCATCGCGCCCAGCGATCCGGACAGCGTGCCCATCAGGAGCGTGACGAGGGCGGCGACGGGGTGCGTCCATGTTCACGGTGCCGGTTGAGACTTGCAGGCGCGCGCCTCGCCAGCGCCACTAGCATAAGCTGTCTGTCGCCCCGGTATGTGGTTACGCCATGCGTTGTGTCTCCTGACGGTCGTGCCCCTGACGATGTCCGCGCCGCCGCAGCCGCCGTCGTTTGACCTCGCCATCCGCCACGCGCGCGTGATTCACGGCGATGGCCGTGTCACACCTCGCGCGACGGTGTTCGTGTCGTCGGGGCGCATCAGCCGGATCGACACGACACCGGCGGCCGATGCGGTGCCGGCGCGGCGCGCGATCGAGGCGTCGGGCCAGACGCTCATCCCGGGCCTCATCGACGCGCACGTGCACGTCGAGCCATGGTCCGCACCGCTGTTCCTGAAGTACGGCGTGACCTCGGTGCGCGACGTCCACAACGCGCCCGGACGTGATCCTGCCGCTGTCGCGTGACGACTCGCCGGCCCGGCCCCGCATCGTCGCCGCCGGCGCGATGCTCGATGGGCCTGGCAGCTTCTGGCCCAACGCGATCGTCGTGTCCGACATCACGTCGGTTCGCGTGGCCGTGCGGCGACAGGTGGAAGCCGGCGCGGGCGTCATCAAGGTCTACACGCGGTTGTCCTCGTCGATGATCGCCGCCATCGTGCAGGAGGCGCGCGCGCGGGGTGTGCCCGTGGCCGCGCACCTGGGCCGCGCCACGGCCACGGAAGCCGCGGTTGCCGGCGTCACCAGCATCGAGCACCTCAGCGGCGTGGCCGATGCGGCCAGCGGCGATCGCGAACGGCTCAGGCGTGCCCACGACGACTTTCTGGCGGGCTGGACGGCGTTCGAGCTCGAGTGGCTACGGCTGCAGCCGTCGGCGCTCGAGCAGGTGGCGCGCACGCTGGTCGAGCGTGGCGTGACCATCGTGCCGACGCTGGCGCTGCACGACGCGTTCTCGAGGCTGGCCGATCCGGATCTGCTGCAGGACCCGGCGCTGGCGGACGTTCCTGCGGAGGTCGTGCAGCGCACGTGGGCGCCGGCCGACATCATGAGCCGCGCGAAATGGACGCCGGAAACGCTCGCGCAATTCAAGCGCGTGATGCCGGTGCTCCAGCGCTTCGTGACGCTCTACGCGAAAGGTGGGAGGCCGCGTCGTCGCCGGCACCGACACCGCGCAGCAGTTCGTCGTGCCAGGCGCGAGCCTGCATCGCGAGCTGGAGCTGTACGTCGCAGGCGGCCTCACGCCTGCGCAGGCCCTGAAGTCGGCGACCTCGGACGCCGCGGACCTGCTGGGCATCGCCGGACGCACCGGCACGATACAGCTGGGCAAGGACGCGGACCTCGTGCTGGTGAGCGGCGACCCGCTCGCCGACATCCGCGCGACCCGTCGCATCCTCAACGTCGTGCGCTGGGGGCGTCGTGCGTGGCCGGTGCCAGGTACCGCCTGGCTTGTAAAGTCCGCAGATACCCAGCCGCTGTCATCGCATGCTTACGCGTGCTCTGGCACTCGACGACGCGGCGCGCAAGACGGCATAGAGCGTGGTCATCACAGGCACGGCGAACGCCACGGAGCGCTGCGCGTCGCACCACCGCGCCCTGCAGCGCTTCCACCTCGATGCGCTTGCCCTGGGCCAGGTCGATGAGCAACGACGACCGCATCGTCTCGGGTACGCCGTCGACGTAGGCCAGCACCCGATCGAGCAGGTCGGCGGCGACCGGCACGCCCTCGGCGAGCGCCAGCGCGTGGACTTCGGCGAAGGCCGCCAGCAACTGCGCGCGCGCCGCCGGCTCGCTGCGGATCACGCCGACCGGCTGCCGGGCGGCGCCGGTCATCCCGGCAAACGGCGCCAGGTAGGTGAACTTCTCCCACAGTGGAACACGGCCGTCGGCGGCCGGCTCGGATTGGATGTCCGCCGCGACCAAGGCCTCGTGCAGCGCTGCGACACGCGGCGTGACGGCGCCGGCATGGTCGAAGACCTCGCCAAACGCGATGCGCCGATAGGTGCCCGTCTGGTCGATCACGCCTGGCGCCGACAGCGCCGTCGCGATATACGCAGCGCCGCCAACGACGGGTGTCCGCCCGACGACGGCGGCGACAGCGTCGGGGCTGTCGACCCCGTTCTGCAGCGTGAGGACGATCGTCGACGTCTCCGACCAGCGGGACCAGCAGCGGCAATGCCGAGTCGTTGTCGTAGGTCTTCACCGCAAACAGCACCAGGTCCACGTGGCCGACGACGGCGGTGTCGTGCTCGGCACGCCGCGCGGACCTGCCAGTCGCCCAGAGGGCCCCGCACCCGCAGCCCCTGCGACCTGATCGCATCGAGGTGCGCGCCGCGCGCGATGAACACCACGTCATGGCCGGCTCGCGCCAGCAGCGCTCCGTAGTAGCCGCCGACAGCGCCTGAACCGAGAACCGCGATTTTCATTGCCGATTGCAGATTGACGATTGACGATTACGGCGTGATGGATGCGCTGGTTGTTCCAGTACCAGTACGCCGGCAGACCAAGGGCGACCAGCCCAAGGCCCAGCAGCGACTCGACGGGGCGCTCCATCAACGTGTTGACGACCAGCAGTCCGGAGCCGGCGACAAACAACGCGGGCACCCAGGGGTAGCCCCACGTCTTGTAGGGGCGCGGCAGGGACGCGTGCGTCCGGCGCAGCCGGAAGATCGCCACGCCGCCCAGCGTGCTGAACAGGACCGAGGCGAACGTCACGTAGGTGAACAACTGATCGTAGCTGCCGCTGACGGCCAGCAGCGCCGACCAGACGCACGTGAAGGCGATGGCGACGTGCGGCGTGCGGTACCGCGGATGCACGACGGCCACCGATCGGAAGAACAGGCGGTCGAGAGCCATCGCATAGCACGCGCGAGACATCGCCAGGGTGCCGGCGACGTTGCATCCGAGCGTCGAGATGACGACGACGGCAGCGATGAAGGTCGCGCCGAACGGCCCGATCAGCGTCGTCATCGCCTTCTCGGCGATGCGCGTCTCGCCGGCCATCTGGGTCAGCGTGAGCGAGAAGATGTATCCGACGTTGACCGCCAGGTAAATCAGCGTCAGCGCAAGCGTCCCAAGGATGTAGGCTCGCGGGACGATGCGGGCCGCGTCGCGCACCTCGCCGGCCGACATCGCCAGGTAGCTCCAGCCCTCGAACGCCCACATCACCGCGATCATCGCCACGCCGAAGGCGGCCACCGGGACGCGCTACGGGCGGCAACACCGGCGACAGGTCCGGCGTCACCGGGTGCACCGCGATCGCCAGCAGCGGAATCGCCGCGATCCCGGCGATCTTGGCGATGGTCAGCGCCCCCTGGACGCGGTTGACCGTCGTCACGCCGACCAGGTTGATCCAGCCAATGGCCAGAATCGACACGGCCGCAACGACGCCGCCGGCCGACACCGTGAGCGGCCCCGCCGACCACAGGATGCGGGAGGTGCCCAGCGACGGCGCGAAGTAACTGAAGTACTCGGCGAAGCCGACAGCGACCCCGGCGACGCTGCCGGTGAGCACGACGAGCAGTGCCGCCCAGCCGAAAAGGAACCCCCACACCGGCCCGTATGCCTCCTCGAGGAAGACGTACATGCCGCCGGTCCGCGGGAACATCGAGCCCATCTCGGCGTAGGTGAGGCCTCCGGCCATCGCCAGCAGGCCGCCGGCGACCCAGGCGGCCAACAGGGCCGGAATCGACTGCAGATCGGCCGCCATCGTGCCGGTGGTCAGGAAAATCGCCGACCCGATCACGTTGCCGATGACCAGCAGCGTGGCGCCGGGCAGGCCGATGGCCCGAACCAGCCCATCGGGCGACGTCAGCAAGGGCTCTGGGACGGGTTGGGCAGCCGTGGGCATCAAAGAGGCGCACCATACCACAGCACCTCCCGCGGCCCCGGGTTTCGAGTTAAGATGCGCGGCGCGACCACGGATCCCCGCCCGAGGTCGCACGCCCGTTTGGCGGAGGCTGCATGGCGTCCCGGATCACCACCTTTCTCATCGTCCTCATCGTCACCGGCACGCTGGTGGCGGGGCTGATCGTCGGCGCGCAGCGCGACGCGGCCGATGGTCCGGTCGATCTCATCATCACCAACGGCAAGGTCTACACCGCCAAAGACGGGGCGTTTGCCGAAGCGGTCGCGGTGCGCGGCAACAAGATCCTCCGCGTCGGCAGCAACCGCGAGATCAAGCGGCTGCGGCGTCCGCAGACGGTGACCGTGGATGCGCACGGCGCGACGGTGTTGCCCGGGTTCAACGACAGCCACATCCACCTGCTCTCGGGCGGCTTGTCGCTCTCGCATCTCGACCTGCTCGAGGCGACGACGCTCGACCAGATTCAGACCGCCATCCGCGACTACGCCGCCGCGCATCCCGAACGGCCGTGGATTCGCGGGCGCGGCTGGTACTACGAGCCGTTTGCCGGCGGGCTGCCCACGCGGCAGCAACTGGACCTGCTCGTGCCCGATCGGCCGGCGTACTTCACCGCCTACGACGGGCACACGGGATGGGCCAACAGCAAGGCGCTGGCGGCAGCGGGCATCACGCGCAGGACTCCGAACCCGAAGAACGGCACGATCGTGAAGGACGCGCGGACCGGCCAGCCGACCGGCGTGCTCAAGGAAGCCGCGATGAGCCTGGTCGGCAAGGTGCTGCCGCCGGTGACCCATGACGAGCGGCTCGCGGCGCTGCGGCGTGCACGAGACGTCGCGCACGCGCAGGGTGTGACCAGCGTGCAGAATGCCGGCGGCAGCGTCGACGACTTCGCGCTGTACGACGAATTGCGCAAGCAAGGCGAGCTGGACCTGCGCGTGTACAACGCGATCTCCGCCGCGCCTGGGCTCACCGACGCCGAGCTCACGAAGTTCGAGGCGGCTCGGACCGAGTTTTCCGACGACCCCGTCCTCAAGGCGGGCGCCGTGAAGCTGATGCTCGACGGCGTCGTCGAATCGCATACCGCGGCGATGCTCGCGCCGTACGCGAACCGCGCGACGAAGGGCCAGCTCAACTTCACGCAGGCGGAGCTCGACCGGATCGTCGCGATGCTCGACAAGCGCGGCTGGCAGATCTTCATCCACGCGATCGGCGACCGTGGCGTCCGCGCGGCGCTCGACGCCTTCGAGCACGCCGCCAAGGCCAATCCGCCCGCCTGCCCGCGGCCGTCGTCACCGCATCGAGCACATCGAGACCATCGACCCCGCCGACATCCCGCGCTTCGGTGCGCTGGGCGTGATCGCGGCGCAGCAGCCGTACCACGGCAGCCCGGCACCAAATCAGATCGACGTCTGGAAGACCAATCTCGGCGAACCGCGCGCGAGTCGGTCCTGGGTGTACAACAGCCTGCTGTCGAGCGGCGCCCACATTGCCTTTGGCAGCGACTGGCCCGTCGTGTCGCTCGACCCCCGCCTGGGCTTGCACGTCGCCACCACGCGCACCTCGCTTGACGGCGTGCCAGAGGGCGGGTGGATTCCCACCGAGCGCCTGACGCTGGCGCAGGCCATCGACGGCTACACGTCGGCGGGCGCATGGGCGTCATTTGACGAACAGCGCAAGGGCACGCTCGAACCCGGCATGCTGGCCGACATCGTCATCCTCACCAGCGACATCTTCGAGCCGGGCGCCAGGCTGCTCGATTCGCAGGTCGCGCTCACCATCTTCGACGGCCGCGTCGTCTTCGACCGCGAACAGGTGGGGAAGACCGAATAAGTGCCGGGTGCCAGGGTGCCTGGTGCCGAGTGCTACGTGCTGAGTGCGGTGCCGAGTGCCTGGTGCTTAGTGCGAGTGCTGGGTCGCTACTCATCTCCGCGGGGCCTTTGACATTTCCATCCCGTCTGGATCGTAGGTTACTTTCTGTGTCCCATACGCTTGCTCTGGCACTGTTCTCAAACGCGTCTACGGCCGCCGAGGCCGCACGGGCGCTTCATGCCCTCGGTATCAGCAGGGAACACATCTCCGTCGTCGCACACAGTCATGCCGACGCGCGAACCGCTTGCTGACCGGATGGACGCGACACCCGGCGTGGACCTTGAAGACTCGCGGGCGGCAGCACGCCTTGGAGAACTCGGCGGCCAAGTGCTGGCGGCAATCGCCTTGGTGATGCCGGGGATCGGGCCACTTGTTGCGGCAGGCCCGCTGGCGGCAGAACTTGGAGAAGCGGCCGGACATGTGGCCGGCAGCCTCGCGTCAGTGCTCAAGGCCGCCGGTTTGCCGCAGGAGCGTGCCGAAGCCCTGCAACGCGGGGTGGCGCAAGGCGCCGTGCTGTTGGGCGTCCACGTCGCGCTGTCAGACGTCGATCGCGTACGCGATGGGCTGTCCGCCTCCGGGGCGACGCAGCTTGAGATGGTGCCTTGGGAGTGATCTGGAGCCGGGTCGCGATGTCTCGCGGCGAGCCTTGCCCTAGCAGCACACCAGAACGATCCCCTCCCATCAAGCGCGCGACGCTTCGTCAGCTTCGTGACCTCGTGCTTGTGAGCTACCCCCGCTGGCGCGTCGAGAACGCCGCATACGTCCCCGGGCTGCGCCGGTCGAGATACACGACGTAGGCCTGCGCGACCGTTTCGAGGTTGCTGTACGCGAACGCGTCGGAGTTCTTCTCGCGCAAGGCGGGCAGAATGTCTCGCATCCGCTCCCATACCAGCAGCAGCTCGCGCCCACTCTGGAAGAACAGCTCCTGGTTCAGGACGCCAGTGCTCACAAACGAGGCGACCATCTCCCAGTAGGTCGTGACCATCCGGTACGACGCGTTCTCGTCGGACCCTGGCGGGCACAGCGCCGCGAAGTCGTCGAGCGTCTTGGGCCGGAAGCTGCCGGCAAACCATGCCCGCGCCTTCCGCATGCGTTCTTCCCGACGGGTCTCGTACAGCTCAATGATCAGTCTTGCGTCGTCGTACGTCGCGCGGGTTTGCATTCTGGTCTCCTGTAATGGCGATAATGATGCGCTGAGGACGGCCATGCCCGCTACCGCCCCGTTCACACCGAAAGCGCTTGCGTTTCTGCGGGCGCTCAAGCGCAACAACCGACGCGAGTGGTTCCACGAGCGCCGCGACGAGTACGAGCAGCTGCTTCGCAGACCGATGATGGCCGTCGTCGAAGGCTTCGGGCACGAGTTCCGACGCTTCGCGCCCGACCTGATGGCCGACCCGAAGAAAAGCGTCTACCGCATCTGGCGCGACACGCGCTTCAGCGCCGACAAGCGGCCGCTCAAGACCAACGTCGCGGCAGTTTTCCCGCATCGGCTCGGCGACCGGCACACCTCTGCCGGCCTCTATCTGGAGATCGCGCCCGAATGGGTGTTTGCCGGCGGCGGCCTCTACATGCCCGACCCGCAGGGGCTGCATCGCATTCGCGAGCGCATCGCGGAGGATCCCCGAGCCTTTCGGCGGGTCGTCAACGCCCCGGCATTGAAGCGGGCCGGCGGACTGCAGGGCGAGTCGCTCAAGCGCGTGCCACGCGGCTTTCCCGCGGATCATCCGGCCGCCGACTACCTGAAGATGAAGCAGTTCCTGGTCTGGGGCGAGTGGCCGCCCGAGCTGGCGACGACGCCGAAGTTCTGGACGGAGCTGCTCACGACGTTTCGCGCGACCGCGCCGCTGCTGAATTACCTGAACGACGCGCTGGGACACCGTACGTAGGGCGGAACTTTCAGTTCGCGCCGCAGTGCCGGAACTGAAGTTCCGGCCTACGTACGAGGCATGACGCGCTCACTCGACGCTCACGATTCGCTCGACTTGGTACTTCCCGTCCGCCCGCGGCCGCAGCAGCGCGATGGCGGCCGGCTGCCCGGGCGCGATGACAGGCTCTCCGCCGCGCCCCGGTGGCAGCGAGACCTCGTCGCCCACTTTCCACTCTTTATCCCACAGCGGGGCCGCGGTCAACCCCGTGGCGTCGATGGTTTCAAGCGCGCCAAAGACGCGCAGGTCGCCCAGTTCCTCGATCTTCGCGGAAAACCCCACTCGGCGCTGGCCCCCCACCTCTCGCACGACACGCGAGCCGGCAATGCCGATGTCGCCGAGAAACGGCGCCACGCCCGTGCCGGGCGCGATGCTGGCATGAGCCACGATGGTGTGCAGCAGGTTCGAGTTGTTGAACGGCAGCGTCTCGTAGCGCGCGGGGTCGGCGCTCATCGACGCGTCCGGAGGCCAACGCGTCGAGCGACGTCAGCAGCGCGACAAAGTTCATGCGCACCAGCGCGCCGTCCGGGTCGGATCCCGGGTAAGGCCCCATCTCGATCAACACGACGCTGGTGCCCCACTTGGTCAGGTTGTCGCCAAACGCCCGGACCTCGAACTCGTCGTCATAGCGCGCAATCATGCCCGGCGCCAGCGGCTCGACGGCATCGCGGATGACGCTTGCGACCTTCTTGGCGCGGATGCGCCCGGGATTGTCGCTGCGCGCCTCGTCAAACGACACGGCCAGCAGCGACATCGCCGCCGGCTTGCCCGTCTTGCCGACCGAGGTGCGCCAGTTCTGGTTGTGGAGGTTGAAGCCGATGGGCGGGTTCACCCGGTCGCGCAGCGCCTTGAGCGCCCGGCCCTCTGGCGTTTGCAGCAGCAGCGCGTCGCGGTTGATGTCGATGCCCTGTGCGTTGCGTCGCTGTGGCTGTTCGGCGCCGTCGGGGTTGAGCATCGGGACGACGTGCAGCGTGAGCCGGTCGAGCATCCGCGCGACGTGGGGGGCGGTGCGGTTCGCCTGGATGTAGTGGAGGACGTCGAACAGGGCGACTGTTGCGGTGGGTTCGTCGCCGTGCATCTGCGACCACAGCAGCACATGCAACGGGCCTCGACCGAACCAGACATGGTTGATCGAGCGGCCCTCGACCGACGACCCCACCACTTCCGACTGGAACAGGTCCGGAGCGGACGATACGAGCCGCCTCGATGGCCGCAACGACATCGGGATGTCGCATCAGCGGCGGCAACGGCAGCGGCAGTCGGGTGCGGTCCCACAGCCTGGCCGAGCTCGGCGGGCGATGGCAGGTCCGTGGTAACGGCGGGCTGCGCGGCGGCCAACGACAGCGACACAAGCACAAAGGGCAACAGCAGCAAGCGGGAACGCATTGGAGCATTCTAAAGTGGGTCGACTAGGTTCGGGCGCTGCGGCGGAACTAAAGTTCGCCCTACGTCACTCTCGCCGGCCGTGCGTGCCCGGTGCTACGATGCCGCTGGTGCAGAAGACCTCAGACGACGTCCTGGCCGACGCCGTTGGCGCCTACCGAACAGCGACACCCGGGTCGGCGGCGCTGTTCGAGAAGGCCGCGCAACGCCTGCCGGCCGGCGTGACTTCGAACGTCAAGTTCTTCGCGCCGTACCCGCTGTACATGACGCACGCCGAGGGCGCGCGCGTGTGGGACGTGGACGGCCGCGAGTACCTGGACTACTGCCTGGCGTTTGGGCCGCTGGTGACCGGCCATGGTCACCCGCGCGTGCTCGAGGCGGTGCGCGCCGAGGTCTCGCGCGCCGGCACGTTGATCTTCGGCGCGCCGACCGACCTGGAGCTGCGGCTGGCCGACCGTCTCGCCCGTGTGTTGCCATCAGCCGAGATGGTGCGCTTCACCAGTTCCGGCACCGAGGCGACGTTGCACGCATTGCGGCTGGCGCGCGGCGCGACTGGGCGGTCGCGGATCGTGAAGTTCGAGGGCCACTATCACGGCGTCCACGACCACGTCCTGTGGAACCTCGACCAGCCGCTACCGCCAAGGGCGGCCGCCGACGGCATTCCCGAAGCGACCGCCGCGCAGACGGTGGTCCTGCCGTGGAACGACGTCGCCGCGCTCGAGGCGGGGCTCGATGCGACTGACGACGTCGCCGCGGTGATCGTCGAGCCGGTCGCGCGCGGCGTGTTGCACCCCGATCCCGCCTTCCTGCGGGCCCTGCGGGAACAGACGACACGGCGCGGCATCGTGCTGGTCTTCGACGAGGTCGTCGTGTGGCCGCGCGTCGGGCTGTCAGGCGCGCAGGGCCTGTACGGCGTGACGCCCGATCTGACCGCGCTCGGCAAGGCCATCGGCGGCGGCTTGCCCCTGGGCGCACTCGTGGGCCGGCGCGACCTGATGTCGCTGACCGTGCCTCGCGCGGGGCGGGCGCCCGACACGGCGACGCCGTACGTCTTCCACGGCGGCACCTACAACGGCACGCCCATCGCGCTGGCCGCGGGGCTGGCCACACTCAACGTCCTCGAAGAGCCCGGCGTGCTCGACGGCCTCAATCGGCGCGCGGATCAACTGCGCGACGGGCTGACGGCGATCGCTTCGCGCGCGGGCATCGCGTTGCAGGTGATCGGGCAAGGGTCGGTGGTGGACTTCTACTTCACCGACAGGCCCATCCGCACCTCGCGCGACGTCTGGGCGTCCGACCTGGCGCGACGCCGCGCGCTCGACTACCGGCTGCTCGTGGCCGGGCTCTACAACGCGCCAGTGCACCGTTACCATCTGTCGCTGGCGCACACCGAGGCAGACATCGCGATGACCCTCGACCGCATCGAAGGGGCGTTGACCGCATGAGCGACGTTCGTCAGACACTGCCGGCTGGTACTACACCGACCGCTCGCACTTCGCGCGCGAGCAGGCGCGGTTTTTCGGCGACATGTGGGTGTGTGTCGCGCGCATCGAAGACCTGGCCGCCCCAGGCGACTACGTGTTGCGTGACATCGCCGGCGAAAGCGTGATCGTCACGCGAGATGGCAGCGGCGGGTTCCGGGGCTTCTACAACGTGTGCCGGCATCGGGGCACCCGGTTGTGCACGGAGGCCAAGGGCCATTTCACCGAGCGCATCCAGTGTCCGTATCACGCGTGGACGTACGGCCTGGACGGCCGGCTCGTCTCGGCGCCACACATGGACGGCACGCCAGGCTTCTGCAAGGACGACATCGCGCTGAGCGCGGTGCACGTGGACGTGTGGGACGGCCATGTCTTTGCGAACCTCTCGGCCAGTCCGGCGCCGCTCAGGGACCAGATCGGCGCGCTCGCCGACAAGTTCCGGCCGTGGGGCATGTTCGAGTTGCGGCGCGCGTATCGCGTGACCTACGACATCAAGGCCAACTGGAAGCTGGTCATCTCGAACTACTCGGAGTGTCTGCACTGCCCCGTCATCCATCCCGGGCTGCAGAAGCTGTCGCACTACATGACCGGCGACAACGACCCTCCGACGTCGACCTGGCTGGGCGGCCGCATGGAACTACGGCCCGAGGTGGGGACGATGAGCCGCGACGGCAAGTTGCGTCGCGCGTTGTTGCCGGGGCTGGATGCCGAGCAGCAGCGCCACGTCTACTACTACGCGCTGCTGCCGAACCTGTTGCTCAGCCTGCATCCCGACTACGTGATGACGCACCTGTTGTGGCCGAAGGCGGCCGACCAGACCGAGATCTGGTGCGAATGGCACTTTCATCCGCGCGAGTTCGAGCATCCCGGTTTCGACCCCGCCGACGCGATCGACTTCTGGGACGACACCAACCGCGAGGACTGGCGCGTGTCGGAGTTGTCGCAGGCCGGCATCGCCTCGCGCGGCTACCGGCCCGGCTTTTTCTCGCCGCGTGAAGGCCTCCTATGGGAGTTCGACCAGATCGTGCGTGCTCGCGCGTCGGCTGATCAGCCACAGAGCCAACGGGAGTCAATTTCGGCCACAGAGACACAGAGGGCTCAGAGGTTCGGTTTTCTTGCAGCGCCGAGACGTGGACGCCTCCGACCGCGTGTCGGCGTCTGATTCTCGGCACCCGACCGGCGCGGCAAAGCCGCGAGCGCACGGCACGAGGCCTAAGACGAGAGCCTCGGGTGCAAGGCTCTCGTCCTGGCCTTGGTGCCGCGCGCGGGCCGGCCGCGAAGCGGCCGGCCGGTCGGGTGCATCGCGCAAGGTCAGCTCTGTGAACTCTGTGTCTCCGTGGCAAATCGATCAGATCGGCAGGCGTATCGAGCAACAGATCTGGGCTCAACGCTTCAAGCACTTCCCGTTCGAACGGCCCCCACAGCACTGCCACCGTCGTCATGCCGGCCGCGCGACCGGCGACGATGTCGTGCGTGCTGTCGCCGATATAGATGGCCTCGGCCGGGTCGATGCCCGCCCGTCGCGCCGCTTCCAGCAGCGGTTCCGGATCCGGTTTGTGCCTGGTGACGTCGTCGTGGAACACCGCGACGTCGAAGTGCCGTTCCAGATCGAACAGCCGCATCCCGCGTCGAGCGAAGTGCTGCATCTTGCTGGTGACGACGCCGAGGCGATGGCCGCTGGCGTGCAAGGCGGACAGCGCCGCGTCGATGCCGTCGAAGGGCCGAATCAGCGTGTCGTGGTGCTGGCGCTGGAAGTCGCGGTAGGTCGTCAGCATCTGGTCGGCGAGCGCGCGCGGGTCGACGGCGCCGTGTTCCGCAGCCAGTTCCTGAAGCGCCGCGGGAAGAGAGCGTCCGAAGGTCGCGACCAGATCGCGCCGGGACGGCAGGCGACCTGGCAGGTGCGCGTCGAAGGCGTGCGCGAACGACTGCAGGATCAGGTCGGTCGTGTCGACCAGCGTGCCGTCGAGGTCGAAAAGCACCAGGGGTGTCATTTCGCCGGCGCCTCCGCGACCACGCCGACGCGTCGCGCCCGGGCCTGCCACGCCAGCACCGTGCCGGCGGCGACGCCAAACGCGGCAAGCGCTGGCACGATCAGCCCCGCCGCGGTAGCCGTAGGCGATCGTCGCACGCCCGGTCAGCCACGGCAGGAGCATCCCGCCAGTCTGCGCGATCGACAGCAGCAGCCCGATCGCCGCGCCCATCTGGCGTGGATAGCGGTCGCCGGCCACCGAGACGATGGTCGGGGCCAGCGGCCCGACCGCCAGTCCCGCGATGAACACGGCAACGGCCAGCACCGAGGTGGACGGCGCAAGTGCCATCGCGATGATGGCCAGTCCCGCCAGGGTCGACGCCACGAGGACGACGACCAGCTTGGCCGCGCGCGCGAGGAGGAAGGGCGCGCAAAGTCGACTCAGGCAGAGCCCGCCCCAGTAAAGGCCGACCATCAACGCTCCGCTCGTGCCTGGGAAGACCGCGATCGTGAAGGCGGCGGTCCATCCGGCCATCACGGCCTCGTCACCGAATTCGAGGCTCAGCAGCGCAATCAAGCCAACCAGCGGCCGCTCGCGCAACAGCCGGAACGCGCCCAAGAGCGAATGGCCGCTGGGCCGCTCGTGGGCCGCCTGAACCAGCAGCGGCAGCGCCGTGACGACCAGCGCTCCAGCGCAAGCGCCCAGAGCCTGACGGCGACGCCGTCGACGCCAAGGCTGCCGCCAAAGAGGAGGGGGGCAACCAGCGCGCCGGAGGCGCCGAAGGTCGCCATCAGCGAGAGCATCGCGCCCCGGCGCTCGCCGTAGGTGACCGAGACCAGCGTGTTGCTGGCGGCGTTGATCGACGCGCCGCCGGCAGCCAGCAGGATCGGCGGAACCCATCGCGTCGGACGCCGCTGTTGCCCCGGCAAGCCGAACGAACGCGATGGCCATCAGCAGGCTGCCCAGTGACAGCACGCGCTGGCAGCCGACGCGGTCGACGAGGCTGCCGGCCAACGCGGTAAAGACGAACTGCCCGGCGAAGAAGACGACGAGCAGCCGCGCCTGCGCGGCGACGTCAAAGCCAAGCGCGCCGGTCCAGGCCGGCAGTCCAAAGAGTGTGCCCGGCAGCGCGAGGACGATCCCGAAGAGGAACTGACCGGCGACGGCGAGGAGGAAGAGACGGAAGGGCGTGACGGCCAGACGCACGCCCCGGATTATTTACCGCGCGAGGCGCGGAACGAAACGTCCCGTGCGAGCGGCATACGCCCGCCAGGCGTCCCCGAAGCGCGCTTCGAGGTTGGCTTCTTCCCTTCGCGTCCGCACCGCCAACAGGATCAGGGCCGGCACAATCCACGCGATGAACCACCAGCTGCGCGTCACCAGTGACAGCGCCCCGAACGCCAGCGCGACGTTGACGTAGAAGGGGTGACGCACGAAGCGGTAAGGCCCGGTCGTCACCAGCGTCGCGTTGTCGCGGGTCTTGGAAGTGCGGGTGACGTTCAATCCGAGCGTCCGGAACACCCACCAGGTGCTCAGCACGGATATGGCGGCGACCGTGGCGCCGGCCCATCGGAGCTCGGCCGGAATCGGCAGCAGGGTCCACTCCAGCGCCTGCGGCCAGAAGAAATACAGCAGCAGGCCGCCAAAGCCCATCAGTCCGGAGATGCCCAGCCCGAGGCGAATCGGCGCCGGCTCGTCGTCGCGGGTGACGCGACCGCCAACCTTGTCGGCCCGGTGGCGGTAGTAGAGCGAGACGGCAAACAGCGAGACGACGACGGCAGCGGCAATTCGACGAAACAGCGCATCTTCGGCCATGTCAGGCTCCGTTTTGATTGATGCGCCAGTTTAATTTTGATTAATCAAAATTGTCAAGGGAGAAAGGGTCTGTGGCCACCATCGACTTTAGGAAGCGGCGGCGAAAATATCCGCAGATTCTCGGATTTACGGGATTCCTGACGTCGAGGAACGCGAGTGACACCGGCCGCGATAGCCTGAGCGCTGGCTCCGGTGCGGCTTCGCCGCGGGTCACTCGCGTTCCGCTGTTGCCGGGCCGCCGCGTGTGCTGGCCGCGGGTTGGCAGCGTGACAGCAATTCCGATTGTTCTAATCCGCGTAATGTCCAGAATCCGCGGATCCTTGAAGACGAGCAACGAGCGTAGAGGGTTACTCCCGTTGGATGGCGTCGATTGGCGCCAGGCGAGCGGCGCGCAGCGCCGGGTAGGTGCCGAAGATGAGGCCGACGATCACCGAGGCCGCGGCGCTGACGGCCAGCGTTTCCCACGTCACCGCGGCGTAAATCAGCGCTTCGGTGCGGGCGCGGATCACGGCGGTGACGCCGAAGGCGCCAACCAGGCCGAGCACGACCCCAAGGACACTGCCGACCGAGGCGATCGTGATGGACTCGACGAGGAACTGCACGAGGATGTCGCGGCGGCGCGCGCCGATGGCCTTGCGAATGCCGATCTCGCGCGTGCGCTCCAGCACCGAGGCCAGCAGCACGTTCATGATGCCGATGCCGCCCACCAGCAGCGAGATCGCCGTGAAGGCGCCCATCAGCATCTTGAAGATCATGATGCCCTGCCGCACGTCCTTGAGCCGCTGCGGGCCGTACGCGACCACCGACACGCCGTCCTTCCACGCGGCATGACGGCCGACCCATTCATCGATGCGCGCCTTGATCGATTCGATCTCCTCGGCGCGGGCGACGTGCACGATCAACTCCGGCGCGCGCGGTGCCTGGGGCGCCGTCAGGCTCGTGGCGGCCGACGCGAAGGGGACGAGCCCGACGAGCCACCGGTCCGGCTGTTCCTTCAGGATGCCGACGACCTCACGATCGACGCCTTGCAGCCGCACACGATCCCCGAGCTGGCTGCCCGGCTGCTTCTGGTCGGCCAGCGCGCGCGCGAGCTTGTCCGAGACGATGAGGACCGGCGCGCCATCCTGCATCTCGCGCTCGGTAAACGCACGGCCCTGCGCCAGCGCCAGGCCGTGTCCGCCAGCGGGCCACGCGTGGAGCGCGGTGATGTAGGCCGCGCGCGGATGCGCAGGGTCGGCGGTCGCAATCATCCCGGGACCCGACATCGCTCAACCGCACGTCACCCGATGCGCCGATCGTCTCGGCAAGGCCGGCGCCGTCGGCGGCGACGAAGGTCACCCACGACGTGCGCGGCACCCGCTGGCCGTCGACCTCGTCGTGCATCCGCGACGCGAGGCGGATGGCCTGCAGCCCTTCGCGTTCGATGCGCTGACGCGCAAACACCTCCGCCCCGTCGCCAAGCGCCAGCACCGCCGCCAGCGAGGCGGCGCCCATGATGATGCCGAGCGTTGAAAGCGACGTGCGAAGCGGGTTCAGCCGTAGCGTGGCCAGGCCGAGGCGGAGCGCGGTGGCGAGCGTGCGGATCATCGATCGTAGGACTCCCGTCGCGACGACCCGCTCAGCTTCACCAGATATCGCGCCGGGTCGGCCTGAAGGCGCCGCGACAGGTCCTGGAGGCTCGCCGCGCCGCCGTAGCTGATCGACGAGCACAGGTGCTTCATCATCTCCTGCAGCACCGGGCCGCGCCGATCCGCGCAGCGGCACGCTCACCTCCATGCCCTCGGCGCCGATCGCCTGCAGGTCGACGGCGCTGGCGTCCTCGACGTCGAGCCGATCCTTGATGGCCTCGATCGAGGCCATGCCGCGGAGCACCTTGAACGGGACCTTGACGGGCTTCTGCGATTCGGGCAGCAGCACCGACTTGTGCACGATGTCGCCCGGCGCCTCGGTGGTGCCCGCAAAGGCGCTCCCCAGCATGACCGTGTCGCCGCCGCACATCAGCGCGAGCGCAATCGCCCCATGACGCTTGATGCCGCCGTCGGCGATGAGCGGCACCCCGTCGCCCAGGGCCCGCCGGCACTCGACGATGGCCTGCAACTGCGGCACGCCGAAGCTGGTGGTCAGGCGCGTAGTGCACCCGCCACCGGGACCGATGCCGACTTTCACCGCGCTGGCGCCGCGATCGGCGAGGAAGCGCGCGCCATCGGCAGTGGCGACATTGCCGGCGATGACGTCCACGACGGGAAACCGCTTCCGCACTTCCGTGAGCGCGCGCTCCATCACCAGGGAATGGCCGTGCGCGATGTCGATGACGAGCACGTCCACGCCGGCGCGAATCAACTCGGCGGCTCGCTCGAGATAGTCGCCACGGGCGCCAATGGCCGCGCCCACACGCAGGCGGCCCTGGTCGTCGCGGGTGGCAAACGGCAACTCGCGCTGCCGCACCAGGTCGCGAGCGGTCACCAGCCCGATCAGCCGCCCGGACTGATCGACCAGCGGCAACTTCTTCACGCGATGCGCGGCCATGGCCGCCGCCGCCTCGGCCTCGGTGGCCCTGCCGGTGAAGGTCACCAGGCGATTGCGCGGCGTCATGCGGCTGGCGACCGTCGCCGACAGGTCGTCCACAAACTGCAGGTCGCGTTCGGTGAGCAGCCCTTCGAGGTGCCAATCGCCGGCAATCACGACGAGGGTGCCCACGCGCGCGCGCGCCATCACCGCCCGGGCATCGGCCAGCGTCGCCTCGGGCGCGATGGTCAGCGGGTCGGGGATGACGCCGTGCTGCGTGCGCTTGACCTTCATCACCTCGCGCACCTGCGGCTCGATGTCGCCCGGACGAAACCCGCGGTCGATGATGCCGATGCCGCCCTCCTCGGCCATGACGATCGCCATCTCGGCGCGCGTGACGGTGTCCATGTTGGCCGAGACGATGGGACGCTTCAGCGTCAGCGACGTGGTGAGGCGCGCCGACAGGTCGATGGTCGCCGGGTCGCGCCGGTCGACGATGCTCATCTGCGGCGTCAGCAGGAAGTCGTCGAAGGTGCACCCGGCCACGGCGTTGAGCAGGTCCATCGATGAAGAGTATCAGTAGTGCCGAGTGCCGAGTGCTGGGTGCTGAGTGCGGTGCCGAGTGCTGGGTGCTGCGTGCGGTGCGGTGCTAGTGCGCTCCCTACAGACTGCGGGCGACCAGCGCCTGCACCCGCGCGCGCAACTGTGCCGGCGTGAACGGCTTGCTGAGGCACTCACGACCCGGGCCAATCAGGCCCCGCGTGGCGACGTCCTCATCGTCGTAGCCGGTGATGAACAGCACGCGCAGGCCGGGACGCATCGCCACGAGCTTGTCGGCCAGCTCGCCGCCGTTCATACCGGGCATCACGACGTCGGTCACCAGCAGGTCGATGGTCAGGGACTGCCGGGCGGCACTGGCCAACGCCTCGGTCGGGCTGGCGGCCGTCACCACGGTCCAGCCCGAGGCGCGCAGCACTTCGCCGACGAAGTCGCGGACGCCCTCGTCGTCTTCCGCCAGCAGCACGGTGCCGGCCGCGGCGTGTCCGGGCGACGGCGCCGGCTCGGGCTCCGCCGGGTGCCGTCTGGCGTCGGGCGCGGCGGGCAGCAAGACGCGAAACGTCGCGCCGCGGCCCGGCGTGGACCGCACCTGCACGTCGCCGCCGCTCTGCTTGGCGATGCCGTACACCGTCGACAGGCCAAGGCCGGTGCCCTGGCCGAACGCCTTGGTGGTGAAGAACGGCTCGAAGATGCGGTCGGCCATCCCGGCGTCCACGCCCTCCCCGGTGTCGGTGACCTCGAGCACGACATACTGTCCCGGAGCGACATCAGGGCCGTTGGTGTCGCTGGGTCTCGACCGTCGTCAGGCTCGTGCGAATCGTCAGCAGCCCGCCACGAGGCATCGCGTCGCGCGCGTTGACGACCAGGTTCAGCAGCACCTGCTGCACCTGCGTGCGGTCGGCGCGAATGGTCGGCACGTCGGGCAGCAGCTCGGTGATGACGGTGATGTCCTCGCCGATCAGCCGCCGCAGCATGGGCAGGACATGTCCGATCACCTCGCCGAGGTCCAGCACCTCCGGTTGAAGGATCTGACGGCGTCCAAACGCCAGCAACTGGCGGGTGAGCGACGCGGCCTGTTCGGCCGAGCGCCTGATCTGGGCCAGCGCGCCGTGCACGGGGCTGCCGACGGGCAAGTCGTCGCTTGCCAGCGACGCGAAGCCGATGATGGCGGTCAGCAGGTTGTTGAAGTCGTGCGCGACTCCTCCGGCCAGCTTCCCCACGGCCTCCATCTTCTGCGCCTGCCGCAGCTGCTCTTCGAGCTGCCGCCGCTCGGTGACGTCGCGCAACAGCACGACGTAGCCGGTCAACCGGTTGTCGCGTGTGCGGATGGGTGTGATGCTGGCGTCGAACACGCGCTCGCCCGAGCGCGTGACCCGCGGCAGGTCGACGCGGCGCGGCTGGTCGCCACATTCGCCGAGGCCTGGCAACAGCTCGTCGACGAGGACGCCTGCAGCGGCGGCGCGGCTTCGCCCGAGCAGCGCCGCCGCGGCGCGGTTGACGTCGGCGATGCGTCGACGCGCGTCGAGGATGACCAGCGCGTCGCCGATGATCTCGATGCGCGCGTCGCGCAGGGTCGGAATCGGATCCAGCACGCCGTACCGAAACACGGCGACGGCGGCCAGCACCGCGGTGCACGCGAAGAGAAACGGCGTCGGGTCCACCGAGCCCGGCACCTCGTCGCCCGCCAGAAACAGCGCGTTGCCGATCCACGGCAACAACGTCGCGAGAATCAGGATCGTGGCGCGCTTGCGGTACAGGTACGGCGACTGCACGGCCTGCGACACCAGGATCGCGATGCCGGCGACCAGCGAGGCATATGTGAGCGTGATGTTGATCCAGAAGCCCGGGCCGCGGCCCACCAGCACCGCCGCAATGCCCTCGCCTTCGAGCCGCAGATCGCCCCAGAACAAGTGGTGCGAGCCGTCGGTCCACGCCAGCACCAGAAGGCCGGCCGCCATCGCGCCCATCGCGCCGACCACGCGCCGCGTCACCAGCGCGTCACGGGCGACAAAGTCGAGGATGAACCCCGCCCACGCCAGCGGCATCATCAGCACGCCGACGTACTTCACTTTCAGCGCCAGCATCTTTCCCGCGGCGCCGACGGCGCTGAGTTCCCAGGCGTACGCCGCGCACCACACCGCCAGGGCGACCAGCAGCACCGCGTACCACAACGCGCCGCGGACGCGTCGCTGCCGGAAGGCGTACAGCGCCAGGGGCAGCAGGATCGCGGGAGCGACGAGCAGCGGAAGCAGGCGCGGGGGCATCTGGGGATCAACATGAATTATCGCCGTGCCGCGTGCGGGCTCGTGGACCATGGCTCCAAAGAGCGTGCAGCGAACCGCGACCAGCTCAGCTGTATCGGCCCGATGGTATAGATATACGCTCGTTTCCGGAGGTTCATGACCACACGCCTGCTGCTCGTCCGTCACGGCGCCACCACGCTCAGCGCCGAAGACCGATTTGCCGGATCGACCGATGTCGCGCTGTCCGACGAGGGCCGGCATCAAGCCGCGCGCCTGGGAGCCAGGCTGGCCGACGATGCGATCGCCGCGGTGTATTGCTCGCCGATGCGCCGCACCATCGAGACCGCGGCGCTCATCGCCGAGGCGCACAAGCTCGCGCCGGTCACCCGGCCCGGGCTGCGCGAGATCGACCACGGCCACTGGGAGGGGCTGACGCGGCAGGAGGTGGAGCAGCGCTTCGGCGAGCGGAGTACGCCCGATGGGAGGAGGATCCGTTCACGGTGGCGCCAGCGGGCGGCGAATGCGGAGTGGACGTCATGGCCCGCGCACTGCCGGTCATCCGGACCATCATCGAGTCGCACCAGGGCCAGAACGTGCTGGTGGTCTCGCACAAGGCGACGATCCGACTGGTGATCAGCAGCCTGCTCGGCTTTGACGCGCGGGGGTATCGCGATCGGCTGGACCAGGCGCCGGCGTGCCTCAACGTGCTCGACTTCAAGGACCCGGTCCGCGCGCGGCTGATGCTGTTCAACGACATCTCGCACTACGCCGACCATCCGCACAAGCCGACCGCGAACCTGTCGAAGTGGTGGCAGTCGCGGAGTGAGCGTTTCGTCCCAGCGTCCGTCACATTGCAGTTGCGTCGCGACGGCTCCGGCAACGACTATTTCCGCGATGTCTTTCATGCGACTTCCTCTCGCTGGCGCTGGTCCTGAGTGCGGTGTCGGCGCCGGCGACGGCGCAAACCGCCGACGAGCTGATCCAGAAGTACATCGCCGCGCGCGGTGGCGCTGCGAAGCTGGCGGCCATCACCAGCCTCCGCATCGTGCGCACGTACGGGACCTTCGGCGCCAACATCCCGGTGACGATCACGAAGAAGCGAACCGGCCTCTATCGCACCGATCAGGCCCTGGCCGGACGGCCGACCGTCGCACGCGGCCTCGACCAGGCCGGCGCGTGGGAGTCGGTGAACGGCAAGGTGACCCAGCGGCCGGCCGACCAGGAACTCGAGCTGCGCGAGCTCGACGGCGACTTCGACGGCTTCCTCGTGGACTACAAGGCCAAGGGCCATGCCGTCGAGTACGTCGGCCGGGAGAAGGCCGGCGGCATCGACACCTACAAGCTGAAGGTCACCCTGAAAAGCGGCGCCGTGCGGCACGTTTATCTGGATGCCACCACGTTTCTCGAGCGCAAGCAGGAGGGCACGATGACGCTGCCCGATGGGAAGGTGCCGGTGATCCTCACGTTTGGCGACTGGCGCGACGTGGAGGGCGTGAAGTTTCCCTTCGCGATCGACGAAGAGCGCGTGTCGTTTCCTCCGCAGACCTTTGCCATCTACACCGAGCGCATCGAGCTGAACCCGCCGGTTGACGAAGCGATGTTCAAGATGCCTGGGAAGTCGACCACAATAGCGTTCGTGTCCGTTCGCCGTCTCAGTGCATCTCCTCGCCACGATCCTGATTCTCACGGCCGCCGGCTGGGCGGCACGCTGGTGGTGGCGCGCCACCCATCCGCTGGTGCCACCCGGACACCACGCAGGGCTGGGTGCCGGCTGTCGTCGTCGCTGCTGGACATCGCACGCCGCTGTCCGAGCCGTTTGGCATCGCGCTTGGCCCCGACGGCACCATCTACGTCAGCGAGGGCGGCGATGCGCCCGCGATCCGGCGGGTGACACCCGACGGGGATGTCCAGCCGCTCGCCGGCGGACGCCGTGGCTTTGCCGACGGCCGAGGCTCGGCGGCTGCCTTTGACACGCCCTCGCATCTGGCCATGGGGCGCGACGGCGCCCTCTACGTCGCCGACACGGGCAACCATGCCGTACGACGCGTCACTCCCGACGGCGACGTCTCGACAATCGCCGGCGACGGCACGCCGGGTGGCGGAGACGGCGCAGGCGCGCGGCTGAACGGACCGGTTGGCGTCGCCGCCGGCGTGGACGGCAGGGTTCTGGTCGCCGACACGTACAACGACCGGGTTGTGCGGTTGGATCTCCGGGTTCTCAGGTTCTGCAGGATCTTCAGGTGCGTGGGTGCTGACCACGCTTGCCGGATCCGGCGCTCCCGGGCTCGTCGATGGCGTCGGGCATCGCTGCGTCGTTCGACACGCCGACGGGTGTGGCGGCGTTGCCGGATGGCAGCGTCATCGTGGCCGACACCGGCAACGACGCGCTGCGGCGCATCGCGCCGGACGGGTCGGTCACGACGGTGTCGTCGATTGACATGTCCGGGGCGGCGAGTGCGCTGTGGCGGCCGATGGGCGTCGCAGCCGGATCGCAAGGCCGTCTTTACGTCACCGACTCGCGCGCGCGCGTCATGGAAATGGTGCCCGACGGCGGGCGCCGCGTGCTGGCCGGCGCGCATCCCGGGTTTGCCAACGGCAGGGGCACCGCCGCGTCGATGCGCGAGCCGTCGGGCATCGCGGTCGCCGAGCGACGGGCGGGTCGTCGTCGCCGACACGCTCAACGGGCTGATCCGCGTTCTCGACATGCCGGAGCGCCTCGGGCCGTGGACGCCAACGCCACCCGCGCTGGCGACCGGCTTCGACCTCGCGCGCTTTGCGCGCGTGCCGCTGGTGTGGCCGGTCGACCCCAGGAAGGCCCGCACGAGGTGGCCGGGACGCTGGGCGAGCCCCGCGGCAACCCCGGAGGCGACGGCCGCGAGCGCTTTCACGCGGGCGTGGACGTGCGCGCCGACCAGGGCGTGCCCGTCCGCGCGGTTCGCGACGGCGTCGTCTCCTCGGTGCTGGCGGCCGGCTCGGTCGGCACGCTGAACGAGTACCTGATCGTGGGACCGCTCACCTACGTCCACATCCGCGCGGGCCGCGATCGCGCGGAGGCGCCGGTCGCGGACTGGGCCACGGTGCTGGCCGACCCGGACACGGGAAAGCCGGCACGCGTCCGGGTGCGGCGGGGCACGCACGTCGCGGCGGGCGACGTGATCGGCTCGGTAAACCGGTTCCGCCATGTGCACCTGAATGTCGGACCGCCGGGCGAAGAGGCCAACGCGCTGCTGGTCGGCCTTCCCGGCATGGTCGACACCGTGCCGCCGGTGATCGCGCCGGCAGGCATCACGCTCACGGATCTGGCGGGACGTCCGCTCACCGAACGCGTCAGGCGCCGCCTGGTCGTCAACGGTCCGGTCCGGATCGTGGTCGAGGCGTACGACCGGATGGACGACAGTCCGCCGCGCCGGCGCCTCGGCGTCTACCGTCTCGGCTACCAGGTCCTGTCGGCGGATGGCACGCCGACGCTGGAGTTCGTGCAGCCGCACATCGCGATCACGTTCGACCGGCTGCCCCCGGCGGCCGACGCCCCGCCTTCGCTGTACGCACCCGGCAGCGGGATCCCGTTCTACGGCACACGCACGACGCGCTATCGCTACCTGGTGACCAGCCGCGTGGACCAGGGCACGGTGGTCGAATCGCCATGGGTGCCTCACCTGGCGCCGGGCGACTACGTGCTGCGGGTGCTTGCCGAGGACGCCGCCGGCAACGTCGCGATTTCCGGGCGAGATCTGCCAATTACCGTGGAGCCCTTACCGGCACCGTCGGGTTGATGTAGGGTATCAACCTGATCCATCTGGTCCAACCGGACCGAACCTGACCACTAACCGACCCAACTGGCCAACATACTTCCCATGACGATGACCGCCGCGCCCACTCCTGAACTGTTCTTCCAGACGCTCAACGCGTATCAGCGCACCGCTGCCCTGAAGACCGCGATCGAGCTCGACGTGTTCTCGGCCATCCACGAGGGGGCGCAGACGGCGCCGGCCATCGCCGAGCGCATCGGCGCATCCACGCGGGGCACGCGCATCCTGTGCGACTTCCTGACGATACTGGGACTCATCACCAAGACCGGCGACCACTACGCCCTGACGCCGGACACCGCGGTCTTCCTCGTCCGGCAGTCGCCGGCCTACATGGGCGGCACGTTCGCGTTCCTCGGCATCGGACCAGATCATCAGGAACTTCGACGGGCTCACCACGACCGTGCGGCGTGGCACTGTGCCGCCGCAGTCCAACACCGTGAGCGAAGAGAATCCGGTGTGGGAGGAGTTCGCGCGCGCGATGGTGCCGATGATGGCGATGCCGGCGCAGGCCATCGCCGACATCCTGGGTGGCGCGACAGCCGGGCCGCAACGCGTGCTCGACATCGCCGCCGGCCACGGCATCTTCGGCATCACGATCGCGCAGCGCAACCCGCAGGCCGAGATCGTCGCCGTCGACTGGCCGCGGGTGCTGACCGTGGCCACGGAGAACGCCGCGGCGATGGGCGTGGCGGCCCGGCACAGCACCGTCGCCGGCGACGCCTTCACGGTGGACTGGGGCGGCGGCTACGACGTCGCGCTGGTCACCAACTTCCTGCACCATTTCGACGTGCCGACGTGCAAGACGTTCCTGGGCAAGGTCCACGCGTCGCTCAACGAGGGCGGACGCGTCGTGATTCTCGAGTTCGTGCCCAACGAGGATCGGGTGAGCCCGCCGATTCCAGCCGCCTTCGCGATGCTGATGCTGGCGGGCACCGAGTCGGGCGACGCCTACACGATGCCCGAGCTGACGAGCATGCTCGAGGCCGCCGGCTTCCATGGCGTCACGCGGCACGACCTGCAGGGGCCCGAGACCGTCATCGTCGCGACACGCTGATGCGAGGCGGCTCGGAACAGGTCGTGGCCTACGTCCGCGGCCTCATCGAAAGCGGCGCTTTGCACGCCGGCGATCGGCTGCCGACCGAGCGCGAGCTTGCCGCGCACCTCGGCGTCAGCCGGCCGACCGTGCGGTCCGGGCTGCGCGCGCTGGCCACGCTGGGCGTCGTGCGGTCACGCCGGGGCTCGGGCACCTTCATCACCGATGGGCCCCCGGTGCTGGGCAGCGAGCCGCTCAGCTTCCTGGCGGCGCTCCACGGCTTCACGCGCGACGAGATGTACGAGGTGCGCCGCATCCTCGAAGTCGGCGCCGCCGGGCTGGCGGCCGAACGTGCCAGCGGCGATCACGTGGCGACCATGGCCGACGAGGTCGCCGGGATGTTCGCCAGCCTGGACAACCCGCAGGTCTTCCTCAACCACGACATCCGCTTCCACCGCGCCGTGGGCGTCGCGTCGGGTAACCCTATCGTCGCCTCGCTGGCCGAGATGGTGTCGGGGCTGTACTACGAGCATCGGCGCGAGTCGGCCAAAAACGCGTCCGACAGGGACATGAAGGAAGCGGCGGAGGCCCATCGCCGGATCTACCAGGCAATCCGCGCGCGCGACGCGAAGGGAGCGCGAGAGGCGATGAACCAGCACCTGCTCACCGCCCAGGCCTTCCAGGCCGCCGAAAAACCCGCCGCGACGACGACCACCCGCCGCCGGGCCTGATGACGGACGTTAACCACAGAGGCACAGAAACACGAAGAACGCACGGAGAGAACTTTGGTCATGCTGGGATGACCCCGACGTCTGGGTTCATCCCGACCATGCTGAACTGTTCTCTGTGCGTTCTCTGTGTCTCCGTGTCTCTGTGGTTAACGTCCGTCATCTAGCAATCACGGAAATCTGCCGAGCGCGTTGAGCAGGTCCAGCCGGGCCTGGCGGACCTGGTCTTCGGCGACCGCGACGGCGGTGTCGGCGTCGCGCGCGCGACGCTGGGCGTCGATCACTTCGATGTTGGTCGTCGCGCCGGCGCGGAAGCTGATGTTGGTGATCTCGAGCACCTGCGAGGCCTGCGCCGCGGCGTCGCGCGTGCTCTGCAGCACCCGCTCGCTGCGGCGGACGCTTTCGTAGGCCGCGCGGATCTCGGACGCGGCCTCGCGCTCGGCGGCGCTCAACGTCACTTCCGACTGCTGCAATGCCGCCTGGCGCTCGAGGCGCCGTCCCTTGCGCGCGCCGGAATCGAACAACGGCATCGAGACCTGCAACAACGCGCGCCAGCTGGCCTCGGGAGTGAACACGGAGCCCGGCTGCTGAAACACCGGCGCGAATATCCCGTTCAGCGTCGGGTGCCATTCCTTCGAGCTGTCGGCGACGACGCGGCGCGCGGCCTCGACCTCGATGGCGAACAGCTTGATGTCCGTGCGCAGGCCGACCGACTGCGTGGCGGCGGCGGCATCGGCTTGCGGCGGGATGTCGAACGCCGGCTCGTTGGTGGCGTCGATTGGATGGTCGGCCGCCAGCAGCACGCCCAGCGCTTCCTGCGTGCGATAGAGCGCCAACTGCGCCTGTTCGACCAGCGCCTCGTCGCTCGACAGCGTCTGCTGCGCGCGCAGTTCGTTGAGCCGGCTGCTCGCACCCGCCTTGAACCGCTCGTGGGCGTAGTCGAAAAACGCTTTGGCGGTGTCGCGCGACCGCTGCTGGGCCTCGACGACGCGGTGCGCGGCGATCACCGTCAGGTACGACTGCGCCGCCGCCACGCCGACCTGCCGGCGGATGTCGTCGGCCGATGCCTGGGCCACCCGGCGCTGGTCGCCCGCTTGCGCGCGGCGCGCCCATTGCGCCGGCGCATAGAGGGGCATCGAGACCGGAATCGACGCCGAAAACGTGTTCTGCGGCGTGACGACGTCGCCGTCCACTTCGCGGGCGCTGTCGAGCGTGACGTTGGAGGCTTCGGCCGAGATCGTCGGCAGCGTGGCCGCACGCGCCTGTTGAAGGAGCGCCTCGGCGCGCAGGATGTTCGCGGCGGCAATGGCGACGGACGGATTGGCCGTCGTCGCGCGGCGGATCGCTTCGTCGAAGGTGACGGGTTCGATCGTGGGGGTCTGCGCAGACACCCCGACCGGAGTTGCCATGCAACCACGCAGACACAATCACGAAGGCGCGAAGGCGCGAAGGCGCGCAAGGCGCGTCGAAGCGAGCGCGAAGGCGCCAGCCCGCATGTCGCGAGCGAAGCGAGCGAGCGCCGCCCGCGAGGCCGAAGGCCGAGCGCCCCCGCGGCGAGCGCAAGCGAGCCGCGCCCCCGCGCGAGCGAAGCGAGCGCGCCCTACTCATGCGCCGTCTCCGTCTCCATCGGCGTCTGCACCCGATGGCTGCCTGGCGCGATGGTGCGGACGATGACATACAGCACGGGGATGAAGATCAGATTGAGCATGGTCGAGACGAACATGCCGCCGGCCACGGCGGTGCCCACCGAGTGGCGCCCGGCCTCGCCGGCGCCGTTGGCGAACACCAGCGGCAGCACGCCGAGGATGAACGCGAACGAGGTCATCAGAATCGGGCGCAGCCGGATGCGCGAGGCCTCGATGGCGGCCTCGACGATCGACAACCCCCGCTCGCGCAACTGCTCTGCGAACTCGACGATGAGGATCGCGTTCTTGGCGGCCAGTCCGATCAACATGACCAGCCCGACCTGGCAGTAGATGTCGTTGCTCAACCCGCGCAGCCCCTGAGCCCCAACCGCGCCCAGCACTGCCAGCGGAACAGCGAGCAGGATGATGAACGGCAGCAGGAAGCTCTGGTACTGCGCCGAGAGCGTGAGGTACACGAGCAACAGGCCGAGGCCGAAGATCACCACCGACTGCGTGCCGGCCTTCATCTCTTCAAGCGACTGTCCGGCCCAGGCGTACGACATGCCGGGCGGCAGCGTGCGCTCTGCAAGCTCCTGCATCGCCAGCAGCGCCTGACCCGAGCTGAAACCGGGCGCGGCCGCGCCGTTGATCTCGGCCGATCGAAACAGGTTGAAGTGGGCGATGACCTGCGGCGCCGTCGTCTCGTGCACACGCACCAGGTTCGACAGCGGCACCATCGCACCCGCCGGGCACGCGTGCGTAGAACTGCTCGAGGGCCTTGGGGTCGTTCCGGAACCGCTGGTCGGCCTGCACGTAGACGCGATAGGCGCGGTTGTTGAAGTCGAAGTCGTTCACGTACTGCGAGCCCAGGTACACCTGCAGCGCGTCGGTGACTTCGCTCAGCGGCATGTTCAGGCTCTTCACGCGGTCGCGGTCGATCTCGATGGAGAGCTGGGGGTCGCCGGCGGTGAACGCCGAAAACAGGCCGCGCAACTGGGGCTGCTGATTGCCGGCCCGCACCAGGTTGCCGGTTGCCGCTGCCAGGTTCTCGATGGGCCCGCCAGTCTGGTCGAGCAATTCGAACTGGAACCCGCCAAAGGTGCCAAGCCCCCGGATGGGCGGCGGAAGAAACGGCACGACGATCGCGCCGCTGATGCCACCCAGCGCGCCGCGTAGACGCCCGACGACGGCCGTGGCGGACTGCGAGTCCTCCCGACGCTCGTCGAAGGGCTTGAGGCGGATGAACAGCAGCCCGCGGTTCGGCGAGGCGCCGCTGAAGCTGAAGCCCATGACCGAGAAGGCGCTGGCGATGTCTTTCTCCTTGGTCAGCACGGTCCTCGACCTGCCGCGCCACGTTGCTCGTGTACTCGAGCGAGGCGCCCTCGGGGGCCTGAATCTGCGCGATGAAATAGCCCTGGTCCTCATCGGGCAGAAACGCCTGCGGCACACGGTGGTACACCCAGTACGTGGCGCCGAGCGCGACGACGAAACAGCGCGGCCATCACCCACCGGATGCGGATCGCGCGACTGAGCAGGCGCGTGTAGAAGTACGTGCCCGCCTCGATGACCTGTTCGAAGAAGCGAAAGAAGCGTCCCTTCTCGGTCTCCTTGCGCAGCAACAGCGCCGACAGCGCCGGCGTGAGCGTCACCGCGTTGAACACCGACAGCGCCACCGCAAAGGCGATGGTCAGCGAGAACTGCTGGTAGAGGCGGCCCGTCGTGCCTGGGAAAAACGCCACCGGCACGAACACGGCGATCAGCACCAGGCCCGTGGCGATGACGGCGCCAAGCACCTCGCGCATCGCCTCGGAGGCCGCCTGCCGGGCCGTGCGCCCGTACTCGTGGATGTGCCGCTGGATGTTCTCGATCACCACGATCGCGTCGTCGACGACGATGCCCGTCGCCAGCACGATGCCGAACAGCGTGAGGGTGTTGATCGAAAAGCCGAGCAGCTTGATGAACGCGAAGGTGCCGACCAGCGACACGGGAATCGTGATCGTCGGGATGATCGTGCTGCGCCAGTCCTGCAGGAACAGGAACATGACCAGCACGACCAGGCCAATGGCCTCGAGCAGCGTGATGACGACTTCGCGGATCGAGTCCTGGACCACGGTCGCGGTGTCGAACGACACCTGGTATTTCATGCCGGGCGGAAAGTTCTTCTCGAGCCGTGTCGAGCTCGGCGAGCACCTGTTCGTACACGTCGAGGGCGTTGGCCGTGGGCAGCTGAGTGACGGCAAAGCCCACGGCCTCGACGCCGTTGAATCGGAGCTCGCTGCTGTAGGCCTCCGCGCCGATCTCGGCGCGGCCCACCTCGCCCAGCCGGATCAGCGTGCCGTCGCTGCCGACCTTGACGATGATGTTCTCGAACTGCACCGGCTCGGTGAGCCGTCCGGCGGCGCGCACGCTGATCTGGTAGAGCTGCCCCGAGGCAACCGGGGGCTGGCCGACCGCACCGGCGGCGACCTGCACGTTCTGCTCGCGCAACGCGGCGGTGACGTCGCTGGCCGTGATGCCGCGTGCGGCCAGGCGCGTCGGGTCGAGCCACAGGCGCATCGCGTACTTGCGCTCGCCGAAGATGAGGACGTCGGCAACGCCGGGGATGCGCTTGAGCGCGTCGCGGACGAAGACGTCGAGGTAGTTGCTGAGAAACAGCGGGTCGTACTGGCCGTTTTCCGCGTAGACGCCGGCGGCCATGACAAACCCCGTGTTGCCCTTGGTCACCGTGACGCCGATGTTCTTCACCTCGTTGGGCAGGCGGCCGAGCGCGGTGGAGACGCGGTTCTGCACGTCCACCGCGGCCAGATCCTGGTCGCGCGACAGCTCGAAGGTGGCGGTGACCTGGCTGACGCCGCTGCTGGTGCTGCTCGACGTCATGTAGAGCAGGCCTTCGACGCCGTTGATGGCCTGTTCGAGCGGGATGGTGACGGCGCTTTCGACCGTCTGTGCGCTGGCGCCGGTGTAGAAGCTGCTGACCGTGACCTGCGGCGGCGCCAGCTCCGGATACTGCGCGATGGGCAGCGTCGGGAATGGCAATCACGCCGGCCAGGATGATGACCAGCGCCAGGACCGATGAAAGGATCGGCCGGCGAATGAAGATGTCGACGAACATCGCCCGCCCCTAACCCTGTGGCGCGACGGGCGCGCCGTCGCCGACTTTCTGCACGCCGGACACGATGAGCCGATCGCCTGCCTTGAGGCCCTCGAGAAGGACGTACTCGTTGCCGCGCAGCTCGCCGACCTTCACGGCGTGCTGGCGTGCGACGAACCCTTGCTTGGCGGGTTCAGCGACAAACGCGAAGTACTGCCCGTTGATGCGGGTGACGGCGGTGGTCGGCACGGTCAAGCCCGGCTCGCTGCGCCAGACGACCAGCGCCCGCACGAACTGCTCGTTGCGGTAGCCCTGGTTGGCCGGCACCGGCGCCTTCACCAGCACCGACTGCGTGCGGTCGTCCACCTGCGGCGAGACAAAGTCGATGGCCGTTTCGGCCAGCACTGCGCCCTGTGCATCCATGAGGCGCACCGGCAGGCCGACGCGGACGCCGGGCGCGCGCTCGATCGGAATCTGGACGTAGGCCTCGAGGCCGGCCTGTTGATCCACCGTCGTGAGCACGGTCGAGGTCGTCACGCGGTCGCCCACGCGCACGGGGATGTCGCCGACCACGCCGCCGGTGGGCGAGGTCACGCGGAAGTACTGCAATTGCACGCCGGCTTCCCGTTCGCGCGCCTTGAGCGCCTCGAGGGCGGCCTTGGCGGTGTTGAGGTTGGTCTCGGCCTGCTCGAACTCCTGCTGGCTCGTCGCGCCGGCCTCGACCAACTGCTTGGCGCGCTCGTACTGCTGCTGCGCGAAACGCACGGCCGCCTCCTGGGCGACCCGGCTGGCCTGGTTGCTTTCAAGCGCGGCCTGCTCGCGTCGCGGGTCGATCTGCAGCAGCGCGCGGCCCGGAGCGACGCGGTCGCCCGACTTCACGAAGATCTGCGTGATGATCCCTTCCACCTGCGGGCGGACTTCGGACGAACGGCGCGACTTGAGAACGCCGACGTACTCCGAGGTGATCGTCACCGGTTGTGGCGTAAGGACCACAATGCCGACCGGCGTCGGGCCCCGCGCCGGAGGCGCCACGGGGCCACCGCCACAACCGGCAGCGAGGACCATCGCGGCAAACGCCGCCAGGCGGGATTCGTGCGTCGAGCGGCTACAGCGGGAAGACGAAGAAGGCATAGGGAACGTGGGGAAGATGACTCAGCCTCTGGGCGTTTCGATGCCATCAGGGGCGAAAGGCGATCATAACGCAGGCTCCAGGGTTTGGCGGGGGTAGCCCGGGAGAGCTACCTGGGGGACGAATATTGGAGACTTGACGATTGACGATTGCAGGTTACGGCGTCAGCCGCGCCCGACGCCGAGCGCGTCGGCCACCCGGTTGACGTAGTTGAACCAGGCGCCGATCAAGGTCATCTGCAGGATGGCGGTGTCGTCGTAGCCCACTTCGCGCAGGCGCGCGATGTCCTCGCGGCCGAGTTGGACCGCGTCGCGCGTCATCCGGTCGATGTACTCCAGCATGGCGTGCTCGGCCTCCGACACGGGGGCCGTGCGGTGGTCCTCCCGGATCGCCTGGACCAGCGTGTCGTCGAGCGTCACCCTACGCAGAAACTCTGCGTGCGATTCCAGTCAAAAGAAGCACCGGTTGGCCGCCGAGACGACCGTGGCGATCATCTCGTGGTGCCGCCGTTCAAGTGGCAATCCGGGCTGCATCAGCACGGCCAGCAGCGCAAAGGCGTGGTGCATCGCCTGCGGGATCAACGTGTGCGACACGACGATGCTCTCGCCGCCGGTGTGGGCGACCGGCGTCGCGTATCCGGCGGGTACATCGCGCGCGTCTTCTGCAGCAGATCGAGCAGCTGAGGATCCGCGTCCTCCGGGCGAATGGTCTTGATCCAGGTCATGCAAGGCTCCGCGCCGCCGCAGATCGGCCGCGACGTGTGATCACAGCGTAGACCGGCAGGCCCAACAGCACAATCGCCGTGCCCGCCAGCGCCTGCACCGGCCGGCTGGCTATCAGCATCAGCAACAAGATCGCGACGAGCCCGAGGAAGACCAACGCAGTGGCGGGAAAGCCGGGGGTCCGATAGACGGTCGCCGCTGGCGCCAACCCCAAGTCATCCACCGCGCCTTCCGCCGTCGCGCTTCGCGCTAGGGCGGACACGTCGCGCCTTCGCAACCTGAACACCCCCACCACCGTCAGCCCGATGAACACCACCGTCACGAAGATGAAATACGCGACGATGGTATCAAAGGACCCCAGCGCGACCAGCACCGAGCCCAGCACGGCCTGCAGCAGAATCGCGCGCACCGGCGTCCCGCGCGTGGGGTGCAGACGCCCCAGGCTTGGGGGAAACAGGCCGTCACGGCTCATCGCGTAGTACAGCCTCGGCAGCATCATCTGAATCGCAAACAGGCTGCCGATCACCGACACGAGCACGATGGAGGCCAGCACGACGCCGCCGGCGCGGCCAAACAGCACCTCGCCGGCCTGCGCCGCAAACGCTTCGCCGGTGGTGACAGACTCGAGCGGCACCAGATACAGGAACGCGGCCGAGGTGAGCATGTAGGCCACCGTGATGATGGCCACTCCGGCCGTCAACGCACGGGGCATCGTGTAGCCGGGATCGCGCACTTCGCCGGTGAGCTTGGCGGCTTCCCACCATCCGCCAAACGCGAAGAACGCCGAGACGAACGCCCCGGCCAGCGCGCCGCCGAGCGGCGCCGAGCCAGGATGCTGCGCGACGAAGGGCACGAAGTGTCCCCAGTCGCCGCGCCCCAGCCCGAAGCCGGCGACGACGATGGTGGCGAGCGCGCCGATCTTGAGCAGGGCCAGCGTGGAGATCACGCCGGCGCCGAGCCGGGCGCCCGCGATGTTGATGCCCGCCCCGACGCCGATGGCGGCGATGCCGGCCAGCTTCAGCCCCGCCGGGGACAGGGGGACGAGATAGCCGAGGTACGCGGCCAGACCCGTCGCCAGCGCCGCCGTGATGCCGGGGTCCATCACGAGGCAACACTTCCAGCCGTAAAGAAACGCGAGACGCGGGCCCCACGCCTCGCGGAGGTACACGTAGCCGCCGCCGGCCTCGGGATAGCGCGCGGCGAGCTCGCCGTAGACGAGCGTGCCGCACAGCGCCATCGAGCCGGCGACGACCCAGACGACAAGCAGCCAGAAAGGCGAGCCCAGCAGGCGCGCCATCGCGGCCGGCGTGAGGAAGATGCCGACCGCGATGACCTGACCGACCACCAGCGTGGTGGCGCCGGCCAGGCCCAGATGACGATCCATTTAGAACAACACGCGCACGGCCAGCTGCGCCGCCCGCGGGCCGCCGCTGCCGAACACGCCGCCGGCGGTCGAGACAGGACGGCCAAACGACGACGAGGTCATGAAGCCCGGGCGTCGACGGGTCGCCGCTGTCGCGCACGAGCGCGTTGGCGAAGCCCGAGTAGTTCTTCTTGTTGTAGCCCAGGAAGTTGGTGACGTTGAAGACGTTGAAGATCTCGACGATCGGCTCGATCTTCACCGGCCCCGCGAGCGTGAACGGCCGCGCGATGCGCAGATCGAGGCTGTCGAACCGATCGTTGAAGCGCGCGTCGGGGCTGACAAGCGGCAACGGCTCGCCGCCAACGCCGCCGCGCGAGTTCAGGTCGCGCAGGTAGGCGTTGAGGTCGCCGGCGGTCTTGAACAGGCGGCCGCCGGCGTTGCGCTGCAGCTCGGGAATGCGCGATGCGGCCGACGGCAGCAGGATGTCCATCGGCACGCCCGAGGCCAGCGTCCAGATCGTCGAGAGGTTGAAGCCGGCCGGCGCGTCCCACGACGCGGCCAGCGTGAAGCGGTGCCGCTGGTCGTTGGGCGTCGGGCCGTACTCCCGGTACAGGTTGTTGGAGTCGATCGGCCCGTTGCTGAACGGAATCTGGTCGTCGTTTGCGTAGTTGAGCGCCTTGGAGAAGCGTGTACGACGCGCGCACGCCCAGGCCCTGCGACAGCCGCCGCTCGACGCTCGCGAGCAGGGCGTCGTAGTGCGTGCGCACGCTCGATTCGAGGTTGACGACGCGGTCGGGTCCGCCGACGACGGGGTTGAAGACGACGCCGACGTCACGGCCGATGATGAAGTGCGTGCCGAGCGCGTGGATGCCGTCGAGCGCGCACGCGCCACTTGTCGCCCACCTGGTGCTCGATGCCCAGGTTGAACTGCTGCGTCTGCGGGTTCTGCATCGTGTTGTCGATGATGTTGATCCCCGAGGCGCCCGCGCCCGGCAGGATGAAGCCGGTGAACGGATTGGAGAAGTTGGGCGCAAACGGCGGGAACGCCCGTTGCTGCCCGAGGAAGAACACGTTGCCCGCGCGTACCTCGATGGGCAGGGCGCGGCCGTCGAGCCCGCGCTCGAGCGACTGGATCTCGCAGCGTGATGCGGTCGAAGTAGATGCCGTAGCCGCCGTGGATGCTGCTCTTGCCGCTCGGCGTGGACCAGTTGAAGCCGATGCGCGGCCCGAAGTTGTTCAGGTCCTTGCCGCGGTCGCCGACAAGGAACGGCTGCACGATCGGGTTGATCTCGTCGTAGCGGGCGATGTTCTTGACGTCGGTGTCCAGCTCGTACCGCAGCCCGAGGTTGATCGTGAGGTTCGAGCGCACACGCCAGTCGTCCTGGATGAAAAAGGCCGCGTGCGTGTTGTCGGCGTCGGGGATGTTCAGGTCCTGATCGGGCTTGCCGCTGCGGAGCGTCACCGCAAACAGCAGGTCGTTGTCGTTCACCTGGCCGTCGCCGTTGGCGTCGAACTGCCGGGAAGTCCTGCACCAGCTCGACGCGCCCCTCGCGAAACACGCCCAGCCCGAAGCCGGCGTCCACGCGCTGCACCTCGCCGCCGGCGCGCAGCGCGTGCGAGCCCAGCGAGTAGCTGAAGGTGTCGGAAAACTGCAAGCGGCGCTGCACGGTGTTCTGCGGCACGCGGAACGACGAGCCGTCCTCGATGCTCGGGAACGTGTACTGCGGGCCCGGTCGACAGCGGGACGATGGAGTTGTCGAAGTCGCTCAGGCTGGGGCTGAAGCTGTTGACGCTTTGCGACGAGAGCACGCTGCGTCCACGTGCCCAGAAGCGCGTGGTACTTGTTGGTGGCCTCCTGCCGCTGCGATCGCCGAGGCGATCGGCCGGTCGCCGCCGCTGCTGGCGACGTCTTCGGCGTTCTGGCCCGAGTAGCGGAACAGCACCTGATCGTTGGCGCTGCCACGCCAGTCGATGCGCGCCAGGCCCATCAGATCGTCGAGCGGCGCCGGCGCGAACGACCGGCGGATCACGCGCGCGGTCGTGTCGCGCGTCCCCACCTGCAGCGCGCCGTCCTGGTTGCGGTACTCCACCGCCCCAAATCCGAACAGGTTGCCCTTCCTCAGCGGCCCGCCAATCGACCCGGCGATCTGCTGGCGATCGAACGGCGGCGGATCGCAGGCTGCGATCGGCCGTGACCGGCGCCGCCTGCAGCGAGTCGTCGCGGAAGAACAGCGACCCGGATCCGTGCAGCGCGTCGCCGCCCGACCTGGTGACGACGTTGATGGCCGAGCCGGCCGACCGGCCCAGATCCGCGGCAAAGCGGCTGGTCGCGATCTGGAACTCCTGCACGCCTTCCTGGACGATGTTGAGCAGCGGCCCGCCCACCACGTCGTCGTTGTTGTCCATGCCGTCGATCGTGATGTTGCCGCCGCGGCCGAGCTGCCCGGCCGACGAGATGACCACGGAGTTGGTCTTGGTGGGATCGAAATTCGGCGCCGGCGCGTTGCCGGGGACCAGCAGCGCCAGCTCCATGAAGTTGCGGCCGTTGAGCGGCAGCCGGTCGATGGAGGGCGCCGTGATGACCGCGTCGACGACCGATCGCGCGGTGTCGACCAGCCCGGCGCCGGCCGCGTCGACGACGACATCCTCCCGCACGCCGGCGACCGTGAGCGTGGCGTCGAGGTCCAGCACCTGCCCGACGCGCAGCGTCACGGCCTCGAAGCGCTGCGGCGCAAAGCCGGACGCCGCGACCGGCGACGACAAAGCCGCCAGGCGGCAGGTCGGCCAGCAGGTAACTGCCCGCTGGCGTCAGTGGTCGCCTCGCGCGACCAGCCGGTCGCCGATGCCGTCGCCGTTACATGCGCGCCAGGGACGGGCCTGGACTGCGGGTCGAGCACGCGACCGCGCAAGGTCGCTGTCGCCGCCGACTGGGCGACGGCCGCACGGTGACCGCCAGCACGACCACCAACGCCACAACCGTCCAACGCACTTTCCTGCCGATGACAACATTCACCGCGGCCTCCTCGCAAAGAGATCGCGTGAGTCTGCGAGAAGCCGGCGGCGGGGGTAGTACACGTTTCCGCTAGACGCGCGCCACGCATGCGTTAGATCGGCAGCCTTCAGACCGCTCGAGCCGGAGTAAGATGCCTGTCCGGCGTGTGACACGCCGCCTGGGAGGAGACTTCGATGAGACTGGCAGCCCTACTGTGTATCACCGTCCTGGCGAGCGCTTCGGCCGCGCTGGCGCAGGACCCGATGACGACTGCCGCCAAGAGCACGCTCGGTTTGATCAAAGGCAACGTCGTGAAAGCGGCAGAGCAGATGTCCGAGGAGAACTACGCGTTCAAGCCCACGCCCGACGTGCGCAGCTTCGGCCAGCTGATCGGTCACATCACCGACGCGAACTACATGATCTGTTCGTCGGCCACCGGCGCCGCCAATCCGAACACCGGCAGCGTCGAGAAGACCAAGACGTCCAAGGCGGACCTGTCCAAGGCAGTCGCCGAGTCCTTCGCGTTCTGCGAAGCCCAGTTCGACGCGCTGCCGGCCGCCAAAGCCGCCGAGGTGGTCGACCTTTTCGGCATGAAGATGCCGCGGCTCAACGTGCTGCAGTTCAACACCGCGCACGACTTCGAGCACTACGGCAACATCGTCACCTACATGCGCCTCAAGGGCATGGTGCCGCCAAGCAGTCAGCGCGGGATGTAAGAACCTGTAGGGGCGCACGGCGTGCGCCCCGCGGGCGTCGCAGCCGGATGCTGGAATTTGCGTCCGCGCATCCGGCTGAACCCCGGCGGGGCGCAAGCGTCGCCCCTACGTGTAGCTGGCCATGTCGATCTATCCGTCCAATTCCTTCCCCTCCCCCACGGCGCCGACATGCCCATTGCCGGCGTACCAGACGGCGCACGCGGCCGCAATGGACCTGCACGCCGCGGTGAGCACGGCGGTGGTGATTGAGCCTGGAGCGATTGCGCTGGTCGGCTGCGGGTTTGCGATGGCGATACCCGAGGGCTACGAGGCGCAGGTGCGGCCGCGGTCGGGCCTGGCCTCCAAACATGGCCTCACCGTCGTCAACACGCCCGGCACGATCGACGCCGACTACCGTGGCGAGGTGAAGGTCGCGTTGATCAATCTCGGACGGGCCGCGGTCACCGTCGATCGCGGGATGCGGATCGCCCAGATGGTCGTCGCGCCGGTGACGCGCGTCACGTGGGACACGGTGACCGAGCTGCCGGCCAGCGATCGAGGGGCCGGGGGATTTGGTTCGACCGGAGGTTGATCGGGTTGCTCTGGGTGGTCGGGTCGATCGGGTTGCTCGCGCAACAACAACAGCCGCACACGCGGCCGGGGTGGCCGTGTGTCGGCCGGCCAGACCCGTCGATGGTGCAGGTGTCCGAAGGCAGCGGCGGGCAGGTGTTTCTGCTCGACCCTTCCGAAGTCGCCTCGTCGGCGACGCTGCTGCTGGCCCGCGACGGTCATGACGAGACGCTCCGCCGCGTCGTCGGCGAGCTCGAGCCTGGCGTCCGGACCATCGACGTCGACGTCGACACCAGCGTCGAGCGCGTGCTGTTTTCGGTGTCGCTGCAGTGCCTGCAGGAGATCGAGATCATGCGGCCGTCGGGCGCACCGGTGGCCGCCGCGGATCCTGGCGTGACGTGGACGGCGTTCCAGGCGGGTCGACAGGTCGGCGTCGCCGCGCCCGAAGCTGGCCTCTGGAAGGTGCGGCTCGCCGGCAAGGGCCTGCTCTTCCTGGTCGTCCACGCGCGAGCGTCGCTGTCGCTCGACCACGTGCGACTGGTTCGGCCGGGCGGCCGGCCGGGACATGAAGGGTTCTTCCGCGACGACGCGCCGCTGGTGCCTGGCACCAATCGGCTCATGGAGATCACGGTGTCGCCGGGCATCCTGGGGCCGACCTTCGAGATGCGAGGTTCCACGGATGAGCGACTTGGGCAGTTACCGCCTGTGCGGCAGCCGAGCAGCGACGACGAACAG
Source organism: Vicinamibacteria bacterium (assembly GCA_963806705.1). Taxonomy (GTDB): domain Bacteria; phylum Acidobacteriota; class Vicinamibacteria; order Vicinamibacterales; family JAENWD01; genus JAENWD01. Next base: position 90,933 of record CAWDZE010000001.1, read on the forward strand.
GTCTACCTCTCCGAGTTCCGGGTGCCCGGCGTCCCCTTCCGCGTGGTCGTGACCGGACGCGATGCCGCGGGCAAAATCGTGCAACGCGCACAAAGCGCGCTCTTCCAGCTCAGCCAAACGCGCTAGAATCGGCGCGCGTGCCGTATCGTCTCGAAACGAAACTGTTCGTGCCGGCGCCTGCTGCCGGATGTCTTCAGGTTCTTCACCGACGTGCGGAACCTGGAAACCCTCACGCCGCCGTTTCTGCGTTTCAAGGTGCTGACACCCGAGGTCGAGATGCGCCAGGGCGCGCGCATCGACTATCGACTGCGGCTGCGGGGGTTTCCGATTTCGCTGGCAGAGCGAGATCACCGCGTGGGAACCCAACGTGCGCTTCAAGGACGAGCAGCGCCGCGGGCCCTACAAGTATTGGCGGCACGTCCACCTGTTCCGCGAGAACGCGGGCGGGACCCTGGTCGAAGATGGCGTGGAGTACCAGGTGCCGTACGGGCCGCTGCTGCACCAGTGGCTCGTCGCGCCTGAACTGATGCGGATCTTCCGCTATCGGCAGGAGGCGCTGGCGCGAGTCTTTGGAGAAGACCCGCGCCAGCCGGCGAAAGTCGCGATCCTGAAGTTGCTTATGAATGGCTCGGGACGCCGACGGGCGTGACGGCGGCCTGATCCTCTTCACCCGTGCGGATGCGGTAGATCTTCTCCACCGGAAGCACGAAGATCTTGCCGTCGCCGACGGCGCCCGTGCGCGCCGCCTTCAGAATCGCTTTCACGGTCGGATCGACGAAGTGATTCGACACGGCGATTTCGATCCGCGATTTTTCCGACAACTCCATCTTGACCGTCGTGCCGCGATAGGTCTCCACCTGCTCGCGCTCGCCGCCATGCCCCTGCACGCGGCTGATGGACAACCCCTGCACGTCGGCCTTGTAGAGCTCTTCGAGCACGGCACTCAGCCGCTCGGACCGAACGATTGCCACGACCAGCTTCATGACCGACCTCCAGCCGCCGCCGACGCCAGCGCCGGCGACACACTCGACTCGCGCTCGTGCAACACAAGGATAGCGCCTTCGCCCTCGACGTAGGCTTCCTCGCCGTGCTGGGTGACGTCCATGCCCAGCCCCTCATCGGTGATCTCGGCCCGCAGCGGCACCAGCACGCCGACCAGCTTCAACAGCCCGAACGTCAACGCGCCGCTGTAAAGGATGGTAGCGCCCACGGCGACCGCCTGAATCCCCAGCTGCCCCGGGTTGCCGAACAGGACGCCGTCGGCCACGCCGCTCCACGCCTTCTCGGAAAAGACGCCTGTCAGCAGCGCGCCGACTGTGCCGCCCACGCCGTGCGCCGCGACGACGTCGAGGCTGTCGTCAAGGCGCGTGCGGGCGCGAAACACCAGACCGTAGTAGCTCGGAATCGCCGCGATGCCGCCCAGCAGGATGGCGCTGATCGGGCTGACGTGGCCGGCCGCCGGCGTGATGGCGACCAGGCCGACGACGATGCCCGTCGCCGCGCCGACCGCCGTGACCTTGCCGTTGCGCATCAGGTCCAGCAGCGTCCACACCACCAGCGCCGCTGCCGGCGCCAGCATGGTCGTCGCAAACGCCAGCGCCGCGGCGGGCGTGGCGCCAAGCGCCGAACCGGCATTGAAGCCAAACCACCCGAACCAGAGCAGTCCGGCGCCGAGGAGCGCGAACGGCACGTTGTGCGGCAGGAACGCCTGACGCGCGTAGTCTTTGCGCGGGCCCAGCACGATGGCCGCGACAAAGGCCGCGACACCGGCGTTCACGTGCACGACCGTGCCGCCGGCAAAGTCGAGCGCGCCCCACGTGAAGAGCCACCCGTCAGACGCCCAGACCCAGTGGCAGATCGGACTGTAGACCACCAGCGTCCAGAGCGAGATGAACAGCAGGTAGGCGCCAAAGCGCATGCGCTCGACGATGGCGCCGGAGATCAACGCGGCCGTGATGATCGCGAAGGTCCCCTGGAAGCACATGAACAGCACGTGCGGGATCGTGCCTTTGGCCTCGAGGTTCACGCCACGAAGGAGCGCATGGTCCAGCCCGCCGACGAGGGCGCCGCCCGGCGCAAACGCGAGTGAGTAGCCCAGCAGCGCCCAGAGCACGCCGACGGCGCCCAGGGAGACAAAGCTCATCATCATCGTGTTGAGCGAGTTCTTCGAGCGGACCAGCCCGCCGTAGAAAAACGCCAGGGCCGGCGTCATCAGCAGGACCAGCGCGGTCGATACCAGCATCCACGCGATATCGGCCTGATTCATGGTGTGCACCTCGTAGGAAGTAGATCCGTGCCTCGCCGGCTCATCCGGCGGCTACATTTGCAGAGTGTAGAACAAGAATTGCAGAATCGGCATCAATAAACTTACACTTTGCAAAAAGAAGTGCATTACTGGCGGACACGTCATTCTCTCGATGCCGAAACGTCATGAAACAGTGCGCGTGCGACGATGCGGCAGGGGCGGTTTTGTTGAGGAAAACGTCAGCGTCGGGCAGATCGGCCCGACGGTCGAGCGCGGGACAGAGTGCTGGCTTATTCGGCGCGGAGGGCCGTGACGGGGTTGGTCCGCCGCGCGAAGCGCGGCACGAGCGCGGCGACGAGGGACAACGAGCAGCGCGAGGGAGCGGCGGCAAACGCCATCGGATCCAGTGCGGACACGCCGAAGCGAGCGAGACGATACTCGGCTACGGCCGCGCGCGGTATCGAACAAGGTCAGCTGGGAACGCGGCTGTGCCACGGCTTCTGTGGCATGTCAACAGAAGTGCTCCGGCTAAGATCGGCTGCGTGCTGCCTCTCTATATCGCCATTGTCGTTGCCGCCGGCGCATTGATCGCCACACAGGCGGGGGTCAACTCACAACTGGCACGTGCCGTTGGGCATCCGGTTCTTGCCGCCACGATCTCGTTCGTCGTAGGCACGGCGGCGCTGCTGGTCGCCTGCATCGCCGTGCGTGGTTCCTGGACAGGTCTTGCGACGGCGGCGCAGGCGCCTTGGTGGATCTGGACCGGCGGTCTGCTCGGCGCCGTGTTCGTCGTCACGCTGGCGTGGCTCGCGCCGGTGCTGGGCGCGGCAACGCTGCTCAGCGTCGCGATTGCCGGCCAGATGTCGTTCGCGCTGGTGCTCGATCACTACGGGCTCGTCGGGCTTTCCGCAGCGCTCGATGAGTCCGGGCCGCGCCCTGGGCGCGGGGCTGCTGGTGGTTGGCGTTGTGATGATCAGGAAATGTTGATTGACGATTTGCCGATTGACGATTGACGATTAAGGGGCGCCCGGATGCACGCCAGCGGCCGGTCTATTCCCAATGCCCTTAATCTTCAATCTGCAATCTGCAATCGTGCAATGACCAGATGCCCCTGGTGCGGCACGGATCCGCTCTACGTCGCGTACCACGACGACGAGTGGGGCGTGCCGTCGCACGACGACCGGCATCTGTTCGAGATGCTGACCCTCGAGGGCGCGCAGGCGGGCTTGAGCTGGATCACGATCCTGCGCAAGCGCGAGGCGTATCGCGCGGCGTTTGCCGGGTTCGACGCCGTCAAGGTCGCCCGCTTCACGCCGGCCCGCGTCCAACGCCTCCTCCAGAACCCCGGCATCGTCCGCAACCGGTTGAAGATCGAAGGCACCGTGCGCAACGCACGGGCGTTTGTCGAAACGGCGCAGGCGTTCGGGACCTTCGATCGTTACATCTGGCAGTTCGTCGGCGGCGCGCCGATCGTGAACCGGCGCCGCACGCTGAAGGATGTCCCGCCCACGACCGACGAGTCAGACGCGATGAGCCGCGACCTCAGGAAGCGCGGGTTCACGTTCGTCGGGTCCACGATCTGTTACGCCTTCATGCAGGCGACGGGGATGGTGAATGACCATCTGGTGACGTGCTTCCGGTACAAGCGAGGCTCACAACCACGAATCGCACGACGCGAAGACACGAAGGCACGATGAACAGGTAGGGGCGCGCTGTGCAATCGCGCCCCGCGTGTCGTCCACGCCGGATCGTCTTCGTGCCATCGCGCCATCGTGATTGTGCCGGTCGCGAAGGCGCCACTACAGCTTCCGCAACCACACACTCGCAATCTCATGCTGCGCGTCCTTGCGCAGGATGAGGTGCGCGCGTTCGCGGGTGGGCTCGATGTTCTCCTTCAGGTTGACGTAGTTGACGTCGCGCCAGATACGGCGGGCTGTCGCCAGCGCCTCGGCATCGGTGAGCGCGGAGTACTTGTGGAAGTACGAGCGCAGGTCGGTGAACACCGTCTCGCGCAGGGTCATGAAGCGGTCGATGTACCACCGCTCGATGTCGGCCGCGTCGGCGTCGATGTAGATCGAGAAGTCGAAGAAGTCGGAGACCGCCAGCGAGCGTCCCTGCTGGCGCTGCGGTCCCTGCAGGACGTTGAGCCCCTCGAAGATCATGATGTCGGGGCGGTTCACCTCCTGCACGCTGCCGGGCACGATGTCGTAGGTCAGGTGCGAGTAGACCGGCGCGGTGACGTGCGACTTGCCGGATTTGACGTCGATGAGGAACTCCAGCGCCCGCCGCACGTCGTAGCTCTCCGGAAAGCCCTTCCGGTGCATGATCCCGCGCTCCTCGAGCACGGCGTTCGGGTACAGGAACCCGTCGGTGGTCACCAGGTCCACGCGCGGATGGTCGGTCAACTGCGACAGCAGCGTCTGCAGGACGCGCGAGACGGTGCTCTTGCCGACCGCGACACTGCCGCCAATGCCGAGCACGAAGGGCAGCTTGGCTTCCGGGTTGCCGAGGAAGTGGTGCGTGGCCGTGCGCAGCACCTGCGTGGCCTCGAAGTACATGCTCAGCAGGCGGGTGAGCGGCAGGTAGATCTGCTCGACCTCCGACAGCGTCATCTGTTCGTTGACGCCCTTCATCGCGAACAGGTCCGCTTCGGTGAGCGTCATCGTCCGCTGGTCGCGCAGGTGCCACCACTCGTCGCGCGTGAAGGCGACAAAGCGTGACGCGCCGAGGCCGTCGGTGGGAGTGTGCACGGTAACGGGTTGATCGGGTTGGGTCTAGGTTGATTGGGTTGGTTGGGTTGGACCGGTTGAAGCCGGCTGATCGGGTTGCTCATGGCGCCCGCCGAAGCGCCACGGTCACAGTCAGCTGTTCGGTGCCGCGCGTGATCGTCACACGCGGCGCGTCGCCCCAGTTGTAGGACGCCATCTGGCGGCTCATCGCCTCGCGGGAGTCGATGGCGACCTCGTCGATCTTCACGATGACGTCGCCGACCTTGAGGCCGGCCTGCGCCGCGGGGCTGTCCTTCTCGACGTCGATGATCGGCCGGCGTCCGCCTTCACCAGCGCGGGTGGACAGCCCGAGCGAGGGCCACGCGCTGGCCGGTTCGCGGGGCACGCCCCACACGAAGTTCGCGTATGACGCGCGGACGGGGCCCGTGGGTCCCTCGTCGTCGGCCACGGGGACGGCAATCACGCTGGCGACGGCTCCGTCGAACCAGGCCCGCGCCTGCCGCTCGATGCCGAGGCCGTAGGCGACATGCCCCGATCCCACCAGCACCACCATGATGGCGTTGGGGTCCGTCGCGGCCTTCAGCGCCTGCACGGCGTTCCATGCCATGGCCGCGTCCCACGTGGCCTGCGCGGCCTGCATGCCCTTCCACGCCTCGTCGGTCATGCCGTCGTGGAGGGCGTCGCCGCCGCCAACCTGCGCCTTGAAGAGCGCGAGGTGGTCGGCGCTATCGGTGTCGACCTTCGGGGGCATGCGCGCGGCCTGCTCGGCAGACAGGCCCGCGATGCCGGTCTTGCGAACCGCCGCGACCAGGTCGCGCGGGGCGTTGACGGCGAAGATCGGAATGCCCTGCCCGCGCGCGAAGAGCAGGACGTCACGGTAGTAGCCCCAGTGATAGCCCCAGTGCTCGTACCAGCGCGCCTTGTCCACAAACTCGGCCTCGGACCAGCGGCCGGCGTTCCAGGAATCGAGCGACGCCTGCTCGGTGTAGGGGAACATCTCGAGACCGACACGGATCACGCGGCCGCGTCGCGCCAGGGCGCGCAGCACCTGCAACTGGACGCGATGCGATTCGACGCTGGTGTGCGATTCGCCCAGCAGGAGCAGCCGCGTCTTGTCCAGCCGCGCGGCCAGCTCGTCGGGGCCGATCGTCTCGCCCGTGGCCGTGTCGACGGCCGCGTCGAGGACAAGGGTGACGTCCTTGTCGCGGCGCGCCGCATCGCCAAGTGCCAGCCGATGCACCGGATCGGCGGCCTGCGCCGACAGCTGGCGCCAGCAGCACCAGCGACGAGAAAAGAAGCGCGCGCATCAAGAGTCGATCCTAACAGGTCAGGGCGAGGGCCACGCAAGTAGCCACAGAGTCACAGAGGACACAGAGCCGGACAGCTACTGGCTGACGCGGCGGCCGCAATCCATGGCGACACGCGCCGACCGGACCGCGGCGCAGCCGCGGGCGCACGGCGATGACGCGCGTGGAGATGAACGCTCGAGTGACGGTCCACAGCGCTCATCTCCGCGCGCGTCATCGCCGTGCCCACCGGCCGCTTCGCGGCCGGTTCCGGTCGGCGCGTGAACGCATCACGTTGCCGGAATCGCGTCATCTGCGACATCTGCGGATGCGTTCCGCCGCGTGCGGACGGTCAGACGAGTGCGGCGCTTTCAGGCGGGGACGCCGCGAGGTCGCGCAGTGTTTCGAGCGCCTGCTGCAGCCGCACGCGGGTCGCCGGCGGCCCAAGGCACAACCGGACGGCGCGGGGCGTGGCGCCAGGTTGTCCGAGGAAGCCCTCGGTGGGGCCGAGCACGATCCCCCGGCCTCGTGCGGCGCCCACGAAGTCGCCCACACGCCAGGGTCGCGGCAGCGGCCACCACACATGCGGGCTCGCGGGATGAATCGTCGTGGGCAGGCCCGGCAGAATCTCGCGCGCCAGCTGCTGCCGGGCACGCATCTCCTGGCGTTTCCACGCGACGATGCGGTCGGCGGTGCCGTCGGCGATGAGCCCACAGGCGATCTCGGTGGTGAGGGGCGAGGTGGCCACCGTGGTCGCCCAGATCGCTCGCGCCGCGCGCGCCACGGCATCGCCCTGCGCGGCGAGAAAGCCCACGCGCACGCCCGCGACGACGCTCTTGGAGAGGCTGGTGACGTAGGTCCACGGCGAAGACAGCTCGGTCACCAGCGGAAGCGCCTCGGGCGCCAGCATGCCGTAGATGTCGTCTTCAATCACGTGCAGGCCGCGCCGCATCACCACCTCGGCGATGGCGCGGCGGCGAGCCGGCGGCATCGAGACACCGGTGGGGTTGTGCAGCACCGGCTGCAACGCCAACGTGCGCGCGCCGGTCTTCTGCGCAACGCGGTCGAGCGCGTCGGGCCGCAGCCCGTCGGCGTCCATGGACACGGCGACCGGCACGATGCCCAGCAGGCGCACGGCTTCGAGCAGACCGGCGTAGGTGAGCTCCTCGACCAGCAGCGTGTCGCCGGGACCAAGCTGACCTGACAGGGCCGCAATCAGCGCGTGCTGCGCGCCGGAGGTCACGACGACCTGCGAGGGCGCGACGTGGACGCCGCGACGCGCGATCCAGTCGGCGCCGGCCGCGCGATGGCTGTCGCGGCCTTCGCGCGGCGGGTAGTTGAGCAGGGCCGCGCGCCGCGCCGCGTCGTTGGGCAGATCCAGCCGTGCGGCGATCTCGCCCAGGTGCGCGTGCGGCGGCAGCGCGTTGATGGACAGGTCGACCAGGCCTGCGTCGGTGTCGCTGGTGATGGCGGGCCGGACAAACGTGCCGCGGCCGACTTCGCCGCCGACCAGGCCGCGACGGGCCGCCAGCGAATAGGCGCGGGTCACGGTGGGCACCGTCACGCCCAGGGCCTCGGCCAGCTCTCGCTGCGGGGGAAGCCGGTCGCCCGCCGACAACCGGCCCGACGCGACATCCCGCGCAAGCGCTTCGGCCAGGGCCTCGTAAATCGGCCGATCGGCCCGGTCCCACTGCGGCCGCCATTTTGTCATAGTGACAATATACGTATTGACACCGATTCCATTCAAGGTGCAAATTGGGGCCATGCCGCAACTTCTGCAAATCGATGCGTTCACCGATCGCCCGTTCAGCGGCAACCCCGCCGCCGTCTGCCTGCTCGACGCGCCGGCCGACCCGGCATGGATGCAGCATGTGGCCGCCGAGATGAACCTGGCCGAGACGGCGTTTCTCGTTCCCCAGGGCGATCGGTTCGGGCTGCGATGGTTCACGCCGACGGTGGAAATCGAGTTGTGCGGTCACGCCACGCTGGCCTCTGCTCATGCCTTGTGGCAGGTGGGGCGGGTGCCCGCCGGGGCGCGCATCGCGTTTGAGACCGCCAGCGGCGTGCTGACCGCCGAGCCCGACGGCGACCGTATCGCCATCGAGTTGCCGGCGCGACCGATGGCCATCTGCGAGACGCCGGACGGCCTGGTCGACGCGCTGGGCGCGGCGCCGCGCGTGGTGTCCAAGAGCGTCCCGGCGCGCGCGCACGGCAACCTGGTGGTGGAGTTCTCGCACGAGTCCGAGGTGCGCGCGCTGGCGCCGCGCTTCGATCGGCTGCGCGCATTCGACTTCGGGGTGATCGCGACCGCGCGGGGCACGGGCCGCTACGATTTCATCTCGCGCTACTTCGCGGCGCCCTATGGCATCGACGAGGACCCGGTGACCGGATCGGCGCATTGCTCGCTGGCGCCGTACTGGGCCGAGCGGCTTGGCAAGACGGGCTTCCTCGCGTGGCAGGCCTCGGCCCGCGGCGGCGAGCTGCGCGTGCAGCTCGTCCGGCGACCGCGTGCGCCTGTCGGGCCACGCGGTCACGGTGCTGCGAGGGCGAGTTGACCGTGATGACACGTCACACGGGGGACACTGATGACGCACAGAGGTTTGAGACCCGCCCCTACCGAATACTTTGTTGCGTCTTTGTGCCTCCGTGTCTCTGTGATTGACGGTACGTCATCGAGCATCAGAACAGCGCGTCGACACTGAGCGGGCTGGTGGCCTGCTTCCACGCATCGTCGAACTCGCGCTTGACGATCGCGGCTTCGGCCGTGCGGCCTTGCGCGTCGAGGCTCATCGTCAGGCCAAACAGCGTGCGCCCGCTCGCCGGGTTCTTCTCGAGATCCGTTCTGAACACCTTCTCCGCCTCCGCGGCCCGGCCCGCCTTCAGCAGGACGGCGCCCAGTGTCTCGCGTACCGACCACGGCCAGGGCTCGGGCTCGTCGTAGGTCAGCGCGTCCTGGGCGGCCGCGGCCATCTGGAGGTGCGTTGACGGCCTCGTCGACGGACACGGCGAGTTGGCCCTGCAGGAGGTGGCTGACCATGGCCAGCACGGTCGGTCCGTTGTTGAACGTCACGACCAGCGTTTCTGCCGGCACCCTGGCACGCGTGGATTCAAACGCCGCGGCCTCGGCACGCGCCTCGGTGGCCTTGCCCGTCATCTTCAGCGCAAGCGCGCGCGCGTAGTGGTCGAAGGACCGCGCCAGCGGCTGGCTCTCGGGCGGCCTCGGCGCCGCGAGAATTGCGTCCCACTTGTGGAAGCGCACGTGCGCCAGCGTCGGCAGGGAGAGCGCCCACTCCACCATCGGCGCCATCTCGGCGACATGCGGCGCCACCATGCCGGCCATCTGCTGGCCGGCCTTGAGCGCGTCCTCGTAGCGCCCGATCAGGATGTTGCCGACCACGACGAAGTGGACGTTGTGGCCGTAGGTACATGAACGGGTACAGGCCCTCGGGTTTTGCGACCTCGATGTAGCGCTCGTCGGCCGCCGCGGCCTTCGCGTTCAACTCCGCCACCCTGCCGATGTGACCGGTGTGGATGTAGATGTGCGTGGGCATGTGCACCAGATGCCCGGCGCCTGGCACCAGCGTCTCGAGCCGCGTGGCGCTTGCCAACGCACGCTCGGGCGTCGGCGACGCTTCGACGGAGTGCACGTAGTAGTGGTTGGCGCCCGGGTGGTTGGGATGTCGGCGCAGCACGGCCTCGAGCACCTTCACCAGCTCCAGCGTATCGGGCCCGGGCGTGCCGTCGGGGGCCCACAACTGCCAGGGCCGCAGGTTCATCACGGCATCGGCGTACGCGGTGCCGACCTCGGGATCGTCGGGATAGCGCGCGTAGGCCTGGCGCATCGCCTCGCGGTACTGCGCGTTGAGCACGTTGGGATCGGCGTTCGGGTCGCGCGAGTAGCGGGTCGCCAGCGCCTCGGCCAACGCGGCCTCGACCGGCGAGCCGCCGCGGCTGAGCGCCACGGCCTTCTGCGCGGCGTCATACGCGCGTGTCAGACGCTCGCCTTCCAGCTTGGTGACGTCGCGGTTGTAGTTCAGCCCAAGCGCGATGCCGACGCCCCACCAGGGCATCGGCGCCTTCGCGTCCAGCTCGGCGGCCTTCAGAAATGACCGCTCGGCTTCGGCGTGGTTGAAGTTGTAGAGCAGCGCCAGCCCCTGGTCGAAAAACTTCTGGGCCTCGGGACTGGTCGTCTGAATCGGGTGCGAGTAGGTGCCCATGCCGGGCAGCAACTGCGCACCTGCCGTCGACTGCGCGAAGGCGGGCGACGATCCGACGACGACGAGGACGGCGGCGAGAGCAAAGGCGGACATACGAGTGACGATTCTAGATCCTGGCCGCGTGGACCGCGCCAGAGGTCAGGGCCTCGAAGGGGCCAATCGCGGAGGCCGTGGGCCGTGCCTGATGGCCGCGGCCGCCGGAATGTATGCGAGCTCGACACCACTGGCGGCGCTCCGCAACATCAGCGCGCCGCGGCTCATGTCGCCGCGCCCGATGAAGTCTGACGGAAAGTGGAGGCGCGGCGCCGAGCGCCTCGCCAAGCACTTCGACGTACTTCGAGGTCGCGACGCTGCCGAGCAGCACCACGCGCGCACAATCCGGAAGCGCGTCGGCCAGCGCCCGCGCATCGGCCACCAGCGGCGTGAAGTATCGAGGCTCGTCATCGGCCACATCGACTGCGGCAAACTCCTCGACGAGCGCCCGGGTAATTGGCAGGTCCGGGGACTGCAGGCCTCGCGTCGGCGTGATGACGTAGGTCGCCTGCCGGCCGTCCGCACGGCGGCCAAAAGCCATCGCGTATGCGATCTTCCCGCGGAAGTACAGCCCGCTCATGAACGTGAACGCCTCGCCCAGCGACAGCGTGCCGGCCTCGAGGCGTTGTGCCAGCGCCAGCGTCGAGCCCGGGCGCATGAGGTACCCGCGCGACGACCGCCGCAATAGGCGGGCGAGAGAAGGAAGACCGTGCAGTTGTCCGCGGACACGGATCCATCCTACGCGACTGACGATCGGCGTCACGTGTACGTGGGCGCAGCTGACTCGGGCGTCAGACACGCCGTGAGTGGCCGGCGCGTCATGACACCCAGTTAGGGCGCTCAGAGAGGTGGCGTGGCGGTCTTCTGCGGAGGGTTGTAGAACGGCGTCGGCACCACGGTGGCCTGCGCGCGATGGCGCACGGCTTCGACCGTAATCTCGACTTCGAGAGTGGTGCCGTTTGCAAAGTGCGGGCGGTCGATCGTGGCCAGCGCAATCAGCTGCTTCAGCACGGGCGACCAGGTCGTCGACGTCGCCTTGCCCACTTGACGGCCGCTCTTGTAGACCGGCACGGCGACGCGCGAGGCGGCGATGGGCACCTGCGGGGTCAGCCCGACCTTCGTGTAGAGCGACTCGACGTCGGTCCACGAGATCTCGAGACCGACGACCTGGCGCTGGTGGCCCTTCGCGCGCTCGGCGCGGATCGCCTCGCGCCCGATGAAGGGGGCCTTGCCGTCGCTGACCAGCCGGCTCAACCCCATCTCGTCTGGCGTGTAACGCTGCAGGTCCACGCTGACCTTGCGCGATCCGTGAAAGTCGACGTCGATCAGGAGCAGGCCGGCTTCGATGCGCGCGACGTCCAGCGCGAGCATGCCGGCCGGCTTGGCATCGTAGGCCTTGCCGACGGCGACCAGCCGATCCCACACGTCGGTGGCGCGATCCCACGGCATCCAGACTTCGTACCCGAGGTCACCGGTATAGCCGGTGCGCGAGATCTCAACCGGCACATCGGCGATGCGGCCGCGCGTCATGCGGAAGTACTTCACCGGGTCCAGGTCAACGTCAGCGACCGCCTTCAGCAGCCGTGCCGACGTGGGCCCTTGCACGGCCAGCGCGGCGACCTGCTCGGAGATGTCCTCGACATGCGCGTCCAGGCCCGCGGCGTTCTGGCGGAACCAGCGCAGGCTCGGATCCGCGGCCGTCCACCGCCACACCTGATCGTCAAGCCTCGTGACGGTGCCATCGTCGATGACCTTGCCACGCTCGTCGCACCAGGGTGTGTAGATGACCTGCCCCACCGCGACCTTCGTCGCATCGCGCGTGATGACGCGATCGACCAGGCGCGTGGCATCGGGCCCGCTCACGATGTACTTGAACAGCGGCGAGACGTCGATCAGCGCCGCGCCGTTGCGAATCGCGGCGTACTCGTGCTCGTGGTGCGGCTCGTACGCGCTGACCGCGTAATACCCCGCCCACTCGCGGTAGTTCAGGCTCTCGCACAGGGCGAGCGTGCGGGCGTGAAACGCGGTACCCACCGGCATGCGGGGAATATACGCGATTGCAGATTGCAGCATTGCGATTGACGATTACGGACCGCACGGATGCAGCCGGTCGGGCGGACACCACCCTGCGCGCATTCGTAATCTGCAATCTCAATCGCAATCTGCAATAGAATCGCCCGCGCATGAAATACGACTGCATCGTCCTCGGCGGCGGGCACAACGGGCTCGTGTACGCGGCCTATATGGCCCGAGCCGGCCGAAAGGTGCTCGTCCTCGAGCGGCGGCACGTGCTGGGCGGCGCGGCGGTCACCGAGGAGGTCTTCCCCGGCTTCAGGTTCTCGGTGTGTTCGTACGTCGTGTCGCTGCTGAGGCCCGAGATCATCCGCGAGCTCGACCTGCCGCGCCACGGCCTGGAGATCCTGCCGCTGGACGGCACGTTCACGCCCATGCCCAGCGGCGACTACCTCTGGCGCGTGAACGACCACGCGCGCACGTTTCGCGAGATCGCCAGGCACTCGCGCGTGGACGCCGAGGCGTACGACGAGTACGGCCGGGCGATGGTCGAGATGGCGCGCTTCGTGAAGCCCATCCTCGACATGACGCCGCCCGACCCGTGGTCGCTCAACCCGCGCGAGTTGGCTCGCCTGGCGTTTCTGGGCCGGCGCTTCCGCGACCTGCCGGGTCCCGATCGCTACAACCAGGTGCAGCTCATGACGATGAGCGCGACGGATTTTCTCGACCAGTGGTTCGAGACCGACGTGCTCAAGGCCACGATGTCGGCCAGCGGCATCATCGGCACGTTCCTGGGCGTGCGTTCGCCGGGCACGGCCTACGTCCTGCTGCACCACTACATGGGCGAGATCGACGGCGCGTTCCGGTCGTGGGGACTGGCCCGCGGCGGCACCGGCGCCATCTCCGAGGCGATTGCCGCCGCGGCGCGCGAGGCCGGCGTCGAGATCCGCACGCAGACCTCAGCGGCCAAGGTCCTCGTGCGCGACGGCGCCACGCGCGGCGTCGTGCTGGAGAACGGCGACGAGATTGAAGCGGCGATGGTCGCCTCGAGCCTCGACCCGCGACGGACGTTTCTGGGACTGGTCGGCGAAGACGAACTGCCCGACGACTTCGTCGAGGGCGTGAAGCGCTACAAGTTCCGCGGCTCGTCCGGCAAGGTGAATCTCGCGCTCGACGGCCTGCCCGACTTCACCTGCCTTCCGGGCGCCGGCGCGCATCTGCGCGGCGCGATCTCGATCTCGCCTGGCGTGGACTACATGGAGCGCGCCTACGACGACGCGAAGTACGGACGGTACTCGAGGAAACCGTACATCGACATCGTGATCCCGTCGCTCACCGACCCGTCGATTGCCCCGCCCGGCAAGCACGTGATGTCGTGCTTCGTGCAGTACGCGCCGTATCACCTGGCCGACGGCACGTGGGACGACCACAAGGAGGCGTTTGGCGACACGGTCGTGAACACGATTGCGGAGTACGCGCCCAACTTCAAGAGCCTCATCCGTCACCGGCAAGTCGTGACGCCGCTCGATCTCGAGCGCGAGTGGGGCTTGTCGGAAGGCAACATCTTCCAGGGCGAGCTGTCGCTGGAACAGCTCTTCTTCCTGCGTCCGGTTCCCGGGTGGGCCAACTACCGCACGCCGATCCACGGACTCTACATGTGCGGGTCGGCCACGCATCCCGGCGGCGGGATCATGGGCGCGCCCGGTCGAAACGCCGCGCTGTCGGTGTTGGGAAGAGCATGATGGCGGCTCTCGTCGTCAACCACAGGGACACGGAGACACAGAGACGCACAGAGTTTTGGGGAAGCTTGATGCGCGGCGCTTCGAGCAAGAACGATATGCGTTCTCTGTGCGTCTCTGTGTCTTTGTGCACTCCGTGATTGACGAGTAACGCCTATGAGTCGCCCGATCATCATCGGCGCCGGCCACAACGGCCTGGTGTGCGCGGCGTATCTGGCCAAGGCGGGACTGCGTCCGCTGGTGCTGGAGGCGCGCGACGAAGTGGGGGGCTGCGCGGTCACGCACGAGCTCGCGCCGGGCGTCCGTGTGCCCGCGCTGACGCATACCGTGGCGCTTCGCGCCGATGTCGTGCGCGACCTGGGCCTGGACGCGCAGGGCCTGCACGTCAGCTCGCCCGCAGTGTCGGTGTGCGTCCCCACCGGGGACGGCCGCGCCCTGGTCGTCCCCCGTGACACCGCCGCCGCCACGCGCGCGCTGGCGCCGTGGTCGGCGCGCGATGCCGGGCGATGGCCGGCCTTTGTCGCGAGCACGCAGGCGCTCACGCACGCGATGGGCGCCGTGCTCGGCCAGGTGCCCCCGTCGCTCGATGCGCCGTCGGCGAGCGAGTTGTGGGAGCTGCTGCAGGCAGGACGCAAGCTTCGTGGCCTGGGCCGCCAGGGCCTGTACGACTTGCTGCGTTGGGGGCCGATGCCCATCGCCGACCTGGCGGCGGAGTGGTTCGAGACGCCCGCACTTCGCGCCGCGATCTGCGCGCGTGGGGTGTTTGGCATGCAGGCCGGACCGCGGTCGGCCGGAACAACCGCGTCGTGGCTGCTGCAGACCGCGCAAGAAGGCCATCCGACCGGTGCGGTGACCGTCGTCTCCGGGGGCCCAGGCGCCCTGTCGGCGGCACTTGCCGTCGCCGCCACCGGCGCGGGCGCGGAGATCCGCCGCACGGCGCGCGTCGCCAGCATCGAGATCGGAGACGCCGGGGTGCGTGGGGTCGTGCTCGCCACCGGCGAGCGCATCGAGGCGACGGCCGTCATCTCGGGCGCCGATCCCCGGCACACGTTCCTCCAGCTCGTCGATCCGGTCCACCTGCAGCCGTCGTTCCGCCAGCAGGTCCTCAACTTCCGCGCCAACGGCGTCGTCGCGAAGGTCAACCTGGTCGATTACCGGGTTGCCGGCGGTTGCCGGGCTCGATCGATCCGGCGTGCCGGTGGAACAGGCACTGTCGGGACGCCTGCTCATCGGCGATGAGCCCGACGAATTCGAGAAGGCCTTCGACTGCACGAAGTACGGCCGGATGTCGGATCGGCCCTGGCTGGAAGTGACGGTGCCATCGCTCAACGACGCGACGCTGGCGCCGGCCGGGCAGCACGTGCTGTCAATCTACGCCCAATACGCGCCGTACCGGCTCCGCGAGGGCGACTGGGAGTCCAGCCGCGACGCGCTTGGCGATCTGGTGATCGCCCGACTGACCACGGTGATGCCCGATCTGCAGTCGCGCGTGGTGGCCGGCGAAGTGCTGACGCCGCTGGACCTCGAGCGCCGCTACGGCCTCACCGGCGGCCACATCTTCCACGGCGAGCACACGCTCGATCAGCTCTACGCGATGCGCCCCGTGCTGGGCTGGGCGCAACACCGGACGCCGATTCGCGGGCTGTATCTCTGCGGCGCCGGCACGCACCCCGGCGGCGGTGTCACCGGCGCGCCCGGGGCGCATGCGGCGCGCGTTGTCGGCAAGGATCTCCGCCGCGGACGCGTCGTAGTCTGCGAACCCGTGAACCCGTGAACCTGTGCAACCCGCGAACCCGCGGACTCGGGCTTCAGGTCCCACGGAAGAGGCCGATCCGGCGGTACCCATTCTGCCCGTGCGCGAGTGTCGGCGATGACGTCGAAGCTGTAACACTGCTGCAGTAACTCGCCTGGGCTCGTGAACCGCGCGACGGCGGAGCGCGAGGCCTCCCAACGGCTCTGCGCCGGATTCGCGCGCAAGATGCGCCGCAATGGCCATCACCCACAGCCGCGTGATGCTCTCGTGATACCCGCTGGTCGCGGTGTTCTGCCCGCCGATCGACTCGTTGAACGTGCGGATGCCCGGCCGCATGATCGCCAGCGTCGCCTGCCTCGTCGTGGTCGAACGCGTAGTAGGCGCAGACGCCCACGTGGGCGCCGTGCGTCCACGCCTCGCGTGGCAGGCGATGGCCGTGCCAGTCGGCGACGAACGTATCGAGCGCCGCCGGGTCTCCAGGAAAGGGTGATTATGAGCGCCGAATCACCCAGCATATCAAATCGCTGCCGGTCGGCTATCGAGCGACGCGCTGCACCGCGTCGGGCGGGCGCCCCGCGGAGGTACTGCGCGGGCCAATCCGCCGGATGGCCGAGCGACTCGGCGGCGTGCAGGGGCCAATACGCCTCGGTCAGGATCAGCCCGGCACCGCCCACGGGCCCGCGACCCGACGTGCACCAGGTGCCAGGCGTTGGCAAGACCCTCCACGCAAGAGTACTCGCACATGGGCGAGACGACGATGCGGTTGGGAAGGGTCAGGTCACGGAGAGGAAGCGGGTCGAACAGCGCAGCCATGGATGCCTTTGCGGTCTTGCGGGCCGCCAATCGGCCCGCAACCAATGGTACGCTGGAGGCCGACTGGCGACTCGACTCGCAGCGCATCAAGCGGGTTGACGCGCGATCCACGTAGGGCGGGTACCAGCAACGCCACCAGTCCGACGGCGCCCAGCAACGCGACGACGCCGCCATAGATCCACATGTCGAACGCCGATCCGCCGAAGTTGGCAATGGCGCTGCGGAGCACGAGCGAGGCGCCGAGCGCCAGCACGACGCCGATGCCGAGCCCGGCGGCGACGCTTCGCAGACCCTGGCCCACCAGCATGCGCACGACGACCCCGCGGCGCGCTCCTAGTGCCAGCCTGATGCCGATCTCGCGCGCACGCTGGATCACGGAGAACGACACGACTCCGTAGACACCGATGCTCGCGAGCGACAGGGCAGCGAGGCCGCAGCCGATGAAGAGTCCCGCGGGCAGGAGAATGCCGACTCGTTCCATGTCCCGGATCTGAAGGGCGGTGTGGACCTGCGCCGGCACCAGGTGTGGGTTCAGCGCCGCGACGTCCCGCCAGAGGATCTCGGAGAGCGCGGAGGCATCGGTCGAGCCGCGCAGCAGCACGGTCATCGCCTGCTGCGGTTGCTGGGAGGCGGCCTGGTAGTACGCCGGCGCGTGCTGAGACTCTGCGGCCCGCAGCGTCCCCAGATCCGGCGCGACGCCGATGACGGTGAGCCAGGGCTGGCCGTCCCCGGTCCGGAAGCGGCGTCCGGTGGCCGGCTCGTTCGGCCACAGCCGGCTCGCGAAGGCCCGATTCACGATTGCCACCGGCGACGACTCCGGTGACGTCCAGGGCTCCGAAGTCACGGCCCTCGAGCAACGGCGCGCCAAAGACGTTGATATACTCGGGAGCCACGGTCTCGAAAAGGACTTCCGGCCGATCCAGCTCGCGCGAGTAGCTGCGTCCCTCCAAGGCGACGCGTCGACGTCCCTGACGGAGCGACTCGGCCGAGGTGAGCGAGACGGCCGACACTTGAGGGTGTGCCCGCAGCCGGTCGGACAGCGTCGTGAAGAATCGGGCGCGCGAGCCTGGATCCGGCGTATCGCGCTCGATCAAGGACAGACGCGCGGCGAGGATCGACGACGGATTCGTAGGGCAATCTCGTCTGCAGGATCGTCGACACCGCCATCAGGAACAACCCGGCGGCGACGACGAGCGTCACCGAGATCGCCATCTGCACGTGAACGACGGCGCGAGTGAATCTCTCCGATGCGGAACCCCGGGCGGTCGCTCGTGCCTTTCAGCACTTCGTTGAAGTCGATGCGGCTGGCCTGGAGCGCCGGGGCGATGCCGGCGAGCACCGCGGCCACAAGTGTCGTGCCGACGGCAAAGCCGAGCACGCGCAGGTCAAGGTCGAAGGAGACCCAGTACGGCGGGCCTCCCGTGAGCGCACTTTCGGTGGCGATGACCGCGGCGATCCAGTCCACACCCCACTGGGCGACGAGCAGCCCGCCGCACGCGCCGAGGATCGCCAGCATCAAGCTCTCGACCAGCATCTGGCTCATCAGCCGCGCACGGCTGGCGCCAAGCGACGCCTGCACGGCCAGTTCCCGGCCGCGCCGCGAGGCCTGGCCCAGCAGGAGGGTCGTGACGTTGGCGCAGGCCAGCACGAGCACCAGGACCGTAGCGACGAGCAGCAGGAGCAGGATGGACATCACCGCGCCTTTCACGGTGCGGCGGGAATAGGTCGCCACCTCGACAGGAACGATCGGGTCTCCGGGCGAGCTGACGGCCCGGTGACGTGCCTCGATCGCGGTCAACTCGGCAGACGCCTCGGCCGCTGTGACGCCGTGTCGCAAGCGGCCGAACACCCCGTGCCGGCCTGACGGCCTTCGGCACGCGCCGCCGCGCCGGCCTCAAGCGGCTGCCACAACTCCTCGTTTCTTGGGAAGCCAAAGCCCACCGGCATCACGCCGACGACCTGGCACACCATACCGTCGATCACGATGTCGCGCCCGACGACATCAGCGGCGCCGGCGAACTGCTCGCCCCAGACGCCGTGCCCGATCACCACTACCGCCGGCGCACCGGGCAGGGCGTCCGCCACGCGCAATGCCCTGCCGACGATCGGCCTCACGCGAAGGAGGTCGAATGCATTGGGCGAAATGGTGGCGCCGGAGCGAATGGTCCGCCGCTCGCCGACCGTGACGTGCCTGGGCGCCCACGCGGCCGCGGCCAGGCCCTCCAAGCTGGTCTGCTGCCGGGCGACATCGTCGACGCGGGAGGTGTCGATCCCTGCGCTGACCACCTGGCTGGCGTTCTCAACGGGCAGATCGCGCAGCGCAACGGCATTGACGATGGTGAATAACACCGTGACGAAGCCAATGCCGAGTGCCAGCGTGAGCCCAGCGATCGTCGTGAAGCCGCGATGCCGGCTCAGGTGACGAAACGCAAGATGGAAGGTAGTCATAGCGTCTGTGCCGTGTGCCAGCATCATGCCATCGGATCGGCGCGCGTGGATCTGTCGAAAACGCGGGTTTCGTCGCCGGCGCGATCGCCGGCGTTCGGACCCGGGATTGGCCGTCCCACAAGCGGACGTCTGAAGGCCCTCGGCCGGTACGATACAGTCCCGGCGAGGTGACGATGAGGCGGTGGGCAAGCGTACCTGCGGCAGTCGTACTGTCGGCGGCGGCGTCGGCGCACAGGCGGCGGCGGGGATCTTCGGGTTCAGCGCGGCATCCGAAGCGGCGCAACGGAGACTCGAGCGGCGATTCCTCGCGTTGCCGTCAGCCGACCGCGCGCGCGACTACCATCGCTACCTCACCGACGAGCCGCACGTCGCCGGATCCGATCGCAACAAGCAGCTCGCCGAGTGGATGCGCGACACGTGGAAGGAGTACGGGCTCGACACCGTCGAGATCGTCGAGCAGAGGTGCTGCTGCCCTATCCCACCGAGATGAAGCTGACGATGGGGGCGTGGGAGGCGCGGTTCACGGAAGATCCGGTGCCCGGCGATCCGGACACGCAGAAGCCGCTGGTTCACTACAACGCCTATTCGCGGTCAGGCGAGGTCGAGGCGCCGGTCGTCTACGCGGCCAGCGGCAATCCCGACAACTACGACTGGCTCGAGTCGCAGGGCATCGACGTGCGCGGCAAGATCGTGCTCGTCCGCTACTCGGTCCCGTACAGCTATCGCGGGTTCAAGGCGCTGACCGCCGAGCAGCGAGGTGCGGCGGCGATGCTCGTCTACTCCGATCCGGCGGAGGACGGCGCAAGAAGGGCGCGGTTTATCCCGACGGCCCGTGGGGCAACGAGAGCCACATCCAGTCGGGCGGGATCCCCTACGACTTCATGGTGCCTGGCGATCCGCTCACACCGGGCTGGGCGTCGGTACCCGGCGCAAAGCGCATCGCCGCCGACGAGGCCGCGTCGCTACCGAAGATCATCAGCGCGCCGCTGTCGGCGCGCGACGCGCGCGTGCTGCTGCAGGCGATGGGCGGGCCCGACGCGCCGGCGGCCTGGCAAGGCGGCCTGGGCATCACCTACCGGGTCGGCCCCGGCACGACGCCGGTGAAGCTGCGCGTGATGGCCGACGACAAGGTCCGCGCGATCCAGACAGTGATCGGCACGATTCGTGGCAGCGAGCGTCCGGACGAGCAGGTCATCCTCGGCAACCACCGCGACGCGTGGCAGTACGGCGGCGTGGACCCGTCAAGCGGCAGCGCATCGATGATGGACCTGGCGCGATCGCTGGGGGCGCTCGCCCGCGGCGGCGTCCGGCCGAAGCGCTCGATTGTCTTTGCCAGCTGGGACGCCGAGGAGTTCACGCTCACCTCGTCCACCGAGTGGGGCGAGCAGTTCGAAGCGACGCTGAAGGAGAAGGCCATCGCCTACGTGAACGTCGACAGCTCCACGTCGGGCCCGAACTTCACGGCGGCCGCGGTGCCTTCGCTCAACCGCTTCATCGAGGAGGCGGCGCCACGGTGAAGGACCCCGCCACGGGCGTCTCGCTCGTGGAGGCGAAACGTCAGAGCGCAGGCAGGCAGCAAGGGTCCCTCCCAACGCCGGGGGCCTCGACCTGGTGAACAACCGGCTGGGCAGCGGGTCCGACTACACGTGTCCGAACTTCCTTGGCGTGTCGGTGATCGACATGTCGTTTGACGGCCCGTACGGCGTCTACCACTCGCAGTACGACAACCATCAATGGGTGGCGCGCATCGGCGATCCCGGCTTCCGCTATCACGAGGCGATGACAAAGCTGTGGGGCGTGATGGCGCTGCGCTCGCCAACGCCGACGCGGTGCCGCTGGATACCGGCCGTACGCGACACGCATCGGCGAGTTCGCGCGCGAGGTCGAGAAGAAATGGGCCGACCGCGCCGACAAGACCGGCGACGCGGCGCCCGCGTTTGCGTCGCTGACGGCCGCAGTAGCCGCGCCGCTGCCTCGGCCGACAAGGCGTTTGCCGAACAGTCACGGGCGCTCGCTGCCGGCGATCGCGCCGCGCTTCCGCCATCAACACCCGCGTTGCAGGCCGAACGCGCGCTGCTCGATCCGGCGGGTATCCCCCGGCGCCCGTGGTACCGGCACCAGATCTACGCGCCGAAATTCACCTACGCGCCGGAATGAGCCCGAGTGTAGCCGAAGCCGTGGCCACCGGCGATGGCGCGAAGGTAACCGAGGCAGGTCGAACGGCTGATAACGCTGCACCTGGGCGGCGCGACGACGACGCTGGCGCCGTAGGGGGCCTCGGGAGGACGGGA
>CAWDZE010000002.1:0-55386 GCA_963806705.1 Vicinamibacteria bacterium
TCCTCCGCGTTGAGGTACCTCCTATGCGACGCGGACATCCAGCACATCGGACGGATTACCCAAATTGCGGTGGTCGTGAAATTGGGTAATCCTGCGTACGCCGTTCAGATGAGGTTGTGCTGGAGGCCCACGCCGCCGCGCCCGTCCGGCTCGAGACGCCAAGCTTGTCGAAGATGTTGCTGACGTGGCGAGCGACGGTTTTCTCGCTGATGAACAGCGCCTCCCCGATGTCGCGATTCGTCTTGCCGGCCGCGATCAGGCGAAGGACCTGAGCCTCCCGCTCGCTGAGCGAGCCGGCCGGCCGATGCGTAGCGCGGTCGAATTGGCTCGCGACCGAGCAGGCAGGATTCGGCGCCGAGCTCTCGAACAGCTTTCGCGCGGCATCGAGCTCGAGACGGCGGCCGTCCTGATCGCCGCGGCGTTCACACACGGCTGCCATCAAGAGGCAGGTCTGCGCTTCTTCGTACGGCGCCTCCAGCTCCCGCCAGATTTCCCACGCCTCTGCGCAGGACGTCGACGCATCAGCAATGTCACCTTCGGCAAGGCGGACTGCGCCAGTCGCGTGCGCAGACGCAGCGTGGAGAAGCGGCGCGCCGATAGGGCTTGCGATCTCCGCCAATTCTGTGCCGGCCGCCCGCGCGTTCTCGAGATCGCCCGCGGCAAGCAGGATGTCGACGGCAGCGGCAAGCATTCTGGCGCGGGCCGCGCGAACGCGCGTGTCGAGTAGAACAGCCCGAATCGACGCGGCCGAGGTGTCAATCTCGCCCTGCGCGAGACGGAGCA
This sequence comes from Vicinamibacteria bacterium, assembly GCA_963806705.1. Classification (GTDB taxonomy): domain Bacteria; phylum Acidobacteriota; class Vicinamibacteria; order Vicinamibacterales; family JAENWD01; genus JAENWD01. The sequence goes on from CAWDZE010000002.1 coordinate 784, forward strand.
GCGACAGGCCGGGCTGTGGCTTTCGTCCGCGCTCGTTCGCGCGCGTGTACGCCGTTTCAGCCTTCGCGAACTCGCCCCGCAATCGATGGATCTCACCGACGCGGTAAAAAGCCGCACCAGCTGCGGGCCTGGACGCCAGCAGCTCACACGCATCCTGCGCGTCCTGTGCGGCATCATTCCATTTCCCGTGCAGCTGCATGACTTCGGCGCGATAGAGCAGGCACTCACCGCGGTAGCGCACCAGGCCGGGCTGAGCGGCACACCATTCTCCGAGCGACATAGTCCACTCGTACGCGCGCCGCAGATCGAAGGTCTCCTGACAGGCCTCGAGCACGATGCAATAGATGTCACCCGCGAGGATTGGCGTCACGTCGCCGGCAATCACCGCGACCATCGCTTCGTCGAGCAGCGCAACGCCCTCCGCAAGGTTTCCGAGTCGAATCAGCGCGCGCCCACGCCCGGAGCACGCAAGCGATGCCAAGTCGCGATCGCCAAACCGGCGAGCGATCTCGGCCGCCCGCGTGAATGTGACGTCGCCTGCGGCGGGATCGCCTTGCACAATGCGTTGAATGGCGGAAGGAATCAGCAGATACCCGCGCACGACGCAGTCGAGGTCTGCCTCGTCGAGGATACGTTCAGCTCTGGCGAACCATCCCGATGCTGGCGCGATCGCCCCGCGCTGCAGCAGTCCGAACGCGAGCCAGGAGGCGGATCGAGCGGCCCCTTCGTGGTCGCCTCGATCGAGGCAGGTCTGATGCGCGCGCGCTCTAGAGACTCGCTTTCGACATCGCGTCCCATGAGGTAGGCGGCCGTCGCAAATCGCTCGAGGTCTTCGGGTTCCAGAGGCGCTTCACGGTCGACGCCTTCAAAAAGGCGATACGACTCCGCCCACGCACGTCGCGCGAATGCTTTCCGGGCTCGCCCGAGCGCCTGGATGTCTGTCATGTGGCTTGCACTAAGAATGGTAGATCGGTGGGAGAGCCTCATGTCGACAGGCATGTAGGTCCCTTCTCGCTGGGCCTCCTCAGCCTCGATCCGCGTGCCTTGACAATCAATAAGTATCAGCTTATACATAATGGATGCAGAGCGCGGCCGCGGCCGAGAACAAGATCTTCCAGGCGCTGGCGGACCCCAGTCGCCGGGCGATCTTCGAGTCGCTGACGCGCGGCGAAGCGGCGGTGAAGGACCTCACCGCGCGCTTCGACATCTCGCAGCCGGCGGTCTCGCAGCACCTCGCCGCCTTGAAAGACGCCGGCCTGGTGAACGCCCGGCGCGAGGGGCGCTGCGTCTACTACCGGGTGCAGCCGCGCGGGATGAAGCCGCTCATCGACTGGATCGCGCACTACCGCGCCTTCTGGACGGAGCACGTCGATCGCCTTGAACAACTGCTGGAGAAGATGGACGAATGAACTCCATCGACAAGACCGCCCCATCGCAAACCGAATCCATTTCATTCGAATTCGATTTGCATCATTCGCCGGAGAAGGTGTGGCGCGCGCTCACCGACCCCGTGCTGCTCACCGAGTGGCTCCTGCCCGTCGTCGAGCTCAAGCTCGAGCCGGGGGCCGCGTTCACGTTCAAGACGCAGCCGTACCCCGGGTGGGACGGCATCGTGAATTGCCGGATGCTCGAGATCGAAGCGCATAGGAAGCTCAGCTACACGTGGGTCGTCGGCGACATGGACTTGGACACCGTCGTGACCTTCACGCTCACGCCCACGGCGTCGGGCACCCGCCTGTCCCTCGTGCAGTCGGGCTTCAAACCGGACCAGAAGCAGAACTTTGGTGGCGCGCGCTACGGCTGGAAGATGATGGGCGGGAAGCTCGTCGACCTGCTCGCGAGGATCCCATGAACTGGAACAACTGGGTTCGGCAGATCCACCGCTGGCTGTCCATCGCCTTTACGTTGACGGTCATCGCCAACTTCGCCGCAATGACGCAGGGGCAGCCTCCGGCCTGGGTGACCTACTCGCCGCTGCTCCCGCTCGCCTTGCTCCTGTTGACCGGTCTGTACCTGTTCGTGCTGCCGTATGCCATCAAGTGGCGCGCAGAAGCGCGACGCATCGGGCACCACAACGAGTTGGAGAATGAACCGTGGCGAAAAAGCCAAGACCAAGGCCGAAGGCAGGCGCGAGCGGGAAACCCGCCTCCCAGCTCATCGACAAGCGGATCCGCGACCCGGGGATTGGCGCGAGGAGACCCTGGCCCGCATGCGGGCGCTGATCCTGGAGGCCGACCCCGAGATGATCGAGGAGCGGAAATGGAGGAAGCCGTCAAACGCGATGGCGGGGGTCCCGGTCTGGTCGCACCACGGGATCGTCTGCACCGGGGAGGCGTACACGAAGGTCGTGAAGCTCACCTTCGCCCAGGGGGCGAGCCTCGCAGACCCATCGCGCCTCTTCAATTCCAGCTTGGAAGGCAACACGCGAAGGGCGATCGACATCCACGAAGGGGAGAAGGTCGACGCGGGCGCGTTCAAGGCGCTCGTGAAGGCCGCGGTGGCCCAGAATCGCCGGCCTGGACCTGGATGAAGCAGGCCGAAGGTTGCCCGGTTGGGACCAGGAGGGCCAAATGCGCGTGGGTGTCGTCGTCGTGGGGTTCGCACTGCTGCACGGGATGGCCGGAGCCCAGTCCAACCGCATGTCGCCGCGGCCCGGAAACACGCGCATGCTCGGGGGGATCACCTTCGTCGCCATCCCGAGTGGTGACTTCAGCATGGGCGATAGCGTTGGCGACGGGCTCGCCAACGAGCGACCGGTCCACCGAGTGAACGTTGACGCGCTCTGGATGGCCAGCACCGAATTGACGTTTAGGCAGTGGAAGGCATTCCTCGCGGACGCGGGCTATCGACAGGGCCGGTCGCGTGGCCTGAGCGACGACCACCCCGTGGTCAGCATCACCTGGGAGGAGGCCGAGGCTTTTTGCGACTGGTTCTCTCGAAAGTACAGCGTCGTCCTGCGACTTCCGACGGAAGCGGAATGGGAGCATGCTGCCAGAGGCGGGCTGGAGGGACAGCGGTATCCGAACGGCAACTCCATCTCGCCAACCGACGCCAACTTCGATCAACGCGGTCCGGTTCGTGCGGGAAGCTATCGGCCCAACGGCTACGGTCTGCACGACATGGCGGGAAATGTCTTTGAATGGGTGGCCGACTGGTACGACAAGGACTACTACCAACGCGCGCCGCGGGTGAACCCGCCCGGTCCGCCGACCGACGCAACTCGACTGCAACGTCGCGCGGATCGCGGCGGCGGGTGGTGCATGGGGATCGACAAGGTGCGTGTGTCGGCGCGCCACGCCGGCCCGGGCGCCTGGGATGAAGGAGGCACCGCCGACTGTCTGGGGTTCCGGCCAGTGATGGAAGTGAAAGAGCCGGATGACGAGATCGCTGATCAAGCGGGAAGAAACACGATGCCGTCCGGGTCGTCGCCGGCCGGAACTGTCCGCACGACCGAGATGGCGTCGTCTCCCATGTTGGCAACGTAGGCAAAGCGGTCGGAATCAGGTAGTCGAGTGATGAAACCACGGGCAGCGAAGGTATCAACTGGCGCCGTTCTGGTCCCGCAACACTTGCCTGGAAAAAACGCATTCGCCATGTAACAGGTGCGCCCGTCGTGGCACTTCCTACCAGACGCACGGCTAATGGCGTTCAACAAGGGAGCGGCGCACAACATGCGAAAGATCATCTGGACCGTCAGCCTTCTCGTAGTTCTTGCTCTTCCTGCGCAGTCATCGACGCAGCACAATCCGGCGGGTGCAAGCCAGGCGGGCGTGACCGAGCCGCACGCAATGAGCGCGCGATACGGAGATCTGCAGTGGCAGCCGATCGTCCCCGAATTGGGCGCCGACTCACCGCAGGTATCGATTCTGCGCGTCGACGAAAAAACACACGCGACCCACCTGCTGATTCGAATGCCGAAGCAGATGCACGTCCCGATGCACTGGCACAGCGCGAACGAGACCCATACGGTGATAAGGGGCACGATGGTATTCGAGCACGATGGCCAGCGACACGAACTCGGACCCGGCGGCTTCAATTACCTTCCCGCCCGCATTCACCACCAGGCATGGTCCTCGAACGATGCGCTGGTCTTTATCACGGTTGATTCCGGGTGGGACGTCAACTGGGTGAGTGGCCCCCCAACCAAGAGCAACCTTGGCCAACTGCCACCCAGTCGATGAGTCACTCTCGCTCCGCACACGACCCGTGACTTGACCGGAGCCGGGACGGCTGGTAGCTTCGCACTCGTGCGACGGAGCGCGGACATTCGTCCCTTCACGCCGGGCGATGGTGAGCTCGCCAGGGCGATCGCCTCGGCGCCGCCCGGCGCGGCTCAGGCCGAAGAGTCGGAGTTGTACCGCCGATTCGCCCGCCGGGTGCGACTGTACGGCCTCAAGCATCTGCGCGACGAAGCGGCCGCCGAGGATCTCGCGCAGGAGGTGCTTCTCGTGACGATCGAGCGGCTACGGGCTGGCGAAGTTCGGAATCCCGACGAGATAGGCTCGTTCATCCTCGGAACGAGCCGCATGCTCGCGGACTCGACGGAGCGGAAGTCGCGACGTCGCGAGAATCTGACGGCGCAGTTCCACGCGCCGGAACTCTACGTCGAGCCAGTCGTCGCGTCTGGCGACATCGCGGTCGTGGAGCGCTGCCTGCGCGTGCTCACCGAGCGCGACCGCAGAGTGCTCGTCCTGACGTTCTACGCCGAGAAGACTTCTTCCGAGATTGCCGAGGAGCTCGGGGTGACTGGCACGGTCGTTCGTGTCGCGCGGCACCGCGCGCTCGAACGCCTGCGCGAATGCGTCGGCCTGCAAGGGGCAGGGAAGGAATGACCGACACGCGTTGTCCAGCGCCGATTGGATTCGCCGACGTCGTCGACTACTGGGCGGGCGACCTGACCCGGGCCGAGGAGGACCGGATCGAAGAGCACGTGTTCAGGTGCGCCGATTGCGCGCGGGACGTCGCCGCGGCTGAAGCGCTGGGTCGCGGTATCGCTGCAGTTGCGCGCGAGGGGCGGCTTCATTCCGTGGTCAGTGACGCGATTCTCAATCGCCTCGCCGCTGATGGAGTGCGCGTCCGCATGTACACGCTCGAAGGGGCAGGGATCGTTCCGTGCGCCGTGTGGGCTGACGACGATCTCGTCGTGGCGCGGATTCGGGCAGACTTCGCGGAGGTGGATTCAGTCACCATCGTGACGCGCCAGGCATCCGGCGACGAGATCGGCCGCCTCTCCGACGTCGGCGTGCGACCCGGCCAACGTGAGATCCTGAACGCGTTCTCCGCCGCTCATCTGCGGATGCTTCCACCGACGCGCGTCCGGGTGACCGTCACGGCGCAGACCGGAAGTGGCGAACGGACGATCGCCGAGTACACGCTCGAGCACGCTGGCGCGTTTGATCGGCTGGCTGGCGAGCGGTGAAGTCCCGACCGTGGCCCTCAGATGCGAGGTAGGGCATGGCGCGACACGCAATTCCGGTTGCTGCGTTGGTTCTTGCTCCGTTCCTCGGCGTCGCCGGCCAACACGCGTCGGGGCAGCGTCATTGGCTGGTGAAAGTAGAGAACAGGAACAAGGCCGAGCGCATTCTGAACGAGCGTGCGGCTCGGGGCGCCCGAAGCCCTCACGATCCGGAAACCGTGTCCGTGAAGAGCGGATCGCTTGAATTGCGTGCGCTGATCTGGCGGCCGTCCGGGTCCGGGCCGTTTCCCGCCGTCATCTTCAACCACGGCAGCGCCAGTTCCACCGACCCCCCGCAGGCGGCGGACGCGGCGATTCTGGGTGATGTCTTTACTCGACATGGATACGTGTTCCTCTTCCTGTTTCGCCAGGGTCTTGGTCTGTCGGCGGGTCAGGGCACGGCCAGCGGCGACCTGATGCGCCGAGCCTTTGACGCAGGCGGCCAGGAGGCCAGGAACAGGCGTCAGATGGAGCTGCTCAACGGCGAAGAGCTCAACGACGTGTCGGCAGCGCTCGGCTTCCTGCGGCAACGACCCGAGGTGGATGTGAAGCGCATCGCCGTGGCGGGCCATTCCTTCGGGGGCTCACTCAGCCTCGTGCTGGCGGCCAAGGAGCCGGATATTGGCGCTGGAGTGATCTTCGGCGGCGCTGCCGGCAGTTGGACGAACTCGCCGGACCTGCGCAAGCGGCTGCTGGCCGCGGTGGGTAAAACGCGTGCGCCGCTGCTGTTCATCTACGCCGCCAACGACTACTCAATTGCGCCAGCCAAGGTGTTCAGCGCCGAGATGCGGCGCCTGCAGAAGGTGCACGAGTCGAAGATATACCCGCCGTTCGGGCGCACAACTCGTGAGGGACACAATCTCGTCTATGGAAGCGTCCGGACTTGGGAATCGGACGTGTTTGGATTCCTCGACCGGTACCTGCGCCACATTCCGACTCAGTTATGACGACCAGCAGGCGCTCAAATCAATGCCGTCGGCCAAGCGTCCCGGTTGTTCGCACGCATGAGACCCAAGCCAGAGATCCCGCTGGAGATCGAAGAATTCCGCGATGAACGCTGGCGGCGCGAAGGGATGCGGCAGGTCGGGACCGCGCTCGACGCGGAGCGCTTCATCGAGCAGGTCGGCTTCGCTGCTTGCCTGACCGATACCAGGCGACCCGGGCCATCGCTCTACATTGCAGTCTGCGGTCGCCGTGACGCCGTGATGCCCCGCAACGTGCAGAAAGACCCCGAGGCGTCGCTCACGTGGATGCTGAAGGACGAGGTCGTCCGTCGCGGGAAGGTCTACTACGCCAAGCTCGCGCGCGGCAAGACGATGTTCCTCGCGCCGCGCATGATTCCGTACTTCCACGCTATCTGGGGCGTGCGGCGGGCAGAGGAGAAGCGGCGGTTGAGCCGGAACGCGCGGGCGATCCTGAAAGTGCTGCGGCACGAATGGGAGATGGCCACCTCCGACCTGCGCGACGAATCCGGCGTGAAAGACCGCACGGCGTTCACTCGAGCCGTCGATGAGCTGCAGGCCGCCATGATCGTCGTGCCGAGCGAGGTGGTCTACCAGCCGAAGTTCACGTACATCTGGACGCTGGGCGTCGGGCAGTTTCCCGACGCGCTTCGAAGGCGTGTCAGTCGGCAAGTCGCTGTGCGCGAAATCGCGCGCTGCTTTCTGGCAGGAGCCGGAATGACCATCCCCGGCGAGCTGGCCCGCGTTACGGGCCTCCCACGGCCAGAGGCGGGCCGCGGCAACCGGGCCCTGGTGGCCGAAGGCTACGCGACGATGCTGGGGCCTGGCGTGTATCGGCTGACCGCTACACCGCCTTCCAGCCATGCTACGATCGAGATCTAGTCGTCGTCCCCCGCCTCCATTGTGGAGGCGAACCCCACCCGCACGCCCCCGCGCAGACTGTAAGGTCCATCGCAGGCAAGGTGACACCTCCTCTCGAGGCGCGGTCTGGCTGTGACGCGCGTACAAACACCTATGCTGAGAGCTGGTATCGTCGGTCTCCCCAACGTCGGCAAGTCCACGTTGTTCAACGCCATCACGCGCACTCGTAAAGCCGAAGCCGCGAACTATCCGTTCTGCACGATCGACCCAAACGTCGGCACCGTCACCGTTCCCGACGCGCGGCTGGCGGAACTGCAGCGCATCGCCGGCACAAACGTCGTGATCCCGGCCGCCATTGAGTTCGTGGATATCGCGGGCCTGGTGAAGGGCGCCAGCCAGGGCGAAGGCCTGGGAAACAAGTTCCTCACGCACGTGCGCGAGGTGGACGCGATCGTCCAGGTGGTGCGCTGCTTCGACGATCCAGACGTGCATCACGTCGCCGAGACCGTCGACCCGGTGCGCGACATCGAAGTCATCAACACCGAGCTGATCCTCGCCGACCTCGAGTCCGTGCAGCGGCGGCGGGAACGTGTCGCCAGGGACGCCAAACGCGGCGACAAGGCGGCCGCGGCCGAGGAGGCCGTGCTGGCGTGCGCTCGAAACGGCGCTCGACGGGGGCAAGCCGGCATTTGCCGTGGATCTGTCCGATGAGGCACGTGCGCTGGCGCGGCCGCTGTTCCTGCTCACCGACAAGCCGACGATCTTTGCGTGCAACGTCAGGGAGGCGGATCTCGCGACGGCGGACGCCAATCCTCATGTCGTGAAGGTTCGCGAGTACGTCGGAACGCACCTGAACTGCGAAGCGGTGGTCATCAGCGCGCAGATCGAAAGCGACCTGGTCGACCTGACGCCGGAGGAAGGCGCGGCGTTTCTCCGCGAGCTGGGCGTGGAGGAAAGCGGCATCGGCCTGCTGATCCGCGCGACCTACCACCTGCTTGGCCTCCAGACCTACTTCACGGCGGGCGAGAAGGAAGTGCGCGCGTGGACGATCCACAGCGGCGACACCGCGCCCAAGGCGGCCGCGCGTCATTCACTCCGACTTCGAACGCGGTTTCATCAAGGCCGAAACGGTCGCCTACGACGACCTGGTCGAGTGCGGCTCGGTGGCGGCGGCCCGCGCGAAGGGGCTGTACCGGATGGAAGGCAAGGAGTACGTCGTCGCCGATGGCGACGTGCTGCTGTTCAAGTTCAACGTCTAGCGGTACAGCAAGTGCGCCTGGCGCCGCTCCAGGAACTCCTTCTCCCCGGCCTCCCACGTCGCCTCGATCTCCTCGATCGACGCCTGCGCCTCCACCTGGCCGCGTAGCGCGGGGCTGCCGGCCAGGATGTCGATCGGCATCTTGTCGTGCTCGTACTGGTACGGCGGCTCTCGCCAGGCAAACAGGTCCGGCGCCGTCCCGTAGAACTCGCGGATAAGGGACACGCCCGCCGTCACCGGCTTGAACGCGTGCCGGTCGAGCACGTGGATCTGGCACCCGCCGCAGGTCGTCTTCGCGTGCTTCTGGAACGTCGGCTCGAAGTGCACGCCCCGGAAGTGCACGCCCGCAAGCCCGACGCGGTTCATTCGGCCCGCAAACAGCTCGCCGTCGGCCCACGGCACCCCAATCAACTCGAACGGCCTGGTCGTCCCGCGCCCCTCCGACAGCATCGTGCCCTCGACCAGCACCGTGCCTGGATAGGCGATCGCGCTGTCGAGAGTCGGCACGTTGGGGGATGGCAGCACCCACGGCACATCCGTGTCGTCCCAGTACATCGCGCGAGACCAGCCCTCCATCGCCACGACCTCGAGCTCGGCGCCAATCCACTGGTTGAAATAGAGCGCCAGCTCGGCGATGGTCATGCCGTGCCGCATCGGCATCCGGTACTGCCCGACGAAGCTCTCGAAGCCAGGCTCGAGCGTCGGTCCTTCCACGCGCGACCCGCCGATGGGGTTGGGCCGGTCGGTCACAATCACCGGCTTGCCTGCCCGCGCCATCGCCCGCAGGCAGTTGGCCATCGTGTAGACGAAGGTGTAGATGCGCGCGCCGACGTCCTGCAGGTCGATGACCAGCACGTCGATGAGACTCAGCATCTCGGCCGTCGGTTCGCGCGTCTCGCTGTAGAGCGAGAAAATGGGCACGTTGCGCCGCGGGTCCTCGTCGTGCGGCGTCTCGATCATGTTGTCCTGCAGATCCGACCGATAGCCGTGCTGCGGCCCGAAAATGGCCGTCAGCGTGTAGTCCGTCGAGACGCTCAGCTGCTCCGTGATGTGCCGGAAGTGATGATCGACGGACGCGGGATTGGCCACCACGCCCACACGGAGCCCCTTGAGCCGCGGCGACTGCAGAAGACGTTCAGACCCCAGTAACATGGTGGTCATTATAGGATTGGATCTCGTGGCTACTGTGACCGGCGACACTCTGCCGCCCCTGCTGATGGAGCGCCTCGGTGCAGCCGGCACTCGCCACGGCAGCGGCGCGGCAGCCGGCACATCTCGAGTCCACCGCCGTCCCCATCTGCACCATCGATCCGGACGGCCTGCCGCACCCGGCGATGCTCAGCTACGCGGAGCTTGCGGCAGACGATGAGCGATCGATGCGTGCCGCGGTGTACGGCGGCAGCAGCACCGCCAGGCATCTGAGGCGGCAGGGCAGGATCGCGCTGCTCTTCGTAGACGCGGAGGGAACCTATTACGTGAAGGCCACCGTGACTGGTCCCGACACGCCGCATCCAACCGCGCCTGGAGTGGCCGTCTTCCCGCTCGCCGTGGTGGCCGTGCTGGCCGACGCGGTTGACACGTCGCGCGAGCCGGCCGCCGTGATCACCAGCGGCATCGTCTTCAGGCGCAGTCCAGGGTCTGCGCCAGGAACACGCCTATGACCCCGCCACGTCGCCTCATCGTCGGGCTCACCGGCGCCAGCGGATCCATCTACGGTATCCGCCTGCTCGAACGCCTGCAGGACACCGGCATCGAATCGCACCTGGTGCTCAGCCGCTGGGGCGCGCGGACGCTGGTCCACGAGACCAGCTACACCGTGGACCAGGTACAGCGGCTGGCCACCGTGGTCTATCCATCGACGGACCAGGGCGCGGCCATTTCGAGCGGGTCGTTCCTCACGCTGGGCATGGTCGTCCTGCCGTGCAGCATGAAGACGCTCGGCCAGATTGCCACGTGCACGGGCGACAGCCTGCTGCCGCGGGCGGCCGATGTCGTGCTCAAGGAGCGCCGGCGGCTGGTGCTGGGCGTGCGCGAGTCGCCGCTGCACGAAATCCACTTGCAGCACATGCTCACCCTCACGCGCATGGGCGCCATCATCGCGCCGCCGCTGCCGGCGTTTTACATCAAGCCGCGGACCGTGGAGGAGATCGTCGACCACACCGTCACACGCATCCTGGATCTCTTCGACATTGCCAGCGCCGGCGCGCGGCGCTGGGACGGCGAGATGGACGTCACGGAAGTCTAGTGTCATGCCCGACTGGCTGCAGGTCACCGACAAGTTCACCGGCGAGGAGATCGGCCGCTTGCCGGCCGCCGGGGCACAGGAGGTGGACGTTGCCGTCCGCCGGGCGCTTGCGGCATTCCCGTCGTGGTCCACCACGCCCGCGCACCGCCGCGCCGCGATCCTGTTGAAGGCGGCTGCGCTGATTGACGAGCGGCGCGACCGTTTCACCGAGACCATCGCGCGCGAAGCGGGCAAGGCGTGGAAGCATTCGGCCAACGAGGTCGGCCGGTCGGTCGAGACGTTCACGTTTGCCGGAGAAGAGGCCAAGCGCATTCACGGCGAGACGGTGCCAATGGACGCGTCGGTCTTTGGCGAGAACCGCGTCGGCTTCTACCTGCGCGCGCCCCTGGGCGTGGTGTCGGCGATCACGCCGTTCAATTTCCCGCTCAACCTGGTCGCCCACAAAGTGGCCCCGGCACTTGCCGCCGGCAACACCGTCGTCCTCAAGCCGGCGGAAGAGACCCCGCTCACCGCCGTGTTGATGGCGGAGTGCCTGCGCGAGGCCGGCCTGCCCGACGGCGTTCTCGAGCTCGTCCACGGCGACGGGCCCGTCACCGGCGAGGCGCTGGTGAGGCACCCGCTTCCGGCAAAGGTCTCGTTCACCGGCAGCCCGCCGGTTGGCGCGCACATCCTGCAGCACGCCGGGCTCAAGCGCATCACGCTCGAGCTCGGCAACAACTCCGGCACCATCGTCGAACCCGACGCGAATCTGGACGCCGCCGTGCCGCGGTGCGTGATGTCGGCCTTCGCCAACGCCGGTCAGGTGTGCATCAGCCTGCAGCGGCTGTACGTCCACGAGGGCATCGCCACCGCGTTCATGGACCGCTTTCTCGCCGAGACGCGCGCCCTGAAGGTCGGCAACCCGCTCGACCGCGATTGCGATGTCGGGCCGATGATCTCGGACGAGGCCGCCGAACGCGCGGGCGAGTGGACCTCCGAAGCGGTCGCCGAGGGCGCGACGCTGCTTGTGGGTGGCCGCCGCGAGGGCCGTCTGGTGTGGCCTGCCGTGCTCACCGACACGCGGCCGGAAATGAAGGTGATGTGTCGCGAGGCCTTCGCCCCGCTGGTTTCGGTCGTGTTCTACAAGGACTTCGAGGACGCGTTGCGGATGCTGGGCGATTCGCCCTATGGCCTGCAGGCCGGGATCTACACGCAGGACCTGCGCAAGGCGTTCCGTGCCGTCGCGGCGCTGGACGTGGGCGGCATCCTGGTCAACGACACGTCGATTTTCCGGGTGGATCACATGCCGTATGGCGGCAACCGCATGAGCGGCATCGGCAGGGAAGGCGTGCGCTTTGCCGTGGAAGAGATGACGAACCTGAAGTTCGTGTGCTTCAACCTTGGCCTGAGGCTGGCGGTCTCGAGGCTCATCGGCCTGCTCTCTTCTATCAACGCCGTCACGTCCGCCAGGACGCTGCCCAACGCCGCGCCGCCTGGATACACCAGGTATCGCGGCTCCCACACCGGATCGAATTTCTGCTTGTCCTCGCGCAGCGTCCGCATCGTGGCGCGGCCGTCGCCGTAGGTCGGTGCGGTTTTCAGCAGGCGGCGCCAGAACGGCACCAGCTCGGGCCGCTCGCTGCGGGCCGGCGGCGCCATCCCCAGGTCGCACCACGTGTAGCCGTGCTGGCGCGCCCACACCAGCAGCCAGGCAATCATCCCTTCGGCGATCCCGCGGGGCGCCCCTGGGCGATGGCGGACCATGTCCACCGCCAGCGTGTGGCGGCCCGGCAGCGACCACAGCGTCGCGAAGGCCTCGACCGTGCCCGCGCGCGTCGCGACGAGAACCGGACATGACTTGATGTAGTGAGGATCGAAGCGGCTCACCGCAAACCCCTGCTCGACGCCGCCCCGCTCGGCAAGCCACGCGTCGGACACCCCAGCCAGGGAAGGAAGCATTGGCTCCACCTTCGGAGGTATCTCCACGCGCATCCGCACGCCGAGGCGCTCGAGATGCGCCACTGTCGTGCGCATGGCGCGGTGTCCGCTGCCGTCGATCGAGAAGTGTGGCAGGAAGACGCGCGCGTCCTCTCCGAGCGTCACAAACGTGAGGCCGTAGTCGGTGAAGACGTGCAGCCAATCCTTCGAGGCCTGATAGACGACCGGCAGGCCGCTGTAGTCGTCGCAGCGCTCGAGGAACTGCGCGACCAGCCCTTCGGCTTCGCTGCTCGGACCGATGGGCTCGCCCATCGCGACCCAGGTGTGGCCGTGGACGCCGTACATCAGGCAGGCGCTCCGTGCGGGATTCCACAGCAGCGCCTGGTCACCCAGCAGCACGAGCTGTCCGCCAGGTGTCGACGTCGCGCGCGCAAGCGCAGCGGCCTCGGCCCGCTCGGGCTCGGCGGGGATCACCATCGCCGGCCGCGGACGCCTCGTCAGGCGTGCAACGCCCAGCCCGGTGAGCGCGAGGATGACGCCTGCGCTGGCGCGCAGGAAGCGCGACATGTCGCCATAGAGGTCCACCCACAACCACAGCTCGGGTCGGTAGTCGAGATCCCTGAACGCGAAGAGGCCCAGCCCGATCGCGGCGCCGATGATCGTCAGCGTGCTCGCCACCCACGACGGCGAGAACGGCACGTCGAGCATCGCCGCACGACGGGTGAACTCCTCGCGACTCAGCATCAACGCCACCAGCAGCGCCGCGAGCACGACGGATGTCTCGTAGTCGAGTCCCTTGAGCAGCGACAACACGATGCCGGTGCCAAGCGCCGCCACGGCCAGGCGGTATGCGTCGGCCAGCCGCCGCGCCAGGCCCCACGCCGCCAGCAGCAGGAGCACGCCGGCCAGGCTGGCGCCGAAGTGCGAGACCTCGATGACAGGCAGCGGCAGGGCGTTGGCGAGCCAGGCCAGGCGCCGGCCTTCCGAAGGCGACGCGGCAGATGCCAGCAGCACGCCGCCGGCCAGCATCGTGAAGATCGCGAGCAGCTTGGGCGCCACCGACGCGGTGAGGGTGCCAAAGGCATTGCCCCACTGCACCACCTGGTGACGTCGCTGCGAGATCTCGTCGACGATCAACACCAGCAGCGCCCCGACCAGCGGCACCAGGTAGTAGATCACGCGGAACAACGCCAGGGCAGGCAGCACCTTGACGGCGGGCAGCCCCAGCAGCAGCACCATCAGCGACTCGAACACGCCAAGGCCGCCAGGCACGTGGCTGATGAGCGCCACCAGTTGCGCGGCAAGGAACGCACCGAGGAAGTAGAGAAAGTCGGGTCGCGGGGCCGGCACCAGCACGTACAGCACCGCCGAGGCGAGGACCCAGTCGAGCATCGAGAGCAGGAACTGCGATCCCACCAGGCCCATCGACGGCAGCTCGATGCGCACGCCGCCAACGCAAATCGGCGTCTTCCGGATCAAGACGAACAGCGGGTAGGCCAACGCGCTGAGGAGGAACAGCCACCCCGTCAGACGTGCCAGGGAGGCCGGCACGTACGCGTCGATGCCCTGAATCTCGCCGCCTGCCAGCGCCCAGCCGCCGACCACGTTGAGGCCCAGCCAGTAGGTGCTCGAGTAGAACAGGACGACACGGGAGATGTCCTCTCCGCTCAGGCCCCAGCGCGAGTAGAAGCGATAGCGCGCCGAAGTGCCCGACAGCAGCGCGAAGCCCACGTTGTTGGCGATGGCATACCCGACAAACGACGCCATGGCGATCTGCCACCGCGCAATGGGCCGGCGGATGTAGACGAACGCGAGCTGGTCGTAGCCGGTCAGGATCAGGTAGTTGAGGAATGTCAGCAGCGCCGCCAGTGCCAGCGCCGAAGTCGGCATCGCCCGCATCGTCGCGGCCAGCTCGCGCGGCGGCATCTTGCGCAGCTCGCCGCCAAGCACGAGGATCGCCACGGCGAAAAGGGCCAGTCCGACCAGCGGCGAGAGGCGATGCCACCACAGGCCGGCCGCACCAAGCAGGGCCGCGGTTTTTGATGACACTGGCGCGGCGGGCGTGGTCATCGGGCGTCGGGAGTGACCAGCGCCAGCAGCGCGTCGAGCAGGCGCTCGACCTCGGGCTGTTCCTGCAGGAAGAACTGTGCCTGGCTGCCGGCTTTCTGGCCGACCCGCACGCTCACCAGGCCGGCGATTGGCTGCGCGAAGGCGTCCTCGTCCGTGCGATCGTCGCCGACGTACAGGGCGGCGCCACGGCCCAGGACCGCCAGGTGGCGCGCGAGCGCGGTTCCCTTGTGGTGCTCTCCGGCGGGTGCGAGGTTGAGGTCGGCGTGGCGCCCGCCCAGGACGCGCACCTGCGGCAACGTCTTGGCGAAGCCCGCCAACGCCTTCTCGGTGCTCGATAGATCAGGCACGTGACGGTAATCCACCGTCAACGACCAGCGCTTGTTCTCGATCTCGAGCCCCGGCACGTGCCCGAAACGGCGCGAGAGCGCATCGTCCCAGCCCCGCACCAGGTGCTCGACCTCGGCGGTTGCGCCCCACGGCTCCAGACCGTGATTGCCCGAGATGCCCGCGAGCGGAACCCCCTCGAGTCGCGGCGCCAGATCGCTCACCGCCCGTCCTGAGATCACGACGACGGGCACGGCCGCCGCCAGTCGCGCCAGCTTGGCGGAGGTGGCATGCGTCGAGCCGCGCCAGCGAAGGGCGCTCCACCAGCGCCGCCAGGGTTCCGTCGAAGTCAAAGCCGAGCAGCGGTTGCTGTTGCATCAGGCCGGCAAGCACTCCGTCGCTGGTCCGGCTGAACAGGTGACGCATGCCGGCTCAGGCCTCGAGCCCGGGGAGATCGTGCGGCGAGCCCTCGAATCGGCCCGAGAGCCGCTCTCGCCGGCGCAGCCGCTCGGCGTCGCGCAACATGCGGCCGGCCCAGCGATAGATGTTGAACTCGGCGACGAAGGCCCGCATCGCATGCATGCGCACGCGCTGCTCGGCTGGCGGCATCACCAGCGCGAGCGCCATTGCCTCTGCCGCCTCGTCGAGGTCGTACGGATTGACGATGAGCGACTCGGCCAGCTCGCGCGACGCGCCGGTGAACGAGCTGAGCACCAGCACACCGCGCTCGTCGTCCCGCGCGGCGACAAACTCCTTGGCGACCAGGTTCATGCCGTCGTGCAGGCTGCTGACGTAACACAGGTCCGCTGCCTTGAAGAGGCGAAAGACCTCGGGTGGCTCGTGGTGCTTGCGGCGCAGAATGATGGGCCTGTACGGCCCGTCGCCAAACCGCTTGTTGACGCGTTCGGTGATGGCCTCGACTCGATCGCCTATCGCCTGGTACTCCGGAATGGTCGAGCGGCTCGGCGCTGCCGCCTGGATGAACGTGAAGACGCCACGATGCTCGGGATTGGTCTCGAGCAGGCGCTCCACCGCCAGCAGGCGCTCTTCGATGCCCTTGGTGTAGTCCAGCCGGTCGACCCCGACACCGATCTTCGCATCGTCGCGCAACCGGAACTCGGCGATCACCGATCTGCGGCATTCCTCGGCCGTGGCCGTGCCCTGCGCCCACCGGTTGGGCCAGTCGATCGAGATGGGTATGGCCGCACGAGGGTGCGCATACCTCCATATACGACGGCGTCGAACTCCCGGTCGATCCGGGCTTCGAGATAGCGATCCACCGAGTCGAAGAAGTTGTTGCAGTGGAACTGCGTGTGGAATCCGAGGATGCTGCTGCCCAGCAGCCCGTCCAGCAGCTCCTCGGACCACGGGCAGATGCCCAGACGCTCGAAGTTGGGCCACGGGATGTGCCAGAACGTGATGATCGTGGCTTTGGGCAACCTCTCGCGGATCATCCGCGGGACCAGCGCGAAGTGGTAGTCCTGTACGAGGATGATCGGGTCGTCGGCGTCCACTTCCTGCAGCGCGGCCTCGGCAAACTTGCGATTCACCGCCTGGTAGTGCGCCCAGTCGCCCGAACGGAACATCGGGCGGGTGTGCGCGACGTGACACAGCGGCCACAGGCCCTCGTTGGCGAAGCCGTAGTAGTACCCGAGCTCTTCCTCTTCGCTCAACCACACGCGGCGAAGCAGGTACGCGTCCTCGCCGGGCGGCACGTGTACCAGGTCCTTGGCGTCCACCGTCTCGCGATCGGCGCTGCCGCTGCCGTGCGCGACCCAGACGCCCGAACAGGCACGCATGACGGGCTCGAGCGCGGTCACGAGGCCCGAAGCCGGATGATGCACGACGATCCGGCCGTCGCGGTCGAAGTCGTGGATGTACGGCTCGCGGTTGGCCAGCACGACGACGCGTTCGCCGAGCAGGTATCGCTTGAGGGAGTCTTTCAGCCGCTGCGGCGTCCATGTGCCGGCCGTGCCGTCGAGCTCGCGTTCGAGGCTCAGCCGGTCGACCAGCTCGCGGACGTCCTTGAGCAGCGGCTGGAACTCGGGTTTGTGCATGCCGCCGCGCAGCACGCGGCGGATTTCGTTGGTCCAGCCGCGCCACGACACGCGCGTCAGGATAATCGTGAGCAGCGAGGCCGCGCACGCCAGCACGGCGAAGGTGCCGATCAACAGCCGTTGCAACTGCCTTTCACGAGGCTCCGCAAAGCCACGGTCGTGCAGCAGCATCAGGAAACCAATCGGCTCGCCGCCCTCGGATACCGGCAGAGCGCTCAGATAGAGGTCGTGGTCCCCCGCCGAGACGCTGCCGTTCCAGCCGGCCCACTGCGGTCCCGGCGCGTCGGCGGCCGGACGCACGCGAGGGGCGATCTCCTGGCACGTCACCCGCGCGGGCCACGCGCTGGTCGCCGCCACGCGGTTGCCGTCACGCGTGCAGGCCGCCGCCGCCACGACGCGCTCGTCGCGCGTGAGGTCGGTGAGCAGCGCCCCGAGCCGCTCGGTCGAGCCGGTGATCCAGCTGGTCACGAGGGCCGGCCTGGCGCCCCGCAGCGCCAGTTGCGACCGCGTGGACAGGTCGCGGTCGACCCACTCCTCGATTGTCCGGCTGACGAAGAACGATGTCGCCAGGACAAGGAGGCCCAGACCGGCCAACACGATCAACGTGAAGCGTAGCGGACGTGACATGAAAGCGATTCAGCAGGCGCCCTGAAGAACTGCTGACGTCGGACGCTCCCAGCCTTGCGCGCCGGGGGCGAAGAAACGGCGGGTCATTGAAGATGCTGCGCGGGCGCGCCTGCTGGTGCCCAGTCTTTCACGCGATTGGACGAGGGTCAAGGGAGGGGTGGGAATTGCAGATTGACGATTGACGATTGACGAATGCGGGTGCGGCGCCATGGCATCATGGGCTATGCGACGGTCCCGCTTGCTTGTCCCGGTGCTGCTCGTCGCCGGGTGTCTCGTCACGCTTGGGGCGGCGGGCCGGCCGGCGGGCGCTCCTACCGATGCCATTTCGGTCGGCGGCCTCGAGCGCCGGCTGCGGTTCATCGCGTCGGACGCGCTCGAGGGACGCGAGTCCCTGACGCCAGGGTTTCGGGCGGCCGCGGAGTACCTGGCCTCCGAACTGACTGGCCTGGGACTGACACCGCGCGGAGACGACGGCTCGTTCCTGCAGCGCGTGACGATGCGGCGGACGTCAGTCGACCCTTCGAAGACGACCGTCGAAGTGGCCGGACAGACCTTCACTTTCGGCGACGACCTGTTGGCCAGCGGCGGCGGTTCGGCGACAGGCCGCGTCGTCTATGTCGGCCACGGGTACCGGATTCCGGCGAAGAAGATCGACCCGTTTGCGGGAGTCGACGTGAAGGACGCGCTGCTGCTCGTGCTGTCTGGCACGCCGCCCGGCGTGACCTCCCGCGAATTGCGGGCCCTCAAGAAGGGCGCCGACTGGTGGGGACCCGAAGACAACGCCCGCGCGCTGGGCGCGCGTGGCGTGATCCGCGTCGCCGGGTTCGATGATCTGTCGGACTGGCAACGCACGCGCGAGCGACAGACGTCACGTGGCGCGCTGGTGGTGGATCGACTGACGCCCGAGGAGGAGCAGATCCCGGTTGTCACCGCAAGCCCGCGCCTGCTTGCGACGCTGCTCCGCGGCGAACGCGAAAGCGGCGAGCGCCTGCACGAGCGCGCGGTGGCCAAGGACGCAGGCGCGTCGTTTGCGCTCACCGCCTCCAAGCAGGTCACGCTCTCCGTCGGCGTCCGCGTGACGCGTGAAGACACGTTCAATGTCGTCGCCAGCGTCGATGGCACCGACCCGGTGCTGCGGTCCGAGTTCATCGCGCTCGGCGCACACCTCGATCACATCGGCCTTCGCGCCGCCAGGACGGGTTCGAGCGGCGCTTCGGCCGACAGGTCGGCACCGCGCGCCAGGACGGACTCGAGCGGCGCTACGGCCGACGGGTCGGCCGCTCCAGGACGTCATCAACAACGGCGCCGACGACGACGGATCGGGGGTGGTGGCGCTCGTGGAGATGGCGGCGGCGGCGATGCGCGGTCCGAGGCCGAAGCGGTCGCTGTTGTTCGTCTGGCACACGGGCGAAGAAAGCGGCGGCTGGGGCTCGCGCTACATCACGGCGTTTCCGCCCGTGCCCATCGACCGCATCGTCGCGCAGTTGAACCTGGACATGATCGGCCGGTCGCGCCGGGCCGGCGACGACACTGCGGCCAACTACGGGCTGACGGGGCCAGACGAGGTGTATGTGGTGGGCGCCAGCCGGTTGAGCCGCGCACCTGGCAGACACGGTCGCCAGCGTGAACCGCGGATATCTGAACCTCACGCTGAACCCGAAGTACGACGACCCGGCCGATCCCGAACGCATCTACGAGCGGAGCGACCATTACCAGTACGCGCAGAAGGGCATCCCGGTCGCCTTCTTCTTCAGCGGACTGCACGAGGACTACCACCGGCCCTTCGGACGAGATCGACCGCATCGACTTCGTGAAGCTCCAGAAGATCGCGCGGACCGTGCTGGCCGTTGCCTGGGCGCTGGGCAACGCGCCCGATCGTCCGGCCCTCGACACGCCGCACGGTGCGGCGCCCCAGACACCAGAGAGCGAGAACGATCAGTAGCGCGCGCTACGAGCGCGCTTGACGGAACAGGCCCAGGACAGTGCCGGTGACCATCTCGGCGACGGCCTCGGGATCCTGCGACGGCAGGTTGGTGCGTTGAAGCACGCCGTCGACCATCAACGTCGCCAGGCCGTGCACGAGTGACCAGGCCACGACGGCGAACCGCTCGGACGGTCCGGGCGGGAACACGCCCGCCCGCTGGCACGCCTCCACGCCCGCGATGAGCATCCCCATCTTCTCTTCCTTGGCCTCGGCCAGCGGCCCCTCCGAGCAGTCCACCTCGGCGCTGTACATCACGCGGAAATGTGCGGGGTGTTTCACGGCGTACATGACATAAGCCACGCCGAAGGCCTGGAACGCATCCACCGGGTCGTCCACGCCGGTGAGCGAGGCCTGCATGGCGTCGCGCATGCCGAGCATCCCTTCCACGGCGACCGCGCGCAGCAGCTCGGTCTTGTCCGCGAAGTGCCGGTACACGGCGGCGTGGCTGACGCCTACCAGCCGGGCCGCTTCCCGCAGTGTGAGTCCGGCCGGACCCTGTCGCTCCACCAGATGCAGAGCTGCGTCAATGAGCGCCCGGCGAAGGTCGCCGTGGTGGTAGCGGCCGGCGGCCCGCTTGGAAGGCCGGAACCTCTTGCCGGCGTCGGACGTCGAAGGAGATGTTGACATTGGTAACTTACCGATGATATCAAATGTATCCAGCGTAAACATTTAGAGATCGTATGGCATCCCTCTCGACGCGTAACCTCTTCCACGACAAGGTCCGGCTGGCCGTCACCCTCACCGGCATTGTCTTCTCCGTCGTCCTGGCCGCGGTCCAGCTCGGCCTCTTTCTCGGATTCACCACCGCCACCTCGGACGTCATCGATCGGTCTGGCGCCGACCTGTGGGTCGTCTCGAAGGGCGCCACCCACCTGGAAAGCAGCGTGGCCTTCACCGAGCAGCAGTACTTCCGCGCGATGGGCACACCCGGCGTCGCGCGCGTTCAGAAGCAAATCGTCCAGTTCGGCCGATGGAAGCGCCCTGACGGCGCCGAAGAGAGCGTCATGCTGCTCGGCTTCGACCCGTCAGGTCCGATGGGCCGCCCCTGGAACATCGTGGCCGGATCGGTGAACGACCTGGAGCAGGCGGACACGATCTTTGTGGACGAGTTGTACCAGAAAAAGCTCGGCGTGACGCATCTGGGCCAGCAGGTCGAGATCGGAGGCTTCCGGGCTCGTGTCGCCGGGTTCACCCACGGCATTCGCACGTTCACGACCGCGCCGACGGTCTTCACGTCGTTCAAGAACGCGCAGAACTACTTCGGCCTGCGCGAGGACCAGACCAGCTACCTGCTCGTGCAGGTGACTGAAGGCGCCTCGATCGAGGCGGTGCGTGCGGCGCTCATCGCGCGCCTGGGCGACGTGGACGTGCGCACGACGCGCGAGTGGAGCGCCACGCAGCGCAACTACTGGATGTTCGGCACGGGCGCTGGCGTGACGGTCCTCATCGCCGCCGGGCTCGGGCTGCTGGTCGGCGTGGTCGTCGTCGCGCAGACCATCTACGCCGCGACGGTCGACCACATCCGCGAGTTCGGGACGTTGAAGGCCATGGGCGCGACCAACGCCTACATCTACGGCGTGATCCTGCGACAGGCGCTCACCAGCGGGCTGATCGGCTACGGCATCGGGATCGCCATCGCGCTGGCCGTGTCGTTGGGCAGCCTGAAGGGCAGCCCGGCGATCCTCGTGCCGCCGGCGCTGGTCCTGGCGCTCTTCGGACTGACGATGGCGATGTGCGCGGCGGCATCGGTCGTGTCGATCAACAAGGTCACGCGACTCGATCCAGCCATGGTTTTCAGAGGGTAACGAGGATTGCAGATTGCAGATTGCAGATTGAGCAGATTGAGAAATTCACAAGGATTGATGATGACTCCGGCGATTGCGGTCACCGACGTGACCAAGACCTATAGCAGCGGCGCGGTGGCGGTGCACGCGCTGCGGGGCGTGAGCCTGGACGTCGCACCCGGCGAGATCCTGTTGCTGCTCGGGCCTTCGGGAAGCGGCAAGACGACGCTGTTGTCGATCATGGGCTGCATCCTGCGCGCGTCCGGTGGCAGCGTGAAGGTCCAGGGACGCGAGGTCGCGCATCTGGCCGAGCGCGATCTGCCGCAGGTGCGGCTCCAGCATTTCGGGTTCGTCTTCCAGGGCTTCAACCTGTTTCCGGCGCTGACCGCGGGCGGAGAACGTCGAGATCGCGCTTGGGCTGAAGGGCGTGGGCGGTCGGTCCGCGCGTCGGCAGGCCGCCGAGGCGCTCGACCTGGTGGGCCTCGCCGACAAGGTGGACGTGAGACCGGCCGACTTGTCGGGCGGTCAGAAGCAGCGCGTGGCCATCGCCCGCGCATTGGCGGGCGACCCGTCCATCATCCTGGCCGACGAGCCCACTGCTGCGCTGGATTCAACCAGCGGCCAACTCGTGATGGACCTGCTGCGCTCGCTCGCACGCGCGCGCAATCGAGCCGTGGTGCTGGTGACGCACGACAGCCGCACGTATCGGTATGCGGACCGGCAGGTAGCGATCGAAGACGGGGTCTTGAAAGGCATTGATGTGCCTGAGGCGTTGGCATCATGAAACTCTTATCGCGTGGTGTTCTGATTTTCGGCTGGCGTGGCCACGGTCGCGGCCAGCGTCCTCGCGCTGGGCGCACGTGACCGGTTCCCACAGGCCGCGACTCGACCGCGAAGGCCGGCACGACCGACTTCGCGCGCGTCGTCGGCCCGGGCCGGGTGGAGCCGATCTCGGAAGAGATCGAGATTGGCGTCGAGGTCGGCGGGCGGATCGTGACAATCGCCGTCGAGGAAGGCGAGGCGGTTCTGCGCCGGGCAGGTGCTGGCGACGCTCGAAAGCCGTGACTACCGCGCACAGGTGGCGCTGGCCGAAGCGCGTCTGGCCAATGTGCGCGCCGTGCGCCTGCGAACCCAAAACGGCTCGCGGCCTGAAGAGCGGCGTGAGGCGCAGGCCGCGGTGACGCAGGCGGAAGCCGTGCTTGCCCAGGCCGAGCGCGAGGCCGCCCGACGTGACGCGCTGGCGCGAGACGGCGTGATCGCCCGTGAAGAGCAGGACCGCTCGGCGCGCGACCTCGACGTCGCGCGCGCGCGGCTGGGGGAACTGCGCCAGCGTCTGGCGCTGGTCGAGGCAGGTCCTCGCGCGGAGGACCGCGTCAGCGCCCAGGCCGATGTCGATGCGGCCGAGGCTGCGTTGCAGGATGCCCGCGCGCGACTGGCCAAGACGTCGGTGCTCTCGCCGATTGCCGGCACCGTGCTGCGGCGTCGCGTGCGCGTGGGCGAGAGCGTGTCGCCCGAAGTGCCAGGCACGTCGCTCTTCACGATCGCCGATCTGTCACGCCTGCGGGTGCGCGTGGACGTGGACGAGCACGACGTCGGCTCGATTCAGCTCGGTCAGCGCGCCTACGTCACCGCCGGCGCCTACGGCAGCGGCGCTTCGAGGGCCGCGTGATCCGCATCGGCCGCGTGCTCGGGCGAAAGAACATCCGCACCGACGAACCCCGCGAGCGCGTGGACACGAAGATCCTCGAGACGCTGGTGGAACTGGATCCCGGCGCCGACCTGCCGATTGGATTGCGTGTGGATGCGACGATCGTGACTCGATGACGGACGTTAACCTCGGACCGGACACGCAAAGCCTTCTCCGTGCGTGTCTCTGTGGTTAACGTCCGTCATCAGATCGGCTTGATGCGGATGTTCCTGAACGCCACCGGATCGCCGTGGCCGGCAAAGCCGAAGTGGCCCTCTTTGCGATCCTTGCCCGGGTGGTCCTTGCCGTCGAGGTAATCGGTGATCGTGCTCAGGTCGGCGTTGAGGATGCGCGTGCCGTTGAGCTCGACGACGATCGTCGATCCTTTCACGGTCACTTCCTGAACGTTCCACTCGCCGACCGGCCGCAGATAGCCCCGCCGGGCGGCGGCCATGCCATAGGCGGACCCGTGCGTCTGGCGGGGATCGAGCTTCGCATAGGCCGGCGCCTCGGTGTCCAGCACCTGAAGCTCGGTCATCCCGACATACGCGGTGTCGCCCTGCTCCGGGGTACCGAATCGCCAGGCCGTTGTTGCCGGCCGGCGGCAGCTTGAATTCGAAACGCACTGCGAAGTCGCTGTAGACCTGTTTTGTGTAGATCGTCCCACCGCTCTTCGGCTTGCACGCGATGGCGCCGTCGACAATCTGGTAGTTCTCGACGGGCCCCGCCCAGCCGGTCCAGTCCTTGCCGTTGAAGACCGAGGTGAAGCCCTCCTCGCGCACGCGACCAGATCATCTTGGTCGCCTCCGCCGCGGGCAGCTCGCGCAGGAACACGTTGCGCCAGCGGATCTCGCCGCCGTGCGTCTGCAACTGAATCGGGCCCGCTTTCGGCAGCGGCGCCGTGCGATCCCAGAAGTTCTCCATCCGCGCGCCGTCCACGGTCAGCGTGCCGTTGAGCCACACCCACGTCCGCTCGCCGGCCTGGACGATGCGCAGGCTGTTCCACTCGCCGAAGGGCTTGTCGGCGCGCTTCAGCGGGTCCTTGCCGGCCGCGCCCGGCGAGTTGTTCCACAGCGCGCCCGACCCTTTGTCCGCGCCTTGCTTCCATTTGCCGCCGGCCTCGGTCGTATCCCAGATCTGCACCTGCGGCGTGCCGCGCAGGTAGATGCCGCTGTCGGCCTTGGCGACAGTGCGGTACTCGAGACGCAGGTCGATGTCGCCGTAGTCGCGATCCGTGGTGGCAAACGGGCCGTTGCCGTCGTTGACCAGCTCGCCGTTTTCGACGCTCCAGTGCTTGGTGAACTCCACGGCGTCGGCGGCGCGCTTCTGCGCGCGCTCGTCGGCGCTCATCGCCGCGAGCTTTGCCGGATCGATCTGCGGCAGACCGTACCAGCCAGCCAGGTCGCGGCCGTTGAAGAGCGCGACAAAACCGGCCGGGGGATCGGCAGGCGGCGACACGGCGCGCGCCGGCACGAGGCAAAGGGAGACGGCGAGGGCGGACAGGGCGAGTGCGCGTAGCAGACATGGCGGAATTATAGACTCGGCGGAACTGAAGTTCCGCCCTGACGTACTCGCCGAAGCCTTGACTAGCCTTGGCTCGCCGTAGCCTTGGCGGAGGCGGCGGCTTCGTCCATCGCGAGGTTGGCCAGGCGATCGGCTTCCTTGTTGAGCTCCCGGCGCACGTGCTCGAACGTCACGCGGCCGATGCGGCCGATGAGCGCGCGGGCGTCCTGATAGAGCGGCTGCAGGCCGGGGTTCTTCACGCGGTATTCGCCGCGGAGCTGCTTGACGAGCAGTTCGGAATCCGAGCGGATGTGCAGCGCCTTGCTGCCCCTGGTCCACGGCCCAGGCGAGGGCCGCCAGCAGGCCGTTGTACTCCGCGACGTTGTTGGTGGCGTTGCGGCAGGCTGCCGTACAACTCCGCGACCACCGCGCCGTCGTCGCCCACAATCTGGACGCCGTAGCCCGCGGGGCCTGGATTGCCGCGCGAGCCGCCATCGATGTACGCCGTGATCATGCCGGTCGCGGGAGCTGCTGGTTGGGCCGGGGCCGCCGGAGGCGGCACGAAGTAGAGGATGCGCTGGCAGCTGTCGCACTGGACGATGCCGCTGTTCATGCGGACCTGGACGAAGACCTGCGGCCTCAGGCGCACCTGGCACTGGCTGCACCGCTCGTCCTTGGCGATGGCCACGGCGATGCCCTTGCGGCCGCGCGCGATCGACTCGTAGGTGGCGACCACCGACGCCGGCAACTCGGCCACCAGCGCCGCGCGCTCCTTCAAGGTGCTGTCGAGCGTCGTGCCTGCCTCGACCAGCTGCACGTCGAGCTCGGCGCGCTCCTTGACGATTTTCTGCTCCGCCGTCTTGAGCGCGGCCTCGGCCGCCTTGAGCTCCGCCGCCAGTTCATCGGCCTCGAGCATCTTCTCGAGCATCTGGTCTTCCAGCCGCTTCACTTCGCCCTGCGCCGTCTCGATCTCGTGCTGCATGGCGGTGTATTCGCGGTTGGTCTTCACTTCCATCAGCTGGTCTTTGTAGCGGGAGAGGCGGGTGTTGAGGGCGGCGAGGTCTTTCTCGAGCGCGCGGCGGTCGGCCTGGTTCGCGGCTTGTTTCTCCTTGGCCGCGGCGACCGTGCTTCGGGCACCCTCCAGCTTCTGGTCGAGCGCCTGTTGCGTCTCGGGAATCGATGTCTGCGCCTTGCGCGCGTCCGCCGCCTGCGTGTCCAAGGCCTGCAGGCGGATCAGGCGTTCGAGATCTGGGTGCACCGTCGGAACTGTACCACAGTGCCGTATGTGCCACTACTGCAGGTAGCGCTGCCGAACCCACTCGTACCAGGCTTCTTCAAAAGCCTGCACCGAAAGCCCGAGGGTAGCCGGCACGTCCGCGTTGGTCTGGATGAGGCGAAGAAACGCAGGCCGGCCCCAGCGGCTGACGATGAACTCGCCGAGCAGGTAGCCGACCTCGTAGACCTGGCGGCTCGCGTTGGGGCCGGCGTTGAGCTGCTGCAACGTGGGATAGGCGCCACGCACCATGTAGTCGAGCGTGCGCGGCTGGACCAGCTCGCCATTTTCGTAGAGAGCGACCGTTTCCCAGTACCACCGGGGGTTGTTCGCAAGCGACGGGTTCACGTAGAGGCTGGCGGCGTGGCAGAACTCGTGCACGACGTTGACGGGAAGTTGCGGAACCGCCAGCACACGAATCTCATCGCGGCCCGTGATGTAGCCGCTGGCCTGGTACCGCTGACCGAGGTACGCTTCCAGGGTCGCGAAGTAGGCCGCTTCGTCCTGCCAGATTCTGACGGTGACGGTCTCGATGTCGCTGATGCCGAAGTCGCTCAGGACGCGCCCGTACTGTTCCTCGAGGCGGTCGGCGGCGTCGCCACGGTGAGATCTGAGGCCTGCCCCGCGAAGATCCGAAAGTGCGCGGTCTGGCGCCTCAGCTCCAGCGACTCGGTGGTCGGGGAAGGGGCCGGGGGGGCCGACTGGCCTCCGCACGCAACCGTCAGAAGGCAGGCGGCCACGGCTGAGAACCCGCGCATCGCGCGATTCTATGCCCGGGCGAACGCGTCGTTTCAGAGCCCGCGCGACTCTCTGTAAGATTTGAGTGGGATGTATTCACGACACGAACTGGCTGCCGGATTTCGCCGCACTGGGCATCGCGCCGGGCGACACGGTCATGGCGCACGCCTCCGTTCGCGCCGTCGGCGAGGTCGCTGGCGGCCCCGATCAGATTCACCTCGCCCTCAAAGATGCCCTCACAGCCGCCGGCACGCTGATGATGTACGCCAGTTGTCCCGCCCACTTCGATGAGATCGGACGCGGAAACCTGAGCGCCGAGCAGGAACGAGAGCTGCTGGAGAAGCTTCCGGCCTTCGATCCCGTTGACGGCGCGGTCCCAGCGCGAGAACGGCGCCCTCGTCGAACTCTTTCGCACGTATCCGGGTTCGAGAGTCAACCATCACGTCGCGCGCTTTGTCACGTGGGGCAGGCATGCCGAGTACCTGCACTCGAAGCAGCCGTGGAACTACGCCTTCGGTCGCGCCTCGGCCCTCGATCGGTTCGTCGCGCTCGACGGCAAGATCCTGCTGCTCGGCTGCGATCACGACACCGTGACCTTCCTTCACTACGCCGAGCACATCGTCGACATCCCGGGCAAGCGCGTGTCGAGGTTCAAGGTGCCCGTCAGCGACGGCGGCACACGCGTCTGGC
The DNA here is from genome assembly GCA_963806705.1 of Vicinamibacteria bacterium. Lineage (GTDB taxonomy): Bacteria > Acidobacteriota > Vicinamibacteria > Vicinamibacterales > JAENWD01 > JAENWD01. Next base: position 28,219 of record CAWDZE010000002.1, read on the forward strand.
GGGACATGGAGGAGTTCGATACCAGCGACCGGGCGCATCCGAACTGGCCCGACCGCTTCTTCGCGCGGCTCGTGGACACGTATCTGGCCGAGACCGGCAACCACGGCGGGCGAGTCGGCGACGCGCAGTGTTTCCTGCTCGACGCGCGAGGGTTGCTGGCATTTGCCCTGCCTGTGATGCAGGCGGTGGCAGCCGATCGCGCAAGCGGCCCGGCGGCTCGAAGTCAGCGATCGATTGAGACGAAGCACACCCACCGGCGTCCGGTCTCCCGGGCGAAGTTCGATGGCGGTCGCGTCCGACGCCACCGCGACTCCGGGCAGGAACACCGCCGGCTCGTCCGTCGCCCGCCCATAACGCGGCGTGGTGAGGTTCACGCCGAACACATAGATGCCCGGCGGCAGGCGCTCGAACTCGAACGCCCCTCGCTCGTCGGTGATGGCAGGCTCCTGATACGGCGGCGGCCGGTGCCCGGCGAGTTCGGCGGCGACGGCCTCGACTCGAATACCTGCGAGCGCACGTCCTGCTGCATCGACGACCGAGCCCGACGCGCTGGCGACGTATCTGAGCTCGAAGTTGCGTTCGTTGCAGGCGCGCAAATCCCCGAGATCCAGTTCGCGCTGCAGACCGCGGGAGTCGAATCCATGCGGCGCAGCGACCGTGAGCGTCGAGACGCCCAGTGGCAGCCCCGCGATCTCGTACCGCCCGTGGCGATCGGTGACCGCGTCGCGCGAGAAGCCGGCGCCACTGACGTTGACGACGAGGCCTTCAAGAGGGCCGTAGTCCAACGTCTGTTCTTCGAAGGGGTCGCGCTGCCAGTGATGGATGCGCCCGAACACGCGGCGCTCCCAAGCCGACGGCCGGCAGCGTCGAGAGGTACTGCAGATCTTCTTGCGCCTTCTCGAGCGGCCGCGTTCTCGAACATATCGAGGCATGACCATCGTCCGGTTGGCGTTTTTGTGGCGTAAATCAGATAGCGCTGTCCGACTGCGAACTGATAGCCACAATCCCCGCCCCCCCGGCCCCGTGATCAGTTCGAGCGGTCCCGTCGCTGCATTCGACGAAGGCTCGTTCGACGTCCACGGTGACCAGAGCGATCCGTACGGCCGCCCGTAGGCATCGTGATCGATCTCGACCACCGAGCGCACGGTTCCAGCGAAGACAGCGTCGGACTTCCAGGTGGCTTCGCACGGCGGGCCAGCGATTTCGCGCGAGCATGCCACTCGCATTCGCAGGTGTTGCCGCAATCAGTCCGATCGCAAGGGCCAGCGCTTGCACAGAGTCGGAGGGTCATCGCGTGCTTGCCTCGGAACGCATGAACCATCCGCGCCTTGGAGGGTCGCCGTCGATCCGCCAGCGAACGTGGCCGGATCGAATCATCTGCATGACCGGGCCCGAGCCGACATCGACGGGCAACCCAAGACCGGGCCAGCTGGAAACAGTGGTGACCTCCGCGATCCCTCCAAAGCCGATACCCGCGTCGCTCACTTCATAGGGTTGCCACTGCAGGACGTAGGCCAGTGTGTGATACTCGGGGTCCTGCCCGGCGTGCCACGAGAACAACTCGATGAAGTGTCGCGCCCCGACACCAGGCGCCGCGTCTTCCGGAGGCCCAATCGTTCTGGTGGCGGTGTGCGCGATGACGAGCGGACAGCCCATTCAACTCCACGACCTTGCCGGCGCCCGGCAAGACGGATTCCCCGGTGGCCGATGCGCACGGAGTGGCGACCCACGGCAGGACCTGCTCCGGCATCCCAAGGGCAAAGCAGCCGATGGAACGGCTGGCGGTCAGGCGATCCTCGTAGGACAAGCGCGCCACAGATGTCGGCCGATGAATCGCTCGCTCTCGGCCATCGACGGCTTCCCAACGGCGAACGTCAGTGGCGTAACGCCGCGAGCTCATCTGCGCAGCCACGCCAGAGGTCTGCGCCAGCGCGCATGCCACGATCGGGTCCCGAGCGACACCAAGCCCCTGGGCGTAAAGACACTGCGAGGTTGTCGCGGTGGGCGCGGGGTCGTCGTCGGACACCCCGGGCATAAAGACTTTCGACGAGGATGGGATGCAGCAGGTTCGCGGCCCGTTGGTAGTCCTCTGCTCGGTATGCGTCCGCCCATGCCTGCGCCTGCGCTGGAGCGGGCAGCAACCAGCTGACGATGACCACCAGCAGACACACCGAGGGCATGCCGCCAGGTTGAGCCAAAGGCGTGCCATGGCCGTCGCCGCCGCCGGGGAGGGATCCGAGGACTCCGACTCAGTGTCGCAGCCGTGGTGGACGTCACAGATCCGAGATCGGCAGAACGGTTCTTGCTGCCCCTCGCGGCGAGTGCGCTAGGCTGTGTCATGCCGACATCGCCATTTCCGATCCCGCCGCCAATCGAGCCCATGCTGGCCAAGCTCGCCACGGAGATCCCGGTCGGCGACGGGATTTCTCTTCGAACCCAAGTGGGACGGCTTTCGCGCCATTGTCTTTCGTGGCGGCGACGAGGTCTTCATCCAGAGCCGCGATCTCAAGCCGCTCGATCGGTATTTTCCGGAGCTGCACGACGCGCTGCGGGCCGGGTTGCCTGATGGCTCGGTTCTGGATGGCGAGATCGTGATCGCCACGCCGCACGGCCTGGACTTCGACGCTCTCCAGATGCGCCTGCATCCGGCCGCCTCCCGTGTCGCCAGGCTCGCTGTTGAGACGCCGGCGGCCTTCGTCGGGTTTGACGCGCTTGCGATCGACGGGCAGGACCTGCGCGGCGTCGCGCAGTCCGAGCGTCGCGCGCGCCTGGAGCGGCTGCTGGCCGATGCCAGGCCGCCGATTCACCTGACCCCGATGACGCGCGATCGCGCGCAGGCGTCGGAATGGCTGGCCCGATTCGAGGGCGCAGGGCTCGACGGCGTGATCGCCAAGCCCGTCGACGCGACCTATCAGCCCGGCAAGCGCGCGATGATCAAGGTGAAGCATGCGCGGACCGCCGACTGCGTCGTCGCGGGCTTCCGCTGGCACAAGGACGGGAAAGACAAGCGCGTCGGCTCGCTGCTGCTCGGGTTGTACGACGACAAGGGGAGGCTGCAGCACGTGGGGGTGACCTCGTCGTTCACGATGGCGACGCGCGAGCAGCTCGCGGCGGAGCTGGCCCCGTTGCGCGAGGGCGCGCTCGATGGTCACCCGTGGCGCGAGTGGGCCGAAGTCCAGGGCGAGATCACGCGCATGCCGGGCGGCCAGAGCCGCTGGAGCGCGGGCAAGGATCTGTCGTGGGAGCCGCTGCGCATCGAGCGGGTCTGCGAGGTGAAGTACGACCACATGCAGGGCACGCGGTTCCGCCACGCGGCCGTCTTCCAGCGCTGGCGCGGCGACAAGCAGCCCATCGACTGCGGCTACGACCAGCTCGAGGTCACGACCCCTTACGAGCTCGCGAAGGTGTTCGGCGCGTCGACCGGAGTCGCTGAGCTCCAGTCGCCGGCCATGTCCTCGTTGGGGTCCAGCGGCTCCTGTGCCGGGCGGATGGCTTCAGGGACATGCTGAAGGTTGACGCGCACACGCGTCCAGGTACGGAAGCGGCCGCGCATCGCATCCACCAGCACGTCGGCCGGCTGCAGGTGCTCGCCAACATCGGGGTGACGGAGCTTCCAGCGTTCGAAGCCCGCAAGGGCATCGGCCTTCTCGCGGGCGCGCCCGATCTCGACAAGCGGGCGGCTTGGCGTCCGACGGCGTGACGGCGCCACGCGTGGGGCCTCGCCCGGCTGCTTGCGGTAGTGAGGCGGCCAGGGCGCGTCGCCAAGGCCCTCTTTCTGCTGGCGGTCGGACAGCTCCAGCAGCGCGTCGATCACGCACGGATGGCTGTCCATGCCGGCGTGAGGATCTCCGATCTCGGCAAACCGCGCCGGCATCGTGGCAAGGGTGAAGTCGGCCGGATCGCAGACCGCGATCTCGTCCCACGACAGCGGCGCCGACACGCGCGCATCCGGCCTCGGTCGCACGGAATACGCGCCGGCCACCGTCCGATCCTTGGCGTTCTGGTTGTAGTCCAGGAACACGCCGTGACGTTCCTCTTTCCACCACTTGCTCGTGGCCAGCCCCGGCGCGCGCCGCTCGACCTCGCGTGCCAGCGCCAGCGCCGATCGACGGACCTGGTCGAACGTCCATCGTTGCTCGATGCGCACGTAGACGTGGATCCCGCGCGAGCCCGACGTCTTGGGCCATCCCACCAGGCCGAGATCCTCGAGCGTGGCCTGCACCACGCCTGCGACCTCGCGAATCTGAGGCCACTCCACACCCGGCACCGGATCGAGATCGACGCGCAGCTCGTCGGGATGGTCGAGATCGTCGGCACGCACCGGGTGCGGGTGCAGCTCGAGACACGCGAGGTTGGCCATCCACACGAACGCGGCCGGCTCTCTCGGCACGATCTCCTGGGCCGTCCGGCCCGAGGGAAAGCGCAGCTCGACGACATCCAGCCAGGACGGCCGCGATTGCGGCGCCCGTTTCTGAAAGAAGAACTCGCCGTCGATGCCGTTCGGATAGCGCACCAGGACGTTGGGCCGCCCGCCTGCGCTTTGCAGGGCCCCTTGCGCGACCGCGATGTAGTACCGCGCGAGGTCGAGCTTGGTGTGCCCCGCCTGCGGAAACAGCACCTTGCGAGGGTTCGAGATCGCGATCTCGCGCCCTCCAACCGTGAGGACTTCGTGTTCGGGCTCCAGCCGCCATCGCCTGAATATAGGCCCGCCTCGCCATTCTGGCTACGGTGTCGTGCCGCGAACGAAACTTGGCACTATACTTGAATAGAGTATAGTTGAAGCAGGTAGAGGCCCCGATGACCGATTCCACGCCCGATTCGCTGCTGCCGCTGCCCACCGCGGTCTTCCACATCCTGATCGCGCTTGCCGACCGCGATCGCCACGGCTACTCCATCATGCAGGACGTCGCTGCCAGGACCGACGGCAAGGTGCAGCTGAGCGCGGGCACGCTCTACAGCTCGATCCGCCGCATGCTCGAGCAGGGCCTCATTGAAGAGCTCGCGGAAAGTCCGGACCCCTCGAGCACCGACGAGCGGAGGCGGCTACTACCGGCTCACGCGTTTCGGAAGACGCGTGGCGGCGGCCGAAGTGGAGCGGCTCAACGCCCTGCTCCAGCAGGCGAGGGCGACGGGGCTCGTAAGGGGGACGTAATGCGCGCCATCGCCGTCTACCGTGCCTTGCTGCGCTGCTACCCGGCGCCGTTTCGTCAGGAATACGGCCAGCAGATGCAGCTCCTGTTCGCCGATCAGCTGGAGCACGCCGGACGGAGCGGAGGCCGGCGAGCCCAGGCGATCCTCTGGGCGCGCGCCGTCGTCGACGCGTTGAAGGTCGCTCCGGCGGAGCACTGGCACGTGCTGCAGCACGACCTGCGCTACGCGTTGCGCACGATGGCGGCGCGGCCGGGCTTTACCGCGACGGCGCTGCTGTCGCTGGCGCTCGGCATCGGCGCCAACACCGCCATCTTCAAGCTTGTGGAATGGCGTGCTGCATGCGTCGCTGCCGATGGTGGCGCAGCCGGGCCAGCTGGTGATGCTGACCAACCCCGACGAGGCCGGCAGTTGGACCGGCGGCTGGAACGGGCGCACCGACGGACCGCGGTCGTGGGTGACCTACGAGGAGTTCGAGCAGTTGCGGGACCAGGCCGATCGGTTCTCGTCGCTGATGGCCAGTCAGAGCAGCCTCAGCACGTGGCAGATCCGTTTCCAGGGGGATGGCTGGGAGGAGGGCCGTGGGCGGCTCGTGTCCGGTGGGTTCTTCGAGGTGCTCGGGGTCAAGCCGGCCGTTGGCCGGCTGTTCACCGCGGCGGACGACCGGCTCGACGTGCCGCACGCCGTCATCAGCCACGCGTACTGGCGCCGGCGGTTCGGCGGGCAGCTCGACGCGCTGGGCAAGACGTTCCAGGTGCGCAATGCCACCGTGACGGTGATCGGCGTCACGCCCCAGGGCTTCATCGGCGAGACCAGCGGCCAGCAGCCGGACTTCTGGCTGCCGATACGGCTGCAGCCACGCGTGTTCCCTGGCACGGATCGCCTGCACGACACGCCGCCGGACAAGTCGATGTGGCTGCACGTCTTCGGACGGCTGAAGCCGGCAGTGAGCGGCGCCGAAGCCGAGGCGCAGGCCAATGCCATACTCCAGGCCAACCTCGCGGCCTTCAACGGGAACACGCTAACGCGGCCCAGCGGCGCCAGCTTTCGCGACGAGCGGCTGAAGCTCCAGTCCGCCGAGCGCGGCGCATCGTCGACGCGGCGCGAATTCTCGGACTCGCTGACGGCACTGCTCGTCGGCGTCGGCGTGCTGCTGCTGATCGCGTGTGCCAATCTCGCCAACCTGCTGCTGGCGCGCGGCGAGTCGCGCCGGACGGAGATTGCGCTGCGGGTGTCACTCGGCGCCAGCCGCGGCCGCCTGGTCCGCCAGCTGATCACCGAGGCCCTCGTGATGGCTTCCGCTGGAGGCATCGCCGCCCTTGCCGTCGCGTTCGCCCTCCACGGCGTCCTGGTCCGGATGCTTTCCGGATTCGCACGTTCGTTCGAGCTGCAGTTCGCGCTCGACCCGCTGGTCCTGGCATTTGCCGCCGTCGCGACCCTGGCATCCGCCCTTCTCTTCGGCGTGCTTCCAGCCTGGCAGCTCACGAGGTCGGAGGGAGCCCCTGCCCTCAATGAACACACCCGCGGCGCGGGCGGCACGCGGCGGCAGATGCGCACGGGACGATGGCTGGTCGGCCTGCAGCTCGCGTTGTCGCTGCCGCTGCTGGTTGGGGCCGGGCTGCTGGCGCGGACCGTCTACAACCTGCAGCGCGCCGACCTCGGGTATCCGGCAGAACGCCTGCTGCTCGTCCGCGTCGACCTCGACGACACCGAGCAGGGCATCGATCGGCGCAGCGCCCTGCGGCTGCTGCTCCGGGAGCGACTGCAGCAGGTGCCAGGCGTTCGCTCGGTCACGTACTCGCAGCTCGGCGTGTTCACGGGCGGGTTTTCGAACAACGCGATCGAAGTCGAGGGCTTCACGCCGAAGGGCGAGACCGATCGCGAGTCGGCCGTCGACACGGTCGGCCCTGGCTACTTCTCCGGGCTTGGCGTCCCCATCACCCTCGGACGCGACCTGCTCGACTCGGACCGCGGCGACTCCCCGAAGGTCTGCGTGATCAACGACGCGTTCGTCAGGAAATTCTTCGCCGGACGCAACCCTCTCGGGATGCGCGTGACCACCGTTGACAATGGAAACCGCACGTCGTACCAGGTCGTCGGCGTGGCCAGAAACGCGCATACCGATGACGTGCGCGGCCAGGTCGAGCCCCGCTACTACGTGTCGGCCGAGCAGCCGCCGCACTCCCCGAGAAGCCCGACGTTCATCATTCGGACTGCGACCGACAGCTCGTCGGTGATGGCGGGGATTCGCGCGGGCATTCAGGAGGTGGACCCTGCACTCCCGATCATCTCGGCGAAGTCGATTCAGGAGCGCCTGGCGCCGTTGACGGCGCAGGACCGCACGACGGCGCAGCTGGCCGTCGTGTTCGGCGTCGTCGCGCTCGTGCTGGCGGCCATCGGGCTCTATGGCGTGCTGTCGTACGGCGTGGCGCGCCGCACCGGGGAGATTGCCGTGCGGATCGCGCTCGGCGCTCAGTCCCGCGGTGTCATCGCGATGATCCTGCGCGAGACGCTGGGCGTAGTCGTGCTCGGACTGACCGCCGGCAGCGTCCTGGCCTACATGGCGTCGCGGTTGATCGACAGCCGCCTGTTCGGCGTGGCGCCGCAGGATCCGCTGACGCTGGCGCTGGCGGTCGGGCTGCTGCTCTGGGTCGCGCTGAGCGCCGCGTACCTGCCCGCCCTTCGCGCCTCGAGAGTCGACCCGATGGCGGCACTACGGCAGGAGTGATCGCTTCGCCTGCGGTGAGCCTGTTCTCACCTCGTCCAGTCGATCTTCGGCGACCAGAATGCGTTGATCCCGAGCGCCGACCAGCGCGGCGCCTGGGCGCCGAGGCGCACGCGGAAGTCGCTCCAGTCGCGGGCGGACTGTGCCGTCCACCCGAGTTCCGCCACCGCGGGCAGCCGCGGGAACAGCATGAACTCGAGATCGCGGATCGTCGCCGGCGTCTCCGACCAGATCGCGGTCTCGACACCGAGGATCGACGACTCCGGCACCTTCAGGTGCTTGGCCGGATCCCACTCGTAGGGCACGTTGACGTCCACGTTGCCGGCCCAGTTCAGGCCGAGCACCGTGGCGGCGTCGTACTTCATGTCCAGGTAGATGCGGTTGGCCGGCGAGAGGATCAGCTTCGTGCCGGGCGGCGGCACCAGCGACGCGTCGGGCCGCCAGTCCTGGACGACGGTGGTCGGCAGCATCTTGCCGTGGATGATCTCGTCCCACGCGATCGCGGTCTTGCCGTGCCGCGCGACGATGCCCTGCGCCCGCTCCATGAACCTGGAGTACTGCTCGGGCGTCATCTTCTTGACCTCGTCGCCGGCAATGTGGATGTACGGCCCGGGCGTCATCGCCGCCAGTTCCCGGATCACATCGTCGAGGAACTTGAAGGTGATGTCCTTCTCGAAGCAGAAGTTGCTGAAGCCGACCTCGATCCCGGTGTACAGCGGCGGCGCGACGCCATCGCACGTGAGCTCGGGATACGCCGCCAGGGCCGCGTTGCAGTGGCTCGGCATCTCGATCTCGGGGATGACCATCATGAACCGGTCGCGCGCATAGGCGATGATCTCGGCGTAGTCGGCCTTCGTGTAGAAGCCGCCGGCGCCGCCGCCAACGGCCGTGCTCCCGCCGTAGCGCGTCAGGTTGGGCCATGACGCGATGTCGATCCGCCAGCCCTGGTCGTCCGAGAGGTGCAGGTGCAGGCGGTTCATCTTGTACATCGCCGTGAGGTCGATGTAGCGCTTCACGTCGGCCACGGAAAAGAAGTGTCGCGACACGTCGAGGAAGACGCCGCGCCACTCGTACCGCGGCCTGTCGGTGATGTGTCCGGCGGGCACCGAGACGGCAAACGGCCGCGGGCCGCGCAACTCGATGGCCCACGGCAGCAGTTGCCGCAGCGTCTGCGTGCCGTAGAAGATGCCAGCCGGCGTGGCGGCTGCGATGCGGATCCCGCTTGCGCCGATGGTCAGGTCGTAGCCGTCGCCGGCGAGCGCCGTGGTGGCGGGCACGACCTCGAGACGGATCGAGCCGGCGGCTGCCGGTCCGGCGATGTCGCGGATGGCGATCGTCGCATCGAGCGCCGGCCGAAGGAGACGGGCGAGGTCGGTCGCCAGTCGCCACAGGTCCGCCTGGCCGGGCGTCACCTCGATGACGGTGTCTTTCGTGATCGCGATGGCGTCGCTCGCGCTCATCTCGACCGACGTGGGCCAGGGTATCAGGCTGGGTCGCCTGGTCGTGGCCGTGCTCGGGGCCGCGGCCGCCTGCGCGTGAAGCGCGGTCGCCGCGCCGGCGACGAGCGCGCAGGTAAGCAGCATGCGGCAGGCTGTCTGTTGCGGCATCGAATCTCTCCCAGGCGCCGGTCGGGAGGCGCCGGGCGAGAGGGTATCACCCCGCACCGCGGGAGCGATCATCCGGACTTCCGACGCGCACCGGCGACTTCCATCACTGGCCGGAACCCCAAACAGTCGGCGGTGCCCCCTTCATCCCACGCGCCTGGGCCGGCGTGACGCGCGGACACACGCACCCTCTCGACGCCCATGCACCAACCACCGCCGCGATCTGCGCGACGTTGCGCTCCAGTTGCGTCGGTCGGGGGACCGGGCGGGTTCACCAGCGGCGTGTGTTGGTAGTAGTCCTTGTCGTACCAGTCGGCCACCCACTCGAAGACATTGCCGGCCATGTCGTACAGACCGTAGCCGTTGGGCCGATAGCTTCCCACACGGACCGGACCGCGCTGGTCGAAGTTGGCGTCAGCAGGCGAGATCGAGTTGCCGTTCGGATACCGCTGTCCCTCCAGGCCGCCTCTGGCTGCATGCTCCCATTCCGCTTCGGTCGGAAGCCGCAGGACGACGCTGTACTTTCGGGAGAACCAGTCGCAAAAGGCCTTGGCGTCATCCCAGGTGATGCTGACCACGGGATGGTCGTCACTCAGGCCACGCGAGCGACCCGGTCGATAGCCCGCGTCCTCGAGGAATGCCTTCCACTGCCTGAACGTCACCTCGGTGCTGGCCATCCAGAGAGCGTCCACCTTCACTCGGTGCACCGGTCGCTCGATGGCGGGCCCGTCGCCAACGCTATCGCCCATGCTGAAGTCACCGCTCGGGATGGCGACGAAAGTGATTCCCCCGAGCATGCGCGTGTCTCCAGGACGCGGCGACACCCGATCGGACTGGGCATCAGCCATCCCGTGCAGCAGTGCGAACCCCATGACGAAGATGCCCTCGCGCATTGCCTGCCTCGGAAAGTGCTACCTATGTGAACTGTCACCCATGTGTCCGGAATAGACGCTAGGAAGGCCCTCCAGGATTCGCACTGTTTGCCGCAGGCGGAAGCCTGCGACGACTGAGCTAGAGCCTCCAGGATTCGCTCTGTTTGTCGCAGGCGGAAGCCTGCGGCGACTGAACGTAGAAGCCTGGAGGGCCCAAGACCGACCGAGCGAAGCGAGGGAGGTAATGGGCCCTCCAGGATTCGAACCTGGGACGAGCCGGTTATGAGCCGGCAGCTCTGACCGCTGAGCTAAGGGCCCGCAAAAAATTGCGGATTGCAGACTGCGGATTGCGCCCGCCATGAAGAGTATAGCGGACCACCTCGAGTATTGACGACGGCGCGCTTGTGCACAACCGAACAGACACCGGCTTCAGATAGTGCCACGCTGTCGGCATGGACACCAACACACTCATCATCATCCTCCTGGTCGTTCTCCTGCTCGGCGGCGGCGGGAGTCTTCTATCGTCGCCGGGGATAACCTCGCCAAAGAAAAGGGCGGCGAGAACCGAAGTCCGCGCCGCCCGTTTCACCAGCACTCAGGACCAGGCACTCAGCACCGCACCCAGCACGCGGCACCTGGCACCCGGCACATCTCTAGCTGGTTCTCCCTCCAGAAACGCCTTGAGCTTCCGGCTGCGCGACGGGTGCCGCAGCTTGCGCAGCGCCTTGGCCTCGATCTGCCGGATGCGCTCGCGGGTGACGGCGAAGTTCTGCCCCACCTCTTCGAGCGTGTGCTCGGAGCCGTCGCCGACGCCGAAGCGCATCTTGATCACCTTCTCCTCGCGCGGCGTCAGCGTCTTGAGGACCGCTTCGGTCTGCTCCTTGAGGTTCAGGTTGATCACCGCCTCGGCCGGCGAGACGACGCCGCGGTCCTCGATGAAGTCGCCCAGGTGCGAATCTTCCTCTTCGCCGATCGGCGTCTCCAGCGAGATCGGCTCCTGCGCGATCTTCAGGACCTTGCGGACCTTGCTCACCGGGATGTCCATCCGCTGCGCGATTTCTTCCGAGGTCGGCTCGCGGCCCAGCTCCTGCACCAGCGCGCGGCTGGTGCGGATCAGCTTGTTGATGGTCTCGATCATGTGGACCGGGATGCGGATGGTCCGCGCCTGGTCGGCAATCGCGCGCGTGATGGCCTGGCGGATCCACCACGTCGCGTACGTCGAGAACTTGTAGCCGCGGCGGTACTCGAACTTGTCCACGGCCTTCATCAGGCCGATGTTGCCTTCCTGGATCAGGTCCAGGAACTGCAGGCCGCGGTTCGTGTACTTCTTGGCGATCGAGACCACCAGTCGCAGGTTCGCCTCGACCAGCTCCTTCTTGGCGACCTCGGCCTCCCACTCGCCCTTCTGGATCTTGTCCAGCGTGCGCAGCAGGACCTCGGGCGTCTCCTGGAGATCGTCGGCCTGCGTCTTGAGGTGGGCCTTGAGGTCCTTGATCCGCTTCAGGTAGAGCTTCTTCTCCTCTTCCTTCAGCTTCAGCGGCTTCTTGCCCTTGGGCGGGTTCAGCTGCCGCTCGTAGTGGATCATCTCGCGCTCGGTGCGCTGGACGGCCTCCACCTGCTCCTTGATCTCGTCGATCATCCGGCGCTTGACCAGCTCGGTGAACTCGATCTTGCGGATCACCTGGGAGAGCTCCACGCGGCTGCGCAGCATCTTCCAGCGCGCGCGCGTGTACTTGCGCTTCTCCTTCTTCGGCACCGTCTCGAGCTTCTCTTCGGTCTTCTGGACGCCGCCGCGCGCCTTCTTGACCGCGTCGATCTGCTTGAGGACCTCGCGCTTGCGGTCCTCGATCTTCTCGTCGGTGATCTCCTCGTCGGAGAAGGTCACCAGCTCGCGGATCGTGCGCTGGTCGTTGCGCAGATCCTCGCCCAGCTGGATGACCTTCTTGGTCACCATCGGCGTGCGGGAGATCGACTTGATCACGGCCAGCTTGCCGCGCTCGATGCGCTTGGCAATCGCCACTTCGCCCTCGCGCGTGAGCAGGGGCACCGTGCCCATCTCGCGCAGGTACATGCGGACCGGGTCGTTGGTCTTGTCCAGCGCTCCGGGCGTCAGGTCGAGCTCGACGCCTTCCTCGGCGCCTTCCTGCGTCCGGTCGAAGGGCTTGTCGTCGCGGAACCCCTTGTCCGAGTCCAGCACCTCGATCCCGGCGCTGCCGAGGGTGTTGAACAGGTCGTCGAGGTCCTCCGACGAGTTGATTTCCGACGGCAGCAGCTCGTTGACCTCGTCGTAGAGAAGGTAGCCCTTCTCCTTGCCGATGTTGATGAGCTGCCGGACTTCGTCGTACTTGTCCTCGATCGACAGAGGTGTTCGCTTTCCGGTCGTCACATTCCACCGTCCCTATCTATGATGCCGTCCTACGCTGCTTGCCATGCGGCGCGAAGCTGGTGGGGACATATGCCCCGAATTCGGCTCAGTCGGCCGAGAGTGCTTCGATGCGCCGCGTCAGTTCTTTCTTTCGTCCATCGAGTTCGACAAAGCGGGCCTCGGCGTCGGGTCCCGACACGTCGGCCAGCCGCTCCATCTCTCGCTGCAATGCCGTGCGCTCGCGGTCGAACCGCAGGCGCTTCAAGGTCCTGACGCAGTCGTCGGCCGAATGGGCCGGGCCTTCCGCCTGGGCGCCGATCCCGGTCACCCACTGCGCCTCCCTCTCATTTAGACGCTCCAGCCAGGCCGTTGGGAAGCTGGCCGCCGGGACGTCCGACAGTCCTCGGGCGATTTCCAGGGCCCCGCCCGATTGGAGTGCCTCAAGATCCTCCGGATCCAGCTCTTCCAATGCAAGCCTCGCCTCGTCCGGGGCGTGGAGCAGGACCCACAAGAGGCCTCGTTCGGCCGGTTTCAGCGGCTGCGACGGCGCCAGGACCCGCTCGGGCACGGTGGTCTTCCGCGCCACGGCCGCCTTACGGATCTCGGCGCGGACGACTTCTTCCGTAATACGCGCCCGCGCCGCAATCCGGTCAGCAAACTGGTCCCTGGCGGCCGCATCGGGGATTCGGGAGGCGACCTCCAGCATCTCGTGGAGGAATCGCCGCCGGCCCTCGTCGCTGGTAAGTTCGTGCCCCGCTGCGGCCTTTCGCACCAGAAATTCAAGGTAGGGCACCGACTGCTTCAGCTCGGCCAGGTAGCCCTCGCGACCCTTTTCCTGCACCAGAGCGTCGGGATCGGCCCCCGGCGGCAACACCGCGACGTTGACCTCGAAGCCCTCGGCGGCCAGCAATTCGCACGACCGGACCGCGGCGCCCTGGCCGGCGGCGTCAGGGTCGAAACTGAGCACGACTTTCGACGTGAACCGACGCAAAAGCTGGGCCTGCTGGGTCGTAAGCGCCGTGCCGCAGGAGGCCACCACCGGCGTGATGCCGGCCTGCACCAGCTGCGCGACGTCGAAGTAGCCTTCCACCAGGATCGCCCGCCCCAGCTTGCGGATGGCCGGTTTGGCCAGGTGCAGCCCGTAGAGGGTCCGGCTCTTCGAGTAAATCGGCGTTTCCGGCGAGTTCAGGTACTTCGGCACCTGGTCCGGCTCGGTCGCCCGCCCGCCAAACGCGATCACCGACCCGCTGTCGCGGCAGATGGGGATCATCAACCGGCCACGAAACCGGTCCACGACCTCGCCGTTGTCGCGCTGCACGACCAGGCCGCTGCGCAGGAGCAGCGACAGCTCGATCTTGCGCTCTAGTAGATACGACTTCAGCCCGTCGCGCGTTGACGGCGCGCAACCCAGCCCGAGCAGCTCGCTGGTTTCCTTCCTGATGCCGCGCGATTCCAGCTGCTGCCGCATGCGGGCGCCTGCCGGCCCGGCCAGCTGCTGCTGAAACCAGGCCGCCGCCTCTTCGTGCACCTTCAGCAGCGCCTCGCGCTCCGCGGCGCTGGTGCTCTCGTCGCGCGCCTCGGAGTCATCGGGAATCGCCAGCCCGAACCGCGCCGCCAGCATCCGCACGGCCTCGGGGAAGGCGACCTTCTCGTGCAGCTCGACGAACTTGATCACGTCGCCGCCCGTGTTGCACCCGAAGCAATGGAAGAACGCCTTCTCGCGGTTGACGTGAAACGACGGCGTCTTCTCGCTGTGGAACGGGCAGAGCCCCTTCCACGTCGCGCCCATCTTCTTCAGCGACACGACGTCCTGCACGACCGACACGATGTCGGCGTGGAGGCGCAGGTCGTCGATGAAGTTCCGCGGGAATTGGCTCATGGCACGAGATCACAACCACGAAGGCGCGAAGGCACGACGACACGATGGGCTCTGAGGCAATGGCGGTCCCCGATACCATCGCGCCATCGTGCCATCGCGCCATCGTGATTGTGACACGCTAGTCCTTCAACTCGACAACCGTCACCCCACCGCCCCCATGCTCGGTCGGCGCGGTATGAAACCCCGCGACCAGCGGATGGCTCTTCAGGAACCCGCTGATCGCCTTCTGCAACCGGCCCGTGCCGTGTCCATGGATCACGCGCACGGTCCGCTGATCGGTGACCAGCGTCTCGTCCAGGAACCGCTCGGTGCGCGTGAGCGCCTCATCGACCGTCAGGCCGATCACGTTGAGATCCGACAGCACGCCCTCGCGCGGCACCAGGTCGATGTTCACGCGCACGCTCGGGGGCGGCGCCGCGGCCTTGCCGACTGGCGCGGTCAACACGGTCAGATCCTTCGCCCGCGCGCGCAGGCGCTTGCCGTGCACGTCAATCTCGGCCTGCCCATCGGCGAGGCTCTTGACGATGCCCTGCAGGCCGAAGGGCGGCACGATCACCCGATCGCCGACGCGCGCGGCGCGCGATTCGACGGCCGCCGGCGTCGCCTGCGCCGGCGCCTCGGCCCGGTCGCCCAGGGCCTGCGACGCCACCGCGTCCACGGCCGCTTTCGCGTGCGCCTTGAGCGCCCCGTGATCACCGGTGGAGAGCCGCGGCACTCCCGCTTCGCGCGTGGTCAGGGCCGAGGTCTGCCGTTTCAAGGCCGCGACCACCGCGTCGATCTCGCGCGTCGCGGCGCGCACGCGATCCTCTACGCGATCGGTGACCTTCCGCTTGAACGCCTCTTCACGCTCGCGCAGCTCTTCTTCACGGCGCTCGGCGGCGGCACGGGCCCTGGCCATGGCCTCGCGCTCGCGCACGGCGGCCTTGCGTTCTTCAGACAACTGCGCCAGATCCTCGTCCACACGCGCCAACTGGTTGGCCAGCTGCGCTTCGCGCGTGCCAAGACTCGCGCGCGCCTTGTCGATCACCTTGCGGCTCAACCCAAGGCGCCCGGCCATCTCCAGCGCGAGGCTTCGTCCGGGCGACCCGTAGATGAGCTCATACGTCGGCGCAAAGCCCACCGGATCGAACGCAAACGCCGCGCACTGCACGCCGTCGGTCGTCTGCGCGTAGGTCTTCAGGGCGTCGTAGTGCGTCGTCCCCAGCACCAGCGCGCCGCGGGTGCGGAAGTGATCGACGATGGCGACGCCCAACGCGCCGCCCTCAATCGGATCGGTGCCGGCGCCAATCTCGTCGAGCAGCACCAGCGCCGGCAGGCGCAGGTCGCGATCCATCGACGCGACGTTGGTGATGTGCCAGCCGAAGGTGCTCAGGCTGGCCGCGATGGACTGCTCGTCGCCGATGTCGGCAAAGATCGCCTTGAACACCGGCACGCTCGAATCGGGCTCCGCCGGCACGTGCAGCCCTGCCTGCGCCATCAGCGCCAGCAGGCCCGCCGTCTTGAGCGCGACCGTCTTGCCGCCGGTGTTGGGACCGGTGATGAGCAGCGTCGTGTTCGGGGGCACCAGTTTGATGTCCACCGGTGTCGGCGCGTCGGGCAGCCCGTCCAGATCGTCCGAGTATCGCGAAACCACGCCGCGCATCAGCAGGGGATGGCGGGCGGCGAGCAATTCGAGCCGGCCGTCCTGCGACAACTTCGGCGCGACCGCTCCGGTAACCTGTGCGAGACGCGCCTTGGCCTGCAGGACGTCGAGTTCAGTCGCCACCTGCTCGGTCCTGGCCACATCGTCGTGCCGCAGACGGAACGCGTCGGTGAGCGAAAGCAGAATGCGCTGCACCTCCTCGGCTTCCTCGGCCTCGAGCTCGACGACCTCGTTGTTGATCTCGACGGTCGCGAGAGGCTCCAGATACAGCGTCTGGCCGCTTGCCGAGCTGCCGTGCACCAGACCGGGCAGCGACGCGCGATGCTCGGCTTTCACCAGCAGGACGAAGCGCCCGTTGCGCTCGGTGACGATCTGGTCCTGCAGATACTTCGAGGTCTCCTTGCCGCGCAAGTACGCGTCGAGCGTCTGTCGCAGTTTCGTGCGCTGACGCCGGAGACGGTCGCGAATCGATCCCAATGCCGCACTGGCGTCATCGACGACATCGCCGGACGGCGCGATGGCATGGCGCACCGCGCCGATCTCGTGCTTGAACGACGCCGTGTCGCCGACCAGCCGCTTCAGGCGCGGCAGTTCACCTGGCGCGCGGCGCACGGAGGCCGCGCTGGTCTCGACCGATTCGAGGTAGTCGGACAGCGCCAGCAGTCGCAACGGTTCCAGCGCCCGGCCGTCGACGTTAAGCAACGCCAGCAGCGTCTCCAGGTCGTCGGGCGCCCGTAACGGGAACACGGGATTGGACGCCAGGTAGCTGACCGTCTCCGACGTGGCGGCCAGCGCCTCGCGTACCGCGGCCAGATCGGTGGCCGGCGTCAACGCGTTCAGGCGTGCGGCTCCTGTCGTCGTGAGCGCGAAACTGCGCACGGCGGCGACAACACGGTCGAATTCGAGGGCCTTCAGGCCGCCTGCGGTCATGTCGGATCGGATGATGCTGAAAGTCGGGAGGTAACCGCTGATTCTAACACGCCGAATCACGGGCAGACCGGGTTCAAACGGCTGACCTGGCAGACCTGAAGGTGTGCGCTAAGCCTGACCTGGAAGACATGAACCTGTGAACGCGCTCGACACCGGTGAACCAGGTGAACCCTGAACTGGGATTTGTTCGGCCCGCCACTTGCACTGTCGCCGGGCAGCGAGGGAGCAGTTGCGGAAAACAGGCCGAAATCTCGTCACGACACTTGCAGGGCTGGTAATACTTACACTCATCGGCCCTCTTGGGTGTCGTCGAACGCCTTCGGCTTCGCCCGAGCTCCAGTCGCTGCTGGCCGCCGACACCCTGGACCGGCAGGTCGGCGACGCCGGGATCCGCGCCGCGGTCCGGGCCTTTTACACCGAAACGGGCACGACGCTGGCCTGGAGTCGAGACGCGCGGTCGAAGCAGACCGACGAGGCGCTGGGCGTCCTCGCCACGGCCCGGGCGCACGGGCTCGCCCCCGAGGCCTACCAGCTGGCCACGCTGACCGCGGAGCGCGATGTGCTGGCGCGCCAGCCCAAGCCGAGCAGCGGCAGTCGCTGGCAATCTTCGACGTGCGCCTGACCTCGGCCCTGATTCGTCTCGGCCGCGATGTGGCCGTCGGCCGGATTTCGCCTCGAAGCGTGGACAGCCGCTGGAAGTCACAGCGTGCGATGCCCAACCTGGCCTCGACGCTGGCGGCCGCGCGTGACGACGTGAGCCAGTGGTTGCCGGCCATTCAGCCACGGCACCCCGAGTACGCCGCGCTGATGAAAGGGTTGGCGGCGCTCCAGGGCGCCGAAACCAAGGGCGGCTGGCCCGCCGTGCGCGGCCGCGGTCGCTCCCGGCGCCTCGCATCCCGCCGTGGCCGCGCTGCGCGCGCGGCTGACGGCGTCCGGCGATCTCGGCGCGGCCTCGGTCACGGGCAACCGATTCGATCGGCCGCTGGAACGCGCCGTGCGGGTCTTTCAGGAGCACCAGGGCCTGGCGCCGACAGGGCGGCTCGAGCCGAAGACGGTGGCCGCCTTGAACGTGCCGCTCGGGACACGCATCGGCCAGGTCGCCCTGAACCTTGAACGCTGGCGCTGGCTGCCCGACGATCTCGGCGCGCGTCACTTCCGCGTGAACATCCCGTACTTCCACCTCGAAGCGTACGAACAGGGCCGCGTGGTCCTCGACATCCGCGCCGTCGTCGGAAAGCCGGGCAACGAGACGCCGATCTTCAGCGAGCGCATGACGCACGTCGTGCTGAGCCCGTACTGGAACATCCCGCCGAATATCGCAACGGACGAGACGATGCCGGCGGCGTGGGCCGACCCGGACTTTCTCGACCGGCAGAACATCGAGGTCGTGCGCGTCTCGGACAAACAGGCGGCCGTGGTCGATACGTCGACGCTCGACTGGAGCGACGACCAGCTGCTGGCCGGTTTGCGATTTCGCCAGCGCCCGGGGGCGGGTAACGCCCTGGGGTTTGTGAAGTTCGTGTTCCCCAACAAGTACGACGTCTACGTCCACGACACGCCGGCCGACGCGCTCTTCAGCCGCCTCGGGCGCGCGTTCAGCCACGGATGCGTGCGGGTGGAAGAACCGATGGAACTCGCGAAGTACGTCCTGCGCGATCAGCCCCGCTGGACGCCTGAGGCCATCTCGACCGCGATGCACGCAGGCACCGAGACGCACGTGAAACTGCGGGAGGCGATCCCGATCCACATCGTGTATTTCACCAGCTGGGTGGACGCCAACGGTGGGCTGCATTTCCGGGACGATGTGTACGGGCTGGACGCAAAGCAGGCGGCAGCGACAATCGCGAAGACGCGAAGGCGCGATGGCGCGAAGGACGAAGTGAAGGAAGCGGCTCTGGAAGCGAGGCCCAAGGGGTCGCCCCGGCCACTGGAGGCTAGGTCCGTCTGAGGCCGAGGCTAGCTTCCCGTCCTCCGGAGGCTAGGTCCCCGGCCTCCGAGGCCTGGGTCAGTCGAGATGGTTGATCGAACTGGCGATGCAGCCGGCGCCGAAGCCGTTGTCGATGTTGACCACCGAGACGCCATTGGCGCAGCTGTTGAGCATGCCCAGCAACGCCGCCAGGCCATGGAAGCTGGCGCCGTACCCGATGCTGGTGGGCACGGCGATGACGGGCACCGAGACGAGGCCGGCCACGACACTGGGCAGCGCGCCCTCCATGCCGGCGACGACCACGATGACGCGAGCCGACCGGAGGCGATCGTGTTCACGCAGCAGCCGATGGAGGCCGGCGACCCCGACGTCGAAGAGCCGATCGACCGTGTTGCCCATCACCTCGGCGGTGACGGCGGCCTCCTCGGCCACGGGCAGATCCGAAGTGCCCGCGGCGGCGATCATGATGGTCCCGCGACCCGCAGGCACCTCGTGCATGCGACAGGTGATGGCGCGGGCCACGGTCGTGGTACTCGGCGGCCGGCACCAGGGCATGGACGGCGTCGTACGCGGCTGGGTCGGCGCGGGTCACCAGCAGCGTGTGGCCGCGGGCGACAATGCGCTCGGCGATGGCGGCGATCTGGTCGGGGGACTTGCCGAGGCCGAGGATGACCTCGGGGAAGCCCTGGCGTTGAGCCCGTTGGTGGTCGATCCGGGCAAACCCCAGGTCCTCGACGGGCTGGGCGCGCATTTCGGCGTCGATGGCTGCCGCGGCCTGGGCCACGTCCAGGTCACCGGCAGCGACACGATCGAGCAAGTGTTTGAGGTCGAAAGACATTGGCGGGCTTCGGACTTAAGGCTACGGGCTACGGGCGAATGCCCGAAACCTGCCGATCCGGAGACCGAAGTCTGGAGTCCGAAGTCGGCCAGGCTCCCGAGCCACCCATGTCGGCAACTCAAGTATAATTGGAAGATTATCTCTTTTCCGAAGGGACCGCGTTCCCCACAATGACCCCGCTCGAAACCGTCGTCCTCGCTACGTATTTCTTCGTCCTGCTTGTGCTGGCCGGCTACGGGTGGCATCGCTACTACCTGGTCTACAGCTACATGAAGCACAAGGATCGCGTGCCGGTGGCGGCGGGCACGTTCGAGCAGCTGCCCATGGTCACCGTGCAGCTGCCGATCTACAACGAGATGTACGTCGTGAACCGCCTCATCGATGCCGTCGCGCAGATGGACTACCCGCGCGATCGCTTCGAGGTGCAGGTGCTGGACGACTCGACCGACGAGACGCGGTCGATTGCAGAGCTGGCCGTCCGCCGCGCCGCGGCCCAGGGGCTCGACATCACCTATCTGCACCGCACCGATCGCACCGGCTTCAAGGCGGGCGCGCTCGAAGCCGGCATGCGCGTGGCCAAAGGCGAGTTCCTGGCGATCTTCGACGCCGACTTCCTGCCCTCGCGCGAGTTCCTGCACCGCACGGTCCATCACTTCGTGGACCCGAAGGTCGCCGTCGTCCAGGCGCGGTGGGGGCACATCAACGCGGGCTACTCGCTGCTCACCAAGATTCAGTCGATCCTGCTCGACGCCCATTTCGTGCTCGAGCACGGCGGCCGCAACCGCGCGGGGCACTTCTTCAACTTCAACGGCACGGCCGGGATCTGGCGCCGCGAGGCGATCATCGACGCCGGCGGCTGGCAGCACGACACGCTGACCGAAGACCTCGATCTCAGCTACCGGACCCAGCTCAAGGGATGGAAGTTCCACTTCCTCCCGGACGTGGTCGTGCCCGCTGAGCTGCCTGTCGAGATGAACGGCTTCAAGTCGCAGCAGCATCGCTGGGCCAAGGGGTCCATCCAGACCTGCCGCAAGTTGCTGCCGCGGATTCTGGCGTCCAACCAGCCGTTCGGCGTGAAGGCGGAGGCGTTCTTCCACCTCAGCGCCAACTTCAACTACGTGCTGATGGTCGTGCTGTCGGTGCTGATGTTCCCGGCCATGGTGATCCGCTACAACATGGGCTGGTACGAGATGCTGCTGATCGACGTTCCGCTGTTTTTTGCGGCGACCGCGTCGGTGGCCAACTTCTACATCGTCTGCCAGCGCGAGTTGTACCCGAACGAGTGGATCGCCCGCCTGAAGTACCTGCCGTTTCTCATGTCGATCGGCATCGGGCTGGCGATCAACAACACGCGGGCGGTCATCGAAGCGATGATGGGCACCGAGACCGAGTTCGTCCGGACGCCCAAGTACCAGATCGAGGACCGAGACGACGAGTGGATCGGCAAGAAGTACCGCCAGGCGAACATCATCCAGCCGATCATCGAGCTGTCGCTTGGCCTCTACTTCACCTTCACGGTGTTTTACGCGCTGTCGAACCGGATCTACGGCACGCTGCCGTTCCTGATGCTGTTCCAGATCGGCTTCCTGTACACGGGCCTGCTGTCGATCGTCCAGCAGTTCGCGGACGACTCCGTGGCACTGGATACGCAGACGGAGGGGTGAGCTTCGCTGAGGTGCTGAAGTGCCGGGGTAGCCGAAGTGCCGTGCTGAAGTGCGAAGTGCTGAGGTGCTGAAGTGCCGGACTGCCGGACTCCAGCACCCGGCCCATCGGCACTTGAGCACTCGGGCGCTCGGCACGTCAGCACTCGGCCCTTCGGCACTCCGGCACTTCGGCACCCCAGCACATCAGCGTTACGCTACAATCGCCCATCTCGATCAGGGGGTGGGCGATGGCGACTTCGCGACGCGGCTTCATTCAACTCGTCGGGCTCAACGGCCTGGCGGTGGCCGCGACGGGATGCGCGACCACTCGTCCCGCGCGCACGCCCGCCGTCGCCCCACAGCCGGCGCCGCCGCTGGGGGCGCCCGGCACACGATCCGCGCTGATTCGTCTGAGCTCCAACGAGAATTCGGCTGGACCCGGCGCGAAGGTGCTGGCCGCCGTCCAGGAGTCGTTTGGCGTCGCCAACCGCTACGCGTTCAGGCTGCCGTCTGATCTGCACGGAGGCCGTGGCCGCCTCGCTGGGCGTTCAGCGGTCGCAGGTGACGCTCGGCTGCGGGTCGAGCGAAATCCTCGATTCCGCCGCGGCGGCGTTTCTCGGGCCGGGCCGTGGCCTGGTCACGGCGATGCCGACCTTCGAGCTGCTCGTCGGGACGCGCACAGATGTGGGGCGCCGACGTCGTTGATGTGCCGGTCGATAGCGAGCTGCGGCTCGACCTGGACCAGATGGCGCAGCGGGCGCGCGGCGCGGGCCTCATCTTCGTCTGCAATCCCAACAACCCGACGGGCACCGTCCATGGCGCCGCCGACATCGAGGCGTTTGTCACCGCAGCGCTGCGGACCGAGCCCAAGGCCACCATCCTCGATCGACGAGGCGTATCACGAGTACGTCGAGCACGCCGACTACAAGTCGTCGATCGGGCTCGCCCTGTCGAACCCACGCGTCGTCGTGTCGCGGACGTTCTCGAAGGTCTACGGGATGGCGGGCCTGCGGGTCGGCTACGCCGTGGGCCAGCCGGACACACTCCGGGCGATGAACCGGTTTCTCGATGGCGGCCGATTGAGCTGCTTGAGCGCGCGCGCCGCGCTCACTGCGCTGGCCGATCCGGCGTCGTGTGGTCGAGATGCGCACCCAGAACCACGCCGCGCGCGCGATGACGGCGCAGGCGTTGCGCGACATGGGATACCGCGTGACGGACTCCGAGGCCAACTTCGTGATGGCCGACGTGCGTCGCGACATCCGCATCTTCCAGCGCGCGTGCCGCAATCGCGGCGTCGAGATCGCGCGGCCGTTTCCGCCGCTGCTCACCTGGGCGCGCATCACCATCGGGACGATGGCCGAAATGCAGCAGGCCGTCGAGGCGTTCCGCGGTGCGCTGACCGAGCCGGTGCCCACCGCCGAGGCGCTGCCGGCGCTGGAGCGGCACGTCCCGCGCCGCGATGGCACCTGGGCCTGCTAACCCGCCGCCTGGCTTGTGCGGCACCTGCCAGCACGCGCAGGTGATCCCGTCGGACCGCGGACAGCGTTTCCTTCGCTGCGGCAGAAGCGACACCGACCCGCGCTACGCGCGCTACCCGGCGCTGCCCGTCGCCCATTGCCAGGGGTATCAGACGTACGCGCAACCACAGAGTCACGGAGAACACGGAGAACGCACAGAGTTCAGGATCCCCTCTGTGCTGTCCTCGGTGGCCTCGTGTGTCCCTGTGGATCTGTAACGTGGTCGTCATCAGTATGATCCAGCCGTGAGCACCGAAATCAAGCCCAAAGCCGGCCTCGAGGACATCGTCGCGACCTCGTCGAGCATCTGTTTCATCGACGGGGACCGCGGGATCCTGGCCTATCGCGGGTACGACATCCACGACCTGGCGCCGAAGGCGACGTTCGAGGAAGTCTGCTACCTGCTGTGGCATGGACGGCTGCCCACCCGTGCACAACTGGGCGATCTGCAGTCGCAGTTTGCCGAGGCCCGTCCGCTGCCGGACGGCGTGATCCGCCTGCTGCGGCAACTGCCGCCGAGCGAGGCGATGGACACGCTGCGCACGGCGGCGTCGGCGCTGGCGCACTACGATCGCGACGCCGCCAACAACTCGCCCGACGCCAACTACCGCAAGGCCGTGCGCCTGACGGCGCAGATGGGGAGCCTGGTCGCCGCCATCGGGCGGCTGGAGCAGAACCAGGGCCCGATCGATCCCGACCCGGTGATGGGCTTTGCCGCCAACTTCCTCTACCAGCTCGCTGGGACAGCGTCCCGACGCGCTGGCGGTCCGGGCGATGGACTGCGCGCTGGTCCTGCACGCCGACCACGAGCTCAACGCCTCGACCTTCGCCGCGCGCGTGGCCGCCGCCACCCTCACCGACATCCACTCGGCCATCGTCGGCGGCATCGGCGCCTTGAAGGGCCCGCTGCACGGCGGCGCGAACGCGGAGGTGATGAAGATGCTGCTCGACTTCGGCGCGACGGCGTCGCCCGAGAAGGTCGAGACCACCATCCGCGAGAAGCTGGCGAAGAAGGAGAAGATCCCCGGCTTCGGGCACCGCGTCTACAAGACGATGGACCCGCGCGCGGTGCACCTGCGCCAGTTGTCGAAGGACCTGGGCAAGCGGTCGGGGCAGACGCCACTGGGTCGAGATGTCCGAGCGCATCGAGGCGCTGGTGAAGACTGAGAAGAAGCTGAACCCCAACGTCGACTTCTACTCGGCGTCGATGTACTACGCGCTCGGCATTCCCGTGTCGCTCTACACGCCGATCTTCGCCGTCAGCCGCACGTCGGGCTGGACCGCGCACGTCCTCGAGCAGTTCGCGAACAACCGCCTGATCCGCCCGCGCGCGGAATACACAGGGCCGGCCGTGCCGCAGCCGTGGGTGCCGCTGGAGCAGCGGTAGCGGGTTTGCCGCACACCCTTTTTGCTGCAGTAGGCTGTTCCGATCACAAGGTCCTCAGAAACGCGATCAGGGCTGCTCGGTCGGCTTCGGACAGATCCAACCCGTACTCGTGTCCTGCGACAGAGCGCGACTTCACGCCGACGACTCGGAAACCAGTCGGCACGTAGTCGTCGCCGAGCCGTTGCGGATCGAACCAGTCCTCGAGCGTCGCGACCGAGCCGTTGTGCTCGAACGGCCCCCGATACCACACGCCCCGGAGCGAGGGCACTTTGTAATAGCCGGTGCCCCGCCGCGTCTTCAGCGTGAGCGTCGGGTCGGTGTCGATCGAGGTCGGCAGGATGGCAAACCGCTTGCGATCGCCTTCGGGAACGGCGAAGCCGCGAACGGGCACGAGCTTGTTGTTGGTGTACAGCGGGGGCGTATGACATCGACCGCATCGTTCCCGCTGGAACACCTGCTCTCCTCGAAGGGTCTGGGCGGTTTGCCGGTTCGGGTTGACCGGCGGCTTCAACGAGTAGAGGTAGAGCGCGAGCGCGTAGAGCTGTTCGTCGCTGTAGCGCCCGCCGACCCCGGGATCGGTTGGTGGCGGCAGTTCACGGAAGTCGGTGCCCGCCGGGATGAAATCGCCGAATTGCGAGAAAAAGTCAATCTCGTTGTTGAGCGCGGCATACCGCATGAGATCGCCGATGCCGCGATGATTGTACCAGGCCCGTGCGATCCAGATATCGCTGTTCCCTGACGCCAATCAGATCGGGAATCGCGGGCGGAGACTCGATACTCGCGCGGTGACGCGCCGCGACGCCGGGCGGAATCGCGTCGAACTTCATCACCAGCTCCTCCAACGTCATCGCTGCGACACGCGCCGCCGGATCGGCGTCTTTCAACCACGGCGCGGCAAAGAGCGCCCGAAAACCGGTTCGTACATTGTCGATTTTCCTCCGCCGCGTCGCATACGCCACGGAGCGATCGAAGGGGAAATTGCCCTGGGCTCCCTTGATGACGGTGCCGTCCGGCATGACCCGCGTGTGACAAAAGCTACAGGCGTTGTTGCCGAGCTCCACCTTACCGGGGGTCCGAACGACGTAGCTGGTATAAGGGAGAATGCCTTCGAGGCGTCGAAAGGGGCCGGACGTGTTCGTGCCACGCGGGTCCTGAACGTCGGCCGCGCTCGCCACAGCGTCGTAGAAGATCGCGGCATCGAAGACGAGCTCGCCTGCCTTGATCCAGTCCGCCTCGGTCTCGAGCCTCGGACGGTGCCCTTTGTCATCCCATATGATCTCGGGCGCGAGCTGCCGGAGCGACGTCAGATAGTCCTTCGGTTCCTTGCCGGGCACGTACACAGGATACGTTCTGAAAATCGGCCGTACCGGGATGCGGTAGTAGTAGTCGGAAGGAACGGCTTTCGGCGAGTACTCGCGGTCTGGCAACGGCACTTCGAGGGTCGAAAGGGCCGCGTCGTCCCAGGATCGGGGGATGCTGGGGACAAACACGCCGCTCGGGCTTTGCGAGTGCGTGCCGCAGCGGTGGCAACCATCACCGACACGCCGATGACGGTGCGTCGTACGACCGTGGTGCGCATGTGAGCCTCCGTCTCGCTGATGAGGCCAGGGGAGCTTCATTGGCCCATAGCTCCGATGGCGGGCACAACGACTAAGCTGGATGTGAAGATGAACTGCCCACTGAATGGTTGCAAGTAGGATCGAGCACCTGACTGCTCTCACCGACGGCGATTTCTAGCGATTCGCGCCCTAAGACGTCTCGATCGCGCATGTCGGAAGTAGCTTCAACGACGAGTAAAGTCTCCCTGCCGAGCGCATTCTTGGGACCTCACCGAAAATTGACTCCAAATATTGCGGCTGAGCTGCGGCATACGAATTGCTGGGCTGGCGTGCGTCGTCGTATGAAGGACACGGGGTCCTGGCTTGCGCGGAGTGACCGCGCCTTCGAGGAGAAGTCGATGAAGAAGCTGGTGCTCGGCATGTTGGCCGCAACCGTCTTGGCAGTCCTCGGCGGCGCAGTTGCACAGGCGAGGGCCGACAAATACACGGTGTACCACAAGGACAGGGAGTGGATCTGCGTGGACTCTGACTCCCTCGACGGGCACCTTGTCCATGGCGACACAACATACGAAGAAGGGTGCGCTGACGAGTAGGCGGCGCAACGACGTTCATTCGAGTTGGGCACGAGGGCCGCGTTCGCGCGGCCCTTGGTGACGACGTCGCACTGGCGTTCGGCCGCTGGGCGTCGCAATGCCGTTGGGCAGTTGCCCGGTCCAGCTCGGCGGCGCGTAGGCGAGAAAGCCAGGCGCGAAAGAAACGGGAGCCGAGTCCTGCCAGGTGACGGTGATGCCTTGCGAGGCTTGTCGTGGTCAAGGGCGTCAGAAGCCCTCACGGCACCGACAGTTCGCCGTCTCCAGCGCTTTCGCCTCTACTGAGCTACGCTGCGTGCGCTTTCAATCGAGTTTCAGCACGTAGATCCCATCGCCGACGCCCGCTGGATCTCGACTGCGCGCCGACTGAAACGCGATCGTCTTGCCATCCGGGCCAACAACGAGATTCGAGGCCTTGAGACCCGCGTATCTCCCCAGCGTGTGAGGCGGACGAAGTCCATGGTGTCCGGTTCGAGCTTCAGCTTCCAGATGTCGATGTAGCTGGAGTTCTGCTGCAGCTGCTCGCGGCTCGATTCGACCAG
>CAWDZE010000003.1:0-340500 GCA_963806705.1 Vicinamibacteria bacterium
AACCCGACGGATCGATGAGCACTGTGTAGCGCTGCCCGTTCGAGCATTCGACGATCGACTCGATCAACGGCCCTTGCGGTCCCGGCGTCCGGCTCTTGACCTCGCTCTTGACACCCTCCGGACACGTCCCGCCCGATTTGCGCACGGCCGCCGCGAGCTGGTCAGTCGCGATTTTTTGCGCCGCGGCCATGGTGGCGCTGTCGAGGCCGGAAGCGGCGGGTTTCCCGGGTTCCGCCCTTGCGCCCCCGGCACGCTCGACGAGCGGACTCTGAGTCAGAAGGGCCAGCCACTGCTCTCGTCGCTCCGCCGCGATAGGCGCCTTGGTCTTGGCCGCGTACGCCAGCCGATAGAGGCCATCTGGTTCGATCGTCACCCGGTCCAGTTCGTGCTGAGCCTCGAATCCGCCGCAACCGGCGTCTCGAAATTCGAAGATGGCCGTCCTCTCGTCCTGCCGGATCACGTTCCACTCGAGTGACGGGCAGTCCTTCGCCATCAAGGTGTGGATCCTTTCCACGAACGGCGCGATCGGCACCGGTTGAACGAAGACCGTGCTCGTCACCAACTCCTTCCAGGTGTCGACGGTCTGTCCGGGCAACACGTACTCGGTCAGACTTTGCGCAGCTGTTTTCTGATGGTTGCCGACCGTCCAGCCCCGGCCATCGAACTGCGGCGTCTGCGACAATACGGTCACCGTCGCCAGTGAAGCCATCGAGAGCAGCACCATTCCGATCCGACTCGCGAGCGAGGCCTGTGTCTTCATGCTCCCTCCGTAGTGAAGTATCGGCGGCTTGACTTTCAGAAGTTGAGAGCCGTAAGTTCCTTGTTTTCAGGAACAGCCGCCGAGGCGCTCGGCCCAACCTCTTTGGCAGGCACGACGTAACGATTTTGCCTGAGGACCGTTCGGCAAAAGCCTCCGTGGATGCTCGCGCCGAGTGTCAATCTGAGTGACAGGGTGTGCCGCAGAAGCTAGCAAACAGCCGCCAAAGGCCGCCAGCAGCCGCCAGCGCAAGGCAGCACTTCGAGCTATGCAGAACCGTGGATCGCGGGAGGCATCGAGCGGCACGGCGGGACGCGCGTTACGGCTCAGTTGTGCCTCAATGTGACGCTCGGTATCATGGCGCATGCGGTACCACGCGCTTGCATGCGATTACGACGGCACCATCGCGCATCACGGACAGGTCGACGACGAGACGATCGCAGCGCTCGGCCGATTACGTGACACGGGCCGCCGGCTCATCCTCGTCAGCGGTCGCGAGCTACAGGATCTGCTCGCGGTATGTCCGCACATCGAGTTGTTCGATCGGGTCGTCGCAGAGAACGGCGCTGTTGTCTATCGCCCTGCAACGCGCGAGGAAAAGTCCCTCGGCGAGCCGCCGCCCGAACCGTTTGTCCGCACCCTGCGGGAGCGCGGTGTTTCCCCGGTCGCGGTTGGCCGGGTGATCGTGGCTACCTGGAAGCCCCACGAAACCACCGTCCTCGAGGCCATCCGTGATCTCGGGCTCGAGCTGCATGTGACATTCAACAAAGGCGCCGTGATGGTGCTGCCGGCCGGCTTGACCAAGGCGACCGGTCTCGCCGAGGCGCTCCGCGAGCTCGGTCTGTCGGCACACAACGTCGTCGGCATCGGCGACGCCGAGAATGATCACGCCTTCCTGCGCCTCTGCGAGTGCCGGGTTGCGGTGGCCAACGCATTGCCGATACTGAAGAACGCTGTCGACTTTGTGACCCGGCACGACCATGGCGCCGGCGTTCGAGAGCTCATCGAGATGTTGATCGTCGGCGATTTGCGCGGTCTCGAGCCACGGCTCGGGCGCCACGACGTACTGCTTGGGATCCGCGACGATCGCACGCCGGTTTTGCTACGGCCCTACGGAACGAGTGTGCTGCTCGTTGGGTCATCGGGGAGCGGCAAATCGACGCTGGCCGCAGGCGTGCTGGAACGCCTCGCAGAGTGCGAGTACCAATTTTGCGTCGTCGATCCGGAAGGCGATTACCGTGAGATCCCCGACGCGATCGTTCTGGGCGATTCCCAGCGCGAGCCTGGTGTCGCAGAAGTGCTAGACGTGCTCGCGAAGCCGGGGCAGAGCGTGGTGGTCAACCTGCTCGGCATCACGCTCGAGCGCCGGCCGGCGTTTTTTCACGGCCTCTTACCGCAGCTCCAGAAGCTGCGGACGGCCACCGGCCGACCGCACTGGATCGTTGTCGACGAGGCCCACCACCTGCTGCCGGCCGCGTCGGATGCGGCCGCGCTTACGCTCCCGCGCGAGCTCGATGGCAACCTCTTCATCACAGTGCATCCGGAACTGATGGCGGCTCAAGCGCTCTCGGCCATCGATCTGGTGATCGCAGTGGGCGAGTCGCCCGAGAATCGTATTCGCGCGTGGAGCGACATGCTCGGTCTTCAGCCCCCCGGCCTCGAGCCGACGACGCTGGAGCCGGGCGAGGCACTAGCGTGGACCCGCGGTGGGGACTCGCCACCCGTTCGGTTCCAGATCGCCTCACCACGCGCCGACCGCCGCAGGCACCGGCGCAAGTACGCCGAGGGAGAAATCCCGGAGTATCGAAGCTTCTACTTTCGGGGTCCCCAGGACAAGTTGAACCTGCGCGCGCAGAATCTCAACCTCTTCCTCCAGCTCGGGGACGGCGTCGACGATGCGACGTGGCTTCATCACCTTCGGCGCGGCGATTACTCGCGATGGTTCCGCGACGTGATACGCGACGAGGAGCTCGCCGCCGATGCCAGCCGCGTCGAACGCGACACGGAACTCGACACGCCGGCGACCCGCGCCGCGATTCATGCGGCGGTGGAGCAACGGTACACCCACTCGGCCTGATGCCCTGACCGCCCTTGTTACGCTTCTGCTTTTTGTAGGACGCGTTCGCGATCGCCCAGGGGGCCGTACGGTCCGAGTTCGCATCGATCTCGAGGATACCTGACGAAGCTGGTAATTCGCGCTTCCGGGCGCCCACACTACTTCATAACCACGTATTCATCGCCCCTGCGGACTGCCGCGACAGGAAGGGGTTCGATGCGCGGCTCTCCGGGTCGTGCCCGACATTCGAAGCCGATTTGCGAGCGCCGCATTCCACTGACAGGAAGGAATCATGGCTTCTGGAACTGCGGTGATACTCGGCAAGAAAGATCAGGTGTCGAATCACGAGATGTCGATTACGGCGACCACACCTGCACCCACGCACGGTACCCGGACCACGCCGCCAGCGGTGCAAGCGCGACCAGCATGGCCTGCCCGATCCGCTTCATGCCGGTCTGAACCCGCGCCGGCGGCATGGGCGCGACAGCGGTCCCGTCGAGCGAGGTCAATCCGAGCACGACGGTATTGTCGCCGAACTACGAGCTGCCACCCGTTCGGGGGTGCGTCTTCGATTCGCGCAGCCGCGCCATGATCGCGTCGAATCTGTCCCTTTCGATAACTGGCACGCCTTCCTGGATGAAGTAGGGCAGCGGCTCGCCCAGCAGGTCGAGCGGCAGCGCGCCAGGCTCTTTCAACTCGGCCAGCACGAGCAGGACGTGCGACGGTGTGTAGCCGCTTTCGCGAACGTACTCTTCGACCGCCAACTCGACAGGGATTGTGTCCGCCAGACTCATCGCATCCTCCGCCAAACGTCAGGTGCACGATCGCAGCCAGATGGGCGAGTCGAAAAGTCGTCGTATGATGTGGAGTCGCCCGCCTCCGCCAACACAGCCGCGGACGCAAAAGGAGCAGATCATGATGCGCACGCTCGCATTCACGCCAGGATTGGTTGCTTGTCTGGTACTGCTCGCGTCATCCGTTCAACCCACGGCCCAGGCTCAGTTTGGCACCGAGAAGGAGGCAAGGGCCATGCTCGAGCGCGCTGTCGCCACGGTGAAAGAGAACAAGGACAAGGCCCTGGCGCTGTTCAACAAGGGAGAAGGCGGCTTCAAGGACCGCGACCTCTACGTCTTCTGTGCCAACGCGTCCGATGGCGTGCTCACCGCCCATCCCTACCTGAAGGGCGAACACCTGCAGGACATCGTCGGCAAGAAGGGCTTTCCTCTCGGCAAGGAGATCATGCAGAAGGCCGCCGAGGGAGAGATCAAGCAGGTGAGTTACTTCTGGCCTCGCCCTGGTAGCGACAAGCCGCTCGAAAAGCACACGTTCTATACGAAGGTCCTCGATCAGAACTGCGGAGTCGGCTACTACAAGGAGTGAGGGAGCCAGTTACGACGTCGCCTCGCGGCTCTCGACGCTCGTCCTCAGCGTCAGCACGTTCTGGTGGTCGTCTCGTCGATAGATCACCTCGTCCACGTCGCCTTTACCAACTGGATGCCCAGGCTGCCGGGCTTGCGATCGCTGATCGGCGCGTCGAGGTTGGGCGCCGGCGCATCGTGCGGATCGAACGGCTCGCCGTCGTCCACGACGGTCGCGGTGACCAGGCCGTCTGCGATCTCGAGCGTCACCGCAATCACATGCTCCTTGCCGTCGCCGAAGCCGTGACGGATCACGTTGCTCGCGATCTCGTCGAGCGCCAGCGTCACGCGGTCGTCTGCCGTGCCCCTATTGACGGGGCCTGGCTACGAGGTAGGCATCGCCGGACCGGTCGGCCGAACGATCCACAGGCCGGTGCGCATATCGCTCGCGTACACGATGCCGGTCTCGGGATCGATGGCGACACCCCAGACTTCCGCCGGACCGACTCCGAGGGCGTTGGCGTGCCGGACACTCGTGTCCGGGACGAACTGCCCGACGCGGACAGGTTGTGCCGGCGTGCTCAGATCGATTGCGACAATGCCGTTGCTGTACCAGGAAATGTAAGCGCGGTTACCGATGACCTCGGTGTTGTGAACCGACCAATTCCCCAACGGCGTTGGGAACACGCCGACAGCGTTCGGCGCGTCCGTGAAGCTGCCGACCTGCTGCCACTCGTCGGTGGCGTCCTGGCGAAACACTCGGATGTAGCCGCGCGACGGCTCCTGCGCTGTGATTGTCATCGTGCTTCCAGCTGTGGCACGAACCGCCGCGGCAATGTCGTCGATATCCGCTATCTGGATGACCGGCACTGCAGCGGCTGCGAGCGCCTTGGGGTCGGCCCCGGAAGTCAGCGCGTACGCATCGTCTGGGCTGATGAGATTTGATACGAAAGCCACTGCACCAGCGGCGCCCGCGAGAATGGCTTGCTGACCTATCGAGCACGGGGGCGCCAGCCAACCCGGAATGATTCCCAGGTAGAAGGGGTCGATCGTGTCGGCGAGGGCGATCTTCCCGGCCGCCTCCTCATAATCGGATGCCTCACAACCCGCACCCGCGTCGTGAACCACACCACTGATACTCTGACCGCCGGATCTCAACAGAACTGGCGCCCAGGGTTGCTGCAGTCCCTCGAAGGCGCTTGAACCGGTTGCGGAGCTTTTCACGAGTACGTCAGGCCGGCTCTGGAAGTCTTCGTCGTTCTGAAGAATGTAGCGTGTCCCGTCCACGTCGTAAGGAGTCATCGAGTGTCCGTTGCCGCTCGAACCAGCGGCAAAGATCGTCCGGCCGAGGTACACCGGTGCAGACGGGTTCGTGATGTCGAATTTGAGGATGCCCGCGTCCCAGTACGAAACATAGGCAGTCATACCCGCGTCAGCTCCCCGGACGCTGTGTGCGTAAGTGATGGCGCCGAACCCCGGCAGGCCTTGGAACGAGCTCGACACAGGATCATTGCCACCCTGAATGAGCAGGTTCGAATCGGCGATGATCCCCCAGTCGGCGAGCGGTTTCGGCTCGCTGGGGTCCGTGATGTCGACGATGCGGAACTCTCCGCCGAACGAAGTGCCGAGGTACGTGTTGTAGAACTCGACCAGCGGGATCGCGAGCAGCGCCAGGGCCGTCCCGTCGGGACGGACCACCATATCGAGCTCGTGAACCCCCAGCGGCGTACGCAGGAAGGACAGTTCAACCGGTCGGCGCGGATCGGTCACGTCGAACAGTGCCAGGCCGTTCGATCCGCCAGCCCCGCATTGCTGCACGCCGATTCCGAGGACGTCTCTGTTGCCGATCCTTCGCACGACGACGTCCTCATTCGACGAGCCCTTGCGCGCTCCAACAAAACCGTACCACTTCGGATTCATCGGATCGTTGACATCGATGATCTTGGCGCCGTGGCCGGTGCACTGTGCGCTCCAGCTGCCAACATAGGCGAACTTGCCAATCGAGCCGCCGTGATGGAAGAACCACACGTCCCCGTTGGGGACACCGCCGCCGAGGTTCTCATGGCCGAGCACCTCGAAGTTCTGCGCGACAAGCTGTGAGGGCTCTCCCGACTTTGCGCTCGCTCCTCTTTTTGCGGCGTCCAGCGTTTCGTGCAGACGTTCGTGCCACGGATCGTCACCGCCGGGCGTACCGCGCGAGACGTCTGCGAGAACGAAGGCTGCCAGAACCGGTAGGAAGAAGATTGCTGAACGCATGACTCAACCTCTCTTGGGTTCTCGATGGGCACGCTGCTGCAGATATCTGTCGTCACCTATAAAGAACGACATCCGAGCCGCTGCTCCCTCACGATGCTTCTTGGCTCATCTATGAGCGTGGGGAGTGGACCTCGCACGCCGGGATCGATGAAGAGGCTCGGGCTGGGGTCGCAGCCCGTATAATTGGCGCGCGAGAGCGACTCCCCAGGAGAGGTCGGTTCGTGGGCGACCCCGACGACGACATCACCGTGCAGTTGCGCGCTTGGGGCGGGGGCGACGAGGCAGCGTTCGCGCGACTGGTGACGTCGGTCTATCCTGAGCTCAAGCGCCTCGCCCGGCGGCAATTGGCGCGCGGCCGGCCTGGCGAGACGCTGAACACCACAGGACTCGTTCACGAAGCCTACCTGAAGCTGGTGGATCGGACGCGCGCCGAGATCCACGACCGCCAGCATTTCTTCCGTCTGGCCGCGCGGGTGATGCGCCAGATCGTGGTGGACACGGCCCGCGGGAGAGCACGGCTGAAGCGGGGTGGCGGGGTGCCGCCGCTATCGCTCGAGGCGGCACAGCCGTCGGCCGAGGAGCATGCCGTGGCTGTGCTGGCGGTTGATCGGGTCCTCGAGCAACTGGCGGACCTGGAACGACGGCTGGCGGACGTCGTCGAATGCCGGTTCTTTGCCGGCCTGACCCTCGAGGAGACCGCCGAGACCCTGGCGATTTCTACTGCAACCGTAGAACGCGACTGGGGCCGCGCCCGTGCGTGGCTGAAGAAGGCGCTGACGGCGGAGCTGGAGACATGAGCGGGAAACCCAGCCCGCTCGAGCGTTTTCGAGAGACGGACCCGCTGCTGGCCCGGGTGCTCGAGCAGGCTGAGGTTGACCGAGATGCGGCTGTCGCTGCTATTGGCGCCGACAATCCCGAGCTGGGACGAGCGGTGGAGGAGCTGCGGTACCTGGCAGAGCAGCAGGACTGGCTGCTCGTCGAAGGGGGCGCGCTCGCTGGAGAGCTCGGCGAGGCGCTCGCCGAGGAGCCTGAGGACTCAGCACCAGGCCGGCGAGTGGGTCCCTGGAGGATCGTGCGGGAGCTGGGCCGCGGCGGCATGGCGGTGGTTTATCTCGCCGAGCGGGCCGACGGCTCATACAAACAGCGAGTCGCCCTCAAGCTCCTCCGCGTCGGAGACGACGCCGCCGACTTGGTGCGCCGATTCGAACGAGAGCGCCAGATTCTGGCGTCGCTCAAACACCCGCACATCGCGGGCCTGATCGACGGGGGACTGACAGAGAACGGCCAGCCCTGGTTCTCCATGGAATACGTCGAAGGCGAGCGGATCGATCGCTTCTGCGATCGGCAGCGCCTGACCGTGGAGCAGCGTCTCAGACTCTTCATCCAGGTGGCAGGGGCGGTCCGCGCCGCCCATCGCGCGCTGGTGGTGCACAGGGACTTGAAGCCTTCCAACATCCTGGTCACCGAGGAGGGAGAGCCGCGGCTGCTGGACTTCGGGATTGCAAAGCCGCTCGACCCGCAGGGCGATGAGGCGGCAGTGACGCGGACCGTCCCGATGCTGACGCCGGAGTACGCGAGCCCGGAGCAGGTCCGCGGCATCCAGGTGACTACGGCGTCGGACGTGTACCAGCTCGGGCTTCTGTTGTTCGAGCTGCTGACCGGCGAACGAGCCCAGCACGTCGACGGACGCAGCGCGGCGGAGCTCGAACGTGTCGTCCTCGAACAGTCCGTGCCCCCACCGAGCATCGTCGCCGGTACCGGCGATGCCGCGGCAACGCGTGCCGACGCCAGGCGGACAACACCCTCCGCGCTCGCCCGCCTGCTCCGCGGCGATCTGGACGCCATCGTCCTGCAGGCGCTCCGCAAGGAACCGGAGCGCCGCTACGCGTCGGTCGCCGATTTCATCGACGACCTGGAGCGACAAAGCGCCGGCCGGCCGATTCAGGCTCGGCCGGATTCATGGCACTACCGCGCCGGACGTTTTCTCACGCGGCACCGTCGCGCCATCAGTGGAGGTGTCGTCGGAGCGGCGCTGCTCGCGGCGCTCGCCGTCGGCATGCTCGAGTTGGCGCGTCCCGATTCGCGGCGCGCGACCGCCGATCAGGAACATGCCGAAGCTTTGCGACTGTTGAGCCTGGGCCAGGACGCCATGCGCCGCGTCACGTGCGACTCCGAGGCGCTCGCGCTCTTCGAGCGGGCGATCGAGAAGGCCCCGAGCCTGATCGCCGCCCGCGTGGATCGCGGATGGGCGAGCTACAGTCAGGTCACGCTGTGCGGAAGAGGGTACGCCTACACCCGACAGGCGCTCGAGGACGCGCGCGCGGCGCAGGCCGTGGATCCCACATATGCCGACGCCTGGCTTCTCGAGGCATCGATACTCACCGAAATCGGCCGCGCCGAAGAGGCGTTCGAACGGATCCGAAGCGGGAGTCGATGGCGCCGCGACGCGGTCGAACTCCGCTTCGGTGGCGCCTACGCGGCAACCTACGCCGGTTATCTCGATCTCGCTGCCGACGAGCTCGATCGAGCGCTCGCGATCGAGCCCGGCTATCTCGAGCGCGCCGGCTGGACGCCGAACGCCTACCTCTATCGTGGCGAACTCGATAAGTTTCTCTCCCGGCTGCCGCCCGAGGAGTCGGCCTACAACCAGTTCTATAGGGCGTGGTCTCAAGTACAAAGGGGAGAACCGAGAAAGGCGATTGAGCTGCTCGAACGCGTTCGCGACGCCGATCCAGTCGATGTCTTCGCCCGGCTCGACCGCGCGCTCCTCGCTGTGCTCTCCGACGAGGCTTCGCTCGGCGGCGATGTCGTGCGTGAACTTGCGCGGCAACGACTCGAGCACCGCGCCGGTGACGGCGAGCTCACTCTCAAACAGGCTCAAGTGCTGGCCCTTGCAGGGCTGAGGAGAGAGGCCGCGTCGCAGCTCCGGCTGGCCGTCGAGCAAGGGTTCTTCTGTCCGGCGTGCATCGAATCCGACCGCGTTCTCTCCCAACTCGGTGCCGAGCCCGACTATGCAGCGGCGCTGGAGGCCGCCCGCCAGCGTCACGAGTCGTTCGGGCGCCGCTTCGGTCTCAGTCCTGCCGCCGGTCGAAGCCCCTCATGACTCGGCGCGCGTTTCCTCGGACGAAAGTATCGGAAGACGCTAAACGGCTGGCTCCTGAAGCAACGAGATCATGTCCCTCCGACCGTCAGACCAGTTGACTGCCAACAGCTGTGAGGTGTAGGCTCCCAACACATGACGCCCGACAAGAGCGACGTTCTCTACGGAACCCTCGGTTTGATGGTCATCAAGACCCTGGAGGCCCTGGGTCCGCTGCACGGGTATCGGATCGCGCGGCGAATCGAACAGATCAGCGGGAATCGGCTTGCGC
Source organism: Vicinamibacteria bacterium (assembly GCA_963806705.1). Taxonomy (GTDB): domain Bacteria; phylum Acidobacteriota; class Vicinamibacteria; order Vicinamibacterales; family JAENWD01; genus JAENWD01. Next base: position 9,799 of record CAWDZE010000003.1, read on the forward strand.
TCAACCAGGGCACTCTGTATCCGGCGCTGCTCAAGCTGGAGCAGATGGGGTGGATTTCGTCCAAATGGGGCACATCCGAGAGCGGCCGTCGCGTGAAGATCTACGCCCTGACACGTGCCGGCCGCAAGCAGCTGCAGCAGGAGGAAGCGCAGTGGCAGCGTGCGGCGAGCATCGTCGAACGCTTCCTGAAGATCTCGGAGAACCCCTCATGACACGCCTGCGTATTTTTCTGTCCAGGCTGTCGGCTCTCGTTCGTTCCCGGCAGATGGATCGCGAGATCGACGACGAGATCACCAGCCATCTGGCTGAAGCGACAGAGGAGTACGTGCGGCAGGGCCTTTCCCCGGAGGAGGCGCACCGGGCCGCCCAGCGCAGTTTCGGCGGCGTCACGCAGGCCAGGGAGGTGTATCGGGACGTCCGGTCATTCGTGTGGCTGGAGGATTTGGCGCGTGACTTGCGCCATGCACTTCGCACCCTCCGCAAGAGTCCGGCTTATACGACCGCCGCGGTGGCCACACTGGCGCTGGCGATTGGCGCCAACACCGCCATGTTCAGCGTCCTGAATGCCGTTCTGCTCCGGCCCCTCCCGTATCAGTCGCCGGAACAGTTGGCGATGTTGTGGACCGAGGATCCGACGCAGAACCTTCGCGAGGGCCGATCCGCATTGTGGGATGTCGGCGAGTGGCGGGAGCAAAGTCAGAGCTTCGCGGACATGGCCACCTTCGATACCGTGTCCACGGTGCTGAGCGGAGCCGACGGGGTGGAGCAGATCGTCGGCGCGAGCATCTCTCCCAACCTGCTTCCACTCCTCGGTGTCCGGCCCGTCCTGGGGCGCAGCTTTTCAACCGACGAAGCCGAGCAGCAGCAACGCCTGGTCCTGATCAGTCATCGCTTCTGGCAGGCGCGATTCGGAGGCTCGCACGATGCGCTCGGCGCGACGCTCGTGCTCAACGGCTTTCCTTCCCAGATCGTCGGCATCCTCCCGGCTGATTTCCAAATCGCGAGATTCGAGGCAGACGTGTGGAAGCCCCACACGACCCGCCGCAGCGTGCGCGGCGGACAGACGTGGTTCGTCATCGGGCGACTTCGGCCTGGCGTGACGTTCGACCAGGCCCAGGCGGAGATGAGCGCCGTCGCCCGCCGCCTCAACGATCAATTGCCTGCTAACGACAGGAACCAGGGCATCAACGTCGTCCCATTGAGTCTTCACGTGGTCGGACCCCAATCGCGACTGGCGTTGTGGATGCTCGGCGGCGCGGTATTTTGCGTGTTCCTCATCGCCGCGGCCAACGTCACGAGCCTCTCGCTCGCGCGCAGCACCGCCCGCGCGCGCGAGATGTCCCTTCGCGCTGCGCTTGGAGCGAATGCCGGACGGATCGTGCGGCAGCTGCTCACCGAAAGCGTCCTGCTCGCCGCCGTCTCGGGATTGATGGGCACACTGTTCGCCTTTGGAGGCATCCGGTTCATCCGTGCCTTCGGCCCCGCCAACCTGACGCGTCTGAATGAAGTGACCCTCGATCTCCGCGTCCTCGGCTGGGCCCTGGCCATCTCTCTTCTGGCGGGAATCCTGGTGGGACTGGCGCCAGCGATTACGACGCTGCGCCGCAACCTGCGGCCGTCCGGCGAGGAGGGTGGCAGAAGTGTCTCGGGCGGAACATCCAGCCGCCGCATCCGCCGCGTCCTCGTGGTGGCGGAGTTTGCGCTTGCGATCGTCCTGCTCGTCGGCGCCGGCCTGCTCGTCCGCAGCTGGTGGCACGTGAACGACATCGATCCTGGATTCGCGCCCGAGCAGGTCCTCATGATGGAGCTCTCCACTCCGACGACCTTGCAGGCCGCGGCACCTCCCGAGGCGATCAGCATCTCCGCTCAGCGGATCGACCTTTACAACCGCATCCTCGACGAGATTCAGGCGGTTCCGGGTGTGGAGAGCGCCGGCATGACCGGCGATCTGTTCAGCGACAACCCCAGGGAACACGTCATCACCGTCGAACGGGCCGACGGAGCGGCGTCCGAGCGCCTGCGCCTCACAAGAGACGAGGTCAGCCCGGATTTCTTCAGAACCCTCGGAACGCCGTTGCTCCGCGGCCGTCTCTTTTCGATCGAGGATCGGCCCGAGGCTCCGCGGGTCGCGATCGTCAACGACGCGATGGCCCGGCGCTCGTGGCCGGGGCACGATCCAGTCGGCAGAAGGTTCAAATTGGGCCCGCGGGAGTCCGAGGGCAGGTGGTACACGGTGGTGGGCGTCGTCGGGGACATGCGGCGGCAGGGGCTGGAGCGCGAAGCACTCCCGCAGATCTTCGAGGCGCTCGCGCAGAATCCTCCGCGGAGCGTGGACCTTTTCATCCGAACCTCGTCGGACGACCCGGTGGCGATGGCCGGGGCACTTCGGGCGGCCGTGCAGCGCGTGGAGAAGAACGCGCCGATCTACAGGGTGGTGCCTCTCGAACAGCAGCTCGGAACGTACCTCATGCAGCGTCGCTTTCAGATGTCGCTTCTGACCGGTTTTGCCGTCGTGGCGTTGCTGATGGCCGCTGTCGGGATCTACGGGCTCATCCGGTACCTCCATCGCGACGCGCACGCAGGAAATCGGCTTGCGCATGGCCATCGGCGCACAGGCCGGCGACATCTTCCGGATGATTATCGGTGAGGGGCTGACGCTCAGCCTGACCGGTGTTGCGCTCGGGCTCGTGGGAGCCTGGTGGCTCGGGCGCGCGGGCTCGAGTCTGCTGTCCGGCGTGACGGCCAGCGATCCGTTGACGTTCGCGGCCGTCTCGCTCCTGCTGACGGCCGTTGCCCTTGCGGCCTGTTATTTTCCGGCGCGACGCGCAATGAGAGTCGACCCGATAGTGGCATTGCGTGTGACGTGATCATGTCTCGTTTCGTCAGTCTTGCTGCGACCATGCGACTCTTGTTCATCTGCACGCTGCTTTGTTTTCTGCCGATACCAGCACTCGCTCAAACCACGCGTTCACTCCCTCAGTGGGAAAATCGCCTGATCGCCAGAGACCCGAAGGTCCGGGCAATCGCCGAAGCGGCCCTGGTCCAGGGGGCGGGGCGTTCGCTGCCTTTGCTCAGACGATTCCTCAACAGTCGCAATGAAGATCTGCATCTGGTTACCTTTGACATCATCCGGCGGATCGGTCCGCCGGCCATTCCGCTGCTGGTGGACCTGCTTGGTGATGAGCGGGTCTCCATACGGCGCAGCGCCGCTGATGCCTTGATTGACCTGGCGCCCCATACAGAATCGAGTCAACCGGCGTTGAGACGGGCACTTATAGACGAGGATTGGGTGGTTGCGGGCGATGCCGCACGTGCCCTGGGCGCTTTGGGCAAGAAGGCCAGTCCTTCGGTACGCGCTCTAGTGAAGGCTCTCTCGCACGAGGAACCACACGTTCGCATCTACGCGGCGGAGGCCCTGGCGTCCATCGGTCCGAACGCAGGCGCGGCGACCAGGGACCTGGCCAGAGCTGTGGGCGATCCGATTCCCGGCGTCCGATGGGCGGCCTGTGAGGCCCTCGCAAGCATCGGACCCGCCGCCGAGTCCGCTGTGCCGCAGTTGATCGAAGCTCTGAACGATGAATTCCTCTATGTGCGTATCTTCGCGGCCGGGGCGCTGGGAAGCATCGGGCCAAAGGCACAGACCGCCCGGGAGGCGCTGAGAGCGGCCGCAAACGATCCCACGCTGCGTGACGAAGCTGAGTGGGCGTTGAATCGAATCGCCGGCATCGAGCCTGGCGAGCCTGTCGTCTCGCCCCTTGTGCCCGCGCCTTCCGTCGCGCCACAACCCCAGACGACGGTGGCTCAAACGGGCAATCCTCCGATTGACTGGAATACGACCACCGGGCGGAACATCGTCTGGAGCGTCGAGTTGGGAAACGACACGTTTGGCCGTCCCGTGGTTGCCGGCGATGCGGTCTATGTGGGTACCGACAACGCCAGGCAATTGAACCCCGCCATTCAGGAAGAGTGCGGCGTGCTCATGGCCTTTCGGGTGACGGATGGCGCGTTGCTCTGGCAGGACGTGGCCCCGAGAGTGGAGCGCGGCCTGCGGGAGTTCCTGCTGCCTTCGACGACAAGTGCGCCGTACGTGGAAGGGAACCGATTGTGCTATGTCACCGCCGAGTGCCAACTCCGTTGCCTCGACACGGAGGGTTTCCGCGATGGCGAGAACAGTGGTCCGTATCGGGAGGAGGTCTTCCAGGACGACGCTGCCGCCGACATCACCTGGGAGCTCGACATGTGCTCCCGCCTGGGTGTCTTTCCGCATGAAGCCTCCAACAGCGAAGTGCTGCCTGTAGGTGATCTGCTGATCGTCAGTACCTCCAACGGCCAGAATGAAGGCCATACGCGCGTCCCATCGCCGCGCGCCCCAAGTCTCGTCGCGGTCGACAAGCACTCGGGCCAGGTGGTCTGGCGCGCCATCGGCCCGGGCGGGCAGGTGCTGCACGGCCAGTGGTCCAGCCCTGTGGCGGCCAACGTCAACGGGCGGATGCTGGTGCTCTTCGGCGGAGGAGATGGCTGGCTGCGCGCCTACGACGCGGCGTCGGGTCACGAAGTCTGGCGATTTGACGGCAACCCGAAAGACGCTCGCTGGCTTCCGCGGCCCGGCGTCCTTTCGCGCAGCTCCATCATTGCTTCACCGCTCTTCGCCGACGGCCGCGTCTTCGTTGCCATGGGGCAGGATCCTCTGCACGGCAATGGACCTTCGTTGATTCATGCGATCAGCCCCAACGGCCAGGGAGACGTCACCCAGCGCAGGCTCCTCTGGACTTCTCGCGAGGTCGGTCGCGTGGTGGGAACGCCCATCGCCAAAGACGGTCTGCTGTACGTCGGGGACCTGGGCGGGACGGTTCATTGTCTGGATGCGGCAACCGGCGCCCACGTCTGGAAGCACGAGACGAACGAGGCCATCTGGGGATGCCTCCTGTTGGCCGGCGACCGGCTTTACGTCGGGAACGTTGAAGGCAGCATGACCGTTCTTCGTGCCGGACGGCGAAAGGAATTGCTGGCGCAAATCGAGATGGATGCGCCGCTCTATTCGCGTCCGGCGCTGGTCGGCGATGCGCTATATCTGGCCACCGCGAAGCGGTTGTACCTCATCGCGGCAAAGCCAGTGCCTTGACACCGATGCCGGGAACCAGACCTGGAGCAGGACCGTCTCTGAGTGAGATCGAGGAAACGCGAGATGAACCTGTTCGAAAGCCTGTTGCAGGACCTGCGATATGGTGCCCGCACACTGCTGCGCAAGCCGAGCTTCACGATCGTGTCGATCGTGGCTCTGGCTCTCGGAATCGGTGTCAACGTGGCGGTCTTCACCGCGTACAAGGTGTTCATCGCGCGGGGGCTCGATGCGCGCGACCCCGACACCCTGGTCAACCTTTCACTGCGCCTCCAGTCCGGCGCGACCGAGGCGAGATTCAGCTATCCGGACTACGAAGCCTACCGGGACGGTCTGCGATCGTTTGGCGGCGTCATCGCGTTTTCGATCGAAGAACTGACGCTCACCGACGCCGGCGGCGCCGTCGCGAGGCGGAGCGCCGGGAGTGGATCGCTGCTTGGCAGACTTGGACTGTTGCCACAGTCGACCAACCGGGAGATTGCGACTACCTTCATCGTTTCTGAGAATTACTTCCCGGTGCTGGGCGTCACGACCGCGCGTGGCCGCGCGTTTGATGCGATGAGCGCCTCCGAGCTGGCCGCGACGCCTTCAGTGCTGATCAGCGAGAACTACTGGCAGCAACGATTTGCGGGCGATCCTGCGGTGTTGGGGAAGAGCGTTCGCCTGAACGGTGCCGTCTTCACGATCATCGGGATCACTCCGCGCAATTTCACGGGGACGAGCATCGCGGTGCCCAACTTCTGGTTGCCGCTCAGTCTCTATCCGCTGATACACCCGAACACCCCTCGGCTGCGTGACCGCGAAGACCTGTGTTGTCGCGTGTTCGGCCGTCTTGCGCCGGGCATGAGCATGCACGAGGCTCAGGCCGAGACAACCCTGCTGGCCTCCCGATTGGGAGCGCTGCACGAGCCGAACTCGGAACTGCAAAACCCGCGAGCGCAGTGATCTCGCCGGGCTCGCCGTTGCCAGGGATCCCCGACAGGCTGCGTCTGACGATCGTGTTGATCATGGCGGCGGCAGGACTGGTTCTGGTCATCGCGTGCGCCAACGCCGCTGGTCTTCAGTTGGCGCGTGGCGCCGCCCGCCAGCAGGAGCTCGGCATGCGGCTCGCGCTCGGGGCGAGCGGATCGCGTCTGGTTCGCCAGCTGATGACCGAAAGCGCCCTGGTCGGCGCCCTGGCGGGCGCGCTTGCGCTACCGGTCACGTGGGCGCTGCTGCGCGTGGCGGTGGCCAAACTGGCCGACCAATTTCCCATCGAGTTCGTTCTCGATGTGAGTCCTGATGCCAGCGTCTTCGCGTACGTGCTGGGCATTTCCATGCTGGCGGGCGTCCTGTTCGGGCTCGCGCCGGCGCTCGCGAGTTCCCGCGCCGCGTTGTTCTCGATCACCCGGGGCACCGGCACGTCGCTCCCCCGCGGCAGACTGCGTCATGTCCTCATTGCCGCGCAGGTCGCAGTCTCGCTCACGCTCATGATTGCCGGCGGGCTCCTGGTACGCAGCGCCAGCCAGGCGCTCAACATGAAGACGGGGTACGACGCCGAACGCGTCGTCAGTGTGAGTCTGCACTTCCCGGAGACCGCCGCCTACACGGCCGACTACAAGGCTTCCCTCGTGCGGGACCTCCGCAGCCGGGTGACAGCACTGCCTGGCGTCAGCGCAGTCACCAGCGCGCGCGCGCCGAACGACAACGGCGTGAGACGCGCCGCGGTATCACTGAACCGCGAGGCGCCCTCACCCGCGAACATGCGCGCGACCCTGTACTACACCTGGGTGCAGCCGAACTACTTCGACACGCTTGGCATTCCTCTGTCTCGAGGCCGGGGCTTTCGAGCTCTGGCCACCGAGGCCGATCACGTTGCCATCCTGAGCGAGTCTACGGCGCACCGCCTCTGGCCCGGGCAGAACCCCATCGGCCAGAGCTTGCGCCTCGGAACTGACGGCCAATTCCACAATCAGGGCGAACTGCTGCCCGACGGTCCGACCTGGCAGGTCATCGGGGTGGCCCGCGACACACGGGGTGTCACGCTCGATGGCAGCGACACTCAGCAGGTCTACCTCCCACTGCCGGGCGACCGGCTCCAGGATTATCCGCTGCTCGTTCGCACAAGCGCAGACCCGGGACTGCTGATCAGCGCGGTGGAACCGGTCATCGCGGCCGTCGATCCTGGCCTGGCCGCCACCGCGTCGACGCTGCAGGCCATGCTTCGCCGCACCGAGGCGTTTCTCGCCGCGAGCACATCAGCGGCGATTGCCTCAACTATCAGCCTGTTCGGGATGCTGCTTGCGTCAATGGGGATCTACAGCGCCGTCAGCTACGACGTCGTCCTTCGTACGCGTGAAGTCGGGATCCGCATGGCGATCGGCGCTGGGAAGAGCAGTGTACTGGCCTTGATGCTCTTGGGAAGTCTCCGTCCCGTTGTTTTTGGCTTGATGTCGGGGACGGTGCTGGCTGTGGGCGCATCGCACCTGCTGCGAGGCGTGCTCTATGGCCTCAGCGCGATCGACGCCGTCTCTTTTGCCGGCGCATCGCTGCTGTTCCTGGCTATTGCGCTGGCCGCCAGCTGGCTGCCATCCTGGCGGGCGATGCGCATCGATCCGCTCGTGGCACTCAGAGATCAGTGACGCGTCGCGACCGCTGTCGTCGGAGGAAGGGTTGAGTAGGGACCGACGACGGGCGTTATGCTACCCCTGACACGCTCATCCGGCTTGATTCAGCACACTGCGGCATAGCGGCGTAAGGGCGCTCAACACAGACATGCCGGACACGGCCGACGCCCGGCGCGCAACGGATGGCGCCAGATCCCGTGCGACAGTCGTCTCCGACGTCATGCTGCTGTCGGCGGTCGCGGCCGCCGCGGCCCTCGGCGTCTGGGTCCTGTCGGGCCGCTATGTGGCGCGCCCGCCGCCGGTTCACTACGAGTTGCTTCCCGCGTCCGCGTGGGTGTGGATGCTGGCGTTTGGCGCCGTGCTCATCGCCCTCGTGGCGATCGATGCGGCGCTCCGGCGGATCGCCGATCCTGGATACACCACCGCGCGCATTCTGACCAGACACGCGCATGCAGCTCCACTCGTGCTGCTCGCCCTGCTGGCCGTGCCCCAGGTGCTGCCGCGCGAGAGCCCGCCGGCGATCGTCCTTGCGTACCTGCTGGCAGACCTCCGGTGGTGGCTCGCCGGCCTGGCGGGAGCGTGGTTCGCTCGGGACACGGTCGCCCGCCTGGCTCCTCGCGTCTCGACCCTGCGATGGAGGCTTCCGCGCTGGGCGGCGTACGTGTCACTCGGCGCCGCCGCGCTCGGGTTCGCCGCGGCCAGTTCGCCAGACCGCCGGTTCCACTCGGTGGTGGTCGGCGACGAGGCGCGGTACCTGCGCTACGCCGAAAGCTTCTACCAGGGCCACGGGTTCGACATCTCCGTGAAGGTGCCGTTTGGCGCGTTCACCCGCGGATCGGCGGATCGAGCCACGCAGTTCTCCGCGCTGGCCGCAAGTGTCGCGGCCGGGAGCGCCGGCGCGGGCCTCGACGCATGGCGTTGGGTGCGCGGCGACTACGTGTCCTGGCAGCCGGGTGCGAAGTCGCCCAACTCCTTCGTGAAAGGACGAGACGGCGGTATCTACCAGCTCCAGATGCCGGGTCTCGCGTTCGTGCTGTACCCGGGCTACTACATCGACCGGCACTACCTCAGCCTCGAGCCCGATCACGACGACGAGCTGCCGCGAGTGCTCCTCTGCACGGGACTGATCCTGCTGGCGATCTACGTGCTGCTCGGCCTGGCCACCTTCCGGTTCCTCGCGCGCTACAGCGGCGACGCTGCGAGCGCGTGGGCCCTGTCGCTGCTGCTGCTGGTCACCATCCCGGTCGCGCCATTCAGCCTGCAGTACTACCCGGAGGTCGCGGCAGGGCTGATTCTGGTCGTGCTGTTCCACGCGCTGTTGTTCGAATCCAGGGCCGGCGTCGTCTTTGCCGGCGCCCTTGGACTGCTCGCCGGGTTCCTGCCCTGGCTGCACCTGCGATTTCTGCCGCTCGCCCTCATTGCCGCCGTCGGCCACGGGTGGCGGCTCAGGCGGCGTCCCGCGAGCCTCGCGGCGTTCTCGATTGGCTGCGGGGCGTGGTTCGTGCTGCTGGGACTCTACTCGTACCACGTGACGGGCAGCGTGTTGCCGACCGCCATCTACGGCTTGAGCAGCCACGGACGGGCGGATCTGCCGGGCCTGCCCAACGGCGTCGCAGGCCTGCTCCTGGATCGCCGATTCGGCGTGCTGCCGTTCGCTCCGGTGTTCTTCGTGGCCGTCGTGGGCCTGCGGCCGTTCCTCGTGGAGCATTGGCGGGAGACGTGGATCCTCGCGCTCGCCTCGTCCGTCCTCGTGGCCGTCTCGGCGAGCCACGTCCCGTGGACCGGCGCCGCTTCGCCGGCACGCTTCCTGGTGGCGGTGATGCCGTTCGCGCTGCTCCCGCTTGCGCACGGGATCGACCGCATGCGCGCGAACCCCTGGTTCCGTGTCATCCTCGTCCTGCTCGTCGTAATCTCGCTCGACAACGCTTTCGTCTACGTGTCGCACATGGCCGATCGAAACATGCTGATCTCCGACGACAGCGTGAGCGGCTGGAAGACGGTCTTGATGTTCCCGTCATTTGCCGGCCGGGGCCGCGGGGATGTGTGGCCGAAGGCGGCGCAGGTGTTGTTCTGGTGCGGGGGCATCATGCTGCTCGCGGTGGTGTCATGGCGGCGACCGGCGAGGGCCGGCAGCGGCGCCGAGGCGAGGGTGAGCCCGTGGCGCAACTGCATCCAGGTCGGCGCAATCGTCCTTGCGGCGGCCCTGCTTGGCGGGTCGCTCACGCAATCCGCGACGGGATTCAGCTCGCGCCTGCGGGCGCGGCCGGAGCGCGGGCCCTGAGGGCGCGCCACCGTAGTCGAACAAAGGGCTCGAAGCAAGACCCGCGACTTCTGCGCATCGACCCCACGATCATGCGACACCTGTCCCAGCAGGACCCTACTGATCTCTGAGCCACGAGTGGATCGATGCGCATCGCTCGCCGGGACGGCAATGGTTAGTTGCTCAGCCCGCGAAGGTGCTCAGCGCGGAGGTTGCTGCCCGTCAAGACCGTGGCCAACCGTTCGCCCGGGAGATTGTGAACCCGAATAGCGGCGAGCCCCGCCGCTGCCGACGGTTCCAACAGGAGTCCCAGGGTCCGGACTGAAAGCTGCATCGCCTCGAGCAGGTCGCTGTCGTCGACAAGGACCATGTCGTCGACCAGCGCCACGAGACGGACGACCGATTCCGGCACCGGTATGCGGACCTCGATACCTTCTGCGATTGTGTCCGAACGTTCGGTCGATACAGGCTTTCCTGCTCGCCAGCTCAGGGCCATGCATGGCGCACCGCTGGCGCACACTCCAATGATGCGGGTGTGAGGCGCACAATCTTTGATCCAGCGAGCGACGCCTGTGATCAGCGCGCCGTCCCCGACGGGTAGCACTACCGTGTCGAACGGGCCAGCCTGGATCAGCTCAACACCGATGGTGCCGGCTCCCTCGGCGATCGCCACCTCCTTTCCGTCCTCGACGTACACGCAGCCCTCTCTCCCCGCGACGTAGTCGCGAGCGACGGCTTCGCTGGCGGCCGAATCGGCGCCCACGGGCGTGACGCGCGCGCCGAAGGCTCGCATCCGAGCGAGCTTGACGGGATTCACATTCTCCGGGACGAACACCTCCACGGCCATGCCACGGCGCCGGCCGGCATAGGCCATCGCCTGCCCGAAATTGCCCGTCGATGAACACACGACCGTCGCGCCCGGGTCGACCTGTCCCATGAAGAAGTCCGCGCCGCGCCCCTTGAAACTCCGCAGGGGGTTGGCCGTCTCGATCTTCACGACGACGTTACGGGCAAGCGCGGCGTTGAGCTGCTCGTCGGCGTACTGCGGGGTGTTCAAGAAGACCGGATCTATCGTACGAGCGGCCTCCTCTATGCGGTTGACACTGAGATCGAGGTCCATCATCGCAGAGCGCCGGGAACGGCGAAGCCGCGAGCATCACGGCCAGGATATCTTAGCGAATTCGGACTCGCGCAGAGGTGCACCGCGGTGAACCCGTGAACCCGTGAACCTGTGAACCCGTGAACCTTTCATATGACCGCCGTGAGGCTGTCTCCGCCGACGAAAGCCGATCCGGGCTAGAATCTCCGGCACCCAACCGAGGGAATGCTATTGGCCAAGCCGGATCCCACATCGCGCCGCGTCGCGACCATCGACTGGATGCGCGGCCTCGTCATGGTGCTGATGATCATCGACCACGCGTCGATGGCCTTTGACCGCCATCACCTGTCCCATGATTCGGCGCTGTACCCGGACGCCATGACGATGCCGCTCCCAGGGGCGGAGTTCTTCACGCGCTGGATCACGCACCTGTGCGCGCCGACCTTCGTGTTCCTCGCGGGCACCGCCCTTGCGCTGAGCATCGAGCGGCGCGTGGTGAAGGGCGTGAACCCGTGGTCGATCGACAAGAACATCCTGACGCGGGGCGCGATCATCGCCCTGCTGGATCCCACGCTCATCTCGTTCGGCTCCGGCTGGTGGACATTCTCGGTGCTGACGGCCATCGGCCTCTCGATGATCTGCATGACGGTCCTTCGGCGGCTGCCCACATGGGGCCTCCTGGCAGTGGGATTGGGTTGGATCGCCCTGGGCGAGGTCGTCACCGGGTGGTTCTGGCATCCGCCCAGCAACCCGTCCGTACTGGGGGCCTTCCTGGTCGCGCCCTACGGGGCCGACGGGCTGAGCATCAAGTATCCACTCTTCCCCTGGCTCTCAGTGATGGTGCTCGGCTGGGTCTTCGGGCGCCACCTCATTCGCCACGCCGCCGGCCTCAGCGCGGTGTCGGGCAAGAAGGTCCTGTGGTTCTCCGGCGCGGCGGCCCTCGTCATCTTCGCCCTCGTGCGCGGCCTCAACGAGTACGGCAACATGTTCCTGACCCGCTCGGACGGCACCTGGCAGCAGTGGCTGCACGTGAGCAAGTACCCGCCCTCGCTCACCTACCTGAGCCTGGAACTGGGCATCCTGTTCCTCTGCCTGGCGCTGCTCCGGACGATCGAGATGAGGATTGGCGTCCGGGAGAACGGCGTGTTCTACGTGTTCGGGCAGACGGCGATGTTCTTCTACGTCGTCCATCGGCTCGCGTTCGAGCTGCCGGCCACCCGCTTTGGGCTGCGAGGGGTCGGAGGACTCGGAACCACCTACGCTGTGGCCGCCGTCGGGCTCGTCCTGCTCTACCCGGCCTGCCTCTGGTACCGCAGGTTCAAGCGGGCGCACCCTGATTCGTTCCTGAAATACCTGTAAGACAAGGTCAGGCTGGCGTTCATCGGCTTGCGTTAACGTTTGCTCGCCTCTGCCGGCCGCTCGCGTTCTGCGTGCTCCGGCTCGAACCGGAGAATGTCGCCGGGCTGGCACGAGAGCGCCTCGCAGATCGCATCGAGCGTCGAGAAGCGCATCGCGCGCGCCTTGCCGGTCTTGAGGATCGAGAGGTTGGCCAGCGTCAGTCCGATCCGATCCGCGAGCTCGGTCAGCGTCATCCGCCGATCGTGGAGCAGGTCGTCGAGCTTGACGGCGATCGCCACGTCACACCGTCCCTTCGAGGTCTTCGCGCATGAGCGTGCCTTCCGCGAACACGCGGGCCAGCAGGAACGTGAGGAGTACGGCGAGCCAGCCGTTGATCGAAAAGCCGGCATCGACATCGAGCGGATGCGCCGGAGTCGAAACGGTCCTGACGATCGCGCCGATGACGAGGCTGAGAAGCTGCAGCGCGAGCAGCGCCCAGGCGATCGCCTGCAAACGGGACGCGTTGGCGGCGACAAACGGGTCGCCCGCGCGAACCGTCTCGACGATCGCGAGCAGCCGTTTGAGGACGGCGTAATTGAGCGGAACCGTGGCGAGACCGACCACGGCGATCGCGCGCAGGCCCATGACCAGCCGGTCTGCCTCAGGCGAAGGCGAGAGGTCCAAAGCGCTCATGATCCATTGCTCGTTCGGGACGACGAACAGCAGAGCGAGGATCACGGCGGCCATAAGCCAGTTGACGACGATGAGGGTCCGCAACACGACGTAGGCGATCGGCAGCGCGGCGGAGGACGAAGCTGGCCTTGACATGAACACCACCTCCTGCGATATCGAATATCAATAAATTATTTATCGATTATCGTCAAGTATGGTATTGGCAGTCGATAAGGACCCGAAGTCTCAGCGTGGAAGCTGAAGTCAGTCCACCAAGCTCAGGCGGAGACAAAAGTCTGAGCCAGCTCGACCTTCGCAGGCGAACCGCCAACGTTTTCCGAAATCCATACGGCAGAGCTTTTGCTAAGGCTGAGGTAGGCTGGCCTGCGGCTTGTCGTCAGCCAACAGGGAGAGACTTTGAGCATTCGTTCCGTGAAATGGTCAAGAATCCTCGGCATTGTCGCCGTGGCGTCGCTGATGGCGACAGCCTCGGCCAGCGCTGCCACCATCACGTTCTACACCGGGGATGGCGGCGAGGTTGTCGATTCCGTCGATCCTGGAGCCATTACCCCCATCATCCCGCACAGCCGTCTGGGGCGACGTCAGCGATGACGCTGGCTTCGCGGTCGGAACGGCGGAGTGGATTAGCTACGACGAACACGGGTTTACGGCGCGGCTTGGGGGTTTCGCGCCCAATTCCGCGGACGCCAATGGCAACGACTTCCTGGACAATTCTGAGGCGACAGCGGTCTTCACCCGCTCGTTCGCGATCGGTGGGCCCGGCGAATTCAATTTCTGGATGCTCGCCGATGACACGGCGACCGTGGTGCTGAGCGGACCGGGAGGCTCGAACGAGTCTTCACGGCGCCGCTGCGCGATTACAGGTCGCATCCGTGTATGGGACCTCGTAATTGGCTGTCTCGAGCAGGACATGGGCATTAAGCAGCGCTGACCGGACTGACCCCCGGAGACTACATTCTGACCGTGTACGCGTTTCAAACGGGTGAGCGACGTCTTCGGCATCCAGTACGCCGGCAACTACACGCCCCTCGAACCGGGGCAGCATGACCTGTCCCCCGTGCCGGAACCGGCCTCGCTGGTGCTCCTCGGTTCGGGTTTGGTGGGATTGGCTCATCGGGTGCGTCGGGGACGAAAGACGCAGGCCTGATCGCAAGCGGTCATGGAAACGGAAGGCCCGGCGAGGAATCGCCGGGCCTTTTTCATTTTCGCGACACCGACGCCGAGGCATCGGCGCGCCGGCACGAGCCGCGTCAACTCCTCGAACCAGTTCTGGACGACGACCAGCGACGGCCGGCGCTGTCGTCGGGCGCGCCACTCTTGATAATGAGAAAGCGGCCGTCCCTGCCCACGTCGTACGTGCGGCCGCCGCCGAACGTTCCGCCTCCGATGTCGCCCCCGCCGCGAGGATCAGCCGCTTGACTGATTACACGATACCCGTGTAGTCTGGCAGAACGGGTGCTTCGATCGTTCCGCGACGAAACGACGGCAGATCTGTTCCGCGAGCGGAACACCCGCGCGGCTCGTCGGATTCCGCGTGAGCTCTGGCGGGTCGTGCAACGGAAGCTGAAGTTGCTGGATGCGGCTGCGAGGTTGGACGACATGTTGATTCCGGCCGGGAACCGGCTGGAAGCGCTGAAGGGAGACCAAGCGGGGCGGCACAGTATTCGGGTGAACGATCAGTATCGCGTCACGTTCCGTTGGGAGAGCGGCCATGCCTACGAAGTCTCGGTCGAGGACTATCACTAGAGATCAGAACTGGCTCGGCCCCGCGATCCACCCTGGGGAGCTGCTCCTGGAGGAGTACCTGAAGCCGCTCGGCGTTGGGCAGGTCGAAGCCGCCCGGACGCTCGGCGTGTCGCTCAACCGGTTGAACGAGATCGTGCTCGGCAAGCGCGGCATCACGGCTGACACGGCGTTGCGGCTTGCCCGGTTCCTGAGGACGTCCCCACAGTTGTGGATGCGGCTGCAGGGGGATTGGGACCTGCACCAGGCGATGCAGCGCGAGTCGCAGAGAGCCTCCTGACGTCGGAATGGCCAAGGCCGCAGCGATTCCCTCTGAGCTCACCTGATCGAGTAGCCGCCGTCAACGCGAATCGTCGCGCCCGTCACGAAGTCGGACGCATGCGAGGCCAAGTACACCGCGGTTCCCGCAATCTCGTCCGGCTGCCCCCAGCGTCCCGCCGGGGTCCGCGCCAGAATCTCATCGTTCATCGCGGTCATCGAGGGCGTCCGCACCGGCGCGGTCATGTCGGTTTCAATCCAACCTGGTGCGATGGCGTTGACCTGGATGTTGTGCGGCGCCAGCTCGATGGCCATCGACTTGGTCAACTGGATGACCGCCCCTTTTGCGGCGCTGTAGGAGGGAATCAACCCGGAGCCGAAGTACCGAGGTACATGCTGCCGACGTTGATGATTTTCCCGCGCCGCCGCGCGACCATCGCCGAGGCGCCCAGTTTCGACAGCAGGAACACGGCGTTCAACTGCGCCTCGATGACGCGGTCCCAATCCGCAGCGGTCTCCAGCAACACGCCACCACTGAGGTTGACGTGGCCGGCATTGTTGACCAGGATGTCCACCTCGCCCAGTTCGCGCTCTACGCACTGGAAGGCAGGTTCAAGACCGTCGCGGTCGGTGACATCGACGTTCAGGGCCAGCGAGGGACAGCCGATGGCCTTCAGTTCATCGAGAACCCGTGCGTTCTTGTCCTCGTTTCGCCCGAACACGGCGACGGCCGCGCCTGCTTCGGCCAATCCGATCGCGATGCCGCGACCGATTCCTCCGTTGCCTCCGGTGACGATGGCGACTCGACCAGTCAGGTCGAACAATGCGCGAGTGTTCACTTGTGCTCCTTAGAGGGGTCTCGAACAGGTTCACGCGACATTTCTCGGCGCTGCGCGTGGGAAGTGTACTGCAAACTCACAAGGCGCTCGGCGATGGCGCCTCGTACCGCGAGGTATTTCTGGCGTACGCGGCGTACTTTCGGCGCCCGCTCAGTGACGGTCGTAGACGTGCGCGAATTTTTCGCTGACGCCAACCGCTCCGCCGGTGAGCGTCAACGTCTTGCCGTCGTCCGAAACAGTGAAGGAGATCTTGACGATCGGCTTGCCGCCTTGTTTTCCCGTCATGTCGAACGAACGCGGGCTGGTCTTCTGGATGGCCAGGGTCATACCGGGATTCGCAATGGGGCCGGTCACCGGGTAATCCTTTCCATCGAATTTCGCCTCGCAGCGTTCCCGGTCGTCCGGAAGGCTGATCGTCAGGCCATCGGTGCCTGAAGGAACCAGTTCCACGATGCCGGGCGTTCCGGGTGTTGTGGCGTCGATCTGCTTCCACGCGGAGGTGTATCCAAACAGCGAAGGGTAAGGCTTCCCATCGATCTGAAAGTTGTACGACTGGCCCGAAGCCGTGAATCGCAGGTGGCCGGAAGCGGTCTGCTCGTACGAAACCGTGGTTTCCCCGAAATCGCTCTTGGCCACATTCAACCGCCATGTACCCGCATAGGGGAGATCGGCGGCTCTGTCCGACTGGGTGGCAGCGACGACTCCGCTCATCAGGCAAACCTGTGCTGCGACAATCAGCGTCCTTCGCACACCCACCTCCTTCCGCTTCTCCCCCCATCGTGCGGGCGCTGCCCCGACGACGACAAGGGTCTATGCAGCAGGACGCGGCAGCGTTGCAGCAAGGCGCCTCGAGCGCCTTCGGAAGAGCTGCGGCAGGAGTCAACGAGGGCGCCCCTTTCGATCCCTGCCCTCGGTGTTGAGGACGAACTGACACAACCCGCCGGCCTTGAGAGGCGATGTTCCCCGTTCCCCAGGCGATTCAGCCTGTGACAGCCAGAGCTCGATATCGGTTTTCGTGAAGTCCTGACAGCGTGCATTGGCGAGCTTGTACAGGCGGTGCTTCGGATGTGAGGCGTCGCTCCATTCACTTCGATAGGACATGCCGATGCGCACGCACTTGGCAATGTATGGGCGGTGGAGCAGCTCGGCCAGCTGATCGATCACGGAACGGCCCAACGTGGGATTGTCGAAGGCAACTTGGAAGATCGAGCTCACGAGGTCAGGGCGTTGCGGAAGCTCCGCCACCATGCGTTCGAGCATCATCCTCGTGAGGTTGTCGAACGAGTCAGTCAACAGCGCGAAGTCCACGCCCGGTGCGCCTCGGAGGTAGAGGCTCTGGTTCGAGATGTCGCAGAGCACCTTCGCCCGGAAGCTGATTCCCCAGCGGGATCCTCGAGGAGAGGTCAAGTAGCTGTGCCAGAAGCCGCCATCTTCAAGCGACGTGAGGGCAGCGATGATCCCCTCGTCCACATCGGGCTCCACGTCTTTCTCGAGCGTTGACAGCAGGGCACCCCGGTAGCTTCAATCGCCGTCCCTCGCGATTCTCTTGAGCACCTCGTGCTTCAAGTCGCTCGAGCCAACTGACAGCACGATGTTTGTGGCGGCTCGGGTGGCGAGGAGCCCACTACCGAAGACATGAGCCGCGACGTACACGAGGACACAGCCGAGCCAGGCCACGCGGCCTCGGACAGGACCACCTGACAGACTTCGAATTCCTACGCCGGCCAGGGCGCCGACCAAGCCCAGCTCCACAACCGTCGCAAGAACGAGAACCACCAAACCAACTGCGGAGGCACCTGGGTCGCCCGTGAGCCCGACCATCGCGCGTCCGGCGAGCGACAGGCTCAACGGGACCATGGCGACCAGACCAGGCAGGGACGGATGGCCGCCCGGGAATGGCAGTGCGAGCAGGAAGAGCGCTAGCCACAAGGCGGGGAGGGCGGCCGCGCACTTGGCGACAAACGTCAAGTCGCGCCGTTCGCCGCCGTGCCGCTCAGTCACAGGACGGGTTCACAAGTTATTGCGCGGAGATGTTCGGACGCCCCTTGCGCAAGACGAACTTCTGAATCTTGCCCGTGGCCGTCTTCGGCAGCTCCTCCATCGGGGTGAAGCTGTGGGGCACCTTGAAGTGCGCGATGCGCTCCCGGCAGAAGGCGCGGAGCGCCTCGGGTGACGCGGACTGCCCCCGCTGGAAGACGATGAAGGCGTGCGGCGCTTCGCCCCATTTCTCGTGAGGCATGCCGACGACTGCCGCCTCGCGCACGGCGTCGTGCCTGAGGAGCAAGGCTTCGACCTCCACGGACGAGATGTTCTCGCCGCCGCTGATGATCACGTCCTTCAGCCGATCGCGAATCTCGATGTACCCGTCGGGATGGACCACGGCGGCGTCGCCCGTGTGAAACCAGCCCGACCGCATGACGGCATCCGTGGCGGCCTGGTCGTTGAAATACCCGGCCATCACGACGTTGCCCCGCGCGACGATCTCGCCGACGGTCTCGCCGTCGCATGGCACCTCGACCCCATCGCTGCCGACAACACGGGTCTCGCCGGACGTGATGAGCTCCACGCCCTGCCGGGCCTTGATGCGGGCGCGCTCGTCGGCAGAGAGGCTCGCGTGCTCGGGCAGCGGCTCGCAAATCGTGATGAACGGCGCCGTTTCGGTGAGGCCGTAGGCCTGCGTGACAGTCCAGCCGAGCTCGGCTTCGAGGCGCTGGATCGTGACGGCCGCCGGCGGTGCGCCCGCGGTCATCACCTGCACCCCTCGCGGCGCCTGCTTCCTGAGCTCTGCCGGCGCGCTCGCCAGGGCGATGAGCACGGTCGGCGCCGCGCACAGGCGCGTCACGCGCTCGACGGCCATGAGCGGAAAGGCCACGGCCGGATCGACGGCGCGAAGGCAGATATGGCGCGCGCCTGCCGCGGTGATCGTCCACGTGAACGTCCACCCGTTGGCGTGGAACATCGGGAGCGTCCACAGGTAGGCATCCGCAGGCGTCAACGACCAGTGCGCGAGGACACCGACCGAGTTCACCCAGGCATTCCGGTGCGTGATGATCACGCCCTTCGGCCGCGACGTCGTGCCGCTCGTGTAGTTGATGGTGATGGGATCCCGTTCGTCGATAGCCGGCCGCTGAAAGTCGAGCGCGGCATCCGCGACCAGGGATTCGTAGTCCAGCCAGCCCTCGCGGGGATGCTCGAGAGCCACGAAATGACGGACGCCGCCGAGCGCGGCTCGAATGCCGTCGACGGCGTCCAGGTATTCGGGGGCCGCGCAGACGATCGTTGCGCCGCTGTGATCGAGGAGGTATTGGAACTCCTCGGCCGACAGGCGGTAGTTGAGCGGCACCAGGACGGCGCCGATCTGCGGCACGGCGTAGAACGATTCCAGTTGCGCGTGGGTGTTCGGCGCGATGTAGGCGACGCGATCGCCCGGTTTGACCCCGAGCGTCTGCAGCGCGGAGGACCAGCGATCCACCCGCGCGAAGAACTCGCCGTAGGTCCAACGCCGGCCCCCGTCCACGACCGCCTCGCGATCGTGATAGAGCCGCCGCGATCGATGCATGAACTCGAGTGGTGAAAGTGGGGTTTCCATAAACGGTCAGAACTTGAAGCCGAACGCGTTCGACCAGCCGTAGTCGTTCTCCGAGAAGCCCGCGGGAGGCCGGCTGTCGTAGTTGTCGAAGAACCCGATCCGCAGGTACCAATCTCCCGGCAGGTTGAAGTCCAGATCGAAGCGGTAGTTTACCCGGTGCCGGCCGGAGATCGTCAGGCTCGGGTAGTACGAGAAGCGCGTCAGCAGGTCGGTGATCTTCAGCTTCTCGGTCATGAACTCCGTGCCGACATAGGCCTCGGCCGAGTTTTCCGAGGACAGCGCCGGGTCGGTGTAGTTCTCGTTGGTCCACGCGAGGCCGCCGCCAAACGCCAGGTACTGGGACGACGAGCGAAGCAGGTAGCGCCCCCCGCCGGCGCCGATGGTCGTCCGCAGATCCAGTCCCTGCTCTTCGCTGTTCAGCAGATCCTGCCCCGTGTTCACGTACCACCAGGTGCCCAGCAGGTGGCGGAAGTCGTTGCCGAGGTCCCAGCGCTGGGTGTCGGGCGCGTTTGCCTGCGAGCTCTTGAAGGCGTTGACGAGGAGCGAGTCGAGGTTCCGCTCGTCGCGGTAGGACAGATTGGCCCCGAGCGAGAGCTGCTTGGCGGAGTTGGCCTTGGTGAGGCTGTACCCGAAGTCGAGGCCCGAGTCGAACCGCGACCAGAAGCTGCGCTCGAAGGGTTGCACCAGCGACACGTCGGGCAGCCGCACGTCGTCGACGCCGACGGTCACGGCCGCCTTCTTCTGCGGATCGGCCTTCAGCGCGCCCGACAGGCGCTGGCCGTCGAAGGTCTCCACCAGGAAGGGGCGGTCGCTCTCGATCGAGACGACCTTCTCCCACTTGATCTTGAAGTCGGCGTCCGAGTAGTCGGTCTCGAGCGTCAGCACATCCTTTTCGATGCTCTTGATCTCGCCCACCAGCCGGTCGCCGCTCGTCGTCACGACGACGTCCTTGGCGGCGAGCGCGACGCCGGTGCCGCTTGCGAACACGATTAGCCAGAGGACGATCGTCGCCAGTTTGTGAACCATGATGCCTCCTGCTCCGGGCCCCACGCCCGCACACGCTCGTGGAGCGGGGCCGCGGCGGTCAGCGGGATCCCGACTTCTTCTTCGTTTTCGCGCAGACGAAACGATGCGCCCCCGCGAGGAGGTCTTTCAGTGCATCGGGCCGGATGCGCTCCAGGCGGGCCAGCACACACGGGTAGTTGAGGTAGTGCTCCTTCAGATAGTAGGTGTCCGGGTCGTCCTCGATGAGGGCGTTCCTGTCGGCAAAGTCCATCATCACGACGAGCGTGCGCGGCTCAGCAGACTTGTGGGAAGCCATGCACGCGAACATCCTGCCGCGTACCTTCAGCGTCGGTTGTCCCCAGGTGGTCGTGACCTCCACGTCAGGCAACGCGCGGCCGATCGTTTCGACGCGCTTGGCAGTGATCCCCGGCACGGCTCCCTACCTCGCAATCTACACGCCGGCCCGCTCACCGGCAACCGGCCTGGCTCATCGCGCGACCTCCAGGCACTTCAGCTGCTTCTGGCCGCGGATGAGCAGCTTGCCATCGACCAGGGCGAGGGGCGCCCAGTTGTCGCCAGGCTCGAGCACCACGGCGCTGGCAAGCGGCTTGAACCCCGAAGGGTCGGGCTCGAGCAGATACAGCTTCGTGTTGCCGTCGGTGGTCAGCAGCAGGCCGTCGGCCAGGATCGAGCCTCCCCGGACAAACGCCGGCTGCTGGTCCGTCTTCCATTTGATCTGGCCATCCATGTTCATGGCGACCAGGCCATCGCTGCGCTCGTTGATCGTGTAGTGCGAATAGAAGTGGTCCTTGTAGAGAAGCGGCGGCTGCGTGTGGGCGCCGAAGTCCGGGTTCTTGAAGAGCTCCGTGACGCCGTAACTGCCGTCTTCCTTCTTCTGGACCTTGAACATCGCGCTGCCGGCGCTGTATCCGCCCGTAATCAACACTCGGCCCTCGCCGGCGTCAACGGGCTGGGGCACGGGGATGGGACACTGCCAGTTCATGTACGTCCACAGCACCTTTCCGCTCTTTGGATCGAGGCCGTTGACGCTGCCGTCCTTGGCGGTGCGTCCCCGTCCCACGCTGGCCATCGTCATGACGATGTGGTCTTCGCCGGCGACCTTGACGATCGACGGGCTCACGTAACCAGGGAGCCCGGACAACGGAGCCGACTGCCATTTCAGCTCGCCGGTCAGCTTGTCGTATGCGACCACCCCGGCCTGGGACGTCTGCGGCGCGACGATCAGCAGGTTGCCGTAGATGAGCGGATGCTGAACGATGGCCCAGCGGGGCAGATTCGCCGCCGCCAAATTCCTTCCAGATGTTCTTGTGCCAGACAGGTTTGCGTGTCTTCGTGTTGATGCAGTACAGGTCTCCCAGCGGTCCGCTGGTGTAGACGTGGTCCCCGTCGACCGCCGGTGTGGTCCGCGAGCCGGCAAACATGAACGTGCCCGGCGCGTCGTATTTGAAGCTCCAGAGCTCCTTGCCGCTCGACAGCTCGAAGACTCGCAGGCTGTCGCCGACCTGCTCGTCCCGGTCGAGCAGGTAGACCTGACCGCCGCTGACAGCCGCGCCGCCGAAGCCGAGACCGACCGGCGCCGTCCAGAGCACCTTCGGGCCTTCCGCCGGCCAGGTTCGCAGCAAGCCCTTCTGAACGGAGGTGCTGTTTCGTGCCGGCCCGTAGATCCACGGCCAATCTGCAGCGAAGGCGCAGGTTACCGATAGGACGACCATCACTGTCACGAGCTTCGCCGTCTGCCTCATCTTCGACACTCCTCCCCCCGGTATACGTCTGCCGGGGGTCGCGCGCTGACGGTATCGTCAGGTTGCGACCAACGCCGCGGGGTCCCGGCGTTCGATGAACATCGGCATGCCGAACCGCGGACGAAGCGTGATTAGCGGCCACGGCTCCACCTTGTGTCGCGGCACGAGGTGAACACGATAGCGTTGTGCGAGTGTAGCGACGCTCAGTTGCGCCTCAATCAGCGCGAAGTAGTTGCCGATGCACTGTCGTGGTCCCGCGCCGAACGGCAGGTACACGAATTTCGGCCGATCCGCGCTGCGCTCCGGCAAGAAGCGCTCGGGATCGAACGTGTCCGGCGCGTCCCAGAACGCGGGAAGCCGATGCAGGACATAGGGGATGACGAAGGCCAGCCATCCCCGCGGCAGGTGGAACCCGCCAAGCTCGTCGTCGGCCAGCGCCTGCCGCGAGAAGCCCCACGCAGGCGGGTACAGGCGCAGAGCTTCGTCAATCACCATGCGCGTATACGGCAGATTCGCGAGATCGGCGTATTCGGGCGGGCGCCCCTCGAGCACGGCGTCGATCTCCTCATCCAGCCGCCGTTGCGCACCTGGGTGCTGTGACAGCAGATACCAGGTCCACGTCAGCGCCAACGACGTCGTCTCCTGGCCTGCCAGCAGAAACGTCGTGACCTCGACCCGCACCTGCTCGTCGGTCATGGCCTCGCCGGTCTCCTCGTCGCGCGAGGACAACAGCATGGACAGCAGATCGGCGCTGTCCGACGGGCTGCGCCGCCGTTGGCTGATGACGTAATCGACGGCGCCCCGGAGCTCGGCCCGCGCGGCCTGGAACCGTCGGTATTTCGGGGTTGGCAGCCTGTCGGTGAGCCCGAGCGTCCAGAAGCTCTCGCCGACATGCTGATTGATGATGGTCCAGGCATGGTCGAGCCCTGCTGCAAACGGACCGAGGTCGGCGCCCAGCAGCGCACGAAGCACGACGGTGCGCGTAAGACGCATCATCTCGTCAGCGACATCCACGGGTCTTCCGCCTGACGCGATCGCCTGCCACTCTGCCGCGGTCTCCCTTGCCGCTTCGGCCATGACGCTGGCCAGCGCCGCGATGCGCTGGCGATGAAACGCGGGTTGCGCAATGCGCCTCTGGCGCAGCCAGAACTCGTCCTCGCTCGTCAACAGCCCGTTGCCGAGCGACAGCCGCAGCTTCTCGTAGAGCGGACTCTTGTGATAGTTGCGCGCGTTGTCCTGCAGGACATGACGAACGTCCGCGGGGCTCGTGATGAGGTAGCCGCGCCGTGGGCCGATCTTGAAGTAGACGACGTCGCCGAAGCGACGAGCCGCGCTCATGAACGCGGCTGTCGGATTGCGCCTGACAGCCGGGAGCATGCCGAGGATCGGAAGCCCGCGAGGGCCCGGTGGAAGCCCGCGTTTGGAATGGGTGACGTCTCTCATCCGACCACACGACTATAAGCGACCCTCTAGCCCATCTGTTTGATCGGTCGACCGCGTCACCGACTGGCCGAGTCGACGATGACCGAGCTGAGAAGGTGGGCCAGAGCCAGCGACAAAAGGACGGAGCGCCAGAAGCAGCAGATGAAGAAGAGCCAGTGAGACGAAGCTCTGCAATGCACACGCTTCAAGGTGTTGTGGCGATAGACGAGTGATCGCTCGACTGCTAAGCTGACCGGAAGATGTTCCCCCGCGCTCTGGTCGCCGCATGATCTCGTCCCCTCCCGGCCGGCGACGCCCGGCGCGATGACCGGCCCAATCCCCACACGGATCGACCGGTACGAGATCGAGACCCTCGTCGGCGAGGGCGGCATGGGCCGCGTGTATCGGGCCCGCGACACGCAGCTCGGACGCGCGGTCGCCATCAAGGTCATCTCGCCTGCGTTCGCGGTCGATCCCGAGCGGCTGCGCCGCTTCGAGCAGGAGGCACGGGCCGCCGCCGCGCTGAACCATCCCGGTGTAATGGCTATCTACGATGTGGGCACGTTCGAGGGTGTCCCGTACATCGTGTCCGAGCTGCTGGAGGGCTCGTCGCTTGCGCAGCGGCTGCGGCAGGAACGCCTCGCGGTTGGCAAATGCATCGAGTACGGCCTGCAGATTGCCGAGGCGATGGCCGCCGCCCACGAGAAGGGCATCGTCCATCGCGACATCAAGCCGGACAACGTCTTTGTCACCTCTCAGGATCGAATCAAGATCCTCGACTTCGGCCTCGCAAAGCTGACCGAACCCGATGCCGTGACCGCCGGCGATCCGGATTTGACCGCCCTGACCGCCGCGACGGCGCCCAACATGATCCTGGGCACGCCCGGGTACATGGCCCCGGAACAGGCGCGGGGCCAGGTCCCGGATCATCGAGCCGACATCTTCGCGTTCGGCTGCATCCTCTACGAGATGCTGCAGGGGCATCGGACCTTCAGCGGCGCGACGGCGGTCGACATCCTGAGCGCCATCCTGAAGGATGCTCCACCGCCCTTGATCAAATCAGCGGAGAGGCCGATTGCCCCGGCACTCGACGGAATCGTCCATCGGTGCCTTGCAAAGGATCCCGGTGGCCGGTTTCAGTCCGCCAGCGACCTGG
Organism: Vicinamibacteria bacterium; assembly: GCA_963806705.1. GTDB lineage: Bacteria > Acidobacteriota > Vicinamibacteria > Vicinamibacterales > JAENWD01 > JAENWD01. The sequence goes on from CAWDZE010000003.1 coordinate 34,689, forward strand.
CGTTTGCGCTGCGTACCGTTTTGGCGACGAGCGATGTGGGCCCAACCGCTCCGGACACGGCACCCACGTCGGCTCGCACCCGGCCGCGTCCCTGGCTCACGACGGCCGCAGCCGTCGCGCTCGTCGCCTCGATTGGCGCAGCGCTCGGGTGGTTTCTTCGTGACAATCGGGGTCAGGCAGCTTCGCCCGTCATCGCGGAGTTTCTCGTTCCGACACCGACCCCCAATCACTCGTTCGCGTCGCAGCCGCTGCCTGGCCTCGTCCCGACGGCACCCCAGGTCGGGCTGTCTCCGGACGGCCGGCAGCTGGCGTTTGTGAGCACGGATTCGACAGGACTCCGCAAGCTGTGGGTCCGCTCGCTCGACAGCAGTCGTCCGCGGGTCCTCGAGGGCACCGATGACGCCACGTCGTGGCCATTCTGGTCTCCCGACAGCCGGCACGTCGTCTTTGCGGCACGGCGAGCGTTGGTCAAAGTGGAGGTGGCGACCGGGGCGACCGAGCGGCTCTGTGCCCTTCCGGACCAGGCACCGGAGGTGCCGTTTGTGACCGGCACGTGGAACGGGGCCGGGACGATCCTGTTTTCCGTCGGCGGGTCCACGGGGCTCTACCGCGTTCCGGCGTCCGGCGGCCGCGCCGAGGCGCTCACGACGCTCGACAAGGCCCGCGGCGACAACTATCACAGCTGGCCGCAACTTCTGCCGGACGACCGGTTTCTCTTCTTCGTCCGCACCGACAAGCCCGAGACCAACGGCGTGTATGCCGGGAACCTGCGTGGCCCGGAAACTGCCCTGGTGATGGCCAACGCGACGCGCGCCGTCTACGCCGCAGGTCATCTCCTGTGGTCCCTGGACAACCGCCTCGTCGCTCAGCCCTTGGACGTCTCGGGCCCGCGCCTGACGGGGCAGAGCACGACGGTTGTGTCGTCGGTCTTCGAAGGCGCGGGCCGCACGCCGGCGTTCTGGGCCTCCGACGCCGGTGTCGTGGTCTACGCGGCGGGCGACACGCGCGAACGTCAGTTTCGAGAATTCGATCGCGCCGGCCGAATGGTCACGACCCTCGGGCCACCAGGCTACTACGCGACATTCGACGCATCCGCGGATCTTTCCCGCGTAGTCACCGACGTCACGCGGGATTCGACGCCGTACACCACGCTCGCCATCGTCGATGCGACGCGTGGAGCCCCGGCCCCCTTGACGCTCGGCGACCAGCACGATTCGGATCCGAGGTTCGGGCCAGGCGGGGAAGTCCTGTTTGCGCGGAACTCCAGAGACGCGCCAGGCATCGTGCGGGTCAACCCTGACCGGCCCACACCGAGGGTCGTCTTCCCGAGGGGAGCCAATTCCATCATCTGGATGGAGGACTGGACGCCGGACGCGAGCGCCGTCGTCTTCCGCAGCAGCGCGAGTCGCGACGCGTTTCTCCTCACCGCCGGCAGCGACGCGCCCGCGCGGCTGACCGACTCCCGCGAGCCGGTCGAACAGGTGCAGTTGTCGCCCGATGCGCGGTTGATCGCGTACAGCACGGCCGAATCCGGACGTCAGGAAGTGTTTGTCGCGCCGGTGCCGTTCACGGGCCAGCGCTGGCAGATTTCGGCGACCGGGGGTGTGCAGCCGACGTGGCGCGCCGATGGCCGTGAGCTCTATTACCTGGGCCTGGACGGGGGACTGTACGCCGTCGACGTCGAGCGGCGTCAGGGCGACCTGCAGGCGGGCCGCCCTAACCTGATGTTTGAGACGCCACTGCCGGTGATTAGCGCCGTCGTCGAGCAGTACCGGCCCGGCGGCGACGGGCAGCGCTTCCTGTTCTGCCTTCCGTTGACGTCCGTTCAGCGCGAGCCGCTTCGCATGCTGCTCAACTGGCCCGAAAAGCTCAGCGCTGCCAGCGCCAACGGGCAATAGTCGCCTTCGGTTCGAGCTTGCCCTCGACGATCAGAAGCCTTGTGACAGGAAGATCCGTGTCTCCCATGATCACCGCTGGCCCGAACTCGCGGCGCGCATGAAGCTGCCAGCGATCGCGACGTGAACGTCAGGAGTGAAGCGAATTAGGCGAGCGCGAAATTCAGGTTCTCGATGGCTTCGTCGATTTCGGCAGGGCTCTTGTAGCCCACCGTGACGCAATCGACACCTGCGTTGCGAAACGCAAACCTCATCGCTTTCCTGCGATCCTCGCGATCGAAGGTGCCTTCACCCGCGAGCTTCATGGCGATGACGCCCATGCCTTCCTTTTGGGCCTCCTGCACGCGGGTGACGACTTCCGGGACGTTGCCGAGACCCTGCGTCGCGTAGTCCTCGGCGTCCATGCTCTTGCCTGTGTGGTTCACGCGAATCATCGCGACTTCGAGCCACTTGTTTCGGGGAACCCGCCGCAGGGCCGGCAGTCCATGAACCGACGCACCATGGCTGAGCACGACCTTCCGCGACTGGACCTCGAGGATCGCATCCTGCCAGCGCGCCGTGTCGGCCGGCCATGTCGCCGTGTGCTGCCAGTGGAGCAGCATGATGTCGAAGTATTCCGTGTTTGCGAGACGCCGGAGCTCGTCGAACTTCTGCTGCGGATCGACGCCGTCGCGGGTTGTCACCTTCGACATGAGCTGGTAGCTGTCACGCGGAATGCCCTTCAAGGCGATGCCAAGCATCCGGTGCATTTCGCCGTACGATTCGGCCGTCTCGAAGAAGCGGATGCCGCCATCGTACGCATGGCGCACCAGCCGCGTGAAGCCGTCCTGCCCGAGCCCACGTTGTACCTGGCCGCTGAAGCTGCCCGTGCCGAACCCAAGCCGGGTGACTTTCACGCCGGACCGACCCAACGTGACCATGTCGGTCGCACTCCCGCGCCGGGCGGCAAGGGGCAGGGCTCCGGCCACGGCAAGCGCTCCCGCGGCGAGTCCAGTCTGCAGGAATTCGCGTCGAGTGTAATGTGCCACTGGCGTCCTCCACGCCCCCAATTGCGGCATGGTAACAGAACCTCCGAGCTGACCTGTTTGTCCGGTTCATCGGCCACCTCGGCGTGAACGCGATCCGTGCACGTCTGGCCGCGCGGGGCCTTCCGGTGCCGCCGCGACCGTGTTAGCGTCCCGGCGTGCCTCATCACCTGCCTCAGTGCCACCGCATCGCTATTGCGGCCGCGGCCGCAAGCTCAATCACCGTGGCATCGGCCGCGGCCCAGACGGTCGACAAGCCCGAGCCGGGATCGGTCGAGGCGATCGCCAATGCCACGACCGAGCCGCGGTTCCTCTCGCCCTGGGTGAGCTACGTGCCGGACTCGCCCGACGTGCCGTCTCCCACGGACTACCTGGGGCACATCGTCGGGGCGCCGGGCGAACTCACCAGCACGGCCAGGATCTACGGCTATTACCGTGCCCTTGCGGCCGCCAGCCCTCGTGTGCGGGTCGACACCATCGGCCGGAGCGAGGAGGGGCGCGAGATCCTGCTCGTGTCGATCGCCGACGAGCGGAACCTCGCCGAGCGCGATCGCCATCGCGCCGCGATGGCCGACCTGGCGGACCCGCGGCGCGTCGACGGCGCGAAGGCGGAGGCACTCATTACGTCCACGCGGCCGTTCTACCTGCTGCACGGCGGCCTGCATTCGACCGAGACCGGCTCGTCTGAAATGCTGATGGAGCTGGCATACCGCCTCGCGGTGTCGGAGGAGCCCGCAATCCGCGACATCCGCGAGCGCGTGATCGTCCTTATCAACCCGGTGGCCGAGCCGGACGGGCGCGATCGGATGGTGGAGTGGTTTTACCGTCACCTGAAGGGCAAGACGGACTACGACAACCTGCCGCCCATCTCACCCCCCTATTGGGGTAAGTACGTCTTTCACGACAACAACCGCGATGGAATCCAGCGAAAGCTGGCGCTGACGCGCGCCACCCAGGACGCCTTCCTGGCCTGGCACCCGATCGTCGTCCACGATCTGCACGAGTCGATCCCGCTGCTGTCGATCTGGACCGGCACCGGCCCCTACAACCCCAACCTCGACCCGAGCGTGTTCAGCGAATGGCACACGATCGCCTTCCACGAGGTCGCCACGGCCACCGCCCTCGGCATGCCGGGGGTGTGGACCTACGGCTTCGGCGAGGGCTTCGCGCACGTGTTTCAGGAATCGGTGGCCACCAATCACAACGCCATCGGCCGCGGCTACGAAACCTTCGGCAACGGCACGGCCGAGACCGTGCAGCGCAGGATCGACCCGGAGCGCAACCGCTACACTGGCCGCCCCGTCACCGAGAGCGACTGGTACCGCGTCGTGCCGCCGCCGAAGAACTTCAAGTGGTCCCTGCGCAACAACACCAACTACATGCAGACCGCCGTGCTCGCGGCGCTGCAGTACACATCGCGCAACGCCCCCGAGATGATGCGGAACTTCTGGCGGCGTGGGGACAACAGCGTCCGCAAAGGACGGCAGGAGAAGCCGTTCGCGTTCGTCGTGCCCGAGCAGCAGACCGACCCTCGTCGCGCGGCGCAGCTCGTCAACCTGTTGCGCGGGCACGGCATCGAGGTCTCCCGCGCCACGGCGGCATTCAAGGTCGGCGAGGGTGAGTATCCGACCGGCACGTTCGTGGTCAGGCTCGATCAGCCCTACCGCAATTTCGCCGTGGACCTGCTCACGCCGCAGAAGTACCCGGCCGAAAAGGCGCCGTACCCTGCGTACGACGACGTGTCGTGGGCGCTGCCCGTCAGCCTTGGCGTCGAGGTGAAGGCCATCGGCGACAAGGCCATCATGACCGTCGCCGTTGCCCCGGTCACCGAGACCGTCGTGCTGCGCGCCGAGGCGCCGGCGGCAGGCGCGTACTACCTGCTCGCTGACAACGGGCAGGAGGCGCTGCTCGAGGCGCGCGTGCGCCTGAGCCGGTTCAAGGTCGAAGCTGCGGAGGCGAAGTTCACCTCCGATGGCAAAGAGTACCCTGCCGGTTCCTGGATCCTGGCCGACCAGCCGGGCCTCGAGGCAGCGCTGGGATCATTGGCGGCGAACCTCGCGCTTCGGTTCGACTCGGCGGCGGCCGCGCCCGCCGTCGCCCGCCACGCGCTCGATCTGCCGCGGCTCGCCGTCCTGCAGACCTGGACCTCCACGCAATCGGCCGGCTGGGTGCGGATGATCTTCGACGATCAGAAGGTGCCTTACACGCTGATCATGGACGACGACGTGCGAAAGGGCGGCCTGCGCTCGCGCTTCGACGTGATCCTCTACCCGGAGACGAGCGGCAACCTGCGTCGAATCGTCGGTGGCATCGACCCGAAGTTCGGGCCGCTCGCCTACACCAAGACCGCGGAGTTTCCCTCTCACGGCACGCCGACCGCCTCGTCGGACATCACCGGAGGCATCACGTGGGCGGGCCTCGCCAACATCGACACGTTCGTGCGCGAGGGCGGCGTGCTGCTCACGCTCGGCAACTCGTTCACGCTTCCGGTCGACGGCGGCATCGTGCGCGACGTGACGACGGCAGAGGCGTCCGGTGTCACGAACCCTGGCAGCGAGCTTCGCGTGCGCTTCCGCCGCCCCGAACACCCGATTGCGTACGGCTATCCCGAGACCACGTCCGTCTTCCGCGAGGAGCGGTCGTTTCTGCGCGTGCGTCGGGCCGACGAGGGACAGGTGGTCCTGCAGTGGGGGACGCGGCTGCCCAAAGACGACGACGAGACGGAAGGGGACGAGAAGAAGAAGGATGACGAGCCGCCGCTCGTGGTGAGCGGCGGCGTCAAGGGCGCCGACAAGATCCTGGGCAAGCCCGCGATCGTCGATGTGCCCGTCGGCAAAGGTCGCGTTGTCCTCTACGAGTTCGATCCGATTCACCGCTACCAGACGGAGTCAGACTTCCGCCTGGTATGGAACGCGATCCTCAACTGGAACGACATGCCGCCGACGCCGCCGCGGGAGCCGGCGGGCGACGAGGAGCAGGACTGATAGACGAGGCCGAACAGTCAGTCGGACGTGTCTGTTTGGCGAGACATGTGAGACACCCCTGCTACGGCGACAACTAGCCGCTCGAGCACCCTCGCCGACGCAGGCGAGGCGAACGTCCCGACGGCAAAGCCGGCCAGCGTCGGCGACATGCCCAGCCCGCGGTTACGGCTGCACGCGAAGCAGGAACGGGTCGGGCAAACTTCCTGGCCGGTATTTCCGTCAAAGGCTGTTATTACCCAGAATCTCTGGGTAACGTCAGCCGAAAAAGACGATGCCCCCCAAGACCCCGAACGCCCTGCTCCACGGCGCGTTAGACGCCTTGATTCTCAAGACTTTAACGCGAGGCCCGAGCCATGGGTACGCCGTCGCCCGGTTCATCGAGGACACGACTGGCGACACCCTGCTCGTGGAGGAAGGGTCGCTCTATCCGGCCCTCTATCGCCTGGAGCGACGGGGCTGGGTTGAAGCCGAGTGGGGCACTTCCGAGCTTGGCCGCCGGGCCAAGTTGTATCGCCTCACCGAGTCCGGCCGTGAGCAGCTCGACGCCGAGATGGCGACCTGGCGGCGCTTCTCTGCCGGCGTCTCAAAAGTCCTGCTTTCCACATGAGGCGCTCCCTTCGCTCGTGGCTCTGGCGCATCCCGATCGACCAGGAGGTCGACGAGGAGCTGGCCTTGCACGTCGAGATGCGAACGCGCGAGCTCGTCGAGCGCGGCATGGACCCGAAGAGCGCCCGCGAGCTGGCGGCCAGCCGGCTGGGCGATATCGCGAGCCTCAAGAAGACGATGACGAATCTTGGCAGAAAGAGAGACCGTGACATGCGCGTCACCCTGTGGCTCGAGGAACTCCGCGACGACGTGAAATTCACGTTCCGGCAGCTGAAGAACTCGCCGGCCTTCACGCTGATTGCGACCCTGACGCTGGCGCTCGGCATCGGCGCCAACAGCGCCATCTTTGCCCTCGTCGACGCGACCCTGCTTCGACCCCTTCCCTACGGCAATCCCGATCGGCTCGTCTCGATCTGGGAAACGAGCGCGGCGACCGAGCGCAGTTACGTGTCGCCGCTCAACCTGCTCGACTGGCAGTCTCGCAGCCACACGTTCGAAAAGATCGCCGGCTTCACGCCGAGTGTCGGAGGGATGGTGATGGCCGGAGCCGACGGCCACGCCGAAACCGTGTCCAGGCAGTGGGTCACGGCCGGCATTTTCGACGCGCTCGGCGTCACGCCGATCGCCGGCAGGACATTTACCACCGAAGACGACGCCAACCGCGCGCATGTCGTGGTGCTGAGCGAGGAGTTCTGGCGCGCGCGCTACAACTCCGATCGAGCCGTGATTGGCAGCGAGATCCGCCTCGACGGGTCGTTGTGGACGGTCGTTGGTGTCGTTCCGGAAAACTTTCAGCTGATGGGGCAGAGCAGCATCTGGGGGATGAGGCCGATCATCAACCTGCCTCCGCGGGCCCGCGGAGCCTACGTCCTGCAAGTCGTCGGGCGGTTGAAGCCCGGAATTTCGATCGAGGCGGGCAGGGCCGACCTCGCCGCCGCCGCCGGGAGTCTCGCGCGCGAATTCCCACAGACCAACAAGGGCCGCGGCGTCGCGCTCGAGAGGATGCACGACTCGATCGTCGGCAGCGATCTGCGGCTCACGTCGATGCTGTTTCTCGGCGTGGTGGGATTCGTGCTCCTCATCTGCTGCGCCAACGTCGCCAACCTGCTGCTCGCGCGGGCGACCGTGCGCGTGCGCGAACTGGCGATCAGGTCGGCGCTCGGGGCCGGCCGTCGCCGAATCATCCGGCAGCTGCTGACTGAGAGCCTCGTGCTGTCGCTGCTGGGCGGCGCCCTTGGAACCGCGGTCGGCGCCGCGATCCTGAGCGTGGCGCCCTCGCTCATCCCGCAGGGGCTGCTGCCGGCGACCGTCACGCTCACCTTCGACGTGCGCGTGGTCGCCTTCTGTGCCGGCACGGCGCTGCTGGTTGGGCTGCTCTTCGGCGTGATGCCAGCCTGGAAGGCGACTGAATTCTCGTCGGCGGCCGTCATCGGCGCCGACAGCCGCACGACAACGGGAGGGGGCGGTCGACTTCGCGCGCTGCTCGTCATCGGCGAGGTGGCGACCGCCGTCCTTCTTCTGTGCGGGGCCGGACTCCTGCTTCGGACGCTTCTCGCCGTCGAAGGGTTCGATCGCGGGTATCGCGCCGAAAGCGTGCTGACGATGCTGGTCGATCCGCTGGGCTCGAAGTACCCCACCGACGATGCGCTGCAGCAGTTCTACGATCAGGTCGAGGCCGAGGTCGCCTCGGTCCCTGGCGTGGCGGGCGTCGGGTGGGCGACCGCTCTGCCGCTGGATTTCTTCGAGTCCGGCGCGTTCTCGTTCGAGATCGTCGGCGACGAGCCGGTCGACGCCAACAAGCGGCCGAGCGCGGAGTATCAGGTGGTCAGCCCGAAATACTTCTCGACGCTCGAATTGCCGATCCTCTCGGGACGAGCCTTCGACGAGCGCGACAGGCGCGACGGCGTGCCCGTCTGCATCGTCAACGAGGCCTTCGCGCGGCAGTTCCGGGGCCGATCGCCCGTCGGCCAACGGTTGGCGCTGCGGCCGACCTCGTCGCCGGAGGCGGAGCCGGTCGTGCGCGAGATCGTCGGCGTCGCCCGGCAGGTGAAAGGCCGGCCCGATGAGACCAGGGACTTCGTCCAGCTGTACGTCCCGATGGCGCAGGATCTCTCCGACGACATCTTTCTCGTCGTGCGGCCGAAGTCCGGCCGCGCCGAGGCGCTGGCCGGTGCGGTCCGCGAGGCCCTTTCGCGAGTGGACAAGGAGCAGCTGGTCAGCGTGAGGAGCGTCCTGACACTCGAAGACATCGCGTGGACGGCCACGGGCCGTCATCGCTTCCGCGCCGTGATGGTGATCGCGTTTGCCGCGCTGGCGCTCGTGCTCGCGATGGTCGGGGTTTTCGGAATCCTCGCGTACTCGGTTCAGCAGCACATGCGAGACTTCGGCGTGCGCAGGGCGCTCGGCGCGACGAGCAACGACGTCGTTCGCCTCGTGATTTCCAACGCCGCTCGCGTCGTCGCGACAGGCGCCGCGATCGGGCTCGTGCTGTCGGCCGTGTTCGGGCGCCTGATCGAAAAGATGCTGTTCGGAGTCCGGCCGCTGGACCTGACGACCTTCGTGGTCGTGACGATACTGCTGGGCATCACGGCGGCGCTGTCGATTGCGGGACCGGCGTGGCGCGCGGTCCGCATCGATCCGGCCGTCGCCCTCCGGAACACGTGAGGTTGACAGCAGATGCGCGCCTTTCACTCTCCATTGCGTGGAACCCTTGTCAGCCTGGTGGCAATCGCCGAGGCGATGAACACCGTGGAATAGGTGCCGCTCACGATGCCGACGAGCATGGCGAAGGCAAAGCCCCGCAACGCCTCGCCGCCGAACAGGTAGAGCGCGAGGACCGAGAGGAGCGTCGTGCCGGCCGTGATGCATGTCCGTGACAGCGTCTGATTCACGCTGAGGTTGATGACGGCGGCCAGCGAGGCTCCTCGGCTCGCCCTCACGTTCTCGCGCACCCGGTCGAAGACGACAATCGTGTCGTTCACCGAGTACCCGATGACGGTCAAAAGCGCCGCCGTCACGTTCAACGTCAGGTCGTACCCGGCAATCGCGAGGCACGCCAGCGTCACCAGGACGTCGTGGATCGTGGCCACGATCCCTCCGATCGCGAAGGAGAGGCGAAATCGGGCGGCGATGTAAATTGCGATTGCCGCAATCGACGCCGACGTCGCGTAGAGTCCCCGCCACTGCAGGTCCTCGCCGATGACGGCGCTCACGAGCTCGCGACTGACAATCCGGAACTGCGGCAGCCTGGCGGCCTGCAGCGCCTTCGTGACCTGTCGAGCGCCAGCCTCCAGACTGCTCTCGTCCGTGGTCCGGGCCAGGGGCAGGCGGATCAGAAACTGTCGATCGGCCGCGGGCCCGTACCGCTGCACGACTTCGTCGCCGGGAATTGGAGCGACCGCCCCACGAACCGCGTCCTCAGCGACGCCCTGCTGCGCGAACTCGGCGATGACAAGAGTGCCTCCGGAAAAGTCGATGCCGAGCGGGATGCCCCTGGTCGCCGTTGCCACCACGCCAGCGCCGATGACCAGCAGCGACAGCACGATGGCGTGACGGCTCCACCGGTTGAAGTCGATTGTGGTGTTCGTGAACGCCTTTGCGGTGCCAACGATGCCGAGCGGCTGTGATCCCGCCTCGCGCCGCCACAGCATCATCTCGAAGAGGGTCCTCGACGCGAACACCGCGGTAAACACGTTCGCCACGAGGCCGAGCGTCAAGGTCGTCGCAAACCCGCGAATCGGACTCGTGCCGAACTGATAGAGGAATGCCGCCGCGAGAAGCGACGTGACGTGCGTGTCGACGATGGTGATCCACACGCGGTCGAATCCTGCGGCGACGGCAGCCCGCGGGCTGCGAGCGGTGGCGAGCTCCTCCTTGATGCGCTCGAAGATCAGCACGTTGGAGTCGACTCCCATCCCGATTGTGAGGATCAGCCCGGCGACGCCTGGCAGCGTCATCGTGACCGGAATGAAGGCGACGAGGGCGACCAGGATGAGCAGGTTGAGCAGGATGGAGATGAAGGCGTTCAGCCCGGCGCGCCTGTAGTAGGCGAGCATGAACGCCACGACGAGCGTGAGACCGCCGACCGACGCGAGCACGCCGGAACGAATCGACGCCTCGCCGAGACTGGCGCCCACCGAACGCTCCTCGACGTATTCCAGATCGGCGGGCAGCGCGCCGGACTTGAAGGTGATCACCTGTTCAGCCATTTCATCGCGGCTGATGCCCGTAATCTGGCCCTGGTCTTCGATGCGCGCGATGATGGTCGCCACCGAGGTCACGCGGTCGTCGAGAACGGTCGCCAGGCGCCGATCCAGGTTGCGCTCGGTAAACGCGCCGAACCGGCGTCCCGCATCCGGCTTCAAGGTGAATGCCACGGCCGGTCGATTGAACTCGTCAAGCGACGGGCGGGCATCGCGCACGTCGGTGCCGGCCACCACCGGCGCCTTCCACACGACATAGAAGGCGGACCGACCGGTGCCCTCGCGTTCGACCGGCCCTGGCAGCACCTCCAGGTCCGGCGGCAGCGAGTTGTCATAGCTCCGCAAGACGGCCTCGCGGTCTGGAAATGGTCCACGCTCCACCAGGGTGAGCCGGAGTTGCGCCGTCGATTTGATGATCTGCTTTGCGCGGTCCACGTCAGCCACGCCAGGCAGCTGCACCAGAATCTGGTCCTCCTCCGTGTATCGCGCGACGACGGGCTCGGCGACGCCGAGTTCGTTCACGCGCCGCTCGATGATGTGGAGCGCCTGTTGAACCGTGTCGCTCTGCCGGTCGTTCGCGGTTCCCGGCTTCACTCGAAGAACGAGCTGCACCCCGCCATTGAGGTCCAGCCCGAGCTTGATCCTTTCGTCGGGCGGATAGATTGCCCACAGGGACGCCGCGGCGACCACGACGACGACGAGAACTCGTTTCCAGGCGCCGAACTGCCGGCGCGAACTGCCAGGTACAGCAACGTGCGTACGCATGTCTGATCCTCCAGGTTGAGCACACGAAGACACACCAGTGGTGTGCAGGCGCGCGAACCGGGGATCAGATGAGGAGAGGAATGCTGTGGAGACGGAGAGCCGCGTCGCGCGGCCGGCGGGCGGGTTCAGCGCTGCGGACGAGGACGTCGAACCATCCGAAGCAGGCAGCGCTTGCGAGCTCCGAGTGATGCACCTGCGACCGCCATACGGATTCTGTGACGGAGGCGCTGGTTCGCTGTCCGGCGTCCCACTGACGATCCGAGCCGTCAGTGTTGCCAGGCGCTTCGGTCAGCTGGCAGGCGGTGCCGGCCGAGGTCGTGGCGCCTTCCGCTGAGAACGCGGCCACACGATCGGCTGCCGCCCACGCGGACCAACAGAGCAGCGCGACAAGTACCAGACGGCGAAGCACGGCCAATTGTGTCGCGTCGCTATCGCACGGGTCAACCGTGGCAACCAGCTGAGCCGTTGGCCACGCCAGGCGCCTGACATCTCGTTCGCCGATAATGGCGTCGGCTCAGGGCCAGGGAGGAATCTGGATGAACGACGCCGCTTCGGTGGCACTTCGGGAATCCGAGGAACTGCACCGAATCACGCTGCTCAGCATGTCCGATGCCGTGTTCATCACCGACGATGACGGCGTCTTCACGTTCATCTGTCCGAACGTCGATGTGATCTTCGGGTACGGGCAGGACGAAGTCCGGACGATGAACCGGATTTCGCGGCTGCTCGGACACGATCTGATAGAGCGAGAGCAACTGGCGGCGACGGGCGAGATTCGGAACATCGAGCACGAGACCGTGATCAAAGGGGGCGAGCGGCGAGTCCTGCTCGTGCACATCAAGCAGGTCTCGATCAAGGGCGGGACCACTCTCTACGTCTGTCGCGACATCACGGATCGCAAGGAGGCCGAGCACACGATTCGGCGCAACGACGCGCGGCTCACGCTGGCCCTCGAGGCGGCCAGCATGGGCACCTGGGACTGGGACCTTCCTACCGGCGAGATGAGCTGGTCGCCGGAGACGCATCGCATTCTTGGCGACCCCCTGGGCGTCAGGACGCCTTCGTTTCATTCCTTCCTCGAGCTCCTGAACCCCGCCGATCGAGACCGGGTGTCCCGCACGATGACCGATGCCATCGAGCGTGATTCGTCGTACGAGACCGAGTTCCGGGTCGTCGGAAACCGCGATGTCGAGCGATGGGTCATGGGCAAAGGCAAGGCAGTGAGGAACGGCAAGCCGCTCAGGATGCTCGGCGTGTTCGTGGATTTCACCGAGCGCCACCGCGTGGAGGAGGAATTGCGCGAGCTGGGTGGCCGGTTGATCAACGCTCACGAACAGGAGCGCATCCGGCTGTCCCGGGAACTGCACGACGACCTGGCCCAGCGCGTGTCGATGCTGGCGGCCGAGCTCGGCCTGCTGCACCAGCAGCGCGAGAGCACCCCGGCCGATATCTCGGTGCAGCTCGCGAAACTGCTGGAAGAGACCGCCGAGATCGGCTCGGTTCTCCACCGGCTTTCGCACGAGCTTCATCCGGCCAGGGTCGGACAGCTCGGCCTGGAATCATCGATTCGCCGCTTGTGCCAGGAACTGACGGAGGCGCGCCAGATTGCCGTCGACGTCGACATCGCCGAAACCGGCGCCTTGTCGCCGGAGGTGGCTCTCTGCCTGTATCGCATCGCCCAGGAGGCCCTGCACAACGTCGTGAAGCACAGCCGGACGACACACGCCATGCTGACGTTGTCGGCTGCCAGCAACGAACTCTGTCTCAGCGTCGTCGATCACGGCGCGGGCTTCGACCCGCTCGTCGCGCAGAAAAGGGACACGCTCGGCCTCGTCAGCATGCGCGAACGTGCGCGGCTCGTGGAGGGACGTTTCAAGGTGACATCGAAACCCGGTGAAGGCACGCGGGTCGACGTCCACGTGCCCCTGCGCTGAGGGTCATGCCAGCTCCGCGGGAGCGTCGCTTCCGAGGTAGGCCCTGAGGATGGCAGGAAGCAGCAGTTCCCACGCCCGGTACTTCACGACAAACGCCGAGGCCCCGAGGCTGAGCGCCCGCTCCCTGATGGCCGCGTCGTCGGCGGCCGTGAGAAAGACGATTCTGGTGTGTGGCGCTGCCATCTTGATTTGACGGCAGGCTTCAAGCCCATCGAGCTCGGGCATCGTGACGTCGAGCACGATGACATCCGGCTGGTATCGTTCTGCCGCCTCGAGAAGCGCGCTTCCGTCCGTCACTCGACCCACGACCTGGCACGATGGCTCGAGCATGCGATGCAGCGCCGTGAGTATGCCGGCGTGATCATCCGCCAGCAGCACTCGAGGTCGCGGTTTCTGAGGCACAGCCCCCATCCAGGAATGTCAGTGACGTTCCAGCATCGATGCCCGGGGACACATTACAGGACCGGCCACGCGGCAGCAAATGGGCGCTGTCGGCCGCGCCGCAGCTCAGCAGGACGAGCTCATCCTGACTTCCACGGCGTTGACGCGACCAGCCGCCGCCCCACCGCCCACGTAACTTTCGCACCTCAATCGTAGACAATGCAGCAGAGTCGGTAGACCTGCACATCGCGCTCGGCGGACCTTCTGAAGGGAGACTACGATGCGTTTCATGATTCACGCGCTGCAGCCGGCAATGGTTGCCGGGCTGCTTCTTGGCTGGAGTCCGGCGACGGCATGGGCCCAGCCAACGGGTGAGACATTCACAGCGACCGCGTCGCTCAAAACGGGCGCAGGCGCCCAGGTGACGGCTCCAGTGACGATCGTCGTCACCAGGCTGACCTCCGAGGCGCAGCGCACAGCTGTCGCCGAAGCACTGAAGAAGGGCGGCACGCCGGCCGTCGTGGAATCGCTCAAGGCGATGGAGGACGCCGGCTACATCGAGATCGGACAGCGCCGCACGGCCGTGAAATACGCGTACGTACCGGCCGATGGGGAGCGGCCGGCTGATCACCGTCGTTGCCCCGACCCCCATCGCCTACCTCGGAGCCGGGCTTCCGGATGCGAAACCCAAGGCAGGGTTCGACCTGGCGTTGGTCCTTCTCGAGCTCAATGACGCCGGCGCAGGCGACGGCGAGCTTGCGCCTGCCGCCACGGTCAAACTCACCGAGACCGGCGCGGTGCAGACCCAGGACTACGGCGCCGAGACGGTCCGGCTGACCAACGTGCAGGCCAAGAAGTGAATTGAGGGGGCGGGGGCCGTCACGGTGATCGAGGCCGGCACGAGCGCGCCGCTTGGCGCCACGGTCCACTCAGGCGCCGTCAACTTCAGCGTGTTCGTGAAGAGCGCGACGGCGCTCGAGTTGCTGTTGTTCGATGATGTGAATGCCGCGCAGCCGTCCAGGGTCATCCCTCCCGATCCGAAGCGGCACCGCAGCAACCACTACTGGCATGTCCTGGTGCCCGGCCTCGAGCCGGGCCAGGAGCGTCGGACCCAGAAGGGCAACAACAACGCCTATTGCCAGGACAGCGGCATCAGCTCGTTCGACTGGAGCTTGCTGGAGCGGCACGCTGACATCCACGGTTCGTGAGGTCGCTCAACGCGTTCCGCCAACAACGCGATGTCGTGGCGGAAGGCGCCATGTTGACCCTCAGTCAGTTCCTGAGCCGGGCGCGAATCGACTGGCACGGCGTGACGCTTGACCAGCCGGTGGTCGTTCTGATGCTGCCGCTCGGGAGTGCTTCCGGCGCCACGTCGCACCCCGTCGGCCAATGACGATCCTGAAGCGATCCGTGATGGGAGAACGGCCATGGAAAAGGTGGCATCGGACAAAGACTTGCAATTGACGGACGCCTATTGGCGGGCGTGCAACTACCTCTCGGTGGGAATGATCTACCTGAAGGACAACCCGCTGCTCGAGGAGCCCCTCAAAACGGATCATGTGAAGCACCGCCTGCTCGGTCACTGGGGCGCGAGCCCGGCGCTGTCCTTCGTCTGGGTGCATCTGAACCGGATGATCGTCAAGCACGACCTCGACCTGATCTTCGTGGCCGGGCCCGGCCACGGCGCACCGGGCGTGCTGGGTCCCGTTTATCTCGAAGGGACCTACTCGGAGATCTATCCGGACAAGAGCCAGGATGCCGAAGGGCTGCAGAAGTTCTTCAAGCAGTTCTCCTTTCCGGGCCATATCGGGAGCCACGTCACGCCGGAAACGCCTGGTTCGATTCACGAGGGCGGCGAACTCGGTTACAGCCTCTCCCACGCGTACGGCATGGCGTTTGACAACCCCGATCTCATCGTCGCCTGCGTGGTGGGTGACGGCGAGGCCGAAACAGGGCCGCTCGCGACGGCGTGGCATTCCAACAAGTTCATCAACCCCGTGCGTGATGGCGCCGTGCTGCCGATTCTGAACCTCAACGGCTACAAGATCGCGAATCCAACCATCCTGGCGCGAGTCAGCCACGAGGAGCTGGAAGCGCTGTTTGTCGGCTACGGATACAAGCCGTATTTCGTAGAAGGCAGCGACCCGGCGGTGATGCACCAGGCGATGGCCGCCACGCTGGAACAGGCGCTCGGCGAAATCCGCGCCTATCAGAAGGACGCGCGCGACTCGAACAATGCGTTCCGTCCCCGCTGGCCCATGATCGTGCTGCGCTCGCCCAAGGGGTGGACCGGGCCGAAGGAAATCAAGGGTCACAAAGTGGAAGCGTCCTGGCGCTCGCACCAGGTGCCCTTCGCCGACGTGCGCGACAATCCGGCGAACCTGAAGCTCCTCGAGGACTGGATGCGCAGCTACCGGCCCGAGGAGCTGTTCGATCCAGGCGGCAGGCTCGTGCCCGAGCTCAGGGCCCTGGCGCCTACGGGCCGTCGGCGCATGAGCGCCAACCCGCATGCCAACGGCGGGCTGTTGCGCAAGGACCTCAGGCTTCCGGACGTGCGCGCGTACGCCGTCGACGTGCCGTCCCGCGGAACGTCGGAGTACGAGAACACCAGGCCGCTCGGCGAGTACCCTTCGCGACGTGATGAAGAACAACATGTCGAACTTCCGCATGTTCGGCCCGGACGAGACCGCGTCAAACCGGCTCCAGGCGGTCTACGAGGCGAGCAAGAAGACCTGGATGGCGGACATGCTGCCGGAGGACGCCGACGGCGGCGAGCTCTCCCGAGACGGGCGCGTGATGGAGATGCTGTCCGAGCACACGCTGGTCGGCTGGCTGGAGGGCTATTTGCTCACCGGCCGGCACGGGTTCTTCCACACGTACGAAGCGTTTGCCCACGTCATCGATTCCATGTTCAATCAGCACGCCAAGTGGCTGGACATCTGCAAGAACCACGTGCCGTGGCGCGCCTCGGTCGCCTCCGAGAACATTCTGCTGTCGTCGACGGTCTGGCGACAGGATCACAACGGGTTCTCGCATCAGGATCCGGGGTTCATCGACCTCGTGACCAACAAGAGCCCGACCGTCACGCGGGTCTACCTGCCGCCCGACGCCAACACGCTCCTGGCCGTTGTGGATCACTGCCTGCGCAGCACCGATTACATCAACGTGATCGTGGCCGACAAGCAGAAACACCTCCAGTTCACGACAATCGACGAGGCGATTAATCACTGCGCCAAGGGCGTCGGCATCTGGGCGCGGGCGAGCACCGATGCAGGCGAGGAGCCGGACGTCGTGCTGGCGTCGTGCGGCGACGTCGCGACGATGGAGGCCCTGGCGGCCGCGGCAATCTTGCGTGACCGGACGCCGGACCTGAGGCTGCGCTTCGTCAACGTCGTGGATCTGTTCAAGCTGCAGCCCGACTACATGCATCCCCACGGATCGACCGAGCGGGAGTTCGACAGCCTGTTCACGACGGACAAGCCGATCGTCTTCAACTTTCACGGCTACCCGTGGCTCATCCACAAGCTGTCGTACCGCTTCAAGGGCCACGACAACCTCCACGTGCGCGGCTACAAGGAAAAGGGCAACATCAACACGCCGCTCGAGCTCGCGATGCTGAACGAAACGTCGCGCTTCCACCTGGTGATGGACGTGATCGATCGGGTGCCCAAGCTGCGCACGAAGTGCGCGCATTTGAAGGAGCAGATGAAGAACGCCGTCCTCGACGCCATGCGCTACGCGCACGAGCACGGGACCGACCGGCCCGAGCTCGCTGGCTGGACGTGGCCGTACTGACGGCGGATTGCTCGCGCGGTCCGGGTCGGAACCGGGCTCGGACTTGCGTGCGGAGCGGGGAAGGACCAGAGACGTGGGCGACCAGCTGCGGGGACAGGCGGATCTGGGCCGGCTGCCGACGGACCAGGAACTCGCGCGGCTCCAGCGGACCACTGTGCTGTACTACCTGCACGAGACCAACCCCGACAACGGTCTGGTCCGTGACAAGACGGACCCGTCAGCCCCGTGCAGCATCGCCGCCGTCGGCCTGGCCCTGGCGACGATTCCGGTGATCGTCGAACGCGGCGTGACCATCCGCAAGTTCGCGGCGAAGATCGCGCGCCGCCGGCTCCGCAGCCTGCTCGACTTTCCGCAAGGACCTGGGCTGGACACCGCCGGGCACAAGGGCTTCTTCTACCACTTCCTCGACATCGACACCGGCCGCCGCGTCTGGAACTGCGAGCTGTCCACGCTCGACTCGGCGTTCCTGTTCGCTGGCGCGCTGACCTGCGCCACCTACTTCGACGCCGATACGGAGGACGAAACGGAGGTCCGCCGACTTGCCGACGCGCTGTATTGCAGGGCCGACTGGAACTGGGCGCGCGACGGCGGCGCGACCCTCACCCACGGATGGAAGCCGGAGAGTGGCTTCTTGCCACACCGCTACGAAGGCTATGACGAAGGGCTCCTGCTCTACCTGCTCGGCCTCGGCTCGCCGAATCACCCGATACCGCCCGAGAGCTACGCTGCGTACTGCGCCACCTACCAGTGGAAGAAAATGTACGGCCGCGAGCTGCTCTACTCCGGTCCCCTGTTCACACACCAACTCTCCCACCTGTGGGTCGATTTCCGCGGCATTCGCGATGCCTTCATGCGCGAGCGCGGGAGCGACTACTTCGAGAACAGCCGGCAGGCGACCTTCGTGCAGCAGGAGTATGCCGTCCGCAACCCGCTGGAGTTCGAGGGCTACGGGAAATACTGCTGGGGCTTCACCGCGTGTGATGGCCCGGGCTGGATCACGCGGACGGTGAACGGGGTCGAGCGGCAGTTCTTCGAATACATCGCACGCGGCGCTCCGTTTGGTCCCGACGACGGCACCGTGGCACCGTGGGTCGTGGTCGCATCGCTGCCATTCGCGCCGGAAATCGTGATCCCGACTCTCCGCTGGTTCGCCGGGTTGGAACTGGGCATGACCGCGCCTTACGGGTTCAAGCCGTCGTTCAACCTGACCTTCACGGTGCCCGACAGTCCGACCGGCTGGTGGGTCACCCCGCATCATTTCGGCATCGACCAGGGACCGGTCGTGCTGATGATCGAGAACTACCGCTCTGGCCTCATCTGGGAAATCATGCGCCGCTGCCCAGCCGTGATCGCGGGCCTGCGGAGGGCCGGGTTCACCGGGGGATGGTTGTAGCAGCGAGGACCTTGTCGTGCGCACATGGTCTTCTGCAGTCGCAGCTCTGCTTCGTCGTTCGTATCAATGGCTGAGCTCGTGCACTCGTGCAAAATCTAGTGCCAGTAGGCTCGATCCGTGTTGTAAGCTACCGCGCACGTCGAGGTGATGTGACTGGATACCTGAGCAGTCGCCTGAGGTAGCCATGCGGCGGTACCGGTTTGTCGTCGTCCTATCCGTGTGGGCCGCGGTCGTTGCCGCGCTGTCGTCAGTACCGCTTCGGTCACAGCAAGCTCCTCCCGCACAACCTGCTCCCGCACAGCCCCCCGCGCAACCGGCCGCCGCGCAGCCGCCGGCGTTACCGGCCGGCTATGCCGGCACCGATACCTGCGTGGTCTGCCATACCGATCAAGAGGCGAGCCTCAAGGGCACGTCTCACGGGCGTGCGAACGACCCGCGATCGCCGGCGGCCACACTCGGCTGCGAGAGCTGCCATGGTCCCGGGTCAGGCGCACGTCGACGACGACGCGAAGGGGAACATCCTGAAGTTCGCGGCGATGAAGCCCGCCGAGGTCAGCCAGACGTGCCTGACCTGCCACAACCGTGGAGCGCATGCGGCCTGGGAGGGCAGCACGCACGAGGCCCGCAACCTCTCGTGCGCGACCTGCCACAGCGTCCACAAGCCGGCCTCGTTCGAGCGTCAGCTCGTGAAGACGACGGAGACCGCGCTGTGTGCGACGTGCCATCGCCTGCAGGTGGTCAAGACGGAGCGGGCCGTGGCGCACATGCCGGTCCGCGAAGGCAAGCTGGCCTGCTCGACCTGCCACAACCCGCACGGGTCGATCAGCAACGTCAAGGCGCTGAAAGTCGGAAGCTCGGTGGCCGAGAGTTGCATGAGCTGCCATACCGAAATGCGCGGGCCAATGCTGTGGGAGCACGCGCCGGTGCGGGAGAACTGCGCGACGTGCCACGATCCGCACGGTTCCTCGAACGATCGCATGCTGGCCGTCCGCATGCCGATGCTGTGTCAGCGGTGCCACGTCGCGACGCGGCATCCGGCGACGATCTACGACAACAACGCGATCACGATCAGCCAAGAGCAACCGCATGTTCGGCCGGTCGTGCGTGAACTGCCACTCGAACGTCCACGGGTCAAACCACCCGTCGGGCCAGTTCTTCATGCGGTAGCGCTGGGTCAACACATGCGCGGCGCGATATCGGCACTCATCGTCGGATGGCTAGCAACGGTCGGCGCGGTGACGCCTGCGCAGAGCCAGACGCCAGCACCTCCGGCCTCCGACAGCGCCGCGGGCCAGCAACCGCCGGCGACCCCACCGGCACCCGATCAGCCGCCGGCCCAGCCGGCGGCAGACGCGCCCGTCGAGGCGACGCGCAGCTTGTTTGCCCCGACCTGGAATCAGGCGCAGATCTCCGGCCGGTGGAGCAGCGTGGCGGGCGACCCGGCGCGGTTCCAGCGCTACGAGGACCTTGGCAACGGGCTGCTCTTCACCGACGCGCGCTACGCGCGTGAGAAGGACGACTGGCTGTTCCAGGTGGGCGCCGACAACGTCGGCTGGCGCGATCAGCGCTTCTTCGGCACCTACGAGCGGATCGGCGCCTTCGTCATCTCGGGGCTCTGGGACGAGATTCCCCAGTTCTACAGCGTCGACACCCGGACGCCGTTCATCCCTGCGCCTGGCCCGAGCCCGCTCGTCCTCGACGACAGCGTGCAGCGGGCGATCCAGAACAAGCAGGCCACTACCACCGCGTACGTGCCCCTCGCCACACAGTTCGACCTGCATGAGCGCCGGGACATCGGCCGAGTGACGGCGCGGGCCACGCCGACGCAGGCGATTGGTGTCACGGCAGGCTTCACGACGACCCGTCACTCGGGCGAGCTGCCGTGGGGCGCCAGCTACGGCTTCAGCAATGACGTCGAAGTGGCGCTGCCGTACGACTCCCGCACGAACGATTTCACCGTGGGCGCCGAATGGGCGAACCGCCGCGGCATGGTTCGAGTGGCGTACGACGGCTCGTGGTTCAACAACCTCGACGACACGCTCGTCTGGGACAGCCCGCTGCAGCTCGACGACTCGCCCACCCTGCCCGGCCGCGGGCGCATGGCGCTCTGGCCCTCGAACTCCGCGCAGACGTTCAGCGCGGCAGGCAACGTGAAGCTCGCGCGGCGCACGCAGATCACCGGCTTCCTGTCCTACGGCTTCTGGAACAACGACGAGCCGCTGCAGCCCTTCACCATCAACCCGATGCTCCCGCAGATGACGCTGCCGCGGAGCTCGACCGAGGGGGAGGCCCACATCCTCTCGACGAACCTGAACCTGGTCTCGCGGCCCGCGACCGACTGGAGGTTCAGCGCCCGGCTGCGGCGGTACGACTACGACAATCAGACGCCGCACACCGACATTCCGCAGTTCATCAACTACGACACATCGGTGAAGACCTCGTCCACCGGCGGCCCCGAACCCTATGCGCACAGCCGCACGACGTTCGATGCCGACGCCACCTGGACGGGGCTGCCGCCGTTCGCCCTCACCGCGGGCTACACGCACAACAGCGGCGGATACGATTTCCGGATCTTCGAGGACACCGGCGAGGACGTGCTGACGCTGAAGGCCGACGCGGTCGGGTGGCAGTGGGCGACGTTCCGCGCGAACTACGAGCTGGCCGATCGCACGGGCTCAGGCCTCGACGAAGCGCTCCTCGTGCAGATTGGCGAGCAACCGGCGCTGCGCCACTACGACATCGCGAATCGCACGCGAAACCGGTTCACCGGCCAGGTCGACGTGACGCCGACCGAGGCCTGGATGCTCAGCGCGTCGCTGGGGGCCGGCAAGGACGAATTCGACGACAGCTACTTCGGCCTGCAGGAGTCGGCGTTCCGCGTCTTCACGCTCGCGGCAGACTACCAGCAGCCGAGCGGCCTGGGCGGCGGGGCGAGCTACAGCTACGAGCGGTACACCGGGCTGCAGCAGTCGAGGTCCGCCAGCCCGGGACAGACGCCGGACCAGGTGACCGATCCGAATCGCGACTGGACGGCCGACTCGAAGGAACGCGTTCACTATTTCGGGATCTACGTGACGCCGCCGCGTCTGGGGGAACACACCGAAGCCCGCTTCTCGTACGACTACGCGTACTCGCGCGGGAACTACCTGTACAGGGTCGTGCCGGGCGGCCCGCTTCCGGCCCCGTCCCAGCTGCCGCAGGTGTTCAACAAGCTGCAGGAGTTGAAGCTCGACGTGCGTCATCGACTGTCGAATCACCTGGTGGCGACGCTGGAGTACCAGTACGAGCCCTATGACGTCTACGACTTTGCTTTCGACCCGTCGGTCGTCAACGGCATCGTCCAGCCGAGCTCCCTCGTGCTGGGCTACGTGTATCGGCCTTACACGGCCCACTCGGTGGTGTTCGGCGTTCGCTATTTCTGGTAGGCCGAACTGGCACGTTCGTGCGGTGTCGGTGATGGAGGGATCCCATGCGCAGGATGCTCGTAACGAAAGTCTGGCTGTTCGCGATCGCCCTGGTCTGTCCTGTCGGAGTCGCGGGGGCGCAGGACGCCGAACAGGTGAAGAAGGGGGAAGCGGTGTACGCGGCGCAGAAGTGCTCGGTCTGCCACGCCATCGCCGGCAAGGGCAACAAGATGAGCCCGCTCGACGGCGTCGGCACGAAGCTGTCGGCCGATGACATCCGCAGCTGGATTGTCACCCCGACGGAGATGGCCGCAAAGGCGAAGTCCACGAAGAAGCCGCCGATGCCGGCCAAGTACGGCAAGCTGCCCGCCGCCGACCTCGACGCGCTGGTCGCCTACATGCAGAGCCTGAAGTAGCCGAGGCCCACGTGCCGAGCCGCGCCGCACTCGCCCGCCATCCGCTCGCGATCCTGGGCGCGGTGATCACCACGGTCAGCGCCGTCGTGTTCATCGCGCTGGCGATTGCCATTGCGATCGGGCTGCTCCCCAACCCCTACGCCGGCCTGGTAGTCTTCGTCGTCGTTCCGGCCCTCTTCGTCCTCGGGCTGCTGCTGATCCCGCTGGGGATGTGGCGCCAGCAGCGGAAGCTGCGGCGGGACCCGACCGCGGCCGCCGACTGGCCCGTGCTGGACTTTCGCACGCCACGGGTGCGCCGCACGACCCTGGTCATTTTCGCGCTCACCGCGGCCAACCTGATCATCCTGCTGCTCGCCGGCTACGGCACCCTGCACTGGATGGAGTCCCCCTCGTTCTGCGGACAGACCTGCCACACGCCGATGCACCCGCAATTCACCGCCTGGCAGGCGGCGCCGCACTCGCGCGTGGCCTGCACCCAGTGCCACATCGGCGAGGGCGCCCGCGCCTTCCTGCACTACAAGTTTGTCGGCGTCCGGCAGCTGTATCACGTGATGACGAACCAGATCCCGAGGCCGATCCCGGGTGTGGCCGACATGCGGCCTGCACTCGAGATCTGCGGCAACTGCCACTGGCCCGACCGGGGATTCGGCGATCGCCTGAGCGTCATCCGCGAATTCGCCGACGACGAAACCAACAGCCAGACGACGACGCTGCTCCGGATGTACGTCGGCGGGCCCGGACAACCGACCGCCGCCGGACGCGCGATCCACTGGCACGCGGACCCCCGGATCAACATCACCTACGTCGCGACGGACAAGGAGCGGCAGACTATTCCCTACGTCAAGGTGACCGACGCCGGCGGCCAGGTCCGGGAATACACCGCCGATGGCACCACCGCCGAGCAGCTCGCTGGCGGTGAGCGCCGCACGATGGACTGCCTGGATTGCCACAACGTCGTCGCGCACCGGATCTCGCCGACTGCAGAACGGGCCGTCGACGAGGCGATTGCAGATGGCAGGATCAGTCGCAATCTGCCCTTCGTCCGGCGGGAGGGTGTCCGGCTCCTGAAAGTCGAGGCTCCAGCGCAGGACGCGGGGCTCCGTGCGGTCGACGACGGGCTGCGGAAGTTCTACGCGCCTCAAGCCGGCGCCGTCGACGCAGGTGAGGTCGACCGGGCGCTCGACACCCTGAAAGCGTTGTACCGCCGAAACGTGTTTCCCGACATGAAGGTCACCTGGGGCGTGTACCCGGACAACGTCGGCCACATGACGTCGGCCGGCTGCTTCCGGTGCCACGACGGCGGCCACACCGCAAAGGACGGGACGACCATCAGTGCCGATTGCGAGTACTGCCACAAACAGATCGAGGCCCCTGTCGCCCCTGCAGGCCCGTCCTGAATCGCGTAGCGATCTGTTTTGCCACCACGCCAGCCGGATCCGCTGCGGGATCTTTTCCGTCCTCCTGCTCCTCTGCCGGGCCGATCCCGGCGAGGCAGCGATCAAGACCGACGTCGTCGAGCTCCGCAACGGCGATCGGATCACCTGTGAAATCCGCAAGCTCGAACGCGGCAAGCTCACCGTCAAGACGGACGGGCTTGGAACCATCTCTATCGAGTGGGACGACGTGGCGCAGGTTGCGAGCAAGGCGACCTACGATGTCGAGCTCGAGTCTGGCCAGCGGCTGTTCGGCTCCCTGGAGCGAAGCGACCCTGCAACCGTCGACGTGATCACCTTGTCCGGTCCGGAACGACTGACGCTGGCGTCCATCGTCAGGATCTCGCCACTCGGAGGGAACCTCTGGAGCCGCCTGGATGGCAACCTCGATGCGGGCTTCAGCTTCACACAGGCCAACGTGCAGACCCAGTGGAGCTTCAACTCCGACGTCTCCTACCGAAGCCGGCGGTGGCTGTCACACGTCGGCGCCGACTCGGCGCTGACCACCAGCGAGGATGCGGATCGCCAGACCCGGAACACCTTGACATTCCGGTCGCAGCGGTTTCTGAGCCCGCGCTGGTCGGGACTCGGCTTCGCCCAGTTTCAGCAGAACGAGGAATTGTCGCTCCAGCTGCGCGCAGTGATGGGCGGCGGGGTCGAGCGAGTGCTCGTCCAATCCAATCGCACGGTGCTTGCGATGGTAGGCGGAGCGGCGTTCACCCGCGAACAATACCTGGGAGCCAACGAGGAAAACGTGGCGGAAGCCGCGGCCGGCGTGACGTGGGACTTGTTTACCTTTGATGGGCGTTCCACCAATCTGGACGTCACCCTGCTGTCCTTCTATGCGCTGAATCGTCCCCGCGCCAGGTTCGAGCTGGATTCCAGCTTCAAGAGCGACATCGTCGGCGATCTCTACTGGAGCATCAACGTGTTCGAAAGCTACAACAGCGACCCTCCGGACGCAGGCAAGAGCAGCGACTTCGGAGTGTCGGCAGCCATCGGCTGGTCGTTCTGACCGAGGCGCCTCAAACCGCTAGACGCGGGCCTTGACGCCCAGCGATTTCAGACGCTGTTCGAAAGGCGCGAGCCGCTGACGGTCACCCGGCGCGACCTCTTGAGAGGGGTCCTTCTTGCGGCTGATCGTCACGGTGCAGCGAACCTCGGTCTTCGAAGCCCTGGCGCCAACCTGCACGAGCGCGCGGAAGGGCCCCACTTCGGCGCGCGCCACTTCGCCCTCGGCCGGAAACACATGGTGAGCGAGCCGGATCAGCTCCAGTTGGACGTCCCTGGCCACCTGCCGGCGCGATGCGACTGGCTGGCCGGCGATGGGAACCTCGGCGGCGATCTCGACCTCGAAGCCCACCTGGATTACCTGCCCGGCGCTGACCGCTTCCAGTGGCAGGACTTGGTAGCGGACGTGATGCGCTCGCATCCACTCGCGCCACTCGTCCTCTGTCTTGTCCTTGGCATCCTGTGCCACGTTGCCCTCCACACGCACTCCGATCGGCGGCGCACCGTTACGTTACGCCGGGGAGTCGAGATGTAACATTGCACCAAAGTGCAGTGGCCGCCGGGTAAGCCCCTTCATTACAGTGCTCGGGCCGTCCCGTTGACGCGAGCCGACAAGGTCATCCTATACCGGGGGAGCAGGCAGTTGGACGGCATGTCGGGGTTGCAGCTGCTTCGACGGCTTCGGAGCGAAGGCTCCCCGCTCCCGGTCATCGTCATCACAGCCAGCGATGACGCCGATTCCCGCACCGACGCCGCGCGGCATCACTTCGGTACGACGACGAGGACGTCCAGGGGATCGCTGCCGGCGTTGCCGAAGGTGTGGAGCGTGTGTGCCGGCACCAGATCGATGTCGCCGCGCGCGACGCGATAGGAACCCCACAGCCCGTTCGCGGGCCACGTGTGGCCTCCGCCAAGGTAGATCACGACCACGTCTTTCGAATGGAAGTGCAGGGGGCCGCTGTACGCGTTCGACCGGTAACGCGACTTCAAGACGACGACGCGCGGGTTGTCGACAAGGGTGCGGACGTCGACGAGGTCGGCGAGGGGAAGGGCCTCAGGGGGCGTGCCAGCCGTCTCCGCAGGCGGGACGTCTTTCAGCCCGATTGAGATCGCCTCAAACGGCACGCTTCCACGGTTTTCGAGCGTGCCCGCGCCGCCTGCCTGGAAGATGGCCTCTGCCGGCGGCATCCGCCCGTCCAGGTCAGCCGTGAGAAAGACGAGCACGCTGTCGCTGTGTGGTGCGGTCACCTGGGCGCGAGGCGCGATCGCAATTCTCTGGACGCGGAAGAGGTCGTTCTCCCACTCCCGCGGATATCGGCTCGCCATGGACCGTTCCGCGTACTGGGCGCCGGCGCGCCCCTCGAGCATCCCGCCTGCGGCGCAGATCGCCAGCAGCGACGACAACACGACGAGGGTGGGTGGTCTCATGATTCCCTCCGTCTCAGCGGCCATTGGCCAAAAGTGCAATGGAATGCGGCATCAGCGAGGCCGGCCGCTCATGTCGAGCGCCTCGGTCTGCGACGTGTGAGTCCCGAGCAGTTCGCGATTGCGCTGAATTACCTCCTCGGCACGCTGGCCGGCATTGACCACATCGAGCAGCCCGGCTCGAACCTCGGCGAGATCGGGCGTCTCGCCGGCGATCCTTCGCAGGCAGCTCCTGGCGTTCATGATGATGGCCGTGAGGGGCTGGCGGACTTCGTGCGCGAGAGAGGAGGCATGCGCCAGCTCGGATTTCTTCCGATCCGTGATGTCGATGTCGATGCCGATGATGCTCACCGCCCGGCCGTCGAGCGACACCGCCGAACCGCGCGTGAGGAACCAGTGGATGCTGCCGTCACGGTGCACCCGGCGGTGCTCGAACTCGTAGCATGCGCTCCGGCCCTCCAGATGCTCGCGCACGCGCGGCAGCACGCCTGGCGCATCGTCGGGATGCACCAGCGTCAGCCAATCGTCGAAATTTCTGATCTCGTGGTCCGCGTATCCGAGGATCGCCTTGAGCGACGGATCGTCGTGAAACGCGTTGGTCTGGAGGTCCCAATCCCACACGCCCGCCCTGGCCCCCGCGGTGGCCATCGCGTGGCGCTTCTGGCTGTCCCGGAGGGCGGCTTCCGTCTGCCTGCGGCGCGCGCGCTGAACGACCAGCGACACGATCGCCAGCGCCTGCAGCGTGACCACGATGGCTGCGCCCACGATGTACCAGCGATACGCATTCACGACCGTGGAATCCAGGGACCAACCTGCGAGATTCTAAGGCGGAACAGGTCTGTACGGGCGTGCTCGGTCCTGGATGAGCTGGCGCCGGGGACGTGACGAGCCCGACTACGGTCTTTCTTCGATCGCTCGCGCAATGGCGTCGAGCAGGCAGAGATCCTCGAGCGGCTTCCTGAGGCAGCGCCATGGTGTCTGCTCAATTTCGGCAGACACGCTCGCATCGTCTTGCGCCGTCATGAACACGACCGACGTCCCGAGGCCTCTCCGCCGCATCCGTTGTTCCAGTTCGAGGCCGCTGATGCCGGGCAGCCCTATGTCGACGATCAGGCAATCGGCGTCGCGCTGAGCGTCGAGATATGCCTCGGCCGAGTCGAACATATGGACGAGGTGGCCGTACGAGCGCAAAACCCGGCCAATCGCGCGGCAAACGAGCTCGTCGTCGTCGATGACGACCAGCGCCAGCCTCGAAGGCAGGGTCCGCATCGAAGGGGCGTAGGCGAGTAGACTCATGCCCTAGACCGGCCCAGCATTTCATGCGCGGGCCCGCCTGCACAGTTGGACGAAGGTCTACCAACGAACCCGTCAACTGCCTCGCCGCGGCATTGACGTCGTGGGGCAGCATGCGGTCGGGACTGGAGACGATGAATCGTGCCTTCGGTATGTGAGGCCAGAGTCGACTCGCAACGAGGCGGCCGCCGCCTCGCCGTTGCCCTCGCGTTGACCGTATTGGTCCTCTCCACCGGCAGCGTTGAGGCCCAGGTAGAGAAGACCCGACCGCGCATCGCGCTTGCGCTCGGCGGCGGCGCCGCGCGCGGAATCGCGCATGTGGGAGTGCTCGAGTGGCTCGAGGAGCACCACATCCCCGTGGACGTCGTGGTGGGCACGAGCATGGGCGGGCTGATAGGCGGCGCCTACGCGTCCGGCATGTCGCCGGCCGAGATCCGCACGTTTCTGGCGTTGACGGACTGGGACCTGATATTCCTCGGCGAGACGCCGTACCAGCAGCGCGATCTCCGCCGTCGCGAAGATCGCCGCCTGTATCCAATGCGGGTCGAGTTCGGTCTCAAGGGCGGTTTCAAGCTGCCCCCCGGCCTCGACAACGGCCAGCAGGTCACCTTCCTGCTCCAGCGCATCGCCCTCCCGTACTACGCGGTGACGTCGTTTGACGAGCTGCCGACGCCATTTCGATGCGTAGCCACCGACATGGAAAAGGGCGTGCCAGTCGTCCTGGGCAGCGGATCGCTGGCGCGCGCGATGCGCGCGACGATGTCGCTGCCGACGGCGTTTGCCCCGATAGTCATCGACGACCGCCTGCTGGCCGATGGCGGGATCCTCAACAACGTGCCCGTCGATGTGGCACGCGCGCAGGGCGCCGACGTGGTCATCGCCGTCAACGTCGGGAGCACACCGCACACGCGCGAGCAGATGATGTCGCTTTTCGGGATGCTCGGGCAGACACTCGACGTCGCGATGTCCGACAGCAGCCGCGCCATCGCCAGCACGGCCGACGTGCTCGTGCAGCCTGCCGTCGGCCAGATCGGCTCGCTCGACTTTCGGCGCTCCGAGGAGATCGCGAACATCGGCTACAAGGGCGCCAGCGAGGTCACCTCACTGCTGAAGTACGCCGTCGACGACGCGACGTGGAACCAGTTTGTGCAGGCTCGTGCCGCGCGGCGCAGGGTCGATCCGCCGACCCCCGAGTTCGTGCGCGTCGTTGGCGTCGGCGACAAGGTCGACACCACCGAGATGTCGGAGGGCCTGGAACGGTTTCTCGGCAAACCGCTCGACCAGGAAGAGCTCGGGCAGGCCCTCACGCGGATCACCGGAGACGGGTTGTACAGCGCCGTCACCTACGACGCGATCCGTGAGAACGGGCGCGATGGGCTGCTCGTGCACGTCGACGAGAAGCTCACCGGGCCTCCACTGCTCAACATCGCGCTCGAGGTGAGCAACCGCTCGTCCAAGGGACTGTCGTTCGACCCGGCGTTCCGCGTCACGATGTTCAACACGCTCACGAAGAACTCCGAGCTTCGCCTCGATGGCTCGGCCGGCACGCGCCTGGGCGTCGCGGCCGAGCACTATCAGCGCTTCGGCGTGAGCCGCTATTTCATCGCGCCGTCGATTGCCGCCGAGCGCCGCATCACCGAGTACTTCGTCAATGGCGAGTCGCTGGCCGAGTACCAGGCGCGAAGGTACGCCGCAGCCGCGGATGCAGGCGTGCGGCTGAACGCTGACACCGAGCTGCGTGCCGGCTACCTCTACGGACGCGTCGATCTCGAGCGCGGAATCGGTTCGGAAATTCTCCCGGAGTTTGGAGGGCTGGAGCGCCGCACGCACATTCTGCTTCGCCACGACACCCAGACAAGCCCGTTCGCGCCGGCCAGCGGCCTGCTGGGCGGCGTCGAGTACCTGGTACCTGGGATCACAATCCCATCCGGGAGGGCGGCTTCAGCCAGCTCGATGGCCGAGGGTCGGTGTTCTATACCGTGCGCAGCAAGGATCGTGTGTTCGTGCAGTTTGGCGGCGGGACGTCGTTTGGCACGACAGCGCCGGTTCCCTACAAGTTCACGCTCGGCGGACTGTTCCGGCTGTCCGGCTACGAGAACGACGAGTTTCGAGGGGACCACTATCTTCTTGGCGGTGCCGGCTACATGCTCGGTATCGGCCGGCTCCCGGACCTCATCGGCGGCCGGATGTTTGCAACGCTGGTACTCGATGCGGGATCGACCTTCGACACGTGGGATGCGGCACAGGGACGCGCCAGCCTTGGCGTCGGACTCGCCCTGGACACGCTGATCGGTCCGGTGTCGGCGCAGATTGCATTCAACAAGGACGGCGGATCGCGTTTCTTTTTCCTGATGGGCCGTACCGTTCCAACTCGATGAGCAGTGGCGACCCACCTCTGCTGAACATTGCTGCAGAGTTGGAGGACTGTTAGACCAACGTCCAACTTGTGAGGCTGAAACCCCGCACCTAACCTGTGTGCCAGCTCTGTCCGGGAGGACACGATGACACACAGGTTGCCCGCTCTTCTCCTCCTTGCGAGCGCCGTCATTGCGTGGCCCGAACGCACGAGCGCGCAGGAAACGGCTGTCACATCGCTCACGGCGTTCTGCGACACCGTCGCGGCCGTCGTACCCGATGACGGCACGAGCAGCTTCATCGGTGAGGGCGACGTCACGTCACTGCAGCCTGCCGTGTTCGCCGACGCCATCCTCGTGCTGAAGTCCGAAACGCCGCCCGTTGATTCATCCACGAGGCAGAGCTTGCAATGGGCTGCGCCACCGGAGCCCGAAGCGCGTCCTCCAGGCTTGCTGGCGTTGTACGCGGGATTCGCGACGCTGCAGGCCCTCGATGCGCACTCGACAATCGAGGCCACGCGTGCGGGTTACCGGGAGTCCAACCCGGTTGTGGCCCCCTTTGCGCAGACGCCGGCTGCGATGTTTGCGTTCAAGGCCGCAACCACCTCCGTCACGATTCTGATCGTGGAGAAGCTCCGCAAGAGACACCGGGGAGCCGCAATCGGATTGATGGTCGCCGCCAACGTGGCGTACGCGAGCGTGGTCGCCTTCAACTACAGCCGGTCGAGCCGCTAGCGCCATAGACATCGCCGACGAAGACCCGGCCCCCGCCAAACTCGCGTTGCCAAGCTCATGAGTGTCGGGCCCGCGACCTCCAGAACAGGGTCCGTCTTGGTGTGCGTGCGCTGCGGTAGAATCGCGGCTGCGTGCGCCGATGGAAGAGCAGCTGCGCGTCTTCGTCATCGATGATGATCCCATGGTGCTGAGGGCCATCGAGCGACTGCTGCGATCGAACGGCTGCGCTGTTGAAGTGTTCACATCGCCGACGACGTTCCTCGAACGGCCGCCGTACGACGGAGTGGCGTGCGTGCTTCTCGATCTGTTGATGCCCGGACTGAATGGCCTCGACGTCCAGGAGACGCTGACCGGCAAGGGAATCTCCCACCCGATCATCTTCGTCAGCGGCCAGGGCGACGTGCCGTCGACCGCGCGGGCCATGAAAGAGGGCGCGGTGGACTTCCTGGTCAAGCCGATCGATGAACCGCAGTTGCTCGACGCGATTGCTCGCGCCGGCACTCGCGCGAGGGCGTTGCGTGAGCAGCAGCAGTCCGAACGCGAAACGTCCGCACGGTTTGCCCGCCTCACGAAGCGGGAGCGCGAAGTGTGCGATTCGTGGCGCGGGGGCTGCTCAACAAGCAGGTCGCCTACGAGCTCGGCACCGGCGAGAAAGTCGTCAAGGTGCACCGGGGCCGGGCGATGCGCAAGCTCGGGATCGACTCGGTCGCGGCGCTCGTTCGGCTGCTCTCGAAGCTTCCCGCCGACAAGCCCTCTCAGCTCTGATCGGGGGAGCATTCGAACCGGCCCAGCTTATACCTCATCCATGCACCTCGAACCAGAATTCAAGCCCCACGAATCGGCCTCCCTATTGGCCAACCACTTGCACTTCCTGGCGTCATGGAGCCCTTCGATCTGCAGGCGCAGCGCGAGGCCCTCGAGCGGCTGCAAGACGAGTTGCGCGAACACGTCGCCGATGCGGCGGCGCTGGCCGACCAGATCGCCGCGCTTCAGGCGAAAATCGACCGGGCGCTCGCGGAATTGGCGAGACCCCGCGATCAGGCCACCGAGTCCGTCGTCGAAAGGATACCAATGTAAAATCCGCGGGCGGACCGAGTAATCGTGTCGTTTTGACCGACCCGGTGTGACCCGGAACATGAAGACTGATCGAACCCCGCCCAGGAACATCGACGAATACATCGCGGGCTTCCCGCGGGCCGTGCGGGCCGTGCTCGAGCGCGTGCGGAACACCATCCGCAAGGCCGTGCCCGACGCGGAAGAAACGATCTCCTACAGGATTCCCACCTTCAAGCTGCACGGGCGCTACGTGCTCTATTTCGCCGCGTGGCAGCGTCACTACTCGCTCTACCCGTCAACCGATCGCCTGATTGCCGCGTTCAAGGACGACCTGGCGCCGTACGAGGTCAGTGGCAAGGGCACGATCCGGTTCCCGCTCTCCGAGCCGGTCCCTGTAAAGTTGATCCAGGGCATCGCGAAGTTTCGCGCGAAGGAAGTCGCCGCGAGCGGGAAGGCGAAAAGCGCTCCTGCGAAGAAGCGCCGGGCGACCTGACGTGCGTTTCAGCGCGCCTACGCTCAGCTGGAGCGCTTTCAGCATGGCATCGTCGGGCGCGTGTCGACGACCGTCAGCGCATCAAAACGATCACATCGGACTGATCATCTCAGCATAGTTGCGTGAAAGCCGTGCGGCATCCTGCCGATCGAATTTCACGTTCGACAGCGCCGCCATGTCAACGCTCGCGTGCCCGGTGAACATCTTGAGCAGGTCCACACGAAAATTCAGAGTCGCGTCCCCGGTGCCCAGGAGTTCCGCATCGAACGCGGTCGAGATCCGCTTGTAGTTCTCGTCGAAGCCGACGTGGTAGACGAGGGGCTTGCGGGCGCCATCACGTTCGAAAGCACCTTCGAGGAGCACGAACTTGTAGCCGACGTCCCAGGTCCAGGCCATGCGGCCGTTCGGGTCCAGGTCGCCGCGTGACTCGATCGAGCGATTCGCTGCCGGATCCACGCCGATGCCGAACTGGATATGGTCGTAGTCCCCGCGGGGCACGCTCTGCAGCCTGACGACATAGGCGGCGTGCGCGCGGTCGAACCGCACCAGGTGGTAGCTGTCGGGCTCGGCGTAGGCGCCGGTGTCGCCTGCGAGCCGGATGTTGCTCAGAAAGAACTGGAAATCACGCACTTCGAAACTGCCCTCGCCACCGGGATTGGCATAGCGCAGTTGGTTCGGGACCAGCGGCTCCGCGCCCACGAAGGCATGAAACTGCATCGTCAGCGCGACCGGCTGGGCCGCGTGGTCACGACACCGGGCAGTTGCATAGAGCACGGCTGCCGCCGCGAGCACGACAAACACACGCGTCGTCCTGTTCATTCGCGTCACTTCCGAACGAACGGGTCGGACAACCGTTCCGCCGTCACGAAATCGTTGTCCGTCAGCGTGTGCAGGAAGGCGATGATCGCCACCTGTTCCGCGTCCGTCAGGTGCAGGCTGATCCCTTCCTGCGATGATTCGCCCTGGTTGTCCGCCTCGGCGATTAGTGGACTCAATGTGCGGCTCCTGCGGATACCCCCGTTGTAGTGCCGCAGCACCTCCTCGAGGGTCGCAAAGCGGCCGTCGTGCATGTAGGGCGCGGTCAGCGCGATATTCCTCAGCGTTGGAACCTTGAACATCCCGCGATGCGCCGGGTCGCCGGTGACCGACTGGAGGCCGGGCTGCAGGTGTTCTTCGTCATCGAGGCCGTTGTTGGAAAAACCGTCCAGGCGCGTGCTGAACCCACTGGTAAGGAACTGGCTGTGGCAGTCGATGCAATTGCCGCCGCGGAGGCCGACCTTGGCATCCGGGTGAGCCATGAACAGCTTGCGACCCCATTCCTCCTGCGTGTCGAGCGTTACGTCGCCACGCAGGAACTGGTCATAGCGCGAGTTGGCGGAGATCATCGTCCGTTCGAACGAGGCCAGCGCGCGCGCGATGGCCGATGCGCTGATCCCGCCGTAGGCGGTGTCGAACAGCGCGCGGTAGGTGACGTCGGCCGCCAGTTCCGCCACCAGCCGGTCGACATCTTGTGCCATTTCGTCGGCGTGCCGGATCGGCACCAACGCCTGCTCCTCGAGCGTCGCCGCGCGGCCATCCCAGAAGAACCGCGGCGGGCCCCACAGCAGGTTGACCAGGCTCATGCTGTTGAAGGCCAGCGGCTTGCCGGCAACGCCGATGCCGGTCCTGCGGCCGTCGGTGAAGGCGAGCCGCTGCAGATGGCAGGTGGAGCAGGAGACCGCGTCGTTGCCGGACAGGCGCCGGTCGTAAAAGAGGCGGCGGCCGAGCGCCACCGACGGCTCGGTCAGCGGGTTATCCGCGGGCAGCTGGAAGCGGCCGAACACGAATGGCGCCGAAAACCCTGACAGCGGCGTGGGCGCGGGGCGAGGAGCATCGCAGCCCGACGTCGCCATCACGTGGATCAGCGCGAGGATCCGAGTCGCTGACGCCACGAGGCGTCGCATACGTATTCGCCTCAGTGGTGATGCACGAAGCCGGAGCCAAAGAGCGCCTCGACGTTCTCGACGCCTTTCTTGTAACGATCCTTGAAGCTGAGCTTCGCAAGGCGTTCACCGCTTTGCAGGTCGTGCACGGTGATGGAGTGGTCATTGACCTTGGCGATGAAGTCGACATCGGTCGGATCGCCGTCGGCCGCTTTGCCGAGGTTCAGCAGGTTGTTCTGCACGGCAACGAGCTTGCGACCGGAGGCCGACGAGTAAAAGATCATGTGGTGGGCGCCGGCCTCAGCCTTGATGTCCTCGCCGGAGGAAACGAGCTCCGGCAGGCTCGACAGGCGGTACCGCTTCACGATGCCCGGCAGCGCGTGGCTGACGAAGAGTTCAGTGTCATTGCCATAAAACTCGAGCGGGACGCCCGTGCCCGCACCGACGCCGTCGTAGACCTTGGTGGGAGCACCGAAGCTCTTGTCCGCCTCGTGATATGGGATCTTCCAGGTCTCGAAGCCGAACATTGTGTTGACCAGCACGGCCGGCGCCACGCCCGGGACCATGGTGGGCCGCACGAACAGCACCTCGACCGGCGACGACGGAAAGCCCACCGGCTTCGCGCTCTCGGTGACGATGTTCTGGATCGGCTCCAGCGTGTTCAGATCGATGACGGTGATCCCGTTGCCCACGCCGGTGGCGAGATCGGGGTGAACCGTGGAGGTGACCACCATCCGATCCTGATACGCGGACATGCCGTGCGGATACAGGAGGTACGGTGCACCGGCGGCCACCTTGCTCTTGCGGGCCTCGATGATCTTGACCACGGCGTTGCTCTGCGGGTCGAACACGCCGATCGAGCCCGCGTCAGCCTGGTCCACGCCGGTGCCACCCATGAACGTCACGAACATGTACTCCTTGCCGTTGACGCTGTGCCAGATGATGTCTTCGCCAACCTGCTGGCCCTGGGTGTTCAGGCAGGTGACCCCCTTGATAACCGCCGCCCCCTCGGCGTTACGCGACAGGCCGACCTCGGCCAGGCTGCACTTGGGATCGAGACCCGTCGAGTACAGCCGTCCGGTGGGACTGTAGTACAGGTGGTGCAGGGGCAGCTGCAGGTCCGGCAGCTCGAAGTCCTGCACCATCGCACCGAAGTTCGCCGCTTCCGGATCCAGCTCCACGATGGCGACGCTGTGCCTGGTGCCGAGCGTGGGCAGACCTCGCAGCAGCACCATGCCCTGGCCCTTCTCGACGTCCGGCCTGCGCGCCTGGGTTCCGGTGCCCTTCGGCTTGTCGGAACAGGCGGCAAGACTCAGCACCAGGGCCGCGAACATGGGGAGGGACGCAACGTGCGTGTACCTGGTCAATAGCGGATCTCCAGTGGTAGAAATTCCAAGGGCTTCGGCAGCGTCCGGCGGCGATGCCAGCTCGGCCGCATGCTACACCCACCACGACCAAATCGGAAATCCGGGCTCAGGAACTCACCGAGCAGACGAGACGCGCAAACGTGCCGGGCCGCGACTTGCCGCCGCCCTCGCCCGCGAGGAACACCGCGTCGTTTGCGCCAAGGGCGACCCCCTCGCCCTGCGTTTCGCCCAGAGTCTGGAGGTCGTACTGCGAGACGACGCGCCAGTTGCCCGCCAGCAACTCCGCGGCGCGATAGAACCGCAGGTTCTGGCGGGTGCGCAGCACAATCCATTCGCCGTCTGCGGACACGGCGCCGTCAGTCACTCGCTCGTTCCTCTCCGGTATGCCGGATTCGCGTGGTGTGCCGACGCGTTCGAGCGGGTGTGTCGCGCCAGGGCGCAACTCGCGGGGAAATCGGTACAGCGCGACCGGTCCGGTATCGCCTTTGGTGGCGATGAAGATCCCATTGTCGGAGGTGACGAGCACGGCCTCGGCGTCGTGTGCGCCGTCGGGGTATTGCGCGTGGAAGATACCGTTCACTGACACAGAGGCTTCTGACCCGGACGGCTCCGGGAACCGGTAGATCGTGATGTGCTCGCGACGCGCGTTGTTGTCGCCGATGTCCGCCACGTAGACGCACGATCCGCCCGGGCACGGGCCGACGGCGACGGCCTCCCAGTCGTCCAGCGTGACGCCGGATAGCCGAACGCGACCTGTCACGGAACCGCGTGAGTCGAGCGCGAACAGGATGGGCTCGCCCGAGTCGTTGTGGGCCCACAGCCGGCCGGCACCGCGCCTGCTCACGGCGAGACCGCTTGCCTCCGGCAGCTCGGCGATTGCCGCTACCGGGCCATCAGGGCGGCATTGCCTGGAGTGCCCTTGCGGGCCGGCGGCGCGTGTCATCGCGATCGGCCCGAGCACCAGCGCAACACCGAGCGACAGACTGTGGAATAGCGCCATCGGGTATCCGGCCATTACCCGATTGGTTCTCCGTCGTGTGGTGCAGTTGCCGCTCCAGCGATGGCATCCGTTGAGTCCCCTCCCGATGTTGAGACTCTGAGACGCGCGCCAGCGGCGGCGTCAGTTGCCCCCCGCGCGCGCGCGTCCTGCTTGCGGGCGCCGAGCTGGGCCAGCTTTCTGCCAAGTGCGACGGCATCCACGGGCTTGACCAGGTGGTCGTCGAAGCCGGCCTCGTGGGAGCGGCGCCGGTCCTCCTTCTGGCCCCAACCGGTCACCGCGAAGAGCACCGGGCGGTGGGCCTTGCCGGCGTGTCGTTCCCGGATCCTGCGGGCGGCTTCATAGCCGTTGATTCCGGGCAGACCAATATCCAGCAGGATGAGGTCTGGCTCGAGCGCGGTCGCAGCCTCGACGGCCGACAGGCCATCGTGGACGGTGTGTGTTTCGTGCCCTGAGAACGAAAGGAGCATCGACAGCATGGCCGCGGCGTCGCGATTGTCGTCGACGATCAGAACGCGGAGAGGCTCGCTGGCCACCGGCTCGGCTGGTGCTTCAGGCTGTGGACACGCGGGCGACGCCAGCACCATCGGCAGGCGGATGACGAACTCGCTCCCGTGACCGAGGCCCGCGCTGCTGGCCTCGAGAGTGCCGCCGTGCATCTCGGTCAAGGTCTTCGCGAGCGTCAGGCCGATGCCGAGCCCCGTTGTCGACCGCTCCAGCGACGTGTCTGCCTGGGCAAACATCTCGAACACCCGCGAGAGCTGATCCGCGGCGATTCCAATGCCCGTATCGCGCACGCGGATCACGACGCCGTCACGTCCTTCAGGGTCCGTCTCCTGCTCCACCGTGAGCCACACGTACCCGCCGCTGCCGGTGAACTTGGAGGCGTTGTTCAACAGGTTGCCGACGACTTGTGCCAGGCGCGCCGGGTCGGCGTCCACGAACACGGGCTTGGTTGGCAGCCTGATGTCGAGTTCCTGGCCCCTGGCAGCGGCGAGTGAACCCACCGCTTCGACGGCGTGGTGGATGACCGATGACAAGTCGATGCGCTCCCGGCGAAGGTCGATCCTGCCGCGGCTGATGCGGCTGGCATCGAGCAGGTCATCGACCAGTCGCACCATCTGGCCGACCTGACGCTCGATCACGTCAATGGCGGAACCGGCCGCCGTGACCTTTGCCCGGCGCAGGACCTCGAGCGAGACGAGGATCGGCGCCAGCGGATTGCGGAGCTCGTGGGCCAGCATCGCCAGGAACTCGTCCTTGCGGCGATTCGCGTTACGCAACGTCTCCGCCGCGTGCTTGCTCTCGGTGATGTCGCGGGCAATCTTCGACGCGCCCACCACATCGCCCCTGTAATTGCGGATTGGGGACACCGTCAACGACACGTCGATCAACCTGCCGTCCTTGCGACGGCGCACGGTCTCGTAGTGGTCGACTTTCTCGCCCCGGCGAATGCGTTTGAGCACACCGGGCTCCTCGTCGAATCGCTCCGGCGGAATCAGCAGCGTCACAGGCTGTCCCACCGCTTCCTTCGCGGTGTAGCCGAAAAGCCTCTCTGCCCCGGCGTTCCAACTCGTGATGATCCCGTTGAGGTCCTTGCTCACGATGGCGTCATCGGAGGACTCAACCAGCGCCGCCAGCCTGGCGTGTGTTTCCGCGACCTGATTGCGCTGCGTGATGTCGAGCGAGAACCCCACGTGCCCGAGGTATTCGTCGTGGGCGCCGAATAGCGGCAGCGCGTGCGCCTCCACCCACCGTTGTTCTTCACGCCTGTCACTCACGCGCGCCACGGCCTGGAACCGTTCGCGGTTGCGCTGCGCCGCCGCGACGCCGGCGACGAAAGCCGGCCGGTCGTCCGGATGAACCAGTGAATCCCAGGCGCTGCCGAGAACCGCGTCCGACGGCAGGTCGAAGTACTCGAGGAATTGCGGGTTCACATACGTTAGACGGCCTCGCGGGTCGAGACGCCAGATAAGTCCCGGCGAGGCCTCCGCCAGCGCGCGGAACGTCGCCTCGCTCTGACGCAGCGCTTCTTCCGCTTCCTTGAGCTCCGTGATGTCGACGGCGATGCCGCCAACCATGGGGACCGTGCCCCTGGGGCTCGGGATCGCGAACTTGTTGACGATGGAGTGGTGGACGACGCCGTCCGGGTGCTTCAGCGTCTCGACCGTCTGAATGCTCGAGCCGTCGTCGAGAACCTTCCGGTCGTGCTCTCTGAACTGCAAGGCCGTTTCCGGCGGGAAGAGGTCCTCGTCGGACTTGCCCCACAGGTCGGCCCGGCGGGCCTGAAAAGCCTTCTCGGCCGCGTCATTGGCGTAGACGTAACACCCGTCGGCGTCCTTGATCCAGGCCAGGCCCGGCAGGTGCTGCATGAACTGCGTGAACCGCTGCTCGCTGTCTCTCAGCTTCTGGTCGGCATGCTTTTGCTCGGTGATGTCCACGAGCATGTTGATGCCCCCGACGATGGTGCCAGCGGCATCACGCAAGGGCGTCGGATACGGCGCGCACCAGAGGCGTGTGCCGTCGGGCCGCTCGACGATTATCTGTTCGCCGCGCACCGCCCGGCCCCGCTTGAGCGCGACGGCCATGGGGCATTTGTCGTGGGGCAGCGGCGTGCCGTCCGGGCGGTAGAGCTTCCAGCTCACACACCACTGGTCGGTGCCGATCTGCGGTGTGCGACCGGAGAGCTCGACTGCGGCGGGGTTGAAGTGTGTGACGCGGCCTTCTGCGTCTGTCGTGTAGATCGCCGCCGGCAGGGCGTCGAACATCTCGCGGAAACGCCGTTCGCTTTCGTGCAGCAGATCGCTGGCCGACGCCTCAGGCGGCGTTGGCTTCCTGCGGTCCTTCTTCATCAAGCGCTCTCCGCTGGCACCCCAGGTCGATCGGTTCCGGGCAGTGCGGCAAGTGACAACACCTGATTATGACGGATCGTCGGTCGCGGACCAGATTAGATCATCGGATCGCCTCGTATCTGCGCTCCAGGAAATTGCGTTCGGTCTCATTGCCGGCGCAGGCGATCGCCGCTTCGTACGCCGCAGCCGCCTCAGCCATACGGCCCATGCGCCGGAGGAGGTCGGCGCGGATCGCATGGAAAAGGTGGTACCGCTTGAGGTCAAGGGCGTCCACCAGTCGCAACGCGACCTCCGGCCCTTCGACTTCTGCGACGGCGACCGCGCGGTTGAGCGCCACCACCGCACCTGGCGCAACCGACAGGAGCTGATCGTAGAGCTGCAGGATCTGGCGCCAGTCCGTGTCGGCCGCAGTCGGCGCGTCGCAATGGACGGCGTTGATGGCCGCCTGGATCTGGTACGGGCCGGGCTGGTTGCGCTCCAGGCATTGACGCACGATGGCCTGGCCCTCCTCGACGAGCGCGAGATTCCAGGCGCCACGATCCTGGTCGCCCAGCAGGACCATCTGGCCGTCCTCATCGATGCGCGCGGCCCGCCGTGACTCCACGAGCAGCATCAGCGCAAGCAGTCCCATAACCTCCGGTTCGTGCGGCATCAGCGCGGCCAGCAGACGTCCGAGGCGGATCGCCTCGGCGCACAGATCCTCGCGAACAAGGCGATCGCCCGAGCTTGCGGAGTAGCCCTCGTTGAACACCAGGTAGACGACGGCCAGCACCGCGCGAAGACGGCCTGGCAGGTCGGCATCGGTCGGAACCCGATACGGGATTCCCGCGTCGCGGATCTTCCCCTTTGCCCGAACGAGCCGCTGGGCCATCGTGGGCTCGGGGACCAGAAACGCGCGGGCGATCTCCGCAGTGGTGAGCCCGCCGATGAGCCGCAGCGTCAGGGCGACCTGGACGTCGGTGGAGAGCGCCGGGTGGCAGCACGTAAAGATCAGGCGCAGCTGATCGTCGCGCACGACGTCCTCCTCCGGCGGCTCATCAGGAATCGCGCGCAGCGCGGCCTGGGCATGCCGATCGTCGCGCGACGCTTCCCTGCGAAGCCGGTCGATCGCGCGGTTGCGGGCGGTCGTGATGATCCAGCCAGCCGGGCTCGGCGGCACGCCGGATGTCGGCCACCGTTGCACAGCGATCAGAAACGCGTCCTGCACTGCCTCCTCGGCGACATCGATGTCCCCGAAGTGGCGGACCAGCACGGCCACCGCGCGCCCGTACTGCTCGCGGAAGATGCGTTCGATGTCGCTCAGCTCACATCTCCCTGGAACGGGCGGACCTCGATCGGCAAGGTAATCACACGCGCAAACTTGCGCCCCCATTCGAGCGCCGCGTCGAGATCCTCCGCCTTGACGATGACGAACCCGCCGATGTGCTCCTTGGCTTCGGCAAACGGGCCGTCGGTGGTGAGCATCTCGCCCTCGCGGAATCGAAGGACGGTGGCGGTGCTCGGGGGATGCAGGCCGCCGTTGAAAACCCACGCGCCGGCGGTCTTGGCCTCCTCGACGAGGGCGCCGACGTCCCGCATCACTTTTTGCAGCACCTCGGGCGGGGGCGTCCCGCCCTCGGGCTGGTAGATGCTGAGCAGGTACTGCTTCATCGCGAGCTCTCCTGGACGTTTCATCGTATCGCGCCGCGCGAGGGGTCCGCGTCCGCCTTCAGGCCGCCGGCCGGTACGTCGCAATCACCACGCCGGTTGTCGTCGGCGTCGCGTCGACGAGCTGGAGCCGGGCGAAGGCGCCGTGGTCCGCGAACAGGCGGCGGCCTGAGCCAAGCAGCAAAGGGTGGATCAGGAGCACGTAGTGATCGACGAGGCCCTGCCGGATGAGCCATCCGGCCAGCTCTCCGCTTCCCATGACGAGGATGTCCTTGCCAGCCTGCTGCTTGAGCCGTGCAACTGATTGGGTGGCGTCGCCCTTGAGCAGCGTGGAGTTCACCCACGGGAGCGGCTCGACAAGCGTCGTTGAGACGACGTACTTCTGCGCCTTGTCAAGCACTTCGGTGAAGGGGTTGTCGGTCCGGCCTGGCCAGACCTTGAAGAAGTCCTGGTACGTCCGTCGCCCGAAAAGCAGCGGGCCTACGTCAGCCATCCCACCTGCCATGATCCTGCCCATCACCTCGTCGCGGTATGGCAGCGCCCAGCCGCCGTGCGCGAAGTCGCCCCGGAGGTCTTCGTCCGCCCGGCCCGGCGCCTGCATCACGCCGTCGAGCGACAGGCTTTCCATCACGACGATCCTGCTCATGTCCAACTCCTTCCGTTCGGCCGGCTCTATGCCGGCTCTCACGCTCTATACGAACGGGATTTGGTTGGATCGACCGTGTCTAGGCGCGCCTCTGCTCGGCGGCAATCTTGAAGCCGGTGTTGGCCGCCGGCACGCCCGCATAGACGGCGGTTTGCAGGAGCACCTCTTGGATGTCGGGCCATTCGAGCTCGCGGGCAAGGCCGGCCTCGAGGTGCAGGCGAAATTCCTCCCATCGCCCCATCGACGCCGTGATCGCCAGCACCAGCAGGCGCCGGGTCCGGTAGTCGAGCCCCGGCCGGGTCCAGATCGTGCCCCACGCGAAGCGCGTGATGAGGGCCTGAAAGTCCCGAGTGAAATCGGTGGTCGCCTCCACGGAGCGATCGACGTGCGCGTCGCCAAGCGCCGCACGGCGTGCCGTGGTTCCAGACGAGAGGGTATCGTCGGGGCTAACCAGCAGGAAACCAAACAGCGCCGCAAGGAAGCCTCGCGGCCGCTCCAGGTTCGAGACGTGTGCCGCCTCGAGTCGGACGACCGTGGAGTTGGGAATCGAGGCCGCCAGCAGCGCGCCGTGATCCGGCCAGGGCATGGACACGTCGTGATTGCCGGAGATGACGAGCGTCGGAGCGGCGATCCGGCCCAGACCGGCACGCTGATCCCAGTCGCGCACGGCCGCACAGCAGCCGGCGTAGCCGACCTCTGAGGTGGAGAGCAGCGTGCGGCGTGCCGAGGCGACCACCGGAGGGTTCTGCTCGAGCGACGCTGACGAGAAGAACCGCGCCATGACCGTATCCGCGATCGCCGTCATGCCGCTTTCGAGCACGATGCGGCGGCGGGACTCCATGGCGGAGGGGTCCGAGACGCGAGCTGTCGTGTTGGCCAGGATCAGGTGCGTCAGGCGCCCGGCGGCATGCACCGCCAGCCACTGACCCACCATCCCGCCCAGCGACAGCCCGCAGAACGCGAATTGCTGGATGCCGAGCGCCTCGACCAGTGCCAGCACGTCGCCGCCCAGTTGCTCGATCGTGTAGTCGCCCGGCACCGCGGACGAAGCGCCGTGTCCGCGCGTGTCGAAGCGAAGCACCCGGAAGTGCGATGCCAGGGCCTCCACCTGCGGGTCCCACATCCCGTGATCGAGGCCCAGCGAATGCGACAACACGAGGACTGGTCTGTCCTCGGCGCCGTCGAGCCGGTAGGTACAGGTTCCCCGTAGTCGTCGATACGAATGGCATGAAAGGCTCAGCGCTTTCCTGACAGAGGGGTGTTAGCCGCACTTGCGAGCAGCCGTTCACGGAACCTGTCGGCGGAACCCAGGTACGTCCCAGGTTCAGCCAACCCCGCGACGTCAGCGGCAGAGAGCAGGTTGGCGAGTTCGGGGATGGCGGCCACGGCCTCCGTCAGCGTCGCGCCGGACTGCCGTGCGGCCGCCACCGCGTTTCTGACGAGCTCGGCCGCACGTGTCCGACCTACTCTTGGCGCAATCGTCATCGTCACGCGTTCGGCGAAGACGACCCCTCGAGTGGCGTCGATGTTCTGACGCATCCGCGCGATGTCCACCGCCAGTCCGTCGATCACATCCGCCATCGCCGACAACGCCGAGCCGGTCGACTGGATCGCGTCGGCGACGACCGGGCCTTCAGCGTGCCACCCCCCTACGGACCGCTCGTGCTCGTGAGCGCCGCTTGCCAGCATCGTCGCCACGAGGCCCGGCATGCGTGTGGCTGCCGAAAGCACGACGGCGCATCCCGACGGGTTGCGCTTGTGTGGCATCGAGGACGAGCCTCCGCCTGGTTCGAAGACCTCAGCGACTTCGTGCTGCATGAGCAGCGAGATGTCGCGCGCGATCTTGCCAAGCGTCATCGTGTGGACGCCGCAGGCGGCAACCAGCGCGGCGAGGCGATCGCGATGGGCATGCCACGGCGCGTCAGGCACCGCCAGATTCAGTTCACGCGCCAGCGCTTGTTCGACCGCCACGCCGTGTGTGCCGAGCGCCGCAAGCGTTCCGGCGGCGCCTCCGAACTGCAGGACCATCGCGTGCTCGTACGCGGTCGCGCAACTCCTCCAGCTTCGAGCGACCGCTCCCAGCCACGACGCGGCCTTGAGGCCAAAGGTGATCGGCGCCGCCGGCTGCAGCAGCGTGCGCCCCAGCATCACGCTGCCGGCGTGCGCTTCTGCAAGGCCGGCGAGACCACGCACGAGTCGCGAGCAATCGGCTTCGATCGAAGTCCAGGCCGCTCGAATGCAGAGGACCAGTGCCGTATCGAAGACGTCCTGGCTGGTGGCCCCCAGATGGACGTAGCCGGCCGCCTCAGGATCGGTGGCCTCGACGCGCGCCTCGAGCGCTCGAACCATCGGAATCGACGCCGTGGCATTCGCGCGCGTTCCGGCGACGATGGCGTCCAGATCCAGGCGATCGGCGCTCGCGGCACGGCCGATCGCCTCGGCGGCACTCCGTGGCACGAGCCCCAGGCCCGCTTCTGCGCGCGCCAGGGCGGCTTCGAAGTCGGCCATC
This sequence comes from Vicinamibacteria bacterium, assembly GCA_963806705.1. Lineage (GTDB taxonomy): Bacteria > Acidobacteriota > Vicinamibacteria > Vicinamibacterales > JAENWD01 > JAENWD01. The sequence continues at coordinate 79,229 of CAWDZE010000003.1, forward strand.
GCCTGCAGAAGAGCGCGATCGGAAAAGGCCGACGCCAGAGCCTCGGTCGTGGCAAGGCTGTTGATCAGGCGGGAGCTCATGCAGGTGATCCTATGCGGGACAGCCTGGCGTTCAGAGGTCGAAGAAAACCGTCTCCCGATTGCCCTGGAGGCGGATGTCGAATGCCCACACGCCGTCAGACTGGTGCGCGACGAGCGTGGCACGGCGCGATTCGGGCACCAGCGCCAGCACCGGGTCGCCGGCGAGCATCGGATCGCCCGCGAAATAGAGCCGCGTGAAGACGTGACGCAACATCCCTCGGGCGAACAGGCACACGTTGATGTGAGACGCCTGCGGCCGCCCGTCGGCGGCAGCGGTGGCGCCAGGCCGAATCGTCGCGAACTCGCACTCGCCGCTCGCGTTGGTCGGCAGCCGTCCCCAGCCGCGAAACGCCTGCCCGGGTTCCCCATCACCGTGATCGGGCTCGTCGACGTACCGTCCGCGCGCGTCGGCCTGCCACAGCTCGACCAGCGCATCGGGTAGCGGTTCGCCCGCGCCGTCGATGACGCGCACACGAAGCCGAATGCGATCGCCAGGTGTCGCGGGCCCCGTCATCTGCCCGAGGCGCGCGTCGGTGGCGAGGCCGAAATGGAAGAACGGACCAACGGTCTGTGACGATGTCGCGACGAGGCCTCCCTTCGGTGTCGTCACGCGCGTTCCTCGAACGGCGTGGAGTCGTGGCCGCGGACCACGATGTCGAACCGGTAGCCGAGCGCCCACTCCGGCTGTGTCAGGCCGAGGTCGAACGACGACACCATGCGCTGCCGCGCGCGCTCGTCAGGAATCGACTGCAGCATCGGATCGTACGGAAACAGCGGATCGTTGGGAAAGTACATCTGCGTGACCAGACGCGTCAGGAACGACCCGCCGAAGATCGAGAAATGAATGTGCGCCGGCCGCCAGGCGTTCGGATGATTTCTCCAGGGGTAGGCGCCGGGCTTGATCGTCGTGAAACGGTAGCGTCCCTCCGCGTCGGTCTCCGATCGGCCCGCGCCGGTGAAGAACGGATCGAGGGGCGCCGGATGGTCGTCGCGCGTGTGCCGATACCGGCCTGCGGCATTTGCCTGCCACACCTCGACGAGCACGTGAGGCAGCGGCCGTCCGTCCTCGTCGACGACGCGGCCCGAGACGATGATGCGTTCACCCTGCGGCTCGCCGCCCGGGTTCTGGCGCGTGAGGTCGTTGTCGGTCGCGCCGACCGGCAGGTGCCCGTACACAGGCTGCGTGAGATCGGAGTAGATGGCCGGCAGCTTGATCAGGGGCCGCTGCGGCGCGCGCAGCACCGTCGACTGGTACGGCGGATAGAGCAGCGGGGGCTGGCTCTTCCGAACGGCATCGGCGTTGGTGGGCAAGGGCGTTGACCTCCCGCGATCAGACGCGCTCGAGCAGCAGCGCGATGCCCTGGCCAACGCCGATGCACATCGTGCAGAGGGCATACCGGCCGGTACCGCCGCTCAGCTGCCGGACAGCCGTCGTCACCAGTCGCGCGCCGCTGGCGCCGAGTGGATGTCCCAGTGCGATCGCGCCGCCATCCGCATTGACGTGCGGGGCGTCGTCTGGCAGGCCGAACGCACGAGTGACGGCCAGCGACTGCGCCGCAAACGCCTCGTTCAGCTCGATGACGTCGATCTCGGTCATCTTCACGCCAGTGCGCGCGAGCAGCCGCTCGGTCGCGGGCACCGGCCCGATGCCCATGACGCGCGGCGCGACTCCCGCGGCAGCAGAGCCAACAACGCGCGCGCGTGGCGTGAGGCCGTGCTCTCGGACCGCGGCAGCCGAGGCGACGATCAGCGCGCACGCGCCGTCGTTGATCCCGGACGCGTTGCCCGCGGTGACCGTTCCGTCGCGGCGCACGAGCGGGGGGAGCCTGGCAAGCGCCTCGAGCGACGTGTCGGCACGCGGATGTTCATCCGCACTCACTGTCACAACGGCCTTCTTGTGCGTGACTTCGACCGGCACGATCTCTTCCGCGAGACGCCCGGCCTGCTGGGCGGCGGCGGCGCGCTGCTGGCTGCGGAGCGCAAAGCGGTCCTGGTCGGGCCGAGAGATTGCGTGTTCGGCGGCGACGTTTTCCGCGGTCTCGGCCATCGAATCGATGCCGTAGCGCCGCTGCATTTCCGGGTTGACGAACCGCCATCCGAGCGTGGTGTCCTCGAGCGTGACCTGCCGGCCGAATGGCGCCTCGGACTTGCTCATCACAAAGGGTGCGCGGGACATGCTTTCGACGCCGCCGGCAATCATCAGAGAGGCCTCACCGGCCACGATGGCCCGCGAGGCCACGCCCACCGCGTCGAGGCTCGAACCACAGAGCCGATTGACGGTCGATCCAGGCACGCTCTCCGGAAGGCCGGCGAGTAACAGCGCCATTCGGGCGATGTTGCGGTTGTCCTCACCGGCCTGATTGGCGCACCCGAGCACCACGTCATCGAGTCGGCGCCAGTCGATGGTGGGATGGCGAGCGATCAGGGCTTTGAGCGGCACGGCTGCCAGATCGTCGGTGCGCGTTCCGGCGAGCGCTCCGCCATAACGGCCGAAGGGTGTCCGCACGGCGTCGCAGATGAAGGCACTCTCGCGCGTCATAGGCAGATTGAACTGTACTACGGTGCCGCGCGAACGGCGCACTATAGGCTCTGCTGGGACTGGGTGCTACGATGCCGCCTGGATGACTATCGGCGCCACGCTCCTCCTCGTTGCCGTTTCCGTGTTTTTGCCGGAGCCCGGTCAGAGTGCGCAGCCACTGCGCGGCACGTCCTGGCGTCTGGTCAAGTTTCAGGGGAGCGACGAGACGACGCTGACACCAGACGACAGGGCGAAGTACACGATTGAGTTCGGCGCCGATGGCAACGCGAGCGCACGAATCGACTGCAACCGGGGCCGAGGCACGTGGACGTCGTCAGGCCCGAATCAACTGCGGTTTGGTCCGCTCGCCCTGACGCGCGCGATGTGCCCGCCCGGGTCGCTGAACGATCGGATCGCGAGGGACCTGGGCTACGTCCGGTCGTTCGTGATGAAGGACGGCCACCTCTTCCTGTCGTTGATGGCCGATGGCGGGATCTATGAGTTCGAGCCAGTAGCCGGCGCGAAATCAGCCGCGGTCAAGTCTCCCGTCGCGTCGACGGGCCCGGTCGCCTTCGACTGCACGCGGGCCGGGACCCGGGCCGGTAGCCTGCAGGCGACGTTCTACCAGACCCAACCCACGATGGTGCTCGTCGAGCGCGCCGGGCAGACGCGCCCGGCCTTCCGCGTCAAAGCCGCCAGCGGCGCCCGGTACCAGGGCCAGAACCTCACCTTCCGAGAGGCGCGCGGCGAGGCGTCGGTGACCTGGTCCGGCGAGGACCTCAAGTGCAAGCGTCTCAGGACCGGCTCGCCGTGAACTTCTCCGGAAACTGCTTGACGAGCCCGTCCGACAGCGCGTCGGCCATGTGAAGGATGTGCTCGTACACCTCGTCGAAGGCGCGTACATCCGCGTCCCAGTCCTTGTTCAACCGCGCGACGACCTCGTTGGTCGTCGTCGACAAGTGCTTCTGCATCAGATCGACGAGTGCCGCGCGAGGCCAGTGCGGGTTCGCCTTGCTCAGGAAGTCGGCGATCGCCGTGCCGTTCTGTTGCCACTGACGGTCGGCCTGCTGCAGTGCCGCCTTGTCGCCGGCCTTGGCGGCCTTGACGACTTCGACCGCGATCCTGATGTGCTCTTTCAACAGGATCGTCAGATCCTTGCCGGCCGGCGCGCCGTAGAAGCGCGCGACGGCATTGCCGATGTCTTCCTGGTTCTTCATCAGGCGGTTGGCCGCCGCCTGCGCGTCGGGCTGGTCGCCCACTGCCGCGATGATGTAGTCGCGCGTCCACACCACGTGGTCGGTCCACAGCTTGCGCATGTCCTGCTTCAACTCGAGGACAGCGGCGCTGTTGACCGATTCGACGGCGGTCGTCTGGGTGGGCGGCCCTTGCGCCACGGGCTGAAGTGCCAAACAACACGCCACGACGACTGCGCTCTGAAACGTCTTCATGACACCCTCTTGGATCGGCTCTTCAGCTTCAAGCTGGGGCGCAAAGCTCGACCTGCGGCCGAGATGCGGTTTGCCGGTTCAGCAAAAGGGGAGGCCCGCACTCACTAGTCCAGCAAGACTCGGGCCGTAGCCGCGCGGGGGAATGCAGCCCACAGTCGTCAGAAAGTCTCGCCAGGACCGACCCGCGACGGGTATTCGCGCAAAACGCACACGCTCGGCAAACTTCCGGCTGGTCATTGCCAGCCGGGCTGTTGACAATATTGCCGGGCAGCAACCGGGGAGATTGCCGATGTTGGCCGAGACGAGAGGGAAAGCTTGCCGTGGCCGTGCCGGCGGCGAAGATCTTCGGCGCCACGTCGGCCTTCGGACGCGCGGCCGCGCCGAACTCGGCCGCGGCCGCGCGGAACTGACCCCCGAGCACAGGCCGCGCGGCGAAGCGCTCGGCGCCAACCACCTCACGATGGAGCTGCCGACGGAAAGCGCGTCGACCAGGCGGATCGGCGAGTTCGCGGCGAAGCGGCAGATGCTGCCTCCTCGAATACCGTGAGCGAACCTTGCGTGTGGGTGTGGTACTCGCGCAGTCGAAGTACAACGCCGGAAGGCTCGTCGCGCGTCGCGGAGATTTCCAAGTGCCTTCAGGTCCTGCAGGGACGGGCTCACCGCAAACACGTAAGCTGAGAGGTCGCGCGCCGTGCCGAGCATCCCACGCGAGCGAGCCACTGGTCGCGCCACCATCACGAGCCTGGCAGTCGTGACGCTGGCGCTCGCGCTGCTCGCATTGGCTACGCCGCTGGGCCGCGCGGAGTTTCCGGCAGCCCGCGTCGGAGGACTGCTGGCGCTCGCCTCGCTCGTCGAGGGGCTGCACGCGCTGCGGCGATCGACGGCCGCGGCGCGTCGCGCGGCCACCATCGGCGCCGTCATCAGCATGGCGATCGCCGTTTTCCTGATCAACGCGCCTTTTGTCGCGGCCGAGGCGCTGAGGATCGTCGTGGCCGGCTGGTTCGCCGTCGATGCCGTCCGTTATGCGATCGGCGCCATCCGCGCCTCCGACGGCCAGGCGCGAGCCAGCGCGGGGCTGGCGGCCCTTGGCAACACGACCGTCGCCGTACTGCTCCTGCTGCTGCGCGGCTCGACATCGACGTGGATAGTCGCGATTGCCGGCGCGCTCAGGATCGCCGGCATCGCCTGGAACATCATGACGGCGCCGGTCTACGCCACGACCGAGGCCGACCAGAGCGTCATCGACGAGCTCGGGCTGGCCGATGAGCCCGAGGCCGTCGCCATCGCCGCCGACATCGAGGCGGCCGAGTGCGTGCGCGGGCCGATCGACCGCGGGTGGACGCTGGCCTTCATCGCGACGCTCTTTGCGATTCACATGGGCCGGATGCGCACCGACCTGACCATCCTGGGCCTGGTGTCGCCTGCCGTCGCGATCCTGGGCGACATGACGATTGCGGTGCTGGTCACGCTGGTCGTGGTCAACCCGCTGTACCTGCTGTGGCGCGGGCCCACGCGACGGGTAGAACGGCGCGTGTGGCGCCGGCATCTCCAGCGCGAGAAGGCCGCGCAGCATGGCTGGAGGGCCCGCGCGGCCCGCGCCTGGCTCCGGTGGAGGATGAGGTCTGCGATCCGGATGCGAGCGGCCCGCTTCTCGGTCCCCGCCGCGCTCGGCCAGGGTTTGAGGACCGGGCTTCCATTTGCGGCCATCGTGGCGGCCACCGTGCCGGTGTGGGGGATGAGCTGGTACTTCGACACCGAGAACTGGGCCGCCGGGATGTGGAACTCATGGGCCGAGTCGCGGACCGACACGTGGCGCGAGGCCATGGCGCGCGCGGTGATTGCGACCGACGGGAGAGGCGCCACCGCGTCGAGCTTCGCCGTCCAGCCTCCTGGCGTCACCTCCGGAGACTTCTCCTTCGTCGTCATCGGCGATCCTGGTGAAGGCGATGCGTCCCAGCACGTGCTGCGCGACCAGCTTCTCTCGGTCACGAGCGGCACGGACGTGCGTTTCCTTGTCGTGTCCTCGGATGTCGTGTACCCGACCGGCTCGATGAACGACTACGAAGCCAAGTTCTGGCTGCCGTTCAAGGGTGTCCGTCGTCCTGTCTTCGCGATCCCCGGCAACCACGACTGGTACGATGCCCTCGAGGGATTCGCGGCGACGTTCCTGCAAGCCGACGCCGCCCGCGCCAGCATCCGCGCCAGGGCCGAAGCCGACTTGCGCGTGACCAGTACGACCGACGGCCGGATCGACGAATTGATCCGGGAAGCCGAGCGCCTGCGCAGCGCATACGGGGTGCCGACCGGCTTCCAGCGCGCGCCTTTCTTCGAGCTCCAGACCGATCGGTTCGCCCTGATCGCGATCGACACGGGCATCCTCAGGACCATCGACCCGGCCCAGGCCTCGTGGCTGGAGGCCGCGCTGAACCGCGCGAGAGGCAAGTTCGCGATGGCGATTCTGGGCCATCCATTTCTGGCTGGCGGGCACGACCAGACAGCGGGAGACGAGGATTTCGTGCGTCTCAAGCAACTGCTCCTGCGGCACGGCGTCGCGATCACGATGGCGGGCGACACGCACGATCTCGAGTACTACTTCGAGCCGGGTACGGCATCGTCGTCACCCGCGCACCACTTCGTCAACGGCGGCGGCGGCGCGTATCTGAGCTTCGGGACATCACTCGCGTGGCCTGCTCCTGCGGCCACCACCGACTGGGCGTACTACCCCGACCGCGACGCGGTCACACGGAAGATCCAGGCGGAAACTCCGTGGTGGAAGCGTCCCGCGTGGTGGTGGACCGACAAGGTCGGCGCCTGGCCGTTCAGCGCGGAGTGGCTCTCGGCGGCGTTTGACTACAACGTCGCGCCGTTTTTCCAGAGCTTCATCGAGGTGAAGGTCGAGCCGTCGGCCAACCGCGTGCGGCTGGTCCCCTATGGCGTCAATGGACGCCTGACCTGCGGCGACTTCGCGGTCTTCACGCGCCACGGCACGGAGAGTGCCGACGATCGGCGTCCGGCCGAGTGGATCGTGCCCATGACCGGAGAATCCGAGCCCGTCGGGCAGGGACTCGTGTGTTCGACCTCCCCCTCGAACGCTCAGCTTCAGCCGGGCGCTCGCCGTCATCGCGCGGACGTGGCCAGGTCGTCGAAATCCGGCATGTAGGTCCTGAGGCCCTTGGCGCGCGTGTTCTTCGAGTAACCGGCCACCAGCTGCGAGTCGTAACGGGCAGGGAAGAAATCGAACGGATCGCGGGGGTCGGCGTCGATCAGTTGCAGATCGGCGTCGCGCATCGTCAATTTGCCGAAGGTGATCGTGCCGCCCCCGAAGTAGACGTAGTTGCGGGCGGCACGCGACGGCTTGACCAGGCTGGCCGGCCGGTCCCCGGCAGGATCGCCGAACGTCTGGACGAGGCGACCGCCGACGATGGCGGCACGCGTCAGGTGACCTTCGATCTCTGGAGGCGGCAGGACCTGGCCGGCCGCGATCACGATGTCGTTGTCCTGAATATCCACTCCGCGACGATTCTTGACGCCCACCACGTCGTCCAGCGTCAGCCCGAACGCATCGAGCAGCCCCCTGGTGGGGATGCCCAGCGCCTTCATGGACTCGACGTGCAGGCGCATTGCCCCCTCTGCCGTCGTCGAGATGCTGGCCGTCGTGGAGAACGGCACGACGATCCCTTTGTGAAGCTTGCCCTTCATCTTCAGGCGTGCGCCGTCGGCCTCGACAGAGACATCCGTGAGCGGTGAGCCGTCGTAGCCAAAGACGTGGCGGTTCATCAGGTTCTGCAAGCTGGCCATGTCAATCGACAGCTCGGCGGCTTGCAGCTTCAGGACGTAGGATCGTTGATCGTCGAACACCGGCGGTGCGCCAGCAGTGCGGCTGAGCATCGTGCCGCGAAGCCGGGTGACCCAGAGCACGATGCCTGTGTCGACGTGCAACCGGACGTTCCTCATCTCGAGCTGGACGTCCGCCTGGGCATTCCTGCCTGTACCAGTCGAGGCTGCGAGGCGGCTGGCTGGAGGGAAAGGCAACAGTAGCGCGCAGCACACGAAGATTATTCGCAGCGCCATGACGGACACTGCAGCAAGGGAGGTGCCAGCAGGTGGGGGCCAGGCCCTGTTAAGAACGGCTGAGCTTAGGCCGATTCCGGTGAAGCTCAGCCGTTCTTAACAGGGCCTGGCCCCCTGGCATCGCGAGGTCAGGCATGGGGGGCGCGGTGAACAGATGGCGGCACGGCTTGGCGATCAGTCGTGCCCACTGGTTGGCCCGGGTCACGCGCGCGCTGTCGGTCGCAATGCCCGTATTCGCGTACATCTGCCGGTACAGCTTCGAGATCAGCACGAAACCGAGCCGCGAGCGCAGGCTCTTCACGCACTGAGCCCGCGTCCAGATCTGGCGGAAGCTGTAGAACCGATCCCATACCGCCTGGGTCCGCTCGCGGATCTCGTCGCCCGACATCACCGGGTGCGGCGTGTAGACCTTCGGACGATGTGCCTGGGGGATCAGCCAGTGCCGCGTGATCGGGACGCCGGCAATCCTGGTCGTGTCGTGCTCGAGTGTCTTTTCCCACGCAGCGAAATCAAGCGTGCCCGGGAACGGCGTCAGCATCACGAACTGCGCGAACGTCACTCCCGCACGCTCGGCGACGTCGGCCGTGGCGTCAAATGTCGTCGGGCGATCGCTTGGCAGACCGAAGATGAACGAGCCCAGCACGTGCACGCCGTGGTCCTTGAACTTCCGCAGCCGCGTGACCAGCGCCTCGCCGGACTCGTTGAAGTCCTTGTAGACGTCCTTGAGGCCTTCGGGCGTGACTGCCTCCACGCCGACGAGCGCGCCCTTGATGTTGGCGCGCTTCATCGCGGCCAGAAACGCGTCGTCCTCGGCGGCCTCCATGGTGATCTGCGTGAAGAAGATCATGTCCGGCGGCAGCTGCGCCAACTGCTCCATCAGCTCGAATCGCTCGGCGCGCAGCGCCTGCAGCTGCTCGAGCCGGGCCTTGTTGGCCTGCCGCTCGGCCATGGCCAAGTCGGCCAGCGCCACCGGATAGAAGTTGTCGTCGGCCAGCGCGACGAAGCGGAACCCGCGACGGCGGAGCTCGACGATCTCTCCGATGACGGCGTCCACTCTGCGCTGCCGCGGCTTCTGGCCATCCGTGCGCCACACCGAGCAGAACGAGCAGTGCTTCGGGCACCCGCGCACCGTTTGGACCGAGCCCCACATGTAGCGCCCCTGGGGCAGCAGGTCCCAGCGTGCCGGCACGAAATTGTCGGCATCGACACGCCCGGCCTCGTAGATCCGCTGGAGTCCCCCGTTGACCGCGTCGTCGAGCACGCCGGCCCAGGCGACGTCGCCGTCACCTTTGACGACGGCGTGGGCGCCGCCGAGCTCGTGCGCCTCCTCCGGGTAGAGCGTCGCGTGGATGCCCCCGAAGACGACGATCGCCCCGCGCGCACGCGCGCGCGTGCCAATCTCGTAGCCGCGGAGGGCGTTGCCGGTGTGAATCCCGATGCCGACGATGTCGCCTGCCTCGAGGGACTCGACGTCGAAAACCTCGAGGGTTTCGTCAGTAATGTGCGGCTGTCCATGCCTCGCCGGCGTCGCCCCAGCAAGGACGAACAACCAGCGCGGTGTGATCACCCCGATGCCGAACGACAGGTGACTCGGGTTCACCAGATGGACTGCCATATCTGCCTGTTCTCCCAGTGGAGGTAAACGTCTCTGCACGCCCGCAGTCGTGCGCGCGTGGTTACCGCACGGCTCCAGCGTGGTGTCGTTTTGTAAAGAGTCTGGAGGGCCACAGCTTGGGACCTACAGGATGTCACACCACGGGACGATCGGGCACCAAATAATGACGGCGGCGTTACCAGGTCACCGAGACCACCGCGCCGCCCACACCGGGGCCGATGACGGGCGCCACCCGTGTCTGGCGGCGCCCGTCACGGCGGTAAATCACACGGTCGCGACGGATCAGCGCATCCACGCCGACGCCAATCCCCGCGCCGATCCCGCCAAACACCAGGCCGGAGCCGATGACCCAACCCGACCCGCAATAATAGTAGCCGTCACAGTTGTCAGTGCCGGCGGTCGACGCCAGCAGGCCAAAAGCGACGCCTGCGCCCAATCCAATCAGCGCGCCGTTGCCGAGACCGTCGTTGGGCCGCGCAATCTGAGTGATGCGTTCGAACGGAATCTCGGTCTGCGTGCCCTTGCGATCCAGTGTCAGCGCGTCTGCCGATAACGCACGCACCTTGCCGCGGACCTCCTGCCCCTGCTCGTCGATCACCTCGAGGGTCTGTCCGAGCTTGACCAGGGTGCGAATGCTGGCGCCGTCGCTTTGGGCGAAGGCCGGGGATGCGATAAGTGACGCCGCAAGGACCAGGCGAGCCTGAAGCATCGGGGTCATGGTGTTGCTCCTGTCGGGAAATGCACGGCCATCGGGACACTACGGCAGGCGCTCGACCAGCCGATCGAAGGCGGTCAGGACCTGTTGCGGTGTGAACGCGCAGTGCCCGTACGACGAGACCAGCGTCTGTTCCAGCAAGTCGCTCAGGCCGTGCTCCGCAATGCGCGCCGCGTAGAGGTCTTCGTGCCACGCCGGCACGACCGGGTCGCGATCGCTGTGCAGCGTCTGGACCGGCACGCTGATGCGTCCGCTCGGCGTGTAATAGTTCGCGACGTAGTTCAAAGCGTCGGCATCTCCCACCCAACGCTGGATCCCGAGATGGAGCGCGGCATCGGGGTAGTTGACATCCAGGTTGTCAAACGGGATGTGACCATTCGTGTGTTGCAGGACGTTGCGTGTATAGCGCAGGTTGAAGCCGAGGACGGTGAGCGCCGAGGTCACCAACTCGCCGGGATTGTTGCCCGGGAGGCCGGCCGCCGCCGCAAACTGGAACGTCTTGAATGGCGACGCGAAGCCGGCGATGAGGGATCCCTGCACGGCATTGAAGAGCGCCGTTCCGGGGCGGTAGTCCAGGTCCTCGGGGATCGAGAAGACGGATCCCGGAATCACGCCGGGAAACAGATAGTCGTAGATGAGGCGAGCGGTGGCCATGTACTCGATCTCGCGCGTCGTGCCGCCGACGAACCCGCACATCACCAGGGCCCCGTCGTACTGCCCCGAGTACGTCTCGGCCAGCTTCAGCGCCGCAATCGACCCGAGCGAGTGTCCCGCCAGGAGCACGCGGCGAGGAGGCGAGAAGCGCGTCGTGAACAGGCCCGTCAACTGATGAGTGCGCTGGGCGGCGTCCTTGAGAATGAACCCGTTTCCCGAGAAGCTCGACGACGCAACCGCGAACCCGCGCGAGAGCAGCGCGTCCCGGACGGTGATGAAGTTGTCCTGGGTCGGATGGCAGCGCCACCGGCAGCACTGGATCCACGATGCCGTGGGCGTAGACGACCAGGTCGCCATTCCAGTCGGCGGGCATGTCGAGCGCGTACAGCGCTCCCGGGCCAGTCTGGCCCACCACGTGCTCCTGGGCGCCGGCCGCGCCTGCCATAGCGGCAACCAGCACCGCAACCATCGAAACCACACGGATTCCCTGAAGTGTCACGATGTCCTCCCTGAACGCCTGCAAGGCGTTTGCTGCGTTCAGTCGGGTACTTCAGGAAGCCGGGCTGAAGGTTACACGGGCTGGAGCGACCGTATCAGCGCGTCGAGGGCCTCGTCGTCCTCTGACGCCGTCGCGGCGGGGCTCGACCGGGGTCGCTGCAGGGCGGACAGTCCGAAGTCGAGCAGGGAGACCGCCGTCAGATCCGGGTGCACGATCAGGTTGCCCGCGACAATCGAGCCGTGCGCCAGCCGGCGCGCGTGCATCCGACGCAACACGTCGCGGACCGGACCCACAAGGTCGGCGGCAGCGCGGCACGACAGGGCGCCGGAAGCGACTGCCCGAAGCAGCGGCACGCCGCGCCTGAACTCGGTGAGCACTGACGGGCAGAAGCGGCGTCCAGTGAACCCGCAAGCGGGGCCACGATCGCGGTCTCTGCTGCCTGCTCCACTGCTTGCCGCAACTCGTTGAAACGATCGAGAAAGTCTGGTGCTGCGTGCCGGTGCCAGATTTTGAGACGGAGCAGACCCGCCGCCGGCGCCTCCTGACGGACGAGGAACACCGAACACGATGAAGTCCGTCCCAACGGCAGTTGGACGATGAGCCGCCTCGGGGGCACCGCGTTGTCTGGTTCGAGGGCTTCCTCGAGCAGACACACGGGACACAAGCCACCGCGTGACCTCGCCAGCGGATGCTTCTCGCAGGCCATGCGTGACGCTCAAGCCGACACGGCGCGAAGCAATTCGCGCACTTCGTCGTCGACGTCTTCAGGAGCCAGCACGGTGTCGGCGATTTCCATCCGCAGGATTGCGCCGAAGCGTCGTCGAAGGCGATGCACCGCCACCTTGACGGCTCCCTCCGTGAGCCCGAGTGTTGCGGCTACCTCGTTGTACGCCGGCAGATCGCTGCTCTCGGTCAGATAGGGCAGTAGAGCTTCCGCGTAGCCTGCCTTCCCCGACTGCCTGAATTCGTCCAGCAGTCGCTGCTGGGCCCGGTCGAGGCTGATTGCCGCCCACTGGCGATTGAAGACGCGCTCGGGCGTGTCGTCGGTTCGCGGCTCGCGGACCTCGCGCTCGGCCCCGTCGAAGTCGAGCGACAGCCGCGACGTGTGCCCACCACGCTTCGCACTCGTCGCGCGTTCGCGCTCGTTGATCGCGTAACGCTTGAGGGCCGTGAGAAGAAACGACCGGAAACGCCCGCGCGACGGGTCGGCGGTTCCGACGTCGTGGCGCTCCAGCAGCCGCGCGAAGAAGCCCTGGACCAGGTCCTCGGCCTCCTCGCGATCGTGTCCGTGACGCCGCAGGTAGCTATAGAGGGGCGGCCAGTAGATCTGACAGAGCGCGGCCAGCGCCTCGTGCGCCCGCGTGTCGGAGCCGGCGCCAGCGGCGCCGACCAGGCTCCATTTCGTCGTCGCGAACCGGCCGCCCGCAGGCTCGGCGGCCATCACAGGACCTGCTCGAAGGCACGCAGAAAGTCGAGCGCGTCTTTGGGACGAGGCCCCTGCTGCGAGGAAAGCGCGGCGGACAACAGCGTCGTGACGGCGCGGGCAGATCGGCCTGCGGCATGCCATGCCCGGGATTGGTCGTAACGGCGTCGTCGGAACCAAAGTCGACGCTTCGGCGGAACGGGTGCTGGCCGGTCAGCATCTCGTGCGTGATCACGCCGAGCGCCCAGATGTCCCACGCCGGGCTCACGATGTCCCCGGCTGCCTGCTCCGGCGCCATGTACTCGAGCGTGCCCACGAGCACGCCGGCGTCGGTCCCCTTCGCGCGGTCGTGCGGCCATTGCGCGCCAAACGCCTTGGCCAGGCCGAAGTCGAGCACTTTCGGCAGCACGCCGTTTTCGTGGCGTTGCAGGAAGATGTTCTCCGGCTTCAGGTCGCGGTGCACCAGGCCTTGCGCGTGCGCGGCGCTGATGGCCGAGCACACTCCGCGCAGGATCCCGAGCACCTCCAATCGGTCCATCGGCACGTGTGTCGCAAGCCGCTGCCTCAGCGTCTGCCCTTCGAGCAGTTCCATGACCAGGAACGCCCTGGCGTCACGGTCCACGCCGAAATCGTAGACCCGGACGACGTGCGGATGGGCGAAGCCGGCGGCCGCGCGGGCCTCGTGGCGGAAGCGCGTGTTGAGATCGACCGAGCCGACCAGGTCGTCGCGAATCAGCTTCACGGCCACCGGCCGTTCGAGCGCTTCGTCCACGGCGGCGTAGACCGCGCCCATCCCGCCTCGTCCCAGCCGGCGATCGAGCCGGTATCGTCCGTTCAGCACGCGCGCGCCGCGGACGGGCGTGAGCCGCTGGCTGTCGTGCACGCACTGACCCGTTGTGGCGTCGAAGCATCGCCCGCAGCTCTCGCATTCGGCCAGGCTGGCCGGTGCCGCTTCCATGGACGGCCGATCGATCAACAGTCCCAGGGCGTGGGCGATCGTCCCCAGCAGGTCGAGGTCCTCCTCGTTGTACGGCTCCTCCGACCGGCGTGGGCCCAGCACGAGCAGGGCGACGGGCTTACCGCCCGAGACCTGGCTGACGATGGGCACCAGCAGCTCGATGCCGCGCCCGGTGAGCAGCGCGCGCTCCTCGGCGGGCAGCTGGTGCTGCACCCACGCTGTATTTCCCAGCGACAGCGCCAGGGGCTGGCCGAGCACGGACAACAGGCCGATGACGGTGAACGAGGACGGCAGCGGCTCGGACACGTGCGGCGGCGTGCCGCCGGTGACCGGCGTGAAGACGGTCTCGCCGGGAACGTGCTTGAGCACGTCGACGAACTCGGGGTGCAGGGCTTCGTCGATCTGCTTGACCACCAGCGGTGCGGTGGCGTCGAAGCTCGATGCGCGGCTGATCTGCTCCGCGATGCTCTTGAGCAGCCGCTGGGCGTCGTAGCGCTCGCGGAAGAACCGGCGGTCGAGGCTCTTCAGCCACCGTTCGCGGTTGAAGCGCGCGGCAATCAGCGCGGCGCCGACCGCCGTGTACCACCACCAGCGTGATTGCAGGCCGGCAAGCAGCGGCTCGCTCCGGTGCAGCAGCACGTCGGCGACCAGCAATGCGCCGAGCGCCGGAATCAGCGCCGCAAACAGCCCCCGCGCCAGCGCGTAGCGCACGCCCTGCCGGACGATGAGGCTGAGGTCGAACAGACGATGTCGCAGGATGGCGTAGGCAAACGACGCCGGCACCGCGAGAAACACGAGCGACAGCACGGTCAGGCCGCGGGTCGCGAAGAAATCCACGCCCGGATTGCGCGAGTAGCCCGCCACCGCCGCGGCGCCGGCGACGACGCCGATCGCGCAGCCCACACCGAGGACGCTGATGCGCCGCTGGTCCGTCAGCGACTCGGCCGCCCGTCGATGCGCCACCAGGAGCCCGATGGCGCCAATCGCGTAGGCGACGTTGACCGCGAACACCCAGACAGTCCAGTCGGGCAGGCCCGTCGGGGCGCCGGGCATGCGCGTGATCTGGTACGTCGCGTACACGCTCCAGCCCACGACGGCCACCGCCGGAACGATCACGAGGCCCAGGCGACGGCGCGACCACGTGCGCCGGGGGAACGTGGCGAAGAACGCGAACAGCAGCGGGCCCACGGCGGAGCTGACCCCAACCGCAGGCCAGAGGAGCCACGCCGAAGGCAGGGGGAAGGGCGCGCCAGAACACGGCCATTCGCATGGGCAACACCACCGACAGCGTCGCGATGGAGGCCAACAACAGGGCGCCCAGCAGGGCCGACGGCTGCGTCGAGCGCCTGACCGCCACGAGGATCGCCAAGCCGAGCGTGATGACCTGGGCGAGCCGAAACGTGATCAAGCCTGGACGCAGGCCCGGCAGCTGCGTGAAGCTGGTCGGCGGTGAGCGGAAGCTGCACCGACAGGTTGCCTGCCGTCGCGCTCGACCCGCAGCTCGAGCGGTGTGGCAGGATCCAGGTTCACGCGGACCCGCTGCCAGTCCATGCGCCCTTCAATGGCCTGCCCGTTGGCGTGCGCGACGCGATCGCCGACGCGCAGATCCGCGGCGGCGGCGGGCGATCCCGGCTGCACGTCGCCAACGATCATCGACCCTGGCTCGAACCGCGCGACGAACCCGAGCGGCGTGACCCGCAGCAGGTCGCAGGTGAACAGGAGCGCGAGGTACCCGACGTGCGCAGCGGCGACCAGCGCGATTGCCCAGAGAATCGCGGGTGTGGTGGTGTGGGTCGCGGCAGGGGACGAGCTGTTGGGGACCAACAGGACCTATCTAGCGCACTCTAGCTCGACTGGCCGTTGTCCGCCAGTGACCTGCGCCGATCGACCTCTTGGCTCGACCACCGAAAGGCGGCACGGTAATGGCATCCGGTGGAACCCATGGGGAGGGCAATGGCATGAAGGTGACGGACCTGTTCCTGTCGGAGCTGGAGCGTGAAGTGCGGAGGAGCCGGCACGCGCTCGAGCAGGTGCCCGAGGGCAAGCATGACTGGAAGCCGCACGACAAATCGATGATCTTCGGCTACCTGTCCGAGATGGTCGCGACGATCCCGAACTGGATCGCGATGATCGT
Organism: Vicinamibacteria bacterium; assembly: GCA_963806705.1. GTDB lineage: Bacteria > Acidobacteriota > Vicinamibacteria > Vicinamibacterales > JAENWD01 > JAENWD01. Next base: position 95,344 of record CAWDZE010000003.1, read on the forward strand.
CACGCAGGACGAGCTCGACATCGCGCCCAAGGGCGGGCCGACTCAAAAGCCGGTGCCAAAGAACACGAGCGCGGAATACCTGGCGGCGCTGGACAAGGCGGCCTCGGCCGCGCGCGCCGCGCTTTCGGGCACAACCGACGATCACCTGACCACCTCGTGGCGACTTCTGGCGGCAGGTCAGGTTGCCATGGAGCTGCCGCGCCACGAGATGATCCGCGACACCATCAATCACTGGGCGCACCACCGCGGCCAGATGACCGTGTACCTGCGCCTGATGGGCGCCAAGGTCCCGGCCTTATACGGGCCGTCGGCCGACGACAAGAGCTTCGGCTGACGGGATGCCGTGCTAGTCTCTCGTCGCGCGCCCTGGTCCTGAGGCGCGCGGCGGGAGCGCGCATGTCGTATCGGAGTGGGGGAGCCATCGTCGCGGCCGTGCTGGCCGCTGTGGGGTTGAGCGCAAGTCCTGGCGCTCAGAGCCGGCCGAAGGCCAACTGGCTCACCGACGGGTACGACAAGGAGCGCACGTCGTGGCAGCGCAACGAGACGCTGCTCGGTCCCGCCACGGTGGGGCGCATGAAGCTGTTGTGGAAAGTGCGGCTGGACAACCAGCCGCGCCAGATGCACAACCTCTTTCCGGCGCTCATCGCCAGCGACGTCGAGACCGCGCAAGGGCGCCGGGAGCTGGCGATTGTCGCTGGCGTGTCCGACAACATCTACGGCATCGACGTCGAGACGGGCACACAGATCTGGAAGCGCCAGTTCGACAGCACCTTCAAGGACGACGGTTCGACACGCTCGTACGTGCTGTGCCCCGGCGGGTTGACCGCGACGCCGGTTATCGTGCCCGGCGCGACGCCGGGGAAGTACACGGTCTACGCGATCTCATGGGACGGCCGGCTGCGGACGCTCGATGCCGCCACCGGCGAGGAGACGCTCGCCCGCCGAGCCGTTCCTGCCGGCCAAACGGCAAGCCGTACGGCCTGAACTATCACGACAACGTCCTCTACACGACGACGGCGCAGGGGTGCGGCGGCAACCCGAACCAGTTCTACTCGTACGACCTGGCGACGAAGAAGGTGGGCAGCTTCGATCCGGGCAGCGGCGGGCTGTGGCCGAGGCTTGGGCCCGTCCATCGGCAAGGACGGTCGCGTGTATGCCGGAAGCGGCGACGGCGACTACTTTCCGGAGCGGCAGCGTCTTCGGGCAGGCGATCATCGCGGCCAAGTTCAACCCGGCCACCAAGGCGATGGAGATGCAGGACTGGTTCGCGCCAGTCAACGCCTATCTGGCTGCGCAAGCGCGACCTCGACATGAACGTAACCGGTCCGATCTTCGAGTACAAGGGCCGCGAATACACAGCGCAGTCGAGCAAGGAGTGCCGCATCTGGCTGCTCGACACCAGCGCGCTCGGCGGCGAGGACCATCGCACGCCGGTCCACCAGACACCGCTTGTCTGCAACGAGGAGGTGCACTTTTCCGGAGCGGGTCCGTGGGGGGCGCTTGCGACCTGGGAAGACACCGACGGCACGCGGTGGGTGCTGATGCCCTTCTGGGGGCCCAAGCACTCCAGGTTCACGGCGCCCATCGAGTACGGCGAGGTGTCGCAAGGCGCGGTGGCGGCATTCAAGGTCCAGCAGCGCGCCACCGGAGTGCAGCTTGTCCCCGCGTGGCTTTCGCGCAACATGGTGAACGCCGATCCGGTCGTGATCGCCAACGGCGTCGTGTTCGCGTACGGCAGCGGCGAGGATCCGACGCAGGCAACGGTCGACATCGGCCTGGCGTACAACACGGCGGCCAATCGCATCGCGCACTCGTCGCACGCGACGCTGTACGCGCTCGACGCGCGCACGGGCGCGGAGCTCTGGTCGAGCGGCGACCAGATCGCGAGCTTCAACCACTTCACCAGCCTGTCTGTGGCCAACGGACGCGTGTACATCGGCACGTTCGACGGCTATCTCTACTGCTTCGGCCTCGATGCCGCGGGAGACACGAAGTGAAACGCGAGCTCTCGAGACCGCGGTTCGATCGTTCTAGGTATGCGGCATCGGGTTGTGCGCCCGGTTACACGCGCAGGCCCGCGGGGGCGAGTGGACGACGACGGCCGGTGACGCCCAACGCACCGCCTGGATGCGTGCCGACGAGCGGCTGACACGGGAGGCCGTCGAGCGAAGGGCAGTTCAAGTTCCTCTGGAAGATGAAGGTCGACAACGAGTCGCGCCAGTGGCACTCGTTGACCGAGCCCATCCTGCTCGACCGCCTGATCGGCTACCGCGGGATTCAAGGCGCTCGGGTTCGTCGGTGGCAGCGCCGATCGGCTGTTCTCGATGGACACCGATCTCGCGCGGCCGTACTGGACCACGCACCTCACCTACGCGGTCGCGACCGGCGGTCAGCCGCCGAGCTCGTGGGAATGCCCCGGCGGCCTCATCGCCACGCCGAGCCGGCGCACGGCGCTCTCGCCATCGGCCTTCGGCGGCGGTGGCGGCGGGGGCGGCAGCGCGAAAAGCGCGGTCGGTGAACCCGGAAAGGGCGCGGCCGTTCTCAGCCGAGCGCCAGCAGGCTGCCGCGACGGCGCCGCCGCGGCCCGCACCGTCGCGCGATGTCGCGCCGCCGGCGCCCGTCAGCAGCGTGCTGGCGCCGGTTCCCTTCGGCGGCGTCGATCCGCTGTACGTGATGGGCAGCGACGGCTTGTTGCGCACGCTGCGTGTCAGCGACGGCACGATGACAGCCCCGATGGTGCCCTTCCTTCCGCCAAGCGCACGCCCGTCGTCGCTGACGTTCATCAACGGCGTGATCTACACGTCGACGTCGCACGGCTGCGGCGCCGCGCCAAACGGCGTCTGGGCCCTCGATCTGACGGCCGACAACAAGGTGACCACCTGGCGCGACTGGCGGCGCGCATGTGGCAGGAAGCGCCGGTCCCACCTTCGGCACCGACGGCACGCTCTACGTCGCGACGACGAAAGACGCCTCCGCGGCCCCGAGCCGCCACGCAAACAGCGTCGTCGCGCTCGACCGCGCGACGCTTCAGCCGAAGGACTGGCTTGACGACAGACGACGCCGACTTCAACGCCACGCCGGTCGTGTTCAGGCACAAGGACCGCGAGCTGGTCGCCGTGTCGGGCAACAACGGCCGCCTGTACCTGCTGGATGCCGCATCGCTTGGCGGGCCCGACCATCGGACCCCGCTCCACGTCACCGCGAAGTACTCGGCGCCTGGCACCGGCGGCGGACTGGCGACGTGGGAGGACGAGGGGACGCGCTGGATCGCCGCGTCGGTCGAGGGCGGGCCGACTGCCGGCCTGACCTTCGCGGCCAACGGCCTTGCGCCGGCCGGGAGCGTCGTCGCCTTCAAGCTCGTCGACGCTGACGGCCAGATCACGCTCGTGCCGGCCTGGCGCTCGCCGGGCCTGGTGTCGCCGCTGGCGCCGCTGGTGGTGAACGGGATGGTGTTTGCGGTGTCGAGCGGCGAGTATCGCGCGGGCTCCGCCACGCTCACGGCGGCTCAGCGACGGCAGCGTTCGATGCCAGCCAGGCTGTATGTGCTCGACGCGGCCAGCGGCAAGCCGCTCTGGAACAGCGGCCTGGCCATCACCTCGTCGGCGCGCGCCAGGATGGCGGCCGGTTCGGGCCAGGTGTACCTGGTGACCGCCGACAACCACCTGTACGCCTTCGGCATCCCGATGGAGCACTGAGGATGCCAGGCGCACTCGCTACCGGCTCGTGCGGGGGGCGGTTCCTAGCGCCTGGCTCCGTGATCCTCGTTCCCACGACGGCCAGCGCCCAAGACCCGTTCCCCGACGGACCTGGCAAAGACGTCACCGTCCGAATATGTGGGACCTGTCATCCATCCGCACGTGGCGCGGCCGTGCGGCTGACGCGCGAAGGCTGGCAGGACGTGATCGCGAAGATGGTGTCGCTCGGCGCCAAGGGCACCGACGAAGAGCTGGCGGCGGTGCTCGACTACCTGTCCACGAATTTCAAGGGCGATGCGCCAAAGCCCGTGAACCTGAACACGGCGCCGGCCATCGATCTCGAAAGCGTCGCCGGCCTGCTGCGCAAGGAGGCCGCGGCGCTCATCGCCTACCGCACGAAGCACGGCCGTGCAAGACGCTGGATGACCTGAAGAAGGTCCCCGGCGTCGACTTCCGCAAGATCGACCGCCGGCGCGACCGGTTGGTCTGTTTCTAAGTTTCAGGCATTCACCTTGCAATGGTCCGTGGAATGACGACACGGATTGCTCCCGACGCTCATCCAACGCACCGGAACGTCCGCACGATCGTCGATCTCGAGCGTCTCGGCCAGCAGCGGAAGAGCTTCGGCGACGCCTTGGGCGAGCGTATCGCACGCGCCACCGGACGGATCTGGTTCCTTCTTCTCAACGCCAGCGTCCTTGTCGCCTGGGCGTTGTGGAATCTGTACGCTCCCTCGAATCGCCGATTCGATCCCTATCCGTTCGGCCTGCTCACCTTTGTCGTCTCGCTCGAGGGCTTGCTGATCGCCCTCTTTGTCCTGATGGCGCAGAACCGGATGAGCCAGCAGGCCGACAAGCGCGATCACCTTCATCTGCAGATCGCGCTCCTCACCGAGCAGGAGTTGACCCTGGCGCTTCGGATGCTCCGGCGGCTCGCCGAGCGGCTCGACGTCCCCGCCGAACAGGCTGACTCGGAACACGAGGAGCGCTTCTACGAGGAAACCGACGTCAGCAAGCTGATGGAGACTCTCGAGCGGGCGCTTCCCGACGACGCCGCTCGCCTCGACAACCCGGATCAGAAATGACCCGGCGCCGCATCTGTCGGCGCCGCTGCGCCATATGACCCGGCCCAGCCGCCGAGCTCGGCGCGCACGATGGGCACGCGGTGGCCTCCGGGCCGCCATTCAACCTGCTCGAGCTCCCGCTCGAGCGGACCCCAGAGCAGGTCACCGGCTTCCGTGATCCCGCCGCCGAGAATGACGACCTCGGGATCGAGGACGTTGATGTACGAGACGATCGCGCAGGCCAGCGCGCGGACCGAACGTGCCCACACGTCGGCCGCCGCGGCGTCGCCCGTCTCGGCCGCCGCGAGCAGCGCGCGCGTCGTGTCGAATCGCCCGCCGGTGCGTCTCTCCAGGGAGCACTCGCCGATGAGTTCCTCGATTGCGCCCGGCGTACGCAGGATGCTGACAGGGCCGTGCACGTCGAGCGAGATGTGGCCCAGATGCCCGGCGCGCCCGATTGCGCCGCGGATCAGGCGGCCGTTGGCGAGAATGGCGCCGCCCACGCCGGTCCCGAGCGTCAGCAGCACCGCATCGGTGCGCCCGCGGGCAGCGCCTTTCCAGACCTCCCCGAGCAGCGCCGCGTGCGCGTCGTTGCTCACCAGCACGCCATCGGAACGCTCGAGAAAGCGGCCCCAGTCGAACCCTTCCAGGCCATCCATCCGGTCGGGCATCGACTGGATCGATCGCGAGTCTCGGGCGGGAAGCCCCGGCGCCGCCAGCCCGATACGGGCAGCGGCCTCGCCAAAGCGCATCGTCCACGACTCGAGCAGACGCCGAATCGTGTCGGCCCAGGCCGGGACATCCTCGACGCGTTCACCGTCGCGGGTCGGGTTCGTCTCACGGTGCAGCAGTTCGCCGTCGGGGCCGAACGCGGCCGCCTTGATCTGCGTGCCGCCGAGGTCGATGCCGACGGTGTAAGTCATCGCTCTCAGGTCCGTCGTGAACCGCGGTACTGCAATCAACGCCGCGCGCATCGACGGGAACGCGAGCTCGTCGAGGTCGACCGTGTGCGGATCGAGCCACGCGAAGCTGGCCACGCCGTCAAGAGCGACGGCCCGATCGTGATCCGCGGCGCGTGCGAGGAAGACGAGAGTCGACGACGGGATAGATGGTGTCCTCGTAGTCGGTAGTCATTCGGGTGCGACGTCAGGAACTGTACCTGGTCGAGCTCGAGCTGGACTTCCTCACGCACTTCCCGCCGCAGCGCCTGCTCGGCGCTTTCTCCGGCGTCCACGAATCCGCCGACCATCGCGAGTCGGCCCATGGCCGGCTCCTTGGCCCGCCTGATGAACAGCGCCTGTCCGTCGTCTCGCAGGATCAGCGCGGCGACGGCGGCGGCGGGATTGAAGAAGTAGAGGAAGCCGCACGCCTCGCAGCGGAACGGCGCGGCGTGTTGGGACTCCGAGGCGCGCGCGGCGCCACACCGCGGGCAGAACTTGAAAATCTGCCAGGGCGGGGCGCCCATCTCAGTACCCGCCGGTGCCAAGCGACGCGCCGGAAGCGCCGGACGAACCTGAAGAACCCGCGCGTTCCGCCTTCGCCCGTCTCCGATAGTCGTCCAGCATCGCAGCGGTCGCGGTTGCGCCGCAGCGGGTGGCGCCGAGGTCGCGCACGTGCATCAGGGCATCGAGGTCGCGCACGCCGCCGGCCGCTTTCACCTGCACCTTCGGCGACACCGCCTTCCGCATCAGGACCAGGTCGTGCTCGGTAGCGCCCTGGTAGCCATATGCGCCATCGGCGCCCTTCACGAAGCCATAGCCGGTCGATGTCTTCACGAAATCCGCGCCTGCCTTCTCGCGAGATGACGGCACAGCTTCTTCTTGATCGCGTCGCCGGGCAGGAAGTCGTTTTCGAAAATCACCTTCACGATCGCGCCGTGCCTGTGCGCCTCGCGCACGACCGAGCGAATGTCCCTGTCGACGTACGCCCAGTCGCCCGCCAGCGCCTTGCCGATGTTGATCACCACGTCGATCTCGGTCGCGCCGTCGCGACAGGCGATCTCGGTCTCGTAGCGCTTGCTCTCCGTGGTGCTGCTGCCGTGAGGGAACCCGATGACGGCGCCGACGGCGACGCCGGAGCCCTTGAGCAGCTTCGCGGCAGCCTTTACGGCGTACGGCTTGATGCATACCGACGCCACCTTGTATTTCTTCGCCAGCCGGCATCCCGCGACCAGCTCCCGATCGGTCATCGTCGGGTGCAGCAGCGAGTGGTCGATCATCTTCGCGAGCTCGTCGTAGCTGTACCGCATGCGCTCAAACGATAACCCGAGTTTCATCAGGTTCGGTCAGGTTGGGTCAGGTTGGGTCAGGTTGGTCGGGTTGGGTCAGGTTTGGTCAGGTTGGGTCGGGTTGGGTGGGTTGACGAGGGATTGGTCGAGCGTGTCGAGCACCGTTTCGGCGGGTCCGCGCAGCGACACGTCGACGATAGTGGTTGCCGGTGTGGCTTCCGGGTTGATCTCGATGACAAATGCCCCGCGCGACCGGGCGAGGTCCACCAGGCCGGCCGCCGGATGCACGACGGCCGACGTGCCTACCACCATGAACACGTCGCACGCTGATGCCCGATCGGCTCGCGCGAGATCCACGGGATCGAGGGACTCGCCAAACCAGACCACCCCCGGACGTGCCATCCCGCGGCACGACGGGCATCGCGGCGGCAGCGGGCCGAGCGGCACATCGAGGTTGGACCACGGCGCGACGCCGCAGTCGTTGCAGCAACGAAGTGTCCAGATAGACCCGTGCAGCCGTGTGACGTGCCGGGTGCCGGCGCGCTCGTGGAGGCCGTCGACGTTCTGGGTCAGCAGCGCGAAGGCCGGACGGGTCCTGCTCCAGGCAGCCAGAACATCGTGCGCGCGATTCGGCTGGCACGCCGCGATGAGCGAGCGCCGCCAGTCGTACCACTCCCACACCAGCGCGGGATCGCGCGCGAAGGCCAGAGGCGTAGCCAGATCCTCCGCACGGAACTGGCGCCACAGACCTCCCGCGCCCCGGAAAGTCGGCACTCCACTGGCCGCCGACACGCCGGCGCCGGTCAGCACGGTGAGGCGACCGGCCCGTGCGAGCCTGGTCGAGGCGCGGGCGAGGTCCGCCGTCACGCTTTCGTCGGTCGCGCCACCTTTTGCCATTGCCGCTTGGTGTGGCTGGCGAGGATCGCTTCGCACAGGCGCACTTCCGCGTCGCCGTCCTCGACCGTCGCAAACAGCGGCGCCGACTTGCTGCCCGCGATGCGCGAGTAGATGGCGCGGAACTGCATCTTGAAGCTGTCGGCGAACCCTTCGACGTGGCCGGCGGGGTAGTCCATGTAGGGACGGACCTCGTCGCGGCTGAAGCCCGCCGCGCCGCGGATGCCCACCTGGTTGGCCTCGTCGCGGTGCCCGAAGGTCAACTGCTCGGGCGACTCGGAGTCCCACCACGCCGACTGCTTCTCGCCGTAGATCTCCAGCCGCAGCTGATTCTTGCGTCCGGCCGCCACCTGCGACTGACCGACAAGGTTCCGTGCGCGCCGCGACCGTAGTGCAGCAGCACCGACGCGTAGTCCTCGGTCTCGACCTTGTAGCTCTGCCAGCGGCCGCCTTCGGTCTTGCCGCTGAACGTCTTCACCTCGCCCAGCGGACGCTTGCGCTTCGTGTGGTGGATGCCGAGATCGGCGAAGACCTCGCCGACGTGGTCGCCGAGGATGAACGAGGCCGCATCCATCCAGTGCGTGCCGATATCGGCCAGCGCGCGGAGCTTGCCGCCTTCCTTGGGCAGCAGCCGCCAGTTGTAGTCGGTGTCGTGGAACAGCCAGTCCTGGAAGTAGCTGCCGTTGACGTGGATGATGCGTCCGAACTGGCCGGCGGCGACCATCGCGCGCAGCGTCTGCAGCGCCGCGTAGAACCGCAGGTTGTAGTTCACCGCGAACACGCGACGGCTCTTCCTGGCGGCGGCGACGATCTTCGCGGTCTCCTCGCTGGTCATCGCCAGCGGCTTCTCGCAGACCACGTGCTTGCCGGCAGAGAGCGCCGCCAGCGAATGCTCGGCATGCAGCCGGTTCGGCGACGCAACATGGACGACGTCCACGTCGGGATGCGCGACGAGCCGCTGAAACTGCAGGCCGCCGATGGCGTTGGGGATGCCGAAACGTTCGGCGGCGGTGGCGGCATTGGCGTCGGTGTCACACACCGCGACCACCTGGATGCCCAGCCGCTTGAGAGCCTCGATGTGGACCGGCCCGATGAACCCGGTGCCGATCACCCCTGCGCGAAGGTGTGTGAGAGACATGGCGGCCGAAAGCCTATCATGCCGGATACTATGCCCGCATGCCTCCGGGGGCCGGCGGGCCTGAAGGCCCGCACGTACGTCAGGGCGATTGCCGACGAGGTTCACCTCGACACGCTGCTCAGCGAGCCGACCCAACAGGTCGTCGAGACACTCGCGCAGCTCGAGGGCGACATCATCGTGCTTGGCGTCGGCGGAAAGATGGGCCCGACCCTGGCACGCATGGCGCGACGCGCTGCCGAGCTGACCGGCGGCCGCAGGCGCGTCATCGGCGTCTCGCGCTTCACCGACGCGGCGCACGAGGCCGCGCTTCAGTCACATGGCGTGGAGACGATCAGGTGCGACCTGCTCGATGAAGCCGAAGTCGGCCGCCTGCCCACGGTCCCGAATGTCGATCTTCATGGCCGGACGGAAGTTCGGTTCCTCCGGCGCCGAATCGCTCACGTGGGCGATGAACTGCCTGGTGCCAGCGGCCGTGTGCCGCCGCTACGAGGCCAGCCGCATCGTCGCGTTCTCGACAGGCAACGTCTATGGGCTGACCGGCGTCGGCCGAGGCGGGTCGCGCGAAACCGACGTGCCGCAGCCAGTCGGCGAGTACGCGATGAGCTGCCTCGGGCGTGAGCGCGTGTTCGAACACTTCAGCCAGACGCGCGGAACCCGCGTCGCGATCCTGCGGCTGAATTATGCGGTCGAGATGCGATACGGGATCCTCGTGGATCTCGCACGGCGCGTGCTGGCCGGCGAGCCCATCGACCTCACGATGGGCTATGTCAACGTGATCTGGCAGGCCGATGCCAACCGGATGGCGCTTTGCGCGCTCGCGCACGCCGCCTCGCCGCCACTGGTGGTGAACGTGGCCGGGCCTGAAGAGTTGAGCGTGCGCCAGCTGGGCGAGTCGCTGGCCGGCCGCGCTCGGTCGGCCAGCGACCTTTGCCGGCGTCGAGTCGCCCGATGCCCTGCTGAGCAACGGCTCGCGCGGCTGGTCGCTGCTCGGCGCGCCGCGCGTGGAGGTCGAGCAGCCTGATCGAATGGACCGCCGACTGGCTCGCGCGCGGCCAGACCACCAGCGGCAAGCCGACGCACTTCGAATCCAGGGAAGGGCGATTCTGATGATCTCGGGGATCGAACCGTGAACTCGCAGGCACGCCAGGCGCTGGCCCAGGGTCTGGTGATCCCGGCGCACCCACTGGCGCTCGACGATGGCGGCCGGTTTGACGAGCGCCATCAGCGTGCCCTCACGCGCTATTACGTGGCGTCTGGCGCCGGAGGCCTTGCCGTCGGCGTCCACACGACGCAGTTTGCGATCCGCGATGCCGCAGTTGGACTGTTCGAGCCGGTGCTCTCGCTGGCACGCGAAGAGATGGACCGCGCCGATCGCGGCCGGTTGATTCCGCTGGTTCGGATCGGCGGCATCTGCGGCCCCACGTCACAGGCCCTTCAGGAAGCGAGCCTGCTCGCCAGCCTCGGCTACCACGCGGGCCTGCTCAGCCTGGCCGCCCTGCGCGACGCGTCAGACGACGAGTTGATCGCGCATTGCCGGCGCGTCTCCGAAGTAATGCCGCTTGTCGGGTTCTACCTGCAGCCTGCCGTCGGCGGCCGGCCGCTCGGCTACGCCTTCTGGCGCCGGTTCGCCGAGATCGAGCGCGTGATGGCCGATCAAGATCGCGCCGTTCAACCGCTACCAGACGCTCGACGTGATCCGCGCCATCGTGGACGCCGGACGCGGCGACATCGCGATCTACACCGGCAACGACGACCACATCGTCGGCGACCTCGTGACGCCATATCGCCTGCAGACGCCCGACGGCCCCGTGGAGCGCCGTGTTGTCGGCGGCCTGCTCGGACACTGGGCGGTATGGACCCAGCGCGCGGCCGCACTTGCTTGCCGAATGCCACGCGGCCGCTCGCGAGCGCGACGTGCCCGCGGGGCTGCTGCGCACGGGTGTCGAGGTCACCGACTGCAACGCCGCGGTCTTTGACGCGGCCAACTCGTTCCACGGCTGCATCGCCGGGATTCACGAGGTGCTGCGGCGCCAGGGCCTGCTGGCCAGCACCCGTACCCTGACGGGCGAGACGCTCGGTCCGGGCCAGGCCGACGAGCTCAATCGCGTGTGCAGGATGTACCCGCACCTGCTCGACGACGAGTTCGTGGCCGAGCATCTCGAAAAATGGCTGCGGCCATGAAGAGCGTGCTCGCCGTCACGGGGCTGATCCTCGCGGTTGCCGGAACCTCAGGTCGCAATGCCAGCAACGCGCAGGCCGCGCCCGCTGCCGACGTCGTTGTCATCAATGCGAAGGTGATCACCGTCGACGCCGCCTCGAGGATTGCCCAAGCGGTGGCGATCCGGGACGGACGGTTCGTCGCCGTCGGCTCGAGCGCCGAGGTCCGGCGTCTGGTGGGCGACGGCACGCGCGTGATCGACGCCAGTGGCCGAACAGTGATTCCAGGGCTCATCGACAGCCACGTTCACGCACTCGGCGTCGCCGCGGCTGAGGAGGCACAGCCGTTCCAGAACCTCGAGTCAATTGCCGAGATCAAGGAGTGGATCCGTCATGCCGCGACGGCCGTGCCGGCCGGCGACTGGATCTGGACTCCGCGCGTCTTTCCGACGCGTGTCCGCGAGCGGCGCTTCCCGACGCGCGCCGAGCTCGATGCTGCGGCACCCAATCACCCGGTGGTGGTCGACGGCGCGTACGCGCTGATGTTGAACAGCGCGGCTCTTCGCGCTGCGGCGATTGACGGCCGCACGCCGAATCCTCCAGGCGGCGCCATCGTCAAGGGCGCCGATGGCAGCCCGACAGGCCTGCTGCGGAACGTGGGCGCGCTGCTCGCGAGATTCCGGCGGGCGTCCGAAGACACGCCGCCGTCGCCCGACGCGCTCGAGCGCGTGCATGCCGCCTACAACCGGGTTGGAATTACCAGCGTCGGCGAACGTGGCGCGAACCTTGCGGGGTTCCGCGTCTACGAAGCCCTGCGCAAAGCGGGGCGCCTGCACGTGCGCGCGACGGTGACCATCCGCATTCCCGAACCCTCAGGATCTCGCCAGCGTCCACGCGTTCCTCCGCGATCTTGCCGCTCGAGCCGCGACAAGGCGACGAGTGGCTCAAGGCTGGACCGCTCAAGATCATCGCCGACGGCGGGATCCTCGCCGGGACGTCGTTCATGCGCGACCCGTACGGATTGCGAGCACGCGCTTTGTACGGCGTCGACGACCCGGCGTACCGGGGCTTCCTGACGATCACGCGCGAGCAGATCGCATCGGCGATCGAGGCAGGCGCGTCTCGCGGATGGCAGATGGCCGCGCACGTGACCGGCGATGCCGGCGTCGACGCGGTGCTCGATGCCTTCGAGGCGGCGCAGAGACGTCATCCGTCCGCCGATCCCCGTCACACACTCATCCACGCATATTTCGTGAACGCGGAGACTGCGGCGAGGGCGTCCCGGCTAGGCGTCCTGGTCGACACCCAGCCAGCGTGGTACTACAAGGACGCCGACGCGCTCGCTCCCGCGCTGGGCGCCGGCCGGCTCGATCGGTTCATCGGCCTCCGCACGTGGCTCGACGCTGGGGTGGTGACGGCCATCAACACCGATCACATGTTCGGGCTCGACCCGGACAACGCGATGAACCCGTTCAACCCGTTCCTGACGATGGCCACGGCCGTGAGCAGGCGAACCGAAGGCGGCCAGGTGATTGGCCAGGCCCAGCGCGTCTCGCGGATGGAGGCCCTGCAAATGATGACCCGCACCGCCGCTCGACTCAGCTTCGACCAGCGTCGCACTGGCGCGATCGAGGTGGGCAAACTGGGCGATCTGGCGATTCTGTCCGATGACCTGCTGACCTGCCCGGAGGACCGCATGCGCTCCATCGCCGTGGAACTCACAATGGTTGGCGGTCGGGTGGTGTACGACGCCGGAGCCATGGGAGAACAGCTGAAATGACCTCGACCTCACGCGGTGTCGGCATGGCCTGCCTGGTAGCCTTTGTCGGGATCGGTGCTGGGCGGCCCGCAGAGACCTCAACGCGGCAGACGCCGCCCCGGCGCTTCGTCATCGACTCGCACCAGCACTGGCGCGCGACGCCGGGCTACATCGACACGCTGGTGGCCACCTACCGGCCGCGCAACGCGATGGCGTGCGTGCTCACGCCGCTCGAGGGGCTCGAGGTCGTCAAGCAGGCGGCAGCGCAGCACCCGGACGTCGTGATCCCATACGGTCAGGTCAACGTCGACGATCCGGCGGTGCTCTCGCACCTGGCGAAGTTTCATGCGGCCGGCTTCAAGGGCATCAAGATGCACCGGCCCAAGTACAACTGGGACGACTTCGGGTACTTCCCGATCTATCAGCGGCTGCAGGAGCTTGGGCTCGTCGCGCTGTTCCATACCGGCATCGTCGCCGGGAGCGCGTCGGGCGAGCCCGAGCCGTCGTCGATGGCGCGCATGCGGCCGTCGTTTCTTCACACCATCGCCAGGTCATTTCCGAAGCTCCGCATCCAGGGGGCGCACCTCGGCAACCCGTGGTACGACGAAGCCGCTGAGGTCGCGCGGTGGTCGAAAAACGTGCACTTCGATCTGACCGGATCGTCGCTGATCAAGAAGGAGCGCAATCTCGCCGTGTTCAAGGAGTACCTGTGGTGGGAGGGACCCACCGCGCACAGTTCGCCGGATGCTGTCTACGCCTTCGAGAAGCTGGTCTTCGGCACCGATGAGCCGCCTGATGCGCTCGACAACATGCTGGGCCGGTACGAGGCCATGCTGAACGCGTGCGATGTTCCAGAGGCCAGCCGGCGGAAGATCTACGGCGGGACCATGGCCGCGATCCTCGGGATTCCGATGCGAGAGGCTCGATGACGAGCCATCTGGAGGAACGCCGATGAGCAGGGAGCTGTCACGCCGAGATTTCTCGAAGGTTGTCGCGGCCACCGCGGGCCTGTCGTTGGTGCCCGTACCGACACTGGGCTTCGACCCAATCAAGCGCACCGGCGGCTCGCGGATGAAGCTGAGCCTGGCCGCGTACTCGTTCAGGAACTACCTGACGGACTACCGCCGCGGCAACGCTCCCAAGCCGGGTGCGATGACCCTCGAGAGTTTCGTCGACCTCTGCGCGCAGTATCCGCTCGATGGCGTGGAGTTGACGTCCTACTACGTGCCCGAGCCGCTGCCCGACGCCTATCTCCGGCAACTGCGCCGGCGCGCCTTCCTGCTGGGGCTCACCGTCTCCGGCACCGCCATCGGCAACACGTTCACGCACCCGCCGGGAGCCAGGCGCGACGAGCAGATGGCTTACACGAAGCGCTGGATCGATCGCGCCGCAGAGCTGGGCGCGCCCACCATCCGCATCTTCGCGGGCGACGTGCAGAAAGGCAGTAACGAAGCGCAGGCGCGGCAGTGGTGTGTCGAGGCCATCCGGGAGGCGTGTGCCTACGCCGGCACGAGAGGCGTCATTCTCGCACTCGAGAATCACGGAGGCATCGTCAGCACCGCCGAGCAGTTGCTGTCGATCGTCAAGGACGTGGAGTCGGACTGGTTCGGCGTCAACTGGGACTCGGGCAACTTCGACAGCGCCGACGCGTACGCGGAGCTCACGGCGATTGCGCCGTACGCGGTAACCGCCCAGATCAAGGCGAACATCGGATCGCCGAAAGGGTCAGTCCCCGCAGACTGGAGCCGGGTGATCGGCATCCTGCGCGACGCCGGGTATCGCGGCTGGGTGAGTCTCGAGTACGAGGAGGACGAAGACGCGAAGGCGGCCGTGCCGAGGCTCCTGAAGGAGCTCGAGCGTCTGACGGTGTAGGTCAGCCAAACTCCGGACCGAGGACCGCGAACTGCTGTGCGGGATTCCCGGGGATCCCGCCGCTGCCCCTCGCCATCCGGATCAGGGGGCGCTGAAATCGAAACCCCAGGGCCTCGAGACCGTGTTGCCAGGGTGTGTGGCCGGGCGACACATCGACGACAAACCGACGGCCGCTGTCGAGGCCCAGGCACGCCGCCGCCAATCGTCGCGCCGTGTCGCTGTCCACGGCGCTGACCGGGCCCAGATGCTCGTAGTCGTGTCCGTGCCGGCCGAAGGAATAGCCGGTCACCTCAGCGCCGCTGCCGGCCACCCACGCGTACTCACGCGCGCCCTGCCACATCCACCGCAGCATGGCCTCGCGGTTGGCGCCAAAAACCCGTTCGTCGAGAGCGGACACTTCGGCGATGTCGTGCTCGTTCATCGGCCGCACGCCTTCCGGTCTGGATGGCGGGGGTGCGCTCCCCTGCAGGCGATTGATCTGGCCCTCCTCGGTGAACTCACGCGTGAGGTAGAGAGGGCGTCCCGCTGGCGTGGCGTCGAGCCGGACCTGCGGCAGGTCCGACAGCAGCGCCAGCGAGTGGTCGAGCAACTGCGTCCCGATGCCACGGCCGCGCACCGCCGGGTCGACCAGCACCATGCCGATCCAGCCGAAGCGATTGCCGTAGCGCACGGTGGCCACGGTGCCGACGACGTGGCCCTCGTGCTCGGCGACGGCACAGCCGTCGGGACTGAGCGCAAGAAACTGCTCCCAGTCCCGGCGTACCTGATTCCATCCGCTGACGCGGCAGAGGCGAAGGCCGGATTCGATATCGGACTCGCGCATCAAACGCAGCATCTCGCCGACAGGATACTCAAACGACGCGGGACGGGCTCCAACTCGCGGGCTTCAGTTCACAGGCACGCGAACCCGCGTCCGATGACCTCGATGTCGCCTTGCGCGCCGTCGAGGGTCGATTGCCGGTTCAGGCGCGGGAATCGGGTCGGTCGGCGGCGGTAGTGGCGAGGGATCCGGCATAGGCGGCGGCGGCGGCAACGGGTGAGGCTTCGGCACAGGTTGGGGTGGCTGCGGCATCGGCGTCATGGTTGGCTTCGATGCAGGATCGACGCCGCACACAGTTCCGGGGCGGCCGCCGACAGGCAGACGCCCGAGGCTGCCCCAAAAGGCGCCATTTTTTCCGCGTTGTACTGAACTCGAACAGCCTGGCATCCGGTGCTGCCGTCTGCGGCTGGCTACTCGCTTGCACCGCTCCAGTCGCAAGACGCAGCTGTGCGCTACTGAGACGCGGACCATGGATGCATTTCGGCGCATGGATCTGGACAACGTGCCGTGGAACCTGCTACTCGTTGCCGTTCTCGGCGCGTGGCTGGTGGCCGCACCCGCGATCCTCGGAACCACGGGGCCTTCAGCTGACGCCGAGCTGGTCTGGTGAACGGCGGCAATCAGGAGGGCATATGGTCCGCGTGGGCATGGTCGATCGCTGGCTGGCCGAACGTGTGCAGCGCCTTGTCGCGCCGGTGGCAGTCAGGCTGGAGCTCTGGGACGGCACGTCGCCGTTTTCGGCCAGCGACCCGCCGGTCGGCGATCTGGTCGTACGCGACCGCCGGACGCTGCTCGGTCTTGCCGTCAACCCCGACCTCTGGTTCGGCGAGACGTACGCCGCCGGCCGCCTCGCCATCCGGGGCGCCGCCGAGCCTGTCATCGAGGCGTTGTCGCGGGTGTCGGGCCCGGCGGCGACGTGGCGCGCCCGCCTCAGGGCGCTGCTGGCCCCGCCCAATTCGCTCCGCGACGCCCGCCGCAATGTCTACCACTACGACCTGGGCAACGACTTCTATCAACTGTGGCTCGATCCCGACCTCGTCTACACATGCGCGTACTACGCGGACCCGGCCATGTCGCTCGCCGACGCGCAGCGCGCCAAGCTCGATCTCGTGTGTCGCAAGCTGCGGCTGCGGCCTGGCGACACCGTAGTCGAAGCCGGGTGCGGGTGGGGAGCGCTGGCGCTTCACATGGCCCGCCACTACGGCGTGACGGTCAAGGCGTTCAACGTGTCGCGCGAGCAGCTTGGATTTGCACGCGCGCGGGCCGAACGCGAAGGGCTGAGCGGTCAGGTCGAGTTCATCGACGACGACTACCGCAACGTGCGGGGCCAGTTCGACGTGTTCGTGTCGGTCGGGATGCTCGAGCATGTCGGCCTGCGTCATTTCCACAGCCTCGCCGACGTCCTGCACCGCACCGTCCGCCGCCAGGGTGGCCGCGGGCTGCTGCACTTCATCGGGCGCGACGTCCCGTACCCGCTCAACGCGTGGATACGACGGCGGGTGTTCCCCGGTGCGTATCCGCCGACACTGGCCGAGGTCACCTCGCGCGTGCTCGGACCTGCCGGCATGTCGGTTGTCGACGTCGAGAACCTTCGACTGCACTATGCGCGCACGCTGGAACACTGGAGCGCCGGCTTTGCGGCTGCGGCCGATCAGATCCAGGCCACTTATGGTGAGGCCTTCTTCCGCACGTGGGAGCTGTACCTGGCGGGCGCTCAGGCCGCCTTTGCCACCGGGTGGATGCAACTGTTCCAGGTCGTGTTCACGCCGCGCGAGTCGGCGCCGCCGTCGTGGACTCGCGCAGACCTGGTCCAGCCGATGGACGCAATCCGATGATTCGCTGTGATGCGCTCGTGGTCGGCGGCGGTCCGGCCGGCTCGACCTGCGCGCGCGCGCTTGGCAAGGCCGGATGGGACGTCGTCGTCGCCGACCGGGCCAGGTTTCCGCGCGACAAGGTCTGCGCGGGCTGGCTGACGCCCGAAGTGTTCGGACTGCTCGACCTCGCTCCAGCCGAGTATCGCGACGCTGGCCTGACGCTGCAGGCGATCACCGCGTTTCGGACCGGCGTGCTCGGCGCGTCGTTGCTCGAAACGCGGTACCCACGCGTGGTGAGCTACGCGATTCGCCGGTGTGAGTTCGATGCTTTTCTCCTGCGACGTTCCGGCGCGCGCGTCCTCGAGGAAACGCAGATCGAGCGCCTGCGATGGACCGGATCCACCTGGATTGCCAACGAGGCAATCGAGGCGCCGATCCTCATTGGCGCCGGCGGCCACTTCTGTCCTGTTGCCCGCCACCTGCGCGGCGGCGCCGATAAGACCACGCCGGTCGTCGCCAAGGAAGCCGAGTTTCGTGTGGACGGCCGTGCCGTCGCGCGCGACCTGCCGCCGGAGCTGTACTTCTGTCGCGATCTCGAGGGCTACGGGTGGTGCGTGCCCAAGGGGGACTATCTCAACATCGGCATCGGCCGCCGCGATCGCGGCGACTTCAACCGCCATGTTCGCGATTTCATCGGCTGGCTCGAGCAGCGAGGCACCATCGACCGCGGCGGCGGGGTTCAATGGCGCGGGCACGCCTACCTGGCCTCAGGCGCGGGCAGCCGGCCGCTGGTGGCGCCGGGAGCGGTCACGATCGGCGATGCCGCCGGGCTCGCGTATCCGGAAAGCGGCGAGGGGATCAAGCCGGCAATCGAGTCGGGCCGATTGGCGGCAGCCATCCTGATCGAGGCGGGCGGGCGGCGATCGACCGACGACTTGCAGCCATATGCGGCCGAGCTCGAGCGTCTTCACCCGCGACCGTCGGCCACGCCGGCCTGGCTGCGATCGCCGACGGCCGCCCTTGGCCGCGTCCTGCTCGGATCGGCGACATTTACACGGCACGTCGTGCTCGACCGCTGGTTCCTTCGGACTGTGTGAGCTCGGGCAAAGCGTCCCTGCGTAAAATCCCCCACTCTGTAGTTCCGGCTCGACCGCTCGTCACCCACAGTTGATACCTGCGCGCGAGGCATGGTCATTGCGTCACTTTCACCGGTGGGGGTGATGTATGCCGGAAAAAAGGACACTCGAACGGGCCCGGCGCGCCAGACGGCAGGGCAAGTCGCCCAGCACGCAGGCGGCGCCGTTTGTCCACGAGGAGATCGAGCACATCCGGGAGGGCAAGCACGGCGCCCGCTCGACCAAACAGGCGATTGCCATCGGGCTGTCCAAGGCTCGACGCGCCGGCGTCAAGCTTCCTCCGCCGAAGAAGGGCCAGGCGTCTGCCGAAACGCGCGAGAACGCGAGACGTGACTATCGGGCCGGACAGAGCGGCCACAAGCCGTCGCCCAGGCGCTCTCGTGCCGCGCTGCGCGCGCTCAAGAGCGAGTCGCGCCGGGTCGCTTCTCACAATTCGCTCGCCGCCAACGCCAAGGCCGCTGCCCGACGCCGGCGAACGTCCTGACATCCTCGGGCCGTGTGGTTCCTTCACGGCTGTACCGAACGCGAACTCGTGCGCGCGCCGGCTGAGCGGCACTATTGCTGGGCGCGTGCGAGGAGCAGGTCGCGCTCACGGGCGTTACGCGTGAGCGAGGCCGCGCGCTCGAATTCCTGGCGCGCCTCGTCAACGCGACCGAGCTTGGCGAGCAGGTCGCCGCGCACGCTCGGCAGCAGGTGATACCCCTCGAGCGAAGGCTCGGCCACCAGCGCGTCGACGAGATCGAGCCCGGCCTGCGGCCCGAAGGCCATGCCCACGGCCACTGCCCGGTTCAGCTCGACGACCGGTGATCGGGCCAGCGCCGCCAGCGCCTCATAGAGCGCGGCGATGCGCGGCCAGTCCGTCTCTTTCGCGGTGCGGGCGCGCGCATGACATGCCGCGATGGCGGCCTGCAGGGCATACCAGCCGCGCGACCCACCCATGCGGTCGGCTCGGGCCAGCGCCGTCAGGCCGCGGCGGATCAACAACTGGTCCCAGTGCGCGCGATTCTGGTCGAGCAGCAGGATTGGCGCTCCCGACGCACTTACGCGCGCCTTCGATCGCGATGCCTGAATCTCCATGAGCGCGACCAGGCCGTGGACTTCAGGATCGCGCGGCGCCAACTCGGCCAGGATGCGACCCAGCCGAAGCGCGTCCTCGCACAGCGCCGGCCGCATCCAATCGTCGCCGGCCGTCGCCGAATAGCCCTCGTTGAAGATCAGGTAGATCACTTCAAGGACCGAAGACAACCGGGCGGCCCGCTCGGTGCCCCGGGGGATTTCAAAGGGCACCTGCGCCTTCGACAGTGTTCGCTTGGCGCGGACGATGCGCTGGGCGATGGTCGGTTCCGAGACGAGAAAGGCCCGAGCGATCTCGTCGGTCGTCAGGCCCCCGAGCAGGCGCAGCGTCAGCGCCACGCGCGCTTCGGTCGACAGGATGGGATGACACGCGGTGAACATCAGGCTCAACAGGTCGTCGCCCACATCGTCGTCGACTGCCGCCTCCAGATCGGGCACGGCCCGCGCTTGTTCGGCGGCAAGTTCGTGCCCCAGTTCGTCGTGCTTGCGATCGAGCCGCTTGCGCCGGCGGAAGTGATCGATCGCGCGGTTCTTGGCGGCGGCCATGAGCCACGCGCCGGGACTGTTCGGGATGCCCGATGCCGGCCACTGCTGCAGCGCCGCCACCAGCGCGTCCTGCGCGAGATCCTCGGCAAGACCGACGTCGCGCACGAAGCGCGCCAGTCCGGCGATGAGCTTTGGTGACTCGATTCGCCAGACGGCATCTATCGCCCGATGGGTGTCGGCAGCCGTCACGGCTACCGATCACACCATCCTGGCTGACGTCGGGCAAGCCCGAATGCGGCTATTTCTTAGCGGCCGCCTGCGCGGCGGCTTGCGCCCACACGCGCTTCTCCTGCTCCCTGAGCTCGGGCGTGAACTCGGCGCCGAAGTCGTCGGCCTCGAAGACCTGGCGAACCTCGATCTCGGATTCCGCGCCGGTGGGGTTGGGGCATCGCTTGACCCATTCGAGCGCCTCGTCCATCGACTTCACCTGCCACAACCAGAAGCCGGCGATGAGTTCCTTGGTTTCGGCGAAGGGCCCGTCGATCACGGAACGCTTGCTTCCGGAAAACCTGACTCTCTTGCCTTTCGAGCTCGGGCGGAGCCCTTCACCGGCGAGCATGATGCCTGCCTTCACGAGCTCTTCGTTGAAGTTGCCCATTTCAGTCAGCAGTTGCTCGCTGGGCATCACGCCCGCTTCCGTGTCCTTGTTGGCCTTGATAATCACCATTACACGCACGTCGTGCCTCCTGTTGATTTGTTCCGCCACTTACCGTGCCAGGCACCGGCGAAGATCGGCCCGCGTCGACACGCTCTGCCGTTGCTCGACGGCACCTGGCGTGGCCTCTACTGTCACGTCGAATGACGGGCCACGAAATCGACATGTGCCAGACACCGAGGATTTCGGCCGCCATTCTGGCCGTGGTGGGCTGGCGGCCAGCTTTGCTATAGTCGCGCGCTACGTATGCTCGGGCTGTTCTTCCCCTACGGCTTCCTTCTCCAGGCGCTCGCGCTCCTGCATTTCGCGCGCCGCCGGCCCGAGACCTACTGGCTCTTCATCATCCTGATGGGCGGAGCGCTCGGCGCCTTCGTCTACATTCTCGTTGAAGTGATTCCGGATGCCGGCCTGCTGCGAGGGGCCTTCCAGGTGTTCCCGCGGCGGAAGCGCATCAAGGAGCTCGAAGCCGCTGTGCTGGACAACCCGTCGGTGGGCAACTACGAGGAGCTGGGCGACCTCTTCCTCGACGACAAGCAGTACGCCCGCGCCCGCGAATGCTTCGATCGCGTGATCGCGCGCGCCGACACGGTCGACCCCTTCTACCGTCGGGCCCTGGCGGCGCTGGCCCTGAACGACTTCAGCGCCGCCGCCGCCGACCTCGAGCAGGTCATCAAGCGCGATCCGAAATACGACTACCAGCGAGCGCTGGGGTTGTGGGCCCACGCACTTGCCAACGTGGGCGAGCGGGAGAAGGCGGCGGCGCTCTTTCGCGACGTCACGGAGACGTCGACGCTGTCGGAAACGCAGTACAACTACGCGTGCCTTCTAATGGACGAAGGCCGGACGGCCGAAGCGCGCGACCTGGCCGAACGCATCCTCCGCAAGAAAGCGACGATGCCCACCTACATCCGGCGGCGGGAACGCCCCTGGTTTCGAAAGGCGGCAGCGCTTCTCAAGCGGCTGCCGAAGGCGTGACGGCCGGCGACCAGCGTCGGACCTAGTATTTTTTAAGGCCATCTCTCCTGCATTGACGCGTTGTGCCGCCGCTGGTTCCGTGGCAGGGTGTCGGCACGGCGTGCGCTTCCCCCCGCTCGCGACATCTCCAAAGAGACGCCACTATGCCCACTCGCACAATTCGTGTCGCGACTTTCGTGTCCGTGTGCTCGCTGAGCATCGGAATCGGCCCGCTCAGCGGCCCGGCCGCGGCCCAGACCACGACGGCGACCATCAGCGGGACCGTGCTCGATAACCAGCGCCTCGCCGTTCCCGGCGCGACGCTCACGATCGAGGAGCGCGATCGCGGCACGACGCGGACGGTTCCCGCCGACGAGCGTGGAGCATTCGAGATCGCAGGCCTGGCGCCTGGCGACTACGTGTTGCGCGCCACCCTGACGGGGTTTGCCACGACCGAGCTTGCCGTGCGTCTCGAAGTGAACCAGCGCCTCCGTGTCGATGTCGTCGTGCAGCCGGCTGGGGTGGCCGAAAACGTCGTGGTCCGGCAGTCGGTCGATTTGCTCGACAGGACCGACGCGTCGGTCGGGCAGGTGATTGACGAGCACCAATTATCGAACCTGCCGCTCAACGGACGGCAGTTTCTGGAACTGTCGCTGCTTGTTCCCGGGGTCCACACATCGCATGGCGCAGGCACTGGCGAGACGCTGCCCCTCTACTGGCGTCCCGGTCAGAACTCGGCAATCAGCGTCACTGGTGGCAGACCAAGCGCGAACGCCTTCAGGATCGACGGGACCGCCAATACAGATCCCTCGTTCAACACCTACATCGTCAATCTCCCACCCGATGCCATCCGCGAGTTCCAGATCGAAACGGCCAGTTATTCCGCGGAGCTGGGGGCGGCGGGCACCGGTCAGGTCAACGTCGTCACCAAGTCCGGCACGCAGACCCTGCGCGGCAGCCTGTACGACTACCTGCGCAACAGCGTGTTCGACGCGCGGCTGTTCACCAGCGGAGAGGAGCTGCCACACTTTTCGAGGAACCAGTACGGCGGCACGCTCGGGGGTCCGTTTGCCTTCAAGCGCACCTTCTTCTTTGGCAGCTTCGAAGGCCTGCGCAGCGTGCAGGGCCAGTCGATGATGATGACCGTGCCGCCGGCGGCATGGCGCGAGGGCGACTTCAGCGGCGCGACGCCAATCTACGACCCGGCCACGACGCGACCGAATCCAGCCTTTGACTCCAGCAAGCCAGCGAGCCCGTCGAACCCCGCACAGATTCGCGACCAGTTTCCGGGCAATCGCATCCCCATGAACCGCATCGACCCCACGGCGTACCAGGTGTTGCGCGACTACGTCCCGCTGCCCGAGATGGACGACCTCGTGAACAACTACCTCGATACGAGGCAGCAGCGCCTGCAGAACGACCAGGCCACGCTGAGAGTCGATCACAGCCTGAACGGCGGAGCGGCGCTCTTCGGACGCTACACGCTGAGCAGCGAACGCGGGTTCACGCCGGAGAACCTGCCGGGCTTCGGCACAGATCACGACAACCTGGTGCAGAGCATGAACCTCACGCTGGTGCAGCCACTGTCGGACCGGCTGGTGCACGAGCTGAGGGGCGGCTTCACGAGGATGGAGCTGAACCGGATAGGAGAAGCCGCGACCAGGGGCGTTGATTTGATTTCCACGCTCGGCATCGAAGGCGTGGGCTTCGGCGGGGCGGATGCCTACGGGCTCCCGCGCTTCAACATCCAGGGGTTTGACCAGGTCGGCGACTCATTGCTCTGCACGCCGTGTGAGTACGACAACAAGCTGTTCCAAATCGGCGATCGCCTCAGCTGGAGTCTCGGGCGACATTCGCTGCGTGTCGGCGGCGACTTGCGCTACTTCAAGTGGGACATGCTCGGCTTCTTCCAGAACCGAGGGTACTACCAGTTCACCAACGGCTTCACGACCCGGACCGCCAGCAACGACGGCACGGGACAGTCGCTCGCCAGTTTCCTGCTGGGCCTGCCGACGGTTGCCCAGCGTCAAGCGGGCCTGCCCTCGATGAACATGCGGCAGACCAACTACGAGGCGTTCGTGCAGGATGACTGGCGGATCGGCGACCACCTGACCGTGAACGCGGGTTTGCGCTACGAGTACGCGACGCCGCTTCGCGACGTCAACAAGATCCTGACCAACTTGACCTGGATAGAGGGGAAGCCCTGGGCGTATGCGGGGGGACAGCAGGGATATCCAGAAGGGCTGGCGTATCCCGACCGCAACAACTTCGCACCCCGCCTCGGGTTCAGCTACAACCCCGGTGGGGGAAAGACCGTGGTCCGGGCAGGCTATGGCGGCTTTTACGCCTATCCCGAGATGAATCTCTGGTGCAACCAGGTGCACAACGTGCCGCTGGTATTCCCCGAGGTCAAGACCAGCAACAACTTCGTGCCCTCGATCAATGGCTTCGACTTCGGCCAACCAGTCCTCGGGCAGACGCTCGTGGGGTTTGTCGCCCTCGACCCGCACTGGCAGATTCCGTTCATTCAGCAGGGAAGCATGAGCGTGGAGCGTCAGGTCAGCGAGAGCACGGTGATCGAAGTGGGCTATCTCGGCGCGTGGGGGCGCAATCTCGATCGCGCCCGGTTGGTCAACAACGCCGCGCCGAGCCCGCTTCCGCTTGGGCCGCGCCGGCCGTACCAGCGAATCTCGTTTGTCGAAGGGACGGAACTCCCCGACACGTGGCCCATCGCGAGCACGACCTTCCCGGTGGGGCCCATCAACATGCTCGAGTTCACGGCGCGATCGGAGTACCACGCCGGATACGTGCAAGCCAAGCGACGGCTCGACAACGGCCTCAGCTTTCTTGCCAACTACACGTACTCGAAGAGCATGTCCGACTCGCCGTCGTTCCGCTCTGCCGCGATGGAGCCGGAAGTGCCGCAGGACAGCTTCAACCCCGATGCCGACTGGGGGCCGGCCGGCTGCGACATCCGGCACCGCTTCGTGGCGAGCCTGATCTACCAGATTCCGCTGTCGTCGTCGACCTCGTCCGGCAACACGTGGCGACGGGCCGCGCAGTGGCTGCTCGGCGACTGGCAGGTGGCGTTGATCCACCAGGCGCAAAGCGGCTTTCCTTTCACCATCAGTGTCTTCGGCGACACGGCCAACGCCGGCGCGCTGCTCAACGTCAACCCCGTGCGCGCCAACGTCGTCCCAGGCGTGTCGGCCTATCTTCCCGACGACGAGCGGAGTGCCGATCGGTGGTTCAACACCGCAGCCTTCACGACGCCACCGGCGTTCACGTTCGGCAATATCGGTCGAAACACGGTCTACGGGCCCGGGCTGCAGAAAACTGACGTCGCCCTGCAGCGAACCTTCGGCCTGGTCGGCCGCACGGCGCTCGACATCAGACTGGAGGCCTTCAACCTCTTCAACCACACGAACCTCGGCACGCCAGAGCGCTACGTAAACACGCCGCAGTTCGGCAGTGTCATCATGGCGGCCACGCCGGCACGACAGATTCAGTTTGCTGGACGCTTCACCTTCTGAAGGCTGTCGGGCCGCACCCATACAGGTCTGCGACAAAGACGCGCTGAACTGCAGCAGGTGTAACGCTCCGCGTTGCTGCACTAGACTGGCCTCTTCCGCTCATGTCCAGCGACGAAGCCCGAGATGCGTTCATCAAAGCCAGTGTCTGGCACGGCTCGCTCGACCAGGCCGAGGCGATCCTGGCGTCCCATCCCGATATCGCCGGCAGCGACATCCACGTCGCGGCGATCCTTGGCGACGATCTTGGCGTGCGGCGATTCCTGGCCGTCGACGCCGCCAGCGCCACGGCCAGGAGCGGTCCGTTGGGATGGGACGCGCTGACTTATCTCTGCTTCTCGAAGTTCCTCCGTCTCGAAAAGTCCCGGACTGACGGGTTCCTGCGCGCGGCAAGGGCACTGCTCGACGCAGGCGCGAGCGCGAACACCGGCTTTTTCGACATCGATCACAAGCCAGCGCCGGCATGGGAGAGTGCGCTGTACGGCGCCGCCGGCGTCGCCCACCACGCGGGGCTCACGCGGCTGCTGGTCGAGCGCGGCGCAGATCCCAATGACGAAGAGGTGCCGTACCACACGCCGGAAACGGACGACAACGAGGCCATGATGGCGCTGGTCGAAAGCGGCCGCCTGACGGCCGACAGCCTGTCGACGTTGTTGCTGCGGAAGGCCGACTGGCACGACTACAACGGCTTGAAGTACCTGCTCGATCACGGCGCCGATCCCAATCGCATGACCCAGTGGCCCGGCACGGCCCTGCACCAGGCCGTGCGCCGCGACAACGCCCTGCAGAACATCGAGCTGCTGCTCGAGCATGGCGCCGACCCGCTGCTGGAGAGCCGCCAAGGCGGCAGGTCGGCCGCGTCGATTGCGGCGCGGCGGGGGCGGAAAGACGTTCTGGAATTGCTCGAGCGGCGTGGCGTCGTCGCGAAGTTCTCAGGCGTCGAGCGACTGATTGCCGCCTGTGCGAGGAATGACGCGATAGCAATCCACGCAATCGCAGAATCCGAGCCCGAACTGGTTCGCGAGGCCCTCGCAGACGGAGGGCGGCTGCTTGCCGAGTTTGCCGGAACCGCCAATGCCGACGGCGTCGGCCACTTGTTGGACCTCGGCGTGGGCATCGACTCGAAATATGACGGTGACGGCTACTTCGACATCGCGAAGGACAGCACCGCGCTTCACGTGGCGGCATGGAAAGGGTGGCCCAGCGTGGTGGCGCTGTTGCTCGCGCGCGGCGCCCCTGTGAACGTGCTCGATGGCAAGGGCCGTTCACCGCTGGCGCTGGCCGTGAAGGCCTGCGTGGACTGGTACTGGACCGGCCGACGCACGCCCGCATCGGTCGAGGCCTTGCTCCGCGCCGGCGCGTCAACTGCCGGTGTAGTCTTTCCGACCGGGTACAACAAGGTCGACGACCTGCTCAGAGCCTTTTCACAGGAAGCCAGGAGTTAAGCCCTCGTCTCCTGTGGAGTCATCCTCGCCGAGCGACACCGACGCGACCAGCGCGCCGTCGGCCTCGCCCTCGCGCGCTCGCAGGATCTCCAGCGGGCGAACCAGCGAGGCCAGCTCGCCAGGCTTCAGGAGAAAATCCGGGTTGGTGGGATGGCCGCGCTCGGCCTGGCCGACGAGGAACGTCTCGTAGATCAGGATGCCACCCGGTGCGAGCGCGCCTACCAGGCGCGGGATGAGCGGCCGGTGCAGGTAGCGCGTGACGACAATCACGTCGAACGGGTCGGCGCCGAAGTCGACTTCCCGCGCCTCGAGATCCATCGCCACGACTCGGACGTCGACCTCGAGCCGAAGCGCCTGCGCGCGCAGCCGATCGAGCGCGTCGGCGTCACGATCGACGGCCGTCACCGCGAAGCCCGCCGCGGCAAGCAGCAGCGCATGCCGGCCCTTTCCGCATGCGACGTCGAGCACCCGGCCGCCAGCCGGCAGCAGGTCGGCGTTGTCGACCAGCCACGGCGCCGGCCCCGACATGGGGGCCGGATCGAACGCGCGCGCTCCGCGCCAGGCCGCCATGCCGTCGGCAAGTTCGTGCACGGCGGTGAACCCCGCCTGTGCCAGAAGGCGCGCGGCAACCCGGCTCCGCACCGCGTGCTCGCAGCAGACCAGCAGTGGCTGGTCCAGGGCGTCGAGCACGGCCGGCGCGCTGGCGGACAGGTTCACGGGAAGCAGCCGCGCGCCGGGGATGTGGCCGAGACCCGTGAACTCGTCAGGCGTGCGAACGTCCAGCACCGTCGCGCCGGCGTCGATCAGAGCCGCCGCCTCTGCGCCGGCGACGCGGCGGACCTGCTGTCGAAGCGGGGATCCAGATGCATCAGCGACCACTGTACCCCGCTACTGCATCCGAAAGCAGTTCTCGATCGCCGTGTTGTTGCCGGTCGAGGTGCGCGCGATGATCTCGAACTTGAACACACCGCCGGCGTCGGTGAGGCTCGTCGGAATCTCGAACTCCGTCACCGTGGGCGGAAGGTCAAGGCTCAGCTTGGTTTCGCCCTGCTCCAGGAAGAACTGGTAACGGGAGATCGTGACCGCGCCAGCCTTGCCGATCTCCGGATGCGACTGGGTGACAGGCTCCCAGTCGATCAGGACGGGGCCGACGACCACGGGAAGGTCAAGGGCATCGCAGTTCTCGGCTGTTGGCAGGCCGGACACCGTGGCGACTGGCGGAGCCGCCATGACGTGCGAAAGGAAAACCTTGCTCTTGAAGCCGCCTCCTTCCTGCGCGCTCGCCTCGATGTCGTACTCGCCCTCCGGAAAGCGGGCGAAGAAATCCTCGGGATCCAACTCCTCGAAGTCGGGTTCGGCGCTCTCGAACGCCACCTGGGTCAGCCCCTGGGTGCGAAGGTTGCCCTTGGTGACGATGCGAAGCAGGTTGCCGGAGCCTTCGACGTCGAGGCTCGTCCATGTGTCTCCATCGATCGCGGCGTGCAAACCAAGGTCGCCGTCGGTGTCGTTGAGCTCGAAGAACAGCTCGGCCTGCTCGAACGGCTCGGTCTCCGGTCCCTGCCTGGCGGAGAGCGCCGTCGCGAGGAGTCCGAGCCCGAGGGGAACAGCGAGCAGCCTGAGCGGCCGCATGAGCTGAGCGCGACGTGTTGACATTCGTGGCCTCCTGACGGGCAATGAAGGCGCCTGGCGGAAGATGCCTGGGCGCTGAACACTCGCTTAGAAGGGGCCACGGCTGCAAATCCTTCGGATGACGTGCGTGCGGGGGCCGAAGGATTCCGCCGGCCCGGCCCTTCTAACGCTGTGGGCGGCTGCGAGCCGACGCCGAGGAGGGTTTCATGTGGAGAAAGATTGTCGCGGTGGGTCTCGTGCTGGCGCTACCTGGCGCCGCTTCGGCAGGTCCGATCAAGGAGTCGGCCGAAAAGGCGACGCGAGAACTGGCGCTGGCCCAGACTGAGACGGAAACACGCAGCCGGAGCCGCTTCTGGACGGGCATTGCTCTCCTTGCCGGTGGCGGCGTGCTCGCGACGCTCGGCAGCGTCGAGCTGGGCGACGACGAAACCGGGCCCGACGACGGCGAGGACCTCGACAACTCCGACGACGGAGAGGATTCGGATGGCTGGGGAAACAAGGCGATGATTGGGGGCGGGATTGCGGCGGCCACTGTTGGGGGAGTGCTTCTGATCACGGGACGGAAGAAGTCGGGCCCGGTCGTCTCGATGCGACATGGCGGCGTCGTCGTCCGGCAGACGGTCCGTTTCTAGCCGCTCGGTTCAACGCGCAGGCGGCGGGCGCCCACGCCAATCACCTGCCGCGACACGGGGTCCTGCACGACGACGACGATGTGGAGCCGATCGGGGCGCCATGCAGCGTCGAGCTGCAGCGTCTCGGTCGTGACCAGTCCCTTGGCGGCGTCCACTTGAGCCACTCGATTCAAGGACCGCACGACGGCCATGTGGGAGAGTTTCCGATCGGCGTTTTCGCCGCGGCGCACGTCGCTGACCAATCCATCTTCCGCCACGGCCAGCAACACGTGGACCTTGGACGCGCGCGCAGTCGACGGGCTCACGACGATCCGCGCCAACACACGATCCGACCCAGGCGACTGCGCGTCGAGCTCGATCGTGACCGGCACCTTCGGTATCGCGGCTGCCGCGCGAATGTGCTCGCGTGCGGCCGCCCAGTCGCTGCCGACAAACTCCTTCGAGCCGTCGACGACGGCCTGTGGCGTGTAGATACGCGAGACGCCCCAGATGGTCGCGTAGTCATTCTGCCGATCCGTGAACTCGGCCTTCGAGAACGGGTCCACCCATCCCAGGCGATTCCAGTAGTCGACGTGGAGGCTCAGCCCGACGACCTCGACGCCCGCAATCGGCTGCTCAGTGACGAGCTTTGCCAGGAGCGTGTCGGCGGGCGGGCAACTGGAACAGCCCTCCGAGGTGAACAACTCGATCAGCACGGGCGTCGGCGCCTGGGTGCTGCCGCCCGACGGCGACACACAAAAGCCGACCGCGCCGGCGACGCCGGCCAGCACGAGTGAGATTGTGGGGACGAGCGGCAATCGCATGGGGATCCAAACAGACGGTAGGATGTTCTGCAGTCACTCCAAGTTTCGCGTTTACGCCTGGGCTTCAAGATTCCAGCTCTTGTATTCTCTACTGGAAGGGAGACTCTGTGGGAGCCAGAAGCGTTTTTGCCGCCCGGATTTGCCGTGTGTCCACGACGACGACGATGCTGCTGGCGCTGACGCTGGTACTGGTTGCGGCGCCGGGTGTCACCGACGGCAGCAATCAACCGCCCGCGGCGTCCGAGGACGTCGTGTTCGTTGGCGCCGGCGACATCGCCAACTGCGATCTGCTCAGCGGTGCTCGTGCGACCGCAACGCTCCTGGATGGCATCGAGGGAACGATATTCACGTTGGGTGACCACGCGTACGCGCAAGGGACCAAGGCCGAGTTCAGGGAGTGCTACGAGCCGACCTGGGGACGGCACAAGGCACGCACCCGCCCGACGCCTGGCAATCACGATTACATGACCGACCGCGGCCGTCCCTATTTCGACTATTTTGGCGCAGCCGCCGGGTCCCCCAAGCTGGGCTACTACAGCTTCGATCTCGGCGCCTGGCACATCATCTCGCTGAACAGCTCAGTGCCCGGGGGCGTGCCGGCACAAGCGAAGTGGCTGCGCGAGGACCTCGCGGCGCATCCAGTCGACTGCGTCCTGGCCTACTGGCACGAGCCCGTGTACAGCTCCGGCCCTCACACGCCGGAGCAGACGATGCACGCCTTGTGGTCGATCTTGTACAAAGGGGGCGCGGATGTCGTGATGAACGGGCACGACCATTTGTACGAGCGGTTCGCGCCTCAGGACGACAGAGGGAGGCCGGATGTCGCAGGTATCCGACAGTTCATCGTCGGCACTGGTGGAGGCGGGGTGTACGCGTTCGGAAGGGTCGCCGCCAACAGCGAGGTGCGCAACAACACGACCTATGGCGTGTTGAAGTTGACGCTGAGCCCTGGACGGTACGCGTGGGAGTTTGTCCCCATGTCGGGCTCGCAGTTCAGGGACAGCGGAAGCGCTGCGTGCAGTCCGTCAGGCGCGCCATCCCATTGAGCCAATGGCCGACCCTCAACCTGATCGGTCCAGTCCCCCGCACCACCGCGGCCAAGATTACCGCGTTCCGGGGCCAGCGTCGCGCGCTGCCCGCCGACCTGCTGCGCGATGCCTCATGGGCCCCGAGATGGCGCTCGGCGACAGTGTGCGATGGACGCGCGGACCTCTACGCGCTCGGGTGCGTGGCCTTCTACCTGCTCACCGGCCAGCAGGTCTTCGAGGGCGACACGGCGATGCAGGTGATCGCCCAGCATCTTCAGGCCGTGCCAGTGCCACTGTCGCAGCGAGTCGCCTTTGCAGTGCCGCCGCGCCTCGAGCAACTGGTGCTGGCATGTCTGGCGAAGAAGCCTGAAGACAGGCCGCAGAGTGCCACGGCGCTATCCAGCCAGCTCGCCTCGATCGATCTCGAACCGTGGACCGACGGCCAGGCACAAGCGTGGTGGGCGGCGGCGGGCACGCGCCTCGAACAGGCGGCCGGTGCGGCCGGCGAATCGGTCACTCGGGAAGTCTCGATCCACAACACGGGCCCTTGACCTCCGACGGGCGAGTTGACGCGTCTCCTCGGCAAACGGCGTCGGAATGTGCGAAGCTCGCCAGAGCATGGACATTCCCGACGACCTGCCGCCGACCGAGCAGGAGAACCCGCGCACCCGCGACATCAGCACGCGCTCCATCGCCGACATCGTCGGCCTGATCAACGACGAGGACGCGCGCGTGGCTCAGGCCGTCGCGAAGGAACTGCCACAGGTCGCCGCCGCGGTCGAAGGCATCGTCGCGCGGCTCGAGCGCGACGGGCGTCTGTTCTATGTCGGCACGGGGACCTCGGGCCGCCTCGGCATCCTCGATGCCTCCGAGTGCCAGCCGACGTTTGGCGTGGCTGCCGATCTGGTGCAGGGCATCATCGCCGGAGGATACGAGGCATGCTATCGCGCGGTCGAGGCGTCTGAAGACGACCGCGCCGCCGGCGGCCGGGATCTCGACAGCCGCGGCGTCACCGGGCGCGACGCGGTGGTCGGCATTGCCGCGTCCGGGCGCACGCCCTACACGCTTGGCGCGCTCGAACGCGCGCGCCAGCTCGGCGCGTTCACGGCGGCGGTGACCTGCGTGCCCGGCTCGCCCATCACGCAGGTCGTCGATGTCCCGATTGTCCCGGTGGTCGGTCCGGAAGTGCTTGCGGGGTCCACGCGGATGAAGGCGGGGACGGCGCAGAAGCTCGTGCTGAACATGCTGTCGACGGCGTCGCTGATCCGTCTCGGCTACGTCACCGGGAACCGGATGACGAACATGCGCGCGCGCAACAGCAAGCTGCACGCGCGCTCCCTCCGCATCCTGATGGCCGAAACCGGTCTTGACGAGCCCGCCGCGGCCGTGGCGCTCGAAGCTGCCGGCGGTGATCTGCCCACAGCGCTCGTCATGTCACGGACGAGCCGCTCGCGACAGGACGCGGCTGGGCGCCCTGGCCACCTCGCGCGGCGTGATCGAGGCGGCAGTCGCGACCCTGCTCGGGCGCTGAACAGATCGGGCCAGTGCCGGGCGGGTCAGTGCGTCGGCGCGATCCGCAGGATGACGCGCCGGTACGACGTCAGATTGGCGTCCCCGAGTCCTCGACGGCCAGGATGATGTGCGCGATGCCGGCGATGCGGGGCGTGACCGTCGCGACGGCGGTATCCGCGTTGGCGAGGTCCACGCGCGGGGGAAGCGCGGGAGGGCCGCCGGCCGGCGCAGATGGAATGCCTTCGGACGGCGGCGACGTCGCGGGTCGCGCCGCTCCGCGTCACCAGCGGTGCGCCCGGAATGCCTGCGCCGGCTTCGGCGTAGAACCACCACCGATAGCGCAGCGCGTGCCCATCGGGGTCGCGCGTGCCGGCGGCGTCCAGCGCGACGGGCGTGCCGACCACCGCGTCGACCGTGATCGGGCCGCGGCCCGACTGGCCGTTCACCACGACCTCCGGGTTGTGATTCGCGTCGCGACGGTTGGCGGTCGTCCACGCCATCCGCGCCGCGAAGTCATGCTGAAACGCCTCGCGCCAGCGCCAGATCGTCGCCTGGTCCGACGTGTAGGATCGCCCATCGTCTCCGACTACCGTGTCGCGCGAGCTGTCGCGCCCGGGATACGAGTCGCCGCCCTGCGTCCAGAAGGCGCGCGGCTCGCCAGACGGCTGGCGCCACACGTAGCGGCCGCCCCACCCGCCGTACGCCGGGCTCATCGCGGCGGCCAGGCCGTTGTCGATCAGGTTCATGAACGACGGCGTGTCGCCCTCGTGAATGCAGCAGGGGTACGGATAGAGCGCGCCGAGCGGGCCCGCCGCGCGAACGTGCGTGTTCACCCAGTCGTCGGTGAACGTCGTGAAGTCGGCGCCCGGCGCGTTCTTGTAGAACCGATCGCCGCTGATGCCGGTCCACGTCGCGGCCGCATACTCCTCGCCGTCCTGCGTGGATGGCATCGCGATGTAGTGCAGCGCGGGGAACTCGCGGCGCAGCCACGGCCCCGCATCGTCCTGATCCGAGATCGCGTAGACGCGCAACCGCGCGACCAGCGCGTCCACCTGCGACGGCGTCCTGGTGGCCCGCACGTGCAGCAGCGCCTGCGCCAGCGTGTTGGCGCCGCCCCACGCCAGCACCCACAGCGGCCGGTTGTCGGTGCGATCGGCAGCGCGGACGATCAGCTCCGCGCCGGCCGACATCCGATCCGGCGCCGACCGCGGCCATCCCGTACCCGGGTTGGCCGGCGACGACCACCGCGCGCAAGGCATCGGCCGACGGGAATCCCTGCTGATGCGCCAGAAGGTTGGGCTGCACGCGCGCGTAGGCGTCGAGCAGCTTGTGGATCACGTCGGGCCGGACGCGGTCTTTCATCCAGGTCGACGTCGTCGCCACGAGCCCCTCGACGTCGAAGTGGTTCGCGTAGACGAGGAACCGCACCAGCGACATCTGGTCGTCCGGCTCGTTGGCGATGTCGGTCATGACGACCACTCGTGCGCGAGCCGTGTACGCGTCGACACGCGCCGCCGCGGGCGCCTCGGCCGGCTGGTCCGCCACGAGCGTCCCCGCCAGCACTCCAGCGCCCAACAGCGCCACGGAACCCATGAACCTGTGAACCCGTGAACCCATGAACCCTGTGAACCCTGTGAACCTGTGAACCCGTGAACCCTGTGAGAACTAGCGCTTCTTCCGTACGGCCGCGTCGAACCGGGCTGCCAGCGGCTCGAAGGCCGGCGTCGCGCCCTTCCATTCCAGCTCGTCGACCGACGCGAACAGCGGGATGTCGGTGCGCAGCGTCGCCAGCGTGCGAAAAGCATCGCGCGCTCACGTTCGGCGGCCAGCGTCATCGCCAGGCGCGCGGCGCTGGCGACGTTGGCATGCCAGTCCCGTGGCGTCGTCGGGAATCGACTCCAGGTGGCCGAATCTGCGCCAGGACGGCAGCCGCGGATTTCGCGCCCCAGCCCTGGAGACCCGGGTAGCCGTCGGCTGAATCGCCGACCAGCGCCAGGTAGTCGGGAATCGACGCAGGCGGCACGCCGAACTTGGCGATCACGCCGGCTTCGTCCATGACCACGCGCGTACGGCGATTCAACTGCACGACGCGAGTGCCGCGCACCGACTGGGCCAGATCCTTGTCCGGGGTGCAGATGACGACGCGCTCGACACGAGCATCTGCACTTGCCGCCTCGGCGCCCGCCGCCAGCGCGTCGTCGGCCTCGAACTCCACCATCGGCCACACGGCGATGCCCAGCGCGGCGACCGCCTCTTCGAGCAGGCCGAACTGCGAGAGCAGTGCAGGCTCGATGCCGGCGCTGGTCTTGTATCCGCGCCACAGCCTGTTGCGAAACGACTCGATGACGTGGTCGGTGGCGACGGCGACGTGCGTGGCGCCCGCGGTCACCATGCCGAGCAGCGACGCCACGACGCCGCGGACCGCCGCCACTTCCTGGCCGCTGGTGTCTCTGGCCGGCGGCATCGCGTAGTAGTGGCGGAACAGCTCGTAGGTCCCGTCGACGAGGTGGACTTCCATCGACCCGTCAGGCCCGCGCCGAGCCGCGATCAGCTCGGCCAGGGGCTGCCGCTGGCGCCCCGCCTCGTCGAAGTTGTCCGGGCGCGAGCCATTGCTCGAACGCGCCGCGCACCGCCGGCCACTCGCCGTCGAGGATCGAGAACCACGCCGTGTCCCTGTTGCGGCCCTTGTAGACGACCGCCTGGCGGAAGATCCCTTCGAACTGGAACCCGAGCCGCGCTGCGGCACGACGCGACGGTTCGTTGAGGCTGTCGCACTTCCACTCGTAGCGCCGGTAGCCCAGCTCGTCGAACGCCCGCCGCATCATCAGAAACATCGCCTCGGTCGCCGCCCGAGTCTGCTGCAGCCGCGACGAGTAGTTGATGTGGCCGACCTCGATCGCGCCGTTGGCGGGATCGATCCGCAGGTAGGCCGCCACGCCGACGGCGTGGCCGGAGGCGCCGTCGATGATGGCGTGGAAGAGCGAATCGTCGCCTGCCAGCATCTGGCCGAGCCAGTGGCGGTAGCTATCGGCGTCGGCGAATCCTTCCGCGCTCAGATACGTCCAGCGCCGGTCGTCGCCGGCGTCGGTGTTGGCGGCGTGCAATTGCCGCGGCGTGGCGATCGAGGTCCAGCGGTTCGACGCGGCAGTAGCGCCCCTCCATCGGCGTCCGCGGCGGGCGCGGACGCGCGGTCCACCCCTCCACGGGATCGCCGATGGGTTGTCCGAACTCGTTGTGCCTCATGCCCGTGTCACGTCCCCTATCGGCTCACGCCTCGGTCGAGCGGTGCAGCGCCACACGGCGGGCCATCGCCGTCGCGAACCAGGCTGAGCGCCACCGTGGCACCAAACGCGACTGCGGCCTTGGCCAGGCCCGGCCACGGCGCCGGCAGGAGGGCATACTGCACCCACGTCACGATCGCATAGTGCACCAGATACATGCCGTACGCGTTGTCGCGCAGGCTATCGAGAATAGCCGACGGCCGGGCAAAGCGCAGGAAGAGGGCCATGACCGCCATCGACGACATCGCGCACGAGAGGACGAAGCACAGGCCGTTGAGGAAATCCCACGGCAGCGCCGGCCGCTCCGGCGAGAGGCTGACGAGGACCGTGACGACCGCCACGACAAGAGGCGGCCACCGCGCCCGCCAGCCACGCCCACCATCGGCGCGCCAGCAAGCCGTCGATCGCCAGCAGCCCATTGTCGAGGCCGAAGACGCCGACGCCGATGCCGAGGAGGAAGTAGAGCAGGTAGTGCAGCACCCGGCTCGTCTGCACGGCGAACGGGCCCAAGGCAGCCCAGCTGCATCGGGCCAAAGGCCAGGACCATCGGCAGGTAGGCCAGCAGCGACAGCGCGATCACCAGCACGACGAACCGAAACGGCCGAAGCCGCGCGCCGCGGCGAGACGGGACAAGATGCGACGCGGTTGCCGGCGCGAGCGCGAACAGCGCCGCCGCCAGCGATGTCAAAGGCCAGCAACACCCAGAGGAACCACGCCGGGCCGGCCGGCCAGACGCCCAGGGAGAGCCACGCGCTGAGGAACTCGCCGAGCGTCGGCGTCGACGTGGTCGCCAGATAAGCTGGGGTAGTACGCCATCGGCGCGAGAACGAGGAACGCGGCGACAAATGGCACGCCCAACCGGCGTGCGCGGTCGCCCAGGAACCGGGCGGCGCCCTTGCGCTCCAGGCTGTGCCACACGAACAGGCCGGACAGGAAGAACATCAAGCGCCATGAAGAACAGGTCGTTGGCGCCCACCAGCAGGCTGACGCTCATGGACTTGGCGGAGTCCGAAACGGGGAACACCAGCCACAAGCGGGGCTCGGCCAGAAACGACGCGGATGGCGGCGGCGCAAAGGGGTGATAGGCGAGCATCGCGTGGTGGGCAAGCACGAGGAGCGTGATGAACGCCCGCAGGTAACCGACGGCGCGTGAACTGGTCATGACGGGCTCCAAGGCAGGTTGTTACTGTGTCGACACATACTGTGTATCACACACTATACGAAGCACAGTAGTCGCCTGTCAAGTGCCCGCTGTCTGCGAGTCCGAGGGGACGATATCTAGGGAAGAGGAATCGCGCGGGTCTGGATGACCGCAGCATCGCCGCCCGTCGTCCAGACGGCCACCAGGCCCGAGCCGGTTGCCGCGAGCACGGGATACGTTGCGGGTTCGCCGGGGGACAGCGTGATGACGGGTCCAAAATCCACGCGCTGGCCCGATTTCGACACTTCGCGCGCCGCGGCCAGCCGCTGGCCGTTCGAGCAGCCTCGTCCCACGCGACCACGATCCGTCCGCGGCGATCGACGAGGATCTGCGGGTGCGCGGGCCGGGCGCTTCCCAGCGTGGGGATTCGGGTGCGCGGCGTGAACGTGCGGCCGTCACGCGTCGAGGCATAGAAGAGCGCGCCTTCAGGATTGGGCCCGCCAACCACCGTCGGCCACGCCAGGTGGACTTCGCCTCGCAGATCCACGGCGATCGCCGGGCCGTCGTCGGGGCACCCGTTGATTGCCCACGTGTCCTCACTCACTCGGATGGGCTCGGCAAACGAGCGGCCTCCGTCGCGCGAGAACGTGAAGGCGATATCCCGGATATTGCCCGGGTACACGTGACGCCACGCGGCATACACCGTCTGATCGGCGCCGGCGGCCAGCGCCGTCTTGCAGCAGTAGCAGACGCCCTTGGCCAGCTCGCGGCCCGTCGTCGGCGACCCTGTCCCGGCGGCGTAATAGAGCCCCGACTTCTGGGCCATCGCCACGCCGTCGTGCGCGGCGCCGCTTTGTGGTCCCGGCTCGCCCCGGCGACTCGTGCCGCCGCGAGCCCGCGATGATCCAGCCAGATCGCGTGCGCGGTTCCGCGGCTGTCGAGCGCAAGCGATGGCCAACCCCGATCGCCCTCGGCGCCGGCGCCTTGAAGCTCCACGGGGGGCTCGAACGTCCTGCCGCCGTCGCGCGAGCGCGCCGTCTTGATGGAGGTGGCCGCGCCCCGCGCCGTCCAGAGCACGACGACTTCAGCGGTGGATGGTCCGCGTCCCGCCGTCACCGCCACGCGTGGCGGAAGCTCGCCACCGAGCCGTGCCTCGCCGGGGATCGCGTTGACCTGGACGGGCGTTCCGAACGTCTTGCCGCTGTCGTGGCTGACCGCGAGGAAGACATCGGTCTTGTCCGCAATCGACGCGCCCCACACGACGGCGACCAGCGGACCGTCGCTGGCCACCCACGGCGTCGCATTCGATCGTCCGGCGATGGCGAGCGAGGTCGCGCCGGTGGGCGGCGCCGCGGGCAACGCCAGACCCACCGTCGCTCCAGAGGGCGAGCACCACTGCACTGGTTTTGACCGCCACACCGACCCGCATCATCGACTCGCTTTCAAAAGCTGACCCGCAATCCGAACTGGAACGATCGGGGTTCACTGACGGCCGTGATCTGTCCGAACGCCGGCAGGGGGTTCGTCGGGTACGCCCCGGGCCCGAAGTTGGTGTTCCGCGTGAGGCCGTTCGTGCGGTTCGTGAGGTTGAAGCCTTCGGCCAGCGCCTGCAGCTCCAGGCGGCCCGTCAGGCGGAACGTGCGGCTCACGCGCGCGTTCAGGCTGAAGAAGTCGCTGCCGATGCCCGGCGTTCCGTTCGATGAAGGCGCCATTGACGATGGGCCTGCCGGCAGTGCCTTGAAGGGTGGTCACACCGGAAGTGACGTTGAACGGCAGCGCGGAGTACGCCAGCACCATGCCGCTCAACTCGAAGCCGTGGCTGATCCGTTCCCACAGGTCCGTGGCCGGCGTCCGTCGACGAGCGAACGGCGGCGTGCATCACGAGGCGGTGCCGCTGATCGTCGTCGGAACGCCCCCAGTCCTTCGAGAGGTCGAAGCGGGTCGATCGGCGAACTGAAGAAGAACTCGCCGACGTTGTTCTTCGACGTCGACAGCGTGTACCAGATCCGATAGTGGCCCCATCGTGCCGGGCGCTGAACGAACGAGACGTGCAGGCCGTGATAGCTGGACTCGCCGACCGACGAGTATTGGCTGTTGTTCGCGTAGGTCGGATTCGGGCGGCAGCCGTTGTTGGTCCCCGAGGGCGCGCACGTGGGGACGTTCTGGTTCACGGACATCAGCAGGTTCCGCCCGCCGACGTACTGATACCCCACGCTCAGCGTGCTGCGATCGCCCAGCTGCTGCTCCACCTCCACGTTGGCCTGTCGTGAATAGGCGTTCTCCAGGTTCCGGTCCATCGTCGTCAGGTTGGCCAGCGTGACCGACGGCACGAAGCCGCTCAGGATGTTCGGAAACGCCGGGGCTCCAGCCTGCGCGGGCGACAGGCTCACGCTGATCTGACGCAGCTGCGTCAGGTCCGTCGTGTTCCCCGCCGACAGCAGCGCGTTGGCGACCGCACGCAGCGGCACGCGGTCGAAGAAGAGGCCCGCGCCGCCGCGAACGAGTGTCCGACCGAGCGTCGAAAGGCGACCACGTGACGCCGAGCCGCGGGGAGACGTTGTCGGCGTCGGCGGCGATCGTCTCGAGGAACTGCAACTCGTAGCGCACGCCGGCATTCAGCGTCAGTCGAGGGCTGACTTTCCACTCGTCCTGCGACGTAGACGCCGAGGTTGGGATTGGTCTGCGACACCTCGGTGTCGCCAAACGTCTGCGTGAAGCCCGCGTTGTTGTAGACGCCCGACAGGAAGGTCGGCATCGACGAGAAGGCGTACGTCCCGCGCACCGCGCGAGGGAACGTGATCAGGTCGTCGTTGTACAGAAAATCCGCGCCGACCTTCAGCGCGTGCGCCCCCGCCTGATGCGACAGGTTGTTGACGACCTGGTACATCGTGTTCTCGCGGCCCGTGGGACTGGTCGAGAGCCTCCCGAACGCCGCCACGCCCGCGATGGTCACGGCCGGGCCCAGCAGGTCGGTGGGCGGCGCCTTCAAGTCGCTGTACGCAACTTGCGCGCGGGTTTCGAGATAGGTGCGCGGCGAAAGCGGCGAGCATGTGGCTGAGCGCGACGGTCTGGTCCAGGTTGTCGAGCGCCGACGACGCGCTCGGAGCGTTGAGGCCGCCGGCGCCGCGTGAGTTCTCGGAGCCGACGTCGTAGAGGCTGTAGCGGATGCCGAACATGTGGCCGTCGCGCACATTGTGATCGAGCTTGGCGAGGACGTTGGTCGAATCCACCGGATTCGCGTATGCCCCCGACGTGACCAGTGGAGCCTGGTAGCCCGTCGCGATGAGCCGGGCGTTCACGATGCTGGCGTTGGCGGGCGTGATGGTCGTCAGGCCGGTCTGGTCGAGCCGCCGTTGTTCGACGTTGGCGAAATAGAACGTCCGGCCCTGCACGACGGGTCCGCCAAGACTGCCGCCGTACTGGGACTGGTCCATCGGAAGCGTGGTTCCAGACAACGGATTGCGGGCGTTGAATCGATCGTCGCGCAGGTAGTCGTAGACGGTCCCGTGCAGCGTGTTGGTGCCGCTCCTGGTGACGATGTTGATGTGGCCTCCCAGCGCCCGGCCCAGCTCGGCCTGCCCGCCGGATGTCACGACCTGCACCTGCTCGAGCGCGTCGACGCCGTACGTGATCCCGCTCAGGCCCGCCGCGTCGTCGTTGGCCGAGAGCCCGTCGACGATGAAGTTGTTCGACAGGTTGCGTTGGCTGTTGATCGACAGGCTGATGCCGGGGACCGCGGACGTTTCCGGGAACAGCTGCGTGCTTCCGACGTTGGTGGGCGACACGCCTGGAACCAGGAGCGCCAGCTCGAGGAAGTTGCGGCCGTTGAGCGGCACGCTCTGGACCTCGGCCTGCGGCACCGTACCTGCGATCTGGCTCCGCGCGGCCTCGAGGACCGTCGTCTCGCCTGTGACGGTGACGTTGGTATCGACGGCGCCGACCGTCAGCGACACCGGCAGTTCGAAGGCTGCGCCGACAGTCAGGGAGAGAAGGTGCGTCGCGTCGCGGAATCCAGGCTTGCCGACGACGAGCTCGTACGATCCCACGCGCAGGTATGGGAACCTGAAACGTCCGTCGCGACCCGTGGCCGTCGTCGCGGTCACGCCTGTTTTCGTGTTCCGGGCTGCCACACTCGCGCCCTCGACCACCGCGCCGGACGGATCCGTGACACGGCCGCTGATGCTGGCGTAGTCAACCGATTGCTGCGCGTAAACACTGCTGGCGCTTGCGAGCAGCACGCCCGCAAGCACCAGAGCTCTCAAACTCCGCACGAGACACCTCCACGTGAGACACCACCGCACGCGGCGCGAGGCACACACGTGCCATCGGCCCGGCAAGGCGACGTCTACGCGCGTGGAGGCGGAGAATCTGGAGGGGTGAAACGGGAGAGGAGCTGCTCGTCGGAGTCGAGGTTCACCGCACCCCGATGCAGGTCGGGCAGCACCAGGAGTCGCGGCCGGAAGGACGCCGTAGTTGGACAACTGCGCGACCAGTGCGGCCATCGGCCCGCTGCACGTCCCGCGCATGGCGCAGCTGTCAGGAGCCGTCTCGGCGGCCTCGCTGTGGCCGCCGCGGTGCATGGGGCACGGCTTGCCGTCGGCCGCGCGCATCGGGCATTGCGTGGCGGCGGCCTTTTCGTGGCAGCCGGGCCTGGCGGCTTTGGCCGCCGACGAGTGCGCCGCGCAGCAGTTCCGCGGTACGAGCGCCGAGAGCGACGCCACCTGGACCACGAGCCAGATGGTCACCCACAGCCGCAGGCGCGCCGGATGGACTGCATGGCCCTGGGTCAGCTTATCCGAGCGGCCGAGCCCGAGAGCAAATCCGAGCCTAGCGAGTTGCCAGGCAGCTAGGCTGGCACGGCCCGTACCTCGGCTGCTCGGCGTTTCTGCGTGGCGACGCTCGGCTGGCGCACGGTCAGGACCGGGCACGGCGCCGTTCGCACCACCCGCTCGGCGACGCTGCCCATGAAGAGGTGCGTGACACCCGTTCGGCCATGCGTTCCCATCACGATGAGATCCGCGCCGCGATCCTCGGCCGCCGCCGCGATAGTCGCAGCCGGGCTGCCGACGAGGGCTTCGGTGGTCAGCGTGACCTCACCAATCGCGCGCGCCTTCTCGGCGAGCTGCCGTTCGGCATGTTTCCGAAAGCGCTCGCCCAGCGCTGTCAGATCGTAGGCGTAGGCCTCTGACCAGGCCGAAGCGAGCACTGGGTCCGGCACCACGTGAAGGAGGTGGAGCGTCGACCCGAATGACCTGGCCAGCTCGCGCGCGTACTCCAGCGCGTGCTCCGACGTCGGGCTGAAGTCGGTCGCGACGAGAATCGTCTTGAACTGCGGGAACATGATGTCCTCCTGTCTCACATCGCGGGCGGCGCGCTGACGACCGCCGATTCCATCACGGGAGCCGCCACGCGCCTGACCGACGCAGGGGCGACCGGCGGCAGGGCGAGCACCGGCGTCTGCGACAAACAAAGCACGCGATACGTCACCGATCCCATCCGCGGACCGGCCAGCGGCGAGCCGTGCAGGCCGATCACGATCAAGCCGGCGCGCCGCTCCTTCGCGATCTTGGCGATCTCCTCAGCCGGGTCGCCAAATGCCGTCAACGCTTCGGTTCTCACCTGCGCCGGTACGGCGGCAATCAACTCCTGGAGCGCATGCTCGCTGCGGGTGCGCCGCTCGCCGTCGACTCTTGGCCGATGGACGCTCGGTGGGCCGGGAAAGCGCAGGGGCTCCACCACATGAGCCAGCAGCAGCGGCACGCCGACCGCCGACGCCAGCGCGCCGGCAACCTGCACCTGGTGCTCCGACGCCGCCGTCAGATCCACCGGTGCCAGGACACGTCCGACTGTTTGCCTGACGTCTTCGAGATAGAGCGGTCCCGACTCGACGGCCGGCGTGACCAGCACGGGGATGTCCGTCTCGCGCAGGACGCGCTCGGTCGTCGCGCCGAAAAAGAGCTTGCGCATCCCCGTGAGGCCGTGCGTGCTCATCACGATCAGCTCGCAGTGGCGCTCTCGCGCCACGCGGAGGATCTCCTGCGCAGGTTGTCCGGTCGTGACGAGCACGTCGACGTGGACGGGAAACAGCGTGCGGTGCTCGAAGGTCTGCTGGAAGAACCGCCGGAGCTCGCGCTCGCTGTCGTCGGGCAGCCAGTCGGGACCCGCGCGCAGGACGGCCGCCTCGGCCAGCAGCGGGTCGTTGACCGTGAGCAACGTCAGGCGGGTCTGGAAATATTCGGCGATGGCGGTGGCATAGCGCAGCGCCGCCCGCGATGGATTCGAGAAGTCGATCGGACAGAGCACCGACGGGCGTCGAGCCATGTGAGCCTCCCTGACACGTAACGCAGGTGCAATCCTCATGCCCTGCCCGATCGTCGGTTCCGTGGCATAGCCGCCGGTCGTGACCGTAGGCCGTCAGCGCGCAATTCTCCGCCGCGCCCGTGAAATTCCCCGCAGCGCTCGCGAAATTTCCCACAGCCCAAGCGAGAGTCGCGGGCCGCGTGCGCCGAAACGCCCATTTCGTCGCGCATCGCCACGACGCGCGCAAGGCACACGGGTTGCTCCCTCTACCGAAGAGGCCGGCGGAGACGCTCGTGCCAGGGGAGGAACCATGCTTGCCGTCGCATCACACCCTGTAGAGGGACACGTCACTCGCGGCTTCGAGGCGGTGCGCGAGGCATTCGCTGAGAACTTTGCTCGACGCGGTGAGTTGGGCGGCGCCTGCGCTGTCTATCAACACGGCGAGAAGGTCGTCGATCTCTGGGGCGGCATCCGCAACAAGCAGGCGGGCGAGCCGTGGGAGCGGGACACGATGGTCGTCGTGCACTCGGCCACGAAGGGCCTGGCTGCCATGACCCTGGCACTGGCCCACTCCCGCGGGTGGCTCGACTACGAGGAGCGGGTGGCCACGTACTGGCCCGAGTTCGCCCAGCAGGGAAAAGAGAAGATCACCGTCCGCCAGCTCCTGGCGCATCAGGCCGGACTCTTCGCTTTCGACGAACCCGTCGATCGAAGCGTCGTGGCCGACCTCGATCGCCTGGCGGTGGTACTGGCCCGTCAGACGCCGACCTGGGAGCCAGGCACGCGCCAGGCGTATCACGCCCTCACTCTCGGCTTCTACGAAGGTGAGCTATTGCGCCGCGTCGATCCACGACATCGCAGCCTCGGACAGTTCTTCCAGGACGAGATCGCGTCTCCGCTCGGCGACGACGTCTACATCCGTGTGCCAGAGGAGATCCCGAACGATCGCCTCGCGACCTTGTCGCCGCCGAGCCGGCTCCGCATGCTGACTGGATTCCCACTTCGATTCGCGCTCGAAGCGATGAATCCTCATTCGAACATCTACCGTGCGGTCGTGATCAATCCCGGTTCCGCGGTCTATCTGGACGAGCAGCGCGTGTACGCGCGCAACTTCGAAGTGCCCTCCGGCGGTGCCGTCGGCACCGCGCGCGGCATTGCCCACGCCTATGGCGCCTTCGCTGCCGGCGGACGCGAGTTGGGGTTGCGGCAGGACACGCTGGATCTGCTGGCCGCAGCTGCGATTCCTCCCACGCGCGGCTTCTATGACGAATGCATGAAAGGTGACGGCGTCCAGTTCTCGCTCGGCTTCATGAAGTCCACTCCGATCTGGCGATTCGGCAGCGATCGCTCGTTCGGATCCCCGGGGGCCGGTGGGTCGCTTGGCTATGCCGATCCGGAGGTCGGCGTCGGGTACGTGTACGTGACGAGCCAGATGGGGACCGCCCTGACCGGCGACCCGAGGGATGTGGCGCTAAGAGAGGCCCTCTACTCGGCTCTCCAGACCTGAGGGAACGCGACTGGCCACCGGCGCGGCCGCGGAAATCTCGGCACCTGGAGCGGGATTTTTCGCACCATTTCCGTTGGAGGCATCAG
Source organism: Vicinamibacteria bacterium (assembly GCA_963806705.1). GTDB lineage: Bacteria > Acidobacteriota > Vicinamibacteria > Vicinamibacterales > JAENWD01 > JAENWD01. The sequence goes on from CAWDZE010000003.1 coordinate 140,042, forward strand.
GAATCCCTCCGCCGTAGGGTCTACAAGTTGGCACGGCGGCCGCATCACGGTTGGCTGGAGATGTGGCAATGACAACTGGGACCCCTCGCCGTGCGCAGCGCAGCGATATCGACGTCTTCTTCGACGCGCGTCGCGCCTTGGACTATCGCCTTTCGCTCCCAACCACCGTGCACGTCCAGGTGCTTGGCGGCGTGGCGCGCCTCACGGGCCGCGTGCGGTGGCGGGGAGAGCGGGCGGAAGCCGAGGCGGCGGTCCGCCAGGTGCCCGGCGTGCGACAAGTGACGAACCGGATCGCCATCGTGACAGACACGTCACTGGCGTCGCGTGTCCACTAGGACGGCTCCGCGCCAGGCGAACAGGCCGAATCGGCAGGGGGTCCGGCCTCAGAGGAGCGCTCATGCGACACCCGATCGCCTTCATGTGCTTCAGTCTGGCCGGCATGATTGCGGCGGGCGCAGCGTCGGCAGGGCTGGCGGGCCGATTGCCGTCGACGAGTCAGCCTCCCTCGTCATTGAAACCGCGTGACGACCGTGCCGCGTTCATGCGGCAGCACTTCGCGTCGGTGATGCGGGTCCACGAGTCGGTTATCCGGGGCGATCTGGCGACGGCACGCGCCGAGGCGCGCGCCGTTGCCAGCCGGCCAGCTCCCCCGGGGTTGCCCGCGCCGGCTGAGCGTACGTGACCGCGATGCAGCTGAGTGCGGCACGGGCCGCCGACGAGGAGATCCTCGAAGACATCGCGGCGTTCAGCGCGTCGATGCTGGCGACCTGCGGGGATTGCCACCGTGCAGTAGGCACGATGCCGGCGCTCGCCGAGCCGGTCTCTTCGTCGGTCGGCGGCGTGGTCGGCCACATGCTCGCGCATGAGGCCGCCATCGACCTCGATGGTACAGGGCCTGACAGTGCCCTCCACGTCAGCCTGGAACGACGGCGCGCGGCGACTGCGATCGACGCCACTGCGCCGAAGCGCGATGCCGAGGGACGCGAAGCTGACCAGCGACATCCTGGAGAACGAGAAGCGCGTGCACACGCTGGCCGAGCGAGGCCTTCAGGCGTCCGACACCAGATCGAGAATCTACGTCTACAGCGAGTTACTGCAGAGTTGTGCGTCCTGCCACACCCTGCACGGCAATGTCTGGGGCCCGGCGAAACGCTAGATGGGGACCGCCCTGACCGGCGACCGCGAGATGTGGCGCTCAAAGAGGCGCTCTACTCGGTCCTCCAGATTTCAGGCTAACCGCCGTTGATGATTCCGGCCACGAAAAAGCCGCTGCCGTATGCGACGGAGGCAACGATCATCCCGAGCAGCAGCATCTCGAGACCGGCAACCCACCAGCGGTCGACCGTGACGATGGCTCGGGATGCGCCGACACCGAAGAGCGCCGCAATGGTCAGTGACACCGAGAAAGGAAACCGGCCAATCCCGAGGTCTGGCAGTAGGTAGGGCACGAGCGGGAGGGCTCCGACGCTCCCAAATGCCAAAAAGGTCACAAGTCCATGCCGCTCTGGTCGCGCTTCTTGCTCCGGCAGACCCTGGGCTTCGAGCGCGCTCTCGGTCGAGCGAATGCTCAGGTAGTTGCCCACACCCATGGACAAGCCATCGGCAATCAGATTTGCGACTCCCACGATGAGAACCGCCCGAGCCGACAATGACCCGCCGGTGACGCCGGCGACTACGGCAAACGTGGTGATGATGCCGTCGTTGGCCCCATAGATCGCATCGCCGATGTAGTGACGGGCGACTTCAAGTGCACTTCTCGGTTCCCTGTGCGCCGATTGTCGAATCGCTCGCCTAGGCTCCGAGCCATGCGCGGATCTCCGTTCAGTCATCTTCTTCGGCCTCCGCAATGGCCCCCGGGCGCAGCCGCACGACGGCGGGATATGTTTTCGCGCACCTGGGCAACCGTTCCAGGAGGGCGAAGCCAGCTGAACCTCGCGATCGCCTCGGCCGCGCCCCACCCCACTAATGTCGTCATCAGCACCAAGGCCCACAGTTCAACCGGTATGCCGATATGCCCGAGCAACTCGTTCGTCCACGAGAGGTTCGCAACAGCGATCTCTTACCCTCGTGCAGTGTCGGCGTCTCTGCCGGCTACCGGAAGACGCGTGCGCGGCCGCCATCCAGGAGCTGGTGGGGAATGGGTTCCTCCGCGTGGACAGCCACGGCCGCATCCAGCGGGCGGGCGATCTGGTGGGTCTAGAAATGGTGCTGAACATGTGCCCGCTCGAGCTCCTGCACAAGCTGCCTGAGCATCGAACGCCGGATAAACCGCGACGCGGGTCCAATGATGTGAAAGTAGCGGCGGAACTTCGCCCATGACCGCTCGTCGGTAGCATGAACGCGCACTTCGAGGCCGACGTGCGTCGCGCTCGCGCCAAGCGGCGTGAGTTGAATCGCCCAGGCGACTTTCACGAACCCCGGCTCCTGGAATGCGAGGAACTCCGCGGCGTCGGCGACGTGCACGAACGGGATGTCAAGTCGCCAGACCTGGCCCACGGCACCGACGACGACCTCACGCGGCGCGTCATCGACGAGAACCTGGAATCCTGGCCGCTCCGTGGACGACTGCAGGTCGTCGAGACGGAGGGATGGCCGTACTTCGTGCCCCTTGGCGCGGCTCGCCAGCGTCCTCACGCTGAACAGCGCCCGCACGACGCGGGATTGCGCCAGGTTTCCCTGGCGCACCCGTGCCCACACGTCGGCCAGCGGCGCCGCGACGTCGATGCCGTCGGTCTCGAGTCTGTGCGGGCACGGGATCAATCGCGCCAGGGCGGGCATGGGTTCCTCTGCTCGTCAGCGAGCGGCCTCCGTCAGCTGCGCCGCGGGGGCCGCGAGCTGGTGGGAGGGCGGCAATGCCGGGTGCAGGGCGACCTTCATGACGCCGTCGCGCTGCTGGCTGAACAACTCGAACGCGTTCTCGACATCGTCGAGCGCGAACCGATGCGTGACAAGCGGTGACAGATCCACGCGGCCCTGCGCGACCATCTGCATCAGACGCCGCATGCGCTCCTTGCCGCCGGGACAGAGCGTTGTCACGATCCGCTGATCGCCGAGACCCGCGTACAGGGCCTCGTACGGCGCCACCAGCTTGCCGGAGTACACGCCCAGACTCGAGAGCGTGCCGCCGGGGCGCGTCGAACGCAGGGCACTCTCGAACGTCTCCTGGCGTCCGAGCGCTTCAATCGTGACATCGGCGCCGCGTCCGTCGGTGAGCCGCTTGATTGCGGCGACCGGGTCCTGCTCGCGGTAGTTGATCACGACGTTGGCGCCAAAGCGGCGCGCGGCCTCCAGGCGTTCCGGGACGCTGTCGACGCCGATGATGAGCGCGGCTCCACGGAGCCGTGCGCCGAGCGTCGCGCACAGGCCAATTGGCCCCTGCGCAAAGACCGCGACGGCGTCGCCGACCTTGATGTCGCCGCTCTCGGCGCCGCTCAATCCCGTTGAGAAGATGTCCGGAACCAGGACGACCTGCTCGTCGGTGAGATCGTCGGGAATCGGCGCGAGATTGGCGCGGGCATCGGGCACGAGAAGGTACTCGGCCCACGCGCCGTCGATCGTGTTGCCGAAGCGCCACCCACCCAGCGGGCCGCCGCACTGCGAATGGCTGCCATTGAAGCAGTAGAAGCACTGGCCGCAGGGCGTAATCGCGCCGACGATCACCCGCTGGCCGACGTGGTACTCGGGCTCGAGCCCGGAACCGAGCACATCGATCACGCCGACGGGCTCGTGGCCGAGAATCAAGCCATCACGAACCGGGTATTCGCCTTTGACGATGTGCACGTCGGTGCCGCAGATCGTCGTCGTCGTGATACGGATGACCGCTTCCCCCGCGCGGGGAACCGGCTTGGGCCGTTCTTCGAGAACCAAACGCCCCTTGCCTCGGAATGCGACCGCCTTCATGGTATCCATCGCGTGCTCCTTTCATGAACCGCGATCGTGCGTGTCCACATGTCAGTACCAGATCCGACGAGCGTCGGTCCGGGCAGGCGCGCCCACGCGGACCCGTGCATCGAGAATCTGCACTCCCGTAGTGCGGACCCGGACCGGATTCAGATCCACCTCCAGAACGGAGGCACACGTCTCGAGCAACACCGAGAGCCGGAGCAGAACATCGCGCAGGGCGGCCTCATCCGCTGGAGGCGCCCCGCGATATCCGCGCAACACCCGCGCCGACTTGAGGCTGTCGACCATCTGTCGAGCGTCTTCCTCAGTCAGTGGCGTAAGCCGATAGGCCGTGTCCTGGACCAGCTCCGCGAGCGTTCCGCCGGCGCCGCACGCGACCAGCGGACCGAAGATCGGATGCTGGACCGCGCCGACGAGCATCTCCGGTCCGTCACCCGCCATCTCCTGGACGAGCACGCCCTCGAGTCGGGTGCCCAGCCGGCTGGAAAGGTCGCGCCACGCCGCCACGACGGCGTCTTTGCTGTTCACACCGAGCTTCACGCCGCCGACGTCGGTCTTGTGAACGATGTCCCGTCCCATCGCCTTGACGGCGACCGGAAGTCCGATGGCGTCGGCCGCAGCACACGCCTCCGATTCGGTACGAGCCACGAGTGTGCGGAGCGCCGGCAGCCCCATGGCCTCGAGCAGACGGCCAAGTTCCACCGGATCGAGCCATCCGCCGCCGCGCCGCATCGCCGTCTCGACGAGCATGCGGGCGGCACTGATGTCGATGTTCGCCGGGCACGCCGGTATGCCCTCAGCGACGCGACGCCAACGGGCGTACCGCTCGACCCGTGCGAGGGCGCGAGCGCCGGCTTCCGGAAACGCATAGGTGGGGATGCCGACCACCCTTGCGTCGGCGCCAGTCGGATCGAGGAAGGTTGCCAGAATCGGTTTGTCGCGTTCACGCCCCGAGCTGCGGCTTCCGCCAGTACCGCAGCAATCCCGGCAGTACGATCGGTCAGCACCGGAACGTACAGAATCTGTACCGCGTCAACTCGCGGATCCTCGAGAAGGACGCCAAGTGCGCGTCGGTAGTCCTCAGCCGTGGCAGACGCCAGGAGATCGACCGGGTTGGCGACGCTTGCCGCGTGTGGCACGGCGTCCCGGAGCGCCGTCATCGAGGCCTCGGTCAGCGTCGCGATTGCGAGGCCATCGGCCTCGCAGGCGTCCGCGGCGAGGATCCCCGGTCCGCCCGCGTTTGTGAGGATCGCCACGCGCGGCCCACGCGGGAGCGGCTGATGCGCCAGAAGCGTCGCAACGTCGAAGAGCTCCTCGAGCGTGGCCGTTCTGATGATGCCGGCCTGTTCAAACAGCGCATCAACGACCCGATCGTCGGTGGCCATGGCGCCGGTGTGCGACGAGGCCGCGCGCGCGCCGGCCGTGGATCGGCCGGCTTTGACCGCGACGATCGGCTTGCTCCGCCCCACGCGTCGGGCAATGCGGGCGAAGTTGCGCGGGTTGCCGAAGCTTTCGAGGTACAGGAGGATGACGTCGGTGCGCGCATCCTCGGCCCAGTACTGCACAAGGTCGTTGCCCGAGACGTCAGCCTTGTTGCCGACGGACACGAACGTCGAGATGCCCAGCTGGAGCCGGCGTGCGTTCTCGAGGATCGCCAACCCGAGCGCGCCGCTCTGGGATAGAAACGCGACCCGTCCCTGAGGAGGCATCGACGGCGCGAAACTGGCGTTCAGCGAGACGGCAGGATCGGTCTGCACGATGCCCATGCAGTTGGGTCCAATGAGCCGTATCCCCGCGTCGCGAATCTTCTCGACGATCCGCGCTTCGGATGTGCGGCCGGCAGCATCTCGCTCCGAGAAGCCGGCGGTGACGATGACGATCGCCTTCACGCCCTTGTCGATGCAGTCATCGACCACGGCCTCGACCTGCCCTGCCGGAACGGCAATGATGGCCAGATCGACGGCCTCTTCAATCGCCGCAACTCGAGGCACCGCTATCGAGGCTCCGATCTGACAGCCCGACGGGTTGACGGGAATCACGGTGCCCGTGAAACCGCCTGCGGTGATCGCATGGAAGATCTCGGCCCCGATCTTTCCCCGTGACCGGCTCGCCCCGACGACAGCCACAACTCTGGGCCGGAAGAACGGTTCGAGCGACGCGACGGCTGCCGTGCTGGCCCTCGATGCGGCCCGATCCAAGAAGGCCGGTGTCTGGTGCAGGTCGAGCACGAGTCGGCTCACTCCCGCTTCCGGATCGTCGTGAACAACCGTGAAGCCGGAGTCCCTGAAGACAGCGAGCATCCGGCGGTTCGAGAGGTGGACCCACGCCTCGAACCGCTCGATGCCAACAGGTCTTGCGATCTCGGCAAGACGCTCGAGCATGCGAGTGGCGAGCCCATGCCCGTGAAAGCGATCGGCGACCGCAAACGCCACTTCAGCGTGGGCGTCCGCCTCGCGCGTCCGAGCACAAGTGACGACGCCGAGCAAGGTATGACCGCGCTCGGCCACGAGCGAGATATTCCGGGGATAGTCCGTCTCCGCAATCAGCTCCCGGCTGAGGTCGAACGGCCCGGTCGCTCGCAAGAACCTGTGGTATCGGCTCTCATCGGACAGTTGTGCGAAGAGCGCACGCAGTCCGTCCCGGTCGGTGTCAGCCGCCGATCGCAGGCGGGCCGTCGTGCCATCGCGAAGGACGACATCGACGGCCGCTACGGGCGGTACAGGGTGTCAGCGAGGGGTGCATCAGTGGAGTCGCGCATCGAGAGCCTCGCAGCGTCTCGGTGCAACAGTGCTGCCGTGAACGGGACCGTCGAAATTCCCCGATTCACATGCGCCTCGCAACAGGCGCAGCGGGCAATTCACCAGCAAGTGCGGAAATCTTCGCAGCAGGGCGTGCCCGTCGACCTCGATCCGGTGGCAGAGCCTGGTCGTGCCCGTAGGCCGCGGGGGAGATTTTCCGCGGACCGTGAAAAATTCCCCAATCGCAACAGCCGAACCTCGGATTTTCGCCTAAAATCAGCCGTTCAGGACGGCATCGCGGATGCAGTAATGGAATGCGCCACAGCTGAACCGATATGTCAAAAGCCACCATCCTCGTTGTTGACGACGAAGCCCTCATCCGCTGGTCGCTGAGCGAACGGCTCAAGTCAGAAGACTACAACGTGCTCGAAGCCGACACCGGCAGGGCTGCGCTGGATCGGATGACGGAGGGGGTCGAGCTCGTGCTGCTGGACTACCGGCTGCCCGACATCGACGGCGTCACGCTGCTCAGGAGCATGAAGGAGTTCGATCCGGACATCCTCGTCGTTCTGCTGACGGCGTACGCCAGCGTCGAGACCGCAGTCGAGGCGATGAAGCTCGGCGCGTATCATTTCGCGAACAAGCCATTCAATCTGGATGAGATCGTCGCGATCGTCGAGCGCGCGCTCGAGACGACACGTCTGCGCCGCGAGGTGCGGCAGGACCGCTCGAATGCGGCGCGTCCTGTACAGCCTTCACCGGATCGTCGGGAATTCTCCATCCGTGGTCGGTCTCCGACAGCTGGTCGCGCGTGTGGCGGCCAGTCCCGCCTCCACGGTGCTCCTGACAGGCGAGAGCGGAACCGGCAAGGATCTGGTGGCCAAAGTGATCCACTACTCGAGCGATCGCGCGTCCAGGCCGTTCATGAACATCACCTGCTCGGCTCTCCCGGACCAGCTGCTCGAAAGCGAACTCTTCGGTCACGAGCGGGGCGCGTTCACAGACGCAAGAGTGCAGAAGAAAGGATTGCTGGAGATCGCCGACGGCGGAACGGTGTTTCTCGATGAGATTGGCGAGATGACGCCGGGGCTGCAGTCCAAGCTCTTGCGGTTTCTCGAGGAGAAGAGCTTCAAGCGAGTGGGCGGCTCCGCAGACATTCGGGTCGACGTCCGCGTCATCGCCGCGACCAACCGGAATCTCGAAGACGAGGTAAAAAGACACGTCTTCCGGCCGGACCTGTTCTATCGGCTGAACGTGCTGCCGATCGCCCTGCCGCCGCTTCGGCAGCGTGCCGATGACATCCCGCTGCTCGCCGAGTATTTCATCGACGCGTTCAACACCGAGTTCCGGAAGCGCGTGGCCGGCGCAACCCAGGGCGCCTACGCGCTGCTGCAGCATTATGGCTGGCCCGGGAACATCCGCGAACTCCGGAACGTCATCGAACGGGCCATGCTGCTCTCCGACAGCGAACGGCTGGATACCCGAGACTTCTCGACGGTGGGCCAGGCGCTGGCGTCGGCCGACCAGTTCGAGCTGCCGGCCACCGGTGTCGATTTGGACCAGCTCGAGCGGAGCCTCGTCGTGCAGGCGCTGAAACGCAGCGGCGGTAATCAGACCAGAGCCGGCACGCTGCTCGGGTTGAATCGCGATCAGATCCGCTATCGAATAGAGAAGTTCAGATTGACGCATTGACAGGCTGAGCACGCATGGATGGCGGCCACCCCAAATCGCGGTCCCTCGAGGCTGGCGAGCAAGACGCAACGACGCCGCGCCAACACGAACGAGCGCGTGAGGTCGCCGAGCTGGAGCAGATGCGCTACGCGCTCGACCAGGCGGCGATCGTCGCCTGCACGGATCATCGCGGCATCATCACCTACGCCAACGACAAGTTTTGCGAGATCTCGAGGTACGCGCGCAGCGAGCTGATCGGGCAAGACCATCGCATCATCAACTCCGGCCATCATCCCAAGACCTTCATTCGGGATCTCTGGCGGACCATTGCCAACGGCAAGGTCTGGCGGGGAGAGATTCAGAATCGGGCGAAGGACGGATCGCTGTACTGGGTGGACACGACCATCGTGCCCTTCCTGGACGATCGTGGAAAGCCTCGACAGTACCTGGCGATTCGCAGCGACATCACGTCGCGCAAGCACGCCGAGGCGCAACTGCGAGCGCAAGCGGCGTTGACGAGCCTCGGGCAAATGGCCGCGGTCGTGGCGCACGAGGTGCGAAACCCCATTGCGGGATTGCGAGCGTCCCTGCAGGTGCTCGAGCGCCGCGTCGCCGCACCGGCGACCGCGAGGTCATCGGGGCGATGATCGCGCGGATTGACGGCCTCAACGCGAAGGTTGACGACCTGCTGCAGTATGCGCGGCCCAAGCCCCCGCGATTGACGTCGGTGGATGTCGGGGCACTGGTCGCAGAGGTCGCGTTGAACGCCCGTATCTCTGCCGGTCGCGGCGGCCCTCCGATTGCGATCTCGGGGCCTCGGGATGTCAGGGCGCTCGCCGATGTCGAGATGTTGCGTGCGGCGGTGCTGAACCTCGCGCTGAACGCCTGCCAGGCCGCCGGAGATGGCGAGGTCGACATTCAGATAGCCAACGACGCGGAGGTCTGCCGGATCTCGTTTCGCGATCGCGGGCCCGGGCTTCCATCGAGCTGTACGCGAACGCCTGTTCCAGCCGTTCGTGACCACGAGACCGGAAGGCACCGGCCTCGGTCTTGCCATCGTCAAACGGCTCATGGATCTCCAGAATGGCGGCGTCGAGCTCAGGGACAGGCCTGGCGGGGGCACCATCGCGGAGCTCACCGTGACGCTCCACTCGTCGCCCCGGATTCGTTAGTCGGCGTGCGCCCGTCCAGCAGCGAAATTTCCCACCAAGGCCGAAGTATTTCGCGGGCTGATTGCCATCAGAGGGCAATATCCGCCTGTTTTCTTCAGGCACTGCAATTGCTGATTCCGACAGGTGTAGGCTAATCGATGAGACCCCTTCCGCATCACTACGAGTCATCTCGGTGGTGGGCCATCCGGTTATGCCGAGATGTCTGCCGCGGGCCTGCCCGCGCTTCGCACGGCGCCGCCGGCCGATTACGACGGCCCTGGAGATGCATGGAGTCAAGAGCACTTGCTGCTCGCATCAGTCCAGGCGTGCTTCCTCTTCACGCTTCGTGCGATCGCACGTGCGTCGAAGCTCGAGTTCATCAGGCTCGAGATTGACGCCAGCGGAACGGTAGACCGGAAAGACGATCGACGCGCTTCACGGAAATCGTCTTGCGCCCAGACTCACAGTGCCCGCTGGCACTGACCTGGAGCGGGTGCTTCGGATCGTCGAGAAGAGTGAGAAGACTTGTCTCGTGTCGGCTCGCTGTCGACATCGGCTGGAACCCCGGTCAATGGGCTCGAGCAGCGGTCGCGATCCCCTATCCGGCCGTTGGCGCGCAGGTCACGCCGTGCTGTTCGATCGTGTCTCGCTGGCCTTCGACGACAACGTGGTGCTGCGCGACCTCAGTTTTTCCGTGCCCGCAGGTCACATGACCATCCTGATCGGGGCAAGCGGAGTCGGCAAATCCGTCGTTCTCAAGCTGATTCTCGGTCTGTTGAAGCCGGACTCGGGTGTGATTCGCGTCAACGGCGAACGTATCGATACGATGACCGAGACGCAGATGATCGGGATGCGGGACGACATCGGGATGCTGTTCCAGGAGAGTGCGCTCTTCGATTCGCTCACGGTTGCCGACAATGTCGGGTACAAGCTGTATGAAGAGACCGAGATGCCGGCAGATCAAGTGCGCCGTCGTGTCGAGGAGATTCTTCGGTTCATCGGGCTGGAGGAGTACATCGACAGAATGCCTGCGGAGTTATCAGGCGGACAGCGCCGGCGGGTCGCGATCGCGCGTGCCATGGCCGCACGACCCCGCCTGCTGCTATTCGATGAGCCGACTTCCGGGCTCGATCCGATTACGGCCAAGACCGTGGACGCCGAGATCATCAAGCTGAGAGACGTTCAGCACGTAACCTCGCTCCTGGTGACCCATCAACTCCAGGACGCCTTCTATATAGCGACCCACGAGGCGGTGAGCCAGAATGGCCAGCTCGCGATCGTCGAGGCGGACACGCACGCGACCGAGGAGGCCACATTCATCATGCTCAAGGACGGGCAGGTGTATTTCGAAGGATCTGCCGCCGAGCTGATGGCGTCGACAGACCCCCATCTGCAGACGTTCCTGTCTGGTTGGGTTCCTCCCCTCGTCGCATGAAAGCGTCGCCCGTCGCGGCGCTGGAGGTTACCGATGACCCGCATTCTCGTCCTCTACGGCACTACCGATGGGCACACGGCCAAGATTGCGCGCAGGCTCGGCGACATGCTTCGCACGCGAGGCGTCGAGACCGACGTCGTCGACGTCGCCGAGGCCAGGCCGCGCCCCCAGCCGTACGGCGGCGTGATTGTCGCTGGATCGGTCCACATCGGCGGGTATCAGCCAGAGGTTCGGCAGTGGGTTCGAACCCACGCGCCGGCGCTTGGAGGCGTGCCGACCGCGTTCATCTCGGTGTGCCTCGGAGTGCTGCAGCGCGAGCCAGCCGTGCAACAGGAGGTCGCAGCGACAATCCAGCGGTTTCTGACGTCGGTCAACTGGAAGCCGACGACGACAAAGGCGGTGGCCGGGGCCGTGCTCTACACGCAGTATGGCTGGCTCAAGCGCTGGGTGATGAGACGAATCGTCCGGAAGGCGGGCGGTGACACAGACACGAGCCGCGACTACGAGTACACCGACTGGGCCGATCTCGATCGGTTCGCCGAGTCCTTCGCCGCGCTTGTGGCACGGCGCGTCCCCGCTCTCTTACGGCGTCAGGCCGCCATATGACAGCGCGGGGCTGAACAGCAAACTGGCGATGACGGCCAGCGACACCGACAGCCCGGCGGCTGCCGCGCACACGACTAACGCCTGCCCGATCGACTGATAGTCCAGGGCGTGCCGGACCCCCACGACCATGGCGGCAAACATCCAGGCCGTCGTGAGGACAAACACCGGAATCGCCATGCCCGGCAGCAGCGCGAAAACCTGCAGCAATCCTGGTGCGGCTGCAAATCCCGTTGTTCGCAGCAGTTGGCCCAGCGTGGCGTCGGTATCGGGGCCGGGAAAGACGCGCGTCCCGATCTGGAAGGTCAGCATCGCCCATGCCACCCACGTCACCAGTGCCAGCGTGCTGACCGACGCGAACGTGGCGGGATCCAAACCATACAGGCCCCCGGCGCCGATGCCGGCGGCGGCGCTCGACAACAAGACTATGGCCGCAGCCTGCCAGGTCACGTGGGGATTGGCTTCGACGGATTCATAGCTGCCGCCGTCGAGCACCGCCGCGCCCATCACCCGATAGAAGAACAGCGTCATCCTCCACCTCGCGAGACTGCCCCCCAATGGCAGCAGCAACGACCTTGCCACCGGCGAGCCTTCGAGAATCGTGGTCAGCGCGCCGTGCCGGCCTGTGGCGGATACGTCGCCAGGTAGACGTACGCGGCCGCGATCTCCTCGTCGTGCAGGTAGTAGAAGACCGGCATCCGGCCACGATGCAGCATGCCCAGCCCGGTCAAGTCCGCGGGTGCTCCGCTGCGGGCCTTGGTGACGAACTCCGCAACCGGCCGCGATGCCAGCAGCGACTGGAGGGAGGGGATCTTTCCCCGGCCCATCTCCTCACCGCTGGGACGTGGCCCCACGGCGTCGTGGCAGATGTGGCACGTGCCCTTGACGACGTGCTGGCCCACGCGCGCCCAATTCACCGTTTCGTGCCCGGCCGGACCGGCCTTCGGCGACCCGGCCAGCACGCCCAGGTAGGCAAACACCAGATTGAGTTCGCCACCGCTCAGGTGCTCCCGCGACGGCATCCGCTGGCCGCCGTTGTGAACGCGCTTCAGCAGTTCCGCACGAACGCCCTCATGCTGCGCCTTCATCTGCCCGCGAAGCACGTCGAGCGGCACCCCGCGCACCGGGTCGACCGCCGACTTGATCTCGGGCGGCGCGCCGCGGCCCTCGAGACCGTGACACGCCTGGCAGTTGAAGCGGTAGAGATCGGCGCCCGTGAGCGAGGCTTGGCCAGAGACGACCAGCGACGGCGCCGGCGCCGCAGTCCGCTCGGGCGGGCCATAGCGCCCGGAGCCGCGGCCGAGGCTTGTCTGGGACACCGTGACGCCGAGTCGCGTCAGCCAGCCGGGGCCGGCAACCGGCGTAACCGTGGGGTCCTTCGGAGCCGAGGGCCACGCACGCGGCGCCTGTCCAGACGCGCGGGCGGAGAACATGACAAGGCCGAGCAGGCCGACGCCGACAGCAAGACGCACCGTGGTCCGCATATGGCTCCTTCGAGAAGATGCTTGCGAGTCTCGTGCCGCGAGTGTGAGGCAATCAACGACGCCGGCCTCAGGCCCGCAACGTCGGCACGGTGAATCGTCAAACGATCGTACCACTTGCTCTCGGAAATTTCCCACAAGGGCGCGTGAAAATCCCCAAACGGGGAGAGGATACTGGTTCCATCCTCTCGCGCGAAAGCCACTGGCATCCCATGTGCTTACCCGGATGGCATGAGATCGTGCTCGCGATCTGGCGATCGGCATCGGCTTGACCAGGCCGATCTCGACGCCGTGAGCGGTGGATGCCACGGGTGGAGGCTCCGATGTTCTACAGATCAGTCCGAGCGACCCGCCTCGAACGAACGCGTGACCTTCCAGGCGACCAGCTGATTCCTGAACCGATTGGATCGCTGACACACGCGATCACCATTCGGTGCCCTCGGCGTGAGGTATGGCCGTGGCTTGCGCAGATGGGCGCCGGCAGCAGGGCGGGATGGTACAGCTACGACCGTATCGACAATGGCGGCCGGCGGAGCAGCGAACGCATCGCGCGAGATCTGCAGAGTATCGCCGTTGGCACCGTGTTCCCGGCACTCCCTGGCGCCACTGATGGCTTTACCGTCGTCGAATGCCAGCCGGAATCGAGCCTTGTGCTTGGCTGGGCGCCCGCACCCCACGCCGCTCCGGCCGTGACATGGGCATTCGTGCTCGAGGAGGTGGAAAGCAGACGCACGCGCCTGATCGTTCGAGCCCGCGGAGCACGGGGCTATCGCTTCCACGGTGTCCCGCCGTGGATCGGCGGGCCGTTCATTCGCCTTGGCCATTTCGTGATGGAGCGAAAGCAGCTGCTTGGCATCGCCGAGCGCGCCGAATTGCTGCGATCGACCGGGGACGGCGGGATACAGCGCGACGCCGCATGACGATTACATCCGCGGCCCCAAGCGGGCTATTGCGCGGGCCGTTCCTGAATTCTCTCGAGGTGGTCAACGAGCGCCTTGATCCGCGCCTGGACCGCCTCCTCTGAGGATCCTTCCCGCGACGCCCTGAACGCGTCGCCCCACACGGGCATGTCGGGGCCGCCATGTCCTGTCACCGGCTGCCGGCCGTCAATGATGCGCGCGACCAGCGCCGACGGAAACACACCGCCGTTTCTCGCAGCAAACTGCGTCAGATCCGGTGGAGGCTTTTTCATGTTCGCGGCCAACGGGCCATCGCCGCGGGCGGAGGTGCCGTGACAGGCGGTGCAATAGGTCTTGAAGAGGTCGCTGCCGCTGTACGATGGCTGCCCGGGCGGCGATGGGAGCTGCTGGCCCCATGCCAGTACTCCGCCCATCGCGAGCATCGCGCTGAAGACGCTTGCAACCGTGACCGAGCCTACAGATCGAGACATGACTCCAGCCTCTCGGGTGCCTGACTCGAACGGAGAATCGGGAGCCGGCCGAGTGGCCGGCCCCCCTACCACGCGATGGACCGGCGGAGGCTACACCGCGACGGTCTGCTTGACGTCAGGCGCCGTCGACACCTCCGTGGCGGGCGTCACCTCGACATTGACCTTTCGGGCCTTCGGCTCGCGCCGTGGTGGCACTGGCAGCCGAATCTCGAGGACGCCGTTCACGAATCTCGCCGTCGTCGCCTCCGCGATCGCGCCCTCCGGCAGCGGAATCGCGCGGTAGAACTCTCCATACAGCCGCTCGGTCTTGACGAACCCCTCATTGGACTCCGTGAACAGCTTGTTGCGCGTGCCCTTCAGAGTGAGCAGCTCGTCCTTTACTTCCACTGTCACGTCCTTCGGTTCCACACCGGGCAGGTCGGCCCGGACGAGAAACTCGTTGTGCTCCAGGACGATCTCGATCCGCGGCGTCCACGAAACCTCAGTCTCGGGCTTCTGCCAGACGGGTCGAAACGCGTGCCGGCCAATGCCGAACTCCTCGAGCATGCGCTCCATCTCCGTGGTCATGTTGGCGAAGTAGGACGGCTCGAACAGATGAAACGGAATCAGGTCGAGGCGTTTCTCGAATCGCGTCATCATGTCCCTCCTTCCTCTTGATTCCACGAAGCAAGACGCCTGCCGACACACTGCAGGACAGCTCTGGCGAAAATTGCAGCGGTCTTGGCGATGTCGAAGAAACGCGGCGCCGGCGTGGGGGAATAGCTCGCCGCAGCCGCGGACAATTTCCCGTTCACTTGTGTGACAACCCGCCAAACTTGCCGTTGGCGTGTGGCATCACGGTTGCGTGGTCATGCGTCAGCCTCCCGGCGATGCTTCAAGAGCAGTTGCGATCACGCTGAGAAGTTGAGAGAGGGAAGCCATGAATACCAACAGCATCCGGCGGGTCCCATGGACGTGCGAGTGGGGGCGCGTTGGCGTTGCTGTCGAGGATCTCGGTGCCGGCCGTTCGCGCGTGGACGATGTGTTCTGGGCGTGCCATCGCCCGAGCAGCGCGGCGGGTATCAGGGTGACCAGACGTGACGAGTGTGAGCGCTGCCAGTTCTGGACGGAGACCGCCCGACCTCGTTGAGTGAGGTGTGCGATGGTAATCCAGGAGATGACGGAAGGAGAGTGCCGCGCGATGCTTGCCCGGAGGCATGTCGCTCGCCTGGCGTGCGCGCGGAACAACCAACCGTACATCATTCCCGTTCATGTCGACCTGGACGGCGAGTTCCTCTATGGCTTCGCCACACTGGGCCAGAAGATCGAGTGGATGAGACAGAATCCCCTTGTCTGTCTCGAGATCGACGAACTCATGACCGACGGGCAATGGGCGAGCGTCGTCGTCTTCGGGCAGTACGAGGAGCTCCCAAATACTCCCGAGCATGCGGAGTCGCGAGAGGTTGCCGAGCGCCTCTTTCAGATGCATCCCGTGTGGTGGGAGCCCGCCTCGATTCCGCTCGCCAAGCATGAACCACGCACTCCGATTGTGTTCCGCATTCGGATCGGCCGCGTGACCGGCCGGCGGGCTGCGTCCGGTGTTCCGCAGATGCGCCTCAGGTGAGGACGACGACCGCGACCAGTCCGGCCAGCGTCATCGCCACCAGGCCGATCGCCGTCAACAGACGGAAGCGCCCGCGACCGATGACCAGCGCGATCGCGAGCTTGGTGAGCGAGTTCGAGAGGATGCCGGCGGCGATGGCGACAGCGCCCACCTCTGCCGCCAGTCCGCCGGCGACGCGCGAGGTCATCGACGCGGTAAGGGCATCGACGTCGGTGAGCCCGAGCGCGAAGGCCGACGCCAGCAGGCCGGCGTTGCCGAAACGGCGATTCACGACTTCGAGCAGGAACAGCACGACCTGGAACGCGGCAGCCATCTGCAGGGCAGGGACCAGCTGTAGCGGATTGGATGGTGGCTGGGGCGGCGCCCCGCCGGACGCTCCGCCGCGCACCGAGAACCAGACGGCGGCGACTCCGACGGCCAGAGGCGCCACGAGCAGTGGGACCAGGTCCGGGAGCAGCGCCGCGTTGAGGACCGCGACGGCCAGCGCCACCCGGACGAACAACACCGCGCAGGCTGCCAGCGCACCGCTTGCCAGGTGTCTGCCTTCGGTGCCTGGCTCCCGGCTCAGGCGGGCATACGTCAACGTGACGCTGGTCGACGACACGAGCCCGCCGAGCAGGCCCGCCACGGCGTAGCCATAGCGGTCGCCGACGATCGTGCGCGCGATGTAGCCGCAGAAGCTCAGCCCGGAGAAAAAGAGGACGAGCGCCCAGAGGGCACGAGGACGAATGCCGCCCATGGGGCCGTACGGCCCTTCGGGCAGCAGCGGAAGAACCACAAGGGCGAGCACGGCAAAGCGCGCACCTGCCCGAAACCCGCGGTCGTCCAGCAATCGCACCAGCGCGTGCAGCCGCGACTTCTCGACCAGCAACAGCACGGTGAGCGCGATGACGCCGCTCGCCAGTTGCACTTCGCCGCTCCCGGCAAGCACTCCAGCGGCCAGCACGACCAACGCGGCGACCTCGGTGGTCCCGTCGACGTCGCGGCGGCTTGCCGCCGCATATGCGACGACCACCAGCGCCGCCGCGCCGCCGACAAGCAAGGCCGCGAGCCACTGGCCGCCGCTGGCCCACTGTTGGCCGGCCAGCCCACCAAGCAAACCAAGCAGCGTGAATGTCCGCAGGCCGGCAAACCGCGCGTTCTCGCCCTCGGCGTGCCCGGACCACTGGCGCTCGACGCCAACCGCGGCGCCGCCGAGCGTGCTGACGACGAGAGGGACGACAGACTCGATGGTCATCGCTGGCGCGGATCCCACAGCGTCGTGTGTCGCGTGTGGCACTCGGCGCACCGCGCGAGCAAGGCGCCGTAAGCCCGCGTGCGGCCCGGTGTGTCGGTGGCCGCCGCCGCTTCATCTGCCTGGGCGTGCATGCGGGTCTCGATGTCTGACATCAACGCCCCGATCCGATTGCTCACCGGGAAGTCGCCAGCCTCGAGCGGCGCCTGACGCAGTTGGCCCGCCCCCTTGGTCCAAGCGGCCACCGACGGCACGATGAGACCCTCGAGCAGCAGATCGGCGGCGTCCTGGTGGCGCACCATGTGGCCGGCAATGCTGCCAAGGGCAGGCGGCGCTGTGCGAGGAAAAGCAGGTGTGACGTTGGCGGCCTCGTGGCAGCTGCCACAGGATGCCACGAGTGTGCCGTCGCTGTGACCGAACCGGCCACGTCGGTCGCCTGGGTGAGAGCCGATGCCGCCTTCGTGAGTCGGTCAACGAGCGGTCGCGTCCCGGCAGGGCAGGGGCGTGGGCGTGGCGTGCGCGGCCAACCAGGTCGCGGCCTCCCGGGCCGAGTCCAGGTCCCCATGAATCGCGCCTTTTCGAGGGCTCGGACGCGGTCGACCAGGCCCGGCGTGTGCGCGGTTGACCGGGGCGCGGCGAGCCGCGGCCGATGCCGTGGCGAGTGCGCACGCCACTGGCACCGCCATCACGAAGGCGCTGACGAGGAGGCCTGCGCGGAAGCTCGCACGCGGCAGATCAGGGTTCGGGTTCCGGCGCGCCTCGGTCACGCGATATCTCCTGTGTCCCTGCACCAAGCCAATCCTCGCCGAACAGCTCCGCGGGATGCGGCGTGCGGATCGTGCCGTTGCCGCACCCGAGATCGTCAGCCGGACAGTACCCGTCGCAGCCCCAGCAGATGCTTTCGGGCCGCCTCGGATGCAGCGGCGGGGGCGGCCGCGTCCCTCCGGATGTCGCTTTCACGTCATTGTCCTCACGCAAAGATCGGGCCGGCGCTTGCCGGTCAATGCGACATGCTCGGCAGGTTCTGCGTGAGCTGTCCGCCGGCAGACCGCACCTGGATGTAGCCAACGGCGCCGCGTTGCGCGTCGGCGAACTCGTGGTCGACCATGATGTAGTTGCCTTCTTCCGGCGCGATGAATTCCACGACGCCGCCGTTGCTCGCGCCGAAGGCGACCGTCTGCATCCCGGCCCAGTTGTTGCGGGGGTTGCCTTCGTAAAAGACGCGGTCGAAGATCGCGCCGACCACGTGAAAGCTCGAGCCGTCGGAAGGCCCGACGTTGTGGAAGTACAGGCGGACGCGGTCGCCCGCGTTGGCCACCAGCGGTGTCTGAGTGAGCGCCTGCGTGTGGCCGTTGAAGGCCACGTGCGAGGGCTGCTTGGCCATCGCCGCGTCGTAGTCGAGCACGTGAAGTCCGCCGTCGTCGCCCGGCTTGAGGTAGAACTCGGACTGCACCACGACGTAGCTGCGGTCGACGTCGGCGTCGGTGGGGAATCCCTCGCGCGGGCTCACGACCACCACGCCGTACTGGCCCATGGCCATGTGCATCAGCACCGGCGGGGCGCCGCAGTGATAGAGATAGACCCCAGGGTAGTTCGCGACCCACTCGAAGCGAATGCTTTCGCCAGGCTGGACCATCCGCCACTTGTCGTTGGGCGCCACGGTGCCCGCGTGAAAGTCCATGGAATGGTGCATCGGGGCGACGACCGGCATCGCCTTTTGCACCTGGTCACGTGCGAGGTCCGCGAGAAATGGCGAGCTGCCGGGCGCTGGCTCGGTCACCCTCACCTGCGAGTCGCTGCGGTTCTTCATCGTGAAGGCAACACGATCGCCTTCGCGTACGTGCACGACCGGACCCGGCACACTGCCGCCGAAGGTCCAGGCCTGATACCGGACACCCGGCGCCACTTCGATCTCGGCGGCGACGATGTCCATGCGCACGTTGTGGGTGCGCGTGCCGGTGGCAAGCGGCGCAAGCGACGGCGCGCGTGTCACGGTATCGCCGACGACGGCCGGGCCGTTGTAGTCCTCGTGGAAGACGGTGGCCTGGGGCGCTCCGAACACCATTCCACCGCTTGATTCCGCGGGTCCTGGGCCTGCCGTGCGCGCGCGAAGTACGTGAACGATTGCGAAGGCCCCGGCAGCCGTGAGCGCAGCGGCCAGGAGAGGCATGGAAGCATGAGGGCGACGCATGAGACGTCTGTCTCCTTGACCGAAGCACCGCAAGGCGACAATGCCTTCACCGGCTCGATCAAGAGCACAGTACGGCCGTGGGACGAGACGAACTTTGCGCTGGAACAAACCGCATCGGCCCGGCAGGTTGATGTACGTAGCGACGCGGCACGCCTCAAGCCAGGCTAGTGCATTTTGTGACTTGTATGCAGTACGGCCAGCTTAGGCCGGTGACCGGCAGCGTGCCTGTCGTGCGCGATCGCGCCTGTCACGGGAAGGATCCGCGGATTGTCGGATTTCAAGATTGGTTTGCTCGGAATTGCTGAACACGCTCGTCACTCGAACAACGCGGTGTCAAACGTAATGGCGAGAGCAGGTCGACCGGCGGCGCGGCGTAGCCGCGCTAACGGGACCCGACGAAGGTGGAGATGAGAGGGTCATCGCTCAACCAACCTCTCGTCTCCACCCTCGTCGGGTCCCGTTGTGCCGGCCGCTTCGCGGCCGCGCCGGTCGACCTGAGGTGACTGCGGCAAGCAATTTCGAGGGACCGGAAATCCGGGAATCTCATCATCCGCGGATCGTTAGACAAGACTAGTCGTCTTCGGCGAGCGTCAGCGCTTCGAGACGGCGGGGCGAGCGGATGATCAGTCGACGGCCCGCGCTCTGCAGCACGCCGTCGGCCTGCCATTTCGAGAGCAGCCGGCTCACGGTATAGAGCGTCGTGCCCGTGAGCTCTGACAACTCCTGCCGCGTCAAGGAATGCGGGATCAGGACGCCGTCCGGCGTAGGACGACCACTTTGTCTCATCAGCCGCAACAGCGTGTGTGCGAGCCGCTGGCCCACCCGCTCGGTCGCCAGCTCGCGGACGCGAGTGAGCGCGTCGGTCATGTGCGCCGTCATCTCGCGCATGATGTTGGTCCGGACGTGAGGATATCGCTGGAGCAGGGGGCCCAGTGTCTCGCGCGGCCAGGCACGAAGGCGCGTGGGTTCGACGGCAAGCGCGGTGACCGGATAGGACGTCCCGTCGAGCGCCACCACGCCGCCAAATGGCTCGCCCGGGCCCACGAAGCGCACGATCAGCTCGGCGCCGTCCACCGTCACCTGGATCAGCTTCAGCAGACCGCTCTCCACCAGGTAGAAGCAGTGCGCCGTCTCTCCCTGACGCGCCAGGGCCTGCCTGCGCTTCAGGAGTCGAAGCGAGGACGCCTCCAGCCACGCGCGCCTGTCGGCGTCGGTGAGCCCATCGAAGATCCGCGAGCGCGTGACATCGGGCGGGTGCTCCATCCGCATGTCATTCTAGCCGCTGCCCGTTCGCGGAAAGAGTTTGCGCCAGATCAACATTCGGCTCGACTGGGCACTGTAGCCTTCGGTGGTGACGAATCCTGATTCACCCGAGGCACCCATGCAGATCACAGCCCGCACTACTGTCGCCGACATTGCCGCAGCCGAGCCTTCCACCATCAAGCTGTTTCAGCGCCACAAGATCGACTTCTGCTGCGGCGGGAAGATCCCCCTGGCGGAGGCCTGCGCACGCCACGGCCTGGACACCGACGCGCTGCTGGCCGAGTTGCGCGCCGCGCGGGCCGCGGCTGACGATCCCGCGGACTGGGGTCGCGCGCCGCTGAAGGACCTGATCGCGCACATTCAGACCAGGTACCACGTCCCACTCCG
This sequence comes from Vicinamibacteria bacterium, assembly GCA_963806705.1. Classification (GTDB taxonomy): domain Bacteria; phylum Acidobacteriota; class Vicinamibacteria; order Vicinamibacterales; family JAENWD01; genus JAENWD01. The sequence goes on from CAWDZE010000003.1 coordinate 161,092, forward strand.
CGAGGATCTGCCGCGCCTCTCCGCCATGCTGGACAAGGTCGTGCGACGCCACGGCGACCGGTTGCCGGAGGCCCTGCTGCCGCTGCAGGCGACGTTCGAGTCGCTGCGGCGCGAGCTGGTCGAGCATATGGCCAAAGAGGACGCTGTCCTGTTCCCGGCGGTGCTGGCGCTCGAAGCCAATGCTGCCGCGGAAGGAACCTTCAAGGATTGGACCTGGATTGAGCAGCCCATCGACGTGATGGAGGCCGAGCACGAGGCGGCCGGCGCTGCGCTGGCGAGGATGCGCGCGCTGACCGACGGGTACGCGCCGCCGGAGGATGCGTGCCCCACGTTCCGCGGGCTCTACTACGGGCTGTCCGAGCTCGAGCGCGACATGCACCTGCACGTGCACCTCGAAAATCACATCCTGTTTCCGCGCGCCGCGCGGCTGGCATCCGAGGGCTCAGGGGACAGCGCGTTTCCACGCGCGTCCTGCCCAGCGCCGATGGGAGTAAAGTAGGCGCCGACGTCTCGCTCTCTCTACGGCGCATGAGCTTGGCATATGGCGCAGCCGGCCACAACTTCCGGATCGGACACTCGCGCGCTGGGGTTGGCGACGATGTCGTTCACGCTGTCGTTTGCGGCGTGGGGGCTGGTGGGTGGCCTGGCGCCTGTATTCGCCGAACTTTACGGCCTGACGGCGTCGAAGACCGCGCTGCTGGTCGCCGTGCCGGTCCTGCTGGGCTCCCTGGCGCGACTGCCGATGGGCATGCTCACCGACCGTTTCGGTGGGCGCGCGGTCTTCGCGCTGCTGTTGCTGGCATCGGCGGCAGCAGCGTTCGTGGTGCCGTCGACAGGAAGCTATCGCAGCCTGCTGGCCGCCGCGTTCTTCCTGGGGATGGCCGGCTCGTCGTTTGCGGTCGGCGCAGCGTTCGTGTCGCGTTGGACACCTGCCGCCCGCCAAGGCACCGCGCTCGGTGTGTACGGGCTGGGCACACTGGGACAGTCGCTCGCGGTGTTTGGCGGTCCGGTCATCGCCGGCTGGTTCGGCTGGCCGAGCGTGTTCTACGGCATTGGCCTGCTCCTCGTCGTCTGGGCCGGCGTCTTTGTGGCGCTGGCCCGCAACCCTCCGCAGGTGGCGCGCCCGGCAGGCCTCGGCGCGATGGTAGCCGTCCTGCAGCGATCGCCAACGGCGTGGCTGCTGGGTGCGTTCTACTTCCTGACCTTCGGCGGCTTCGTAGCATTCTCGATCTACCTGCCGACGCTGCTCCGATCACAGTTCAGCCTGTCGCCAGCCGACGCCGGCTTCCGCGCCGCCGGCTTCGTCGTGCTGGCCACCGGCATGCGGCCCGTTGGGGGCTGGCTTGCCGATCGCATCGGGGGCGCGCAGGTGTTGTCGTGGGTGTTCGGCGGCACGTCGCTGTTCGCGCTGCTGCTTGCGTGGCCCTCGATGGTGCCCTTCACGGTGGGCGCGCTCGGGTGCGCGGCACTGATGGGGCTGGGAAACGGCGCAGTCTTCAAGCTCGTCCCGGAGCATTTCCCGCGTGAGACCGGCACGGTGACCGGACTGGTGGGGGCGCTGGGAGGGCTGGGCGGGTTCTTCCCGCCTCTGCTGCTGGGCGTCTTCCGCGACACGCTCGGTGTGACCTGGCCGGGGTTCGCGCTGCTGTCGGCGACGGCGCTTGGCCTTCGATACGCCAACCAGCGGGTGTTCCGTCCCAGCGACATCTCGTGGCGCGAGGCGCTGCCGCTGCCCGCGCAGCAGGCCGTGACGCGCATCAGCGCGGCTGCCTGGGCGACGCTGGTGACGCTGGTCCTCTGCGCCGCGATCGTCGTCGGCTCGCGCAACCTGCAGAACTTCGACGCCGCGCTCGTGGGGTACACGTTCGCGACGCTGTTTGCGACGTTCGGCATCACGTACCGGTATGGGATGTGGCTCGACCGGCCGCCGACGCGGATGTACTGGCGGCGCGGCTGGCAGATGTTCTTCACGCGGGGCTCGCTCGTACCCAACGTCGCAATGCTCGGCCGCCGCGCCGTGGAGGAATTCGGCGCCAACCGTTTCATCTTCCGGCGGGGTCGGCTGCGCGGCGTCGCGCACATGCTGATCATGTGGGGCTGCCTGCTCGCGGCGGCCATCACGTTCCCCCTGGTCTGGGGTTGGATTCATTTCGAGACGGTGCCCGGCGATTTGCACCTCTACCGCGCCTTCATCTTCGGTGTGCCGGCTCAGGATTTCCCGGTCGAATCGACGTTCGCCTTCCTGGTGTTCCACGGTCTGGTGTGGTCGTCATTTCTGGTCATCGCCGGGGTGATGCTGGCATTCCGCCGGCGGATGATCGATCACGGGGCGGTGGCCGTCCAGCAGTTCGGCCAGGACATCCTGCCGCTGCTGCTGCTGTTCGCGATCAGCGTCACCGGGCTGATGCTCACGGCAAGCTACACATGGATGAAGGGCTACGCGTACGACTTCCTGGCGATCCTGCACGCGGTCACCGTCATCGTGACCCTGCTGTGGCTGCCCTTCGGCAAGCTGTTCCACGTGTTCCAGAGGCCGGCGCAGCTTGGCGTGAGCTTCTACAAGGACGCGGGCGAACGCGGCGAGCAGGCGCACTGCGTCCGATGCGCACAGCCGTACGCGTCCGAGATGATGGTTCGGGACTTGACCGTCGTCGAAGGGCAACTGGGATTCAGCTACACGATGCGGGACGGCGCGCACTATCAGCGGGTTTGCCCCCGATGCCGCCGGGCGCTGTTCGGGCTGGCGCAAGGCGCGTTGTGGCGTGATTCGGGCGCCGGCGCGCCGGAGTGAGTGGACATGGCAAGGGTTCCGGCAGACGCGCTCGGTATCATCGACCGCTTTGGCCCCCACCTGTCGGCGATGACTGGCGTGCGCCTGTCGACCAGCGTCGAGCCGGAGCGGCTGGTCAAGACCCACTGCTGCTTCTGCGGACAGCAGTGCGGCATTCAGCTCAAGGTGCGCGATAACCAGGTCATCGGCTTCGAGCCGTGGGAGGAGTTTCCGTTCAATCGCGGGATGCTGTGCCCGAAAGGCGTCAAGCGCTACCTGCAGGGATCGCACCCCGATCGCCTGCTGACGGCGCTGGGCCGCGACGAATCGGCGAAGTCAGGGTTCACACCGATGCCCTACGACCATGCAATCGCGCGTGTGGCCTCGGAAATCGGGCGGCTGCAATCCTCTTACGGCCCTGGCGCCGTGGGCGTCCTTGGCGGCGCCAGTCTCACGACAGAGAAGACGTACCTGCTCGGCAAGTTCGCGCGCGTGTGCCTGAAAACGCCGTTCATCGACTACAACGGCCGGCTGTGCATGGTCAGCGCGGGCGCCGCCAACAAGAAGGCGTTCGGCGTCGATCGCACGACCAACCCGTGGTCCGATATGGTCGGCACCGAGGTCATCTGGGTCGCCGGTTCCAACGTCGCCGAGTGTTCGCCGATCACCACGAACTACATCTGGCAGGCCCGCGAGCAAGGCGCAAAGGTCATCGTGCAAGACCCGAGAATCACGCCGGTTGCCCGCACGTGCGATCTGTACTTGCCCGTCAAGCCGGGCCGCGACGCGGCGCTGTTTGCCGGCGTCCTGCAGATCATGATCGAGCGCGACTGGATCGATCGCGCGTTCATCGAGGCCCACACGATCGGCTTCGATCAGGTCGCCGACTACTGCCGGCAGTGGACGCTCGCACGGACCTCGGAGGTCACCGGTGTGCCCCGGCACGCCATCGCGCAGGCGGCCGAGTGGTGGGGCACTGCGCGCACCAGCTTCCTGTTTCACGCGCGTGGCGTCGAGCATCACTCAAACGGCGTGCAGAATTGCCTCGGCACGATCAACCTGGTGCTCGCCTCGGGCCGCATTGGGAAACCGAAGAGCGGCTACGGGACAATCGTCGGGCAGGCCAACGGCCAGGGCGGCCGCGAACACGGCCAGAAGTGCGATCAGCTTCCTGGGTGGCGCGATATCAGCAATCCGGAACACCGTCAATACATCTCGAGCGTGTGGGGCATCGAGGAGCCCGAGTTGCCGGGGCCCGGCGTGGACGCCTACGAGATGTTCCGCAAGATCGACGCCGGAGAGATCAAGGGCCTGCTCTCGATCTGCTTCAACCCCAAAATCTCGCTGCCGGACACGGCCTTCGTGACCCGCTGTCTCGACAAGCTCGAGTTCTACGTTGCCATCGACTTCTTCCTGAACGACACCGCGTGGCACGCCGACGTGGTGTTGCCCGGCAGCCTGCACGAGGAAGACGAGGGCACGGTGACGCAGGTCGAGGGCCGCATCATCAAGATCAACAAGGCGGTGGACTGCCCCGGCGAGGCGCGCGAGGACTGGCGCATCATCCAGGACATCGCCCTGGCGCTTGGACGGCCCAGGGGCTTCACCTTCGCGAATCCGCGCGAGATCTTCGAGGAGCTTCGCGTAGCCAGCAAGGGCGGCGTCGCCGACTATTCCGGTGTGACCTACGAGAAAATCGATCGGCAACTCGGGGTGTTCTGGCCCTGCTACAGCGAAGATCCGCAGACCGGCACGCCGACGCCGGACCATGCCGGGACGCCAAGGCTGTTCGAGCGCGGCAGCTACAATCCGGTCGCCAAGGGCGCGGGCCCGTTCTACTTTCCCGACGGCCGCGCCCGCTTCAACGTCGCCGAGTACCGTCCCCCGTCGACGACGCCAGCGCGGAGTAACCGATCTACCTGACAACAGGCCGTGTCGTGAGCCAGTTCCTGTCGGGTACGCAGACCCGTCGCATCGGGCCGCTCGTGAACCAATACCCCGAGCCGCGCATCGAGATGCACCCGAGGCTCGCCGCCAAGCTGGGCATCGCGGACGGAGACTGGGCGATCGCCGAGACGCCGCGCGGCGCGCTGACCCTCAAGGCGATGGTGGTGGCTACGATTCGCCCCGACACGGTTTTCATTCCGTACCACTGGGCAGGCCCGAAGAGCGCGAACCAGCTGACCGTGGGCGCGCAAGACCCGATCAGCAAGATTCCTCAGTACAAGGTGTGCGGTTGCCGCGTCCGGAAGGCCGGGGGACCGCCGGAGTACGCGGCAGTCCTCGAGCCGCAGCAGTAGCAGGAAACATGGCCAAGCCGGACTACCTGCACATGTTCGTCGATCCGCGCCGCTGCATCGGCTGCCAGGCCTGCGTGCAGGCGTGCACCGAGTGCGACACCCATCGAGGCGAGTCGATGATCCACCTGGAGTACGTCGATCGCGCGCAGAGCATGCAGACCGTACCCGTGGTGTGCATGCACTGCGAGCAGCCGACCTGCGCTGAAGTCTGCCCGGCCGACGCCATCAAGCGCACCGACGACGGCGTCGTCCAGTCGGCGCGAAAGCCGCGCTGCATCGCGTGCGGCAACTGTGTGGTCGCCTGTCCGTTCGGGGTTCCGGAACTGTACGAAGACCAGAAGATCATGATGAAGTGCGACATGTGCTACGACCGATCGAGTGTCGGCCGTAAGCCCATGTGCGCGACCGTCTGTCCAAGCCAGGCGCTGTTCTTCGGCACGCGAGAGCAAATCGAGCAGCTCAGGCCGATGTCGGTCCCGGTCAACCAGTTCCAGTTCGGCAACCAGACGATCACGACACAGGTCTTTGCCATGGCCCCCAGAGAGATTGCGACGCGCGTGCCATACGTGGACGTCACTGCCGCCATGGACGAGCAGCCGCGGAGCCGCGCTGTGTCGCTGAAAGTCGTGGCGCATCCGGGTGAGGCGCGGCCAGCGCATGTGTCGACCGCAGAGCTGGACCCGTACGGCGAGGTGGAGGTCTGATCATGAGCGATGAGCCGTCGGATCCGCGAGCGCGGCTCGACATCAGAGTGGACTCGCCAGGGCGCGAGGGACTGACCGGCACTGCGCCGGCCGAACTCTACGCGCGTCGCGCTGATCGCGAGCAGATCACAATCGCGCCGGACTTCCGTCCAGCGGAGGCGCAGCCGGCGTGGCGGCAGGACTTCCCCATCGATTGGCCGCAGGATCGCTACGTCGAGCGCCGGGACTTCATGAAGTTCCTGGTGCTCATCAGCGGCGCCTTCACCGCCGGCCAGCTCTGGATCGCCGCGCAGAACTGGTGGCGCCCGCGGCGGGGCCAGGGTGAGGTCCGGCGTCTGGCCTCGGTCGACGACATTGCCATCGGCGCCACACTCGGGTTCAGCTACCCCGCCGAGCACGATCCGTGTGTGCTGGTGCGGTTGACTGCGTCGGACTTCGTCGCCTACAGCCAGAAGTGCACGCACCTGTCGTGCGCGGTGATTCCGAAGCCCGAGCTGGGCGCACTCCACTGTCCGTGTCACGAGGGCTACTTCGACCTGCGCTCCGGGCGTCCGACGGCCGGCCCGCCGCGCCGCCCGCTGCCGCGCGTCGTGCTCGAGATCCGCGACGGCGCGATCTACGCGACCGGGATGGAATGGAGGGCCACCTGACATGGGGACCCTTCGCCGCCCGTTTACGCGCGATCAGCGCACGACCATCGTGTACGGAATGCTCGCCTTCGTGCTGATCCTCGTCATCCTGCAGTTGTGGCTGCTGACGGCGACGATGAACGCCTACCTCGGTGGCGACCATTCCGTCATCTGGCCAGCCGTTGGCGCCAGCCTGGCCTGTCTGATGCTCAACGTGGGCCTGCTCTGGCACCTGAGACGCCTGGACCGCGCCCCCTGATTACCGCCCTGTCGCCGCAGCCTGGCCTTCCCGCGCCACGACGTCGATCTGCAGCTGCGGGTCCGTCGCAGGAATGTAGGTGGTGGGCAGACCGAGCTCGGCGCGCACGAGGTTGCACCCCTGTGCAATCGCGCTGGCCTTGTAGAACGCGATCTCCCGGTTGCACCCCTGCCGCCCGAACCCGCAGTCGCTCGACACGATGAGCTGTTCGACCGGAATGTGGACCAGCGCCTTCCGGATCTCGCCGGCGACCTCTTCGGCGCGATCCGCCTGAAGCGTGCGGTGACTCACGGCGCCGACGCAGATCTTCTTCTTCAGGTCGTTGCGGAACGGCGCAAACAGCTCGATGTCCTTCTGGTTGCGGTCTTTCATCTCGAGCGTCCAGACATCGCCCCGACACCGTTCGAGATAAATCTCGATCGAGTTCGCGTAGCTGGTGTCCTCCATCACGCGCTGCATGTTCGGGTTGCCCCAGCACGTGTGGATCCACAGCTCGCAGTCGTCGAGGCCCTGCACCTCGCGGTTGAAGGCGTCGATGAGGAACAGGACCTCTTCGTGGTTCTTCCCGAAGGTGTTCGCCATGAAATGGAACGTCGGCTCCTCGATCTGGATCAGCCTGCAGCCGGCGTCGCGCAGCGCGAGCAGTTCCGTGTTCATGGCTTCGGCCATGTCCCAGATCACCTGGCGCTTGTCCTTGTATTTCGCCGTGTGGATGTCGAGGAACAGCGCCATGACCTGCGAGCAGCACGTGCCAAAGCGTACGGGCTTGCGGGTCTTGGCCTGGGCCATGCGCCACAGCTTGGGATAGCCAAGCGGCCGGTGTTCGATTTTGTCGACCACATGGGGCCACCGCCAGCCTGTGTAGATCTCGTTGAGCAGCGTGCCGGGCGGATAGTGCAGCCACGGCGCGCGCGTCTCTTCCGGTTGCAGCTCGTCGCCGGCAAACCCCGCCCAGCGCTGGATCGGGTAGTGGTGCCACGAGCGGCCCGCCAGATCCTCGTCGCAGTGGTAGTCGCCGTGCGTGAGGATGTCGAGCCCCGCCCGCTCCTCGTCGCTGATGACGACGGCCAGGGCGTCCTGGATCTTCTCGCGGAAGCGGACGTCCATCATGCAGGTGTCGATCGGCTCGCCCCACATGCTGACGTCGAACCATCGCGGCCGGGGCCACGAACCGGTGACGGTGCTGGGAAGGATCAGGTCGGCAGTGGCCGTGAACATCGGAGTGTCCTCTGAAAGCCAGCGCGTCAGCGCTGCCGAAGGGCCACCTGGCTCCGTCGGGTGTGGTCAATCGAGATTGCCGGCACGCGCGCATTATAGCGACGGTCTGAACCCGAGAACCCCAGAACCCGTGAACCCCAGAACCCGAGAACCCGGAACCCGGAACCCGATTACGGCGCGAGGTAACATTCGCGCTGGTCCAGGCTGCGTGAGGAGAGTGAAGCGTATGCGCGTTGCAACCGCCGGAGTGTTAGTGGCCGTCGTCATGTCTCTGCCCGCGTGCGCGAGGCACGCATCTCCGGCGGCAAGTCCCTCGCCACAGCCGGCCGCGACGCCGGTGTCCCCTCTGGAGTTGACGGCTGAGCAGGATCACCAGAGGCTGATGGGCTTACTGGGCATCACGTCGTTGAGGCCGGGACCGAGTGGCAATCCCAAGGCTCCTGACGCGGCCAACGTCGACGAGGCGAAGGCGACGCCGTACACCACGCTGCCCGACCCGCTGGTGATGAAGAACGGGAGGAAGGTCACCTCGGCCAGAGAGTGGGCCAGGCGCCGCGCGGAGATCGCGGAAGACTTCGACCGCGAGATCTACGGCCGCACGCCGGCCCGCACGCCGCGCGTGCGATGGGAAGTGACGGGCCGTGCCGACGAGGTTGTCGCCAATGTGCCGGTCGTCACCAGGACGCTCGTCGGGCACGTGGACAACGCCGCGTACCCACAAGTCTCCGTCGACATCCAGCTGACCGTCACGACGCCGGCGAAGGCCACGGGCCCGGTGCCCGTGATGTTGAACTTCGGCTTCGGGCCCCGGCCGGCTGGCGCGCCGCCGCGGCCGCCGGCGCCAGGACCGAGCTGGCAGGAGCTGCTGGTGGAGAAGGGTTGGGGCTATGCGGTGTTTGTCCCGACCAGCGTGCAGCCCGACAACGGCGCTGGTCTCACGCGCGGGATCATCGGCCTGGTCAACAAGGGCCAGCCACGAAAGCTCGACGACTGGGGCGCGCTCAAGGCCTGGGCCTGGGGCGCCAGCCGCGCGCTCGACTACCTTGAAACCGACAAGGCGGTCGACGCAAAGCACGTCGGGCTCGAGGGCCTGTCGCGATACGGCAAAGCCGCCATCGTCGCGATGGCCTACGACCCGCGGTTCTTCATCGGATTCATCGGCTCATCGGGCGCCGGCGGCGTGAAGCTGCATCGCCGTCACTACGGCGAGCAGGTCGAAAACGTCGCGGGGTCGGGCGAGTATCACTGGATGGCGGGCAACTTCATCAAGTACGCCGGCCCGCTCACGCCCAACGACCTGCCCGTCGACAGCCACGAGCTCGTCGCGCTCTGCGCGCCGCGCCCCGTGTTCATCAGCGTCGGGTCGCTCGCGGTGGAAGGCGGCTGGGTAGACGCCAAGGGGATGTTCCTGGCGGGCGTGGGCGCCGGGCCGGTGTACCGGCTCCTGGGGCGCAAAGACCTGGGCACGTCGGAGTTCCCGCCCCAGGAAACCGCGCTCGTCGACGGCGACATCGCGTTTCGGCAGCATGCCGGCGGACACACGACGGGACCGAACTGGCCGACCTTCCTGACCTGGGCGAGCCGCTACGTCAAGGGCCCCGGGGTCAGCGCGACAGCCGAATAGTCTTGCCCGTGCGCGCGGACTCGCGCGCCGCGTCGAGAATCTCGGTCACGATCAGGTTGTTGTCGAGCGACGACAGCCCGGAAGGCGTCGTCGTGCCGCGGACGATCGCCGGCAAAGTACGCCAGCTCGTCCCGTTCTTCCGGCGTCCGCGGCTCCGGCGTCTCGGTGCGCTCTGCTTGCTTTGGCAGGCGCACCCGCAACGAGTTGCCGCCGGTCGCAATCGCATAGCCGGTGGCTCCGTAGACCTCGAGGTCCTTGCGGCCGAACGGCCAGTTCCACGACGCCTGGATGATGCCTTGCGCCTTCGGGTACTCGACCAGAATCGTCGCCTCGTCGTCGACGCGCGGGTAGATGGCCGGCTTGATGCGCTGGGTCACGGCCGTCACCGCCAGCGGGCGCTGGTTGTCCATCAGCCACGTCATGAGGTTGGCGCCGTAGCATCCGAAGTCGAACAGCGCGCCGGCGCCATTGCGCTCGGGATCGGTGAGCCAGTCGAAGAACTCGGGCCCGACGCCAATTTCCTTCGGTCCTTCGTGGCCGTCCATCGCGACCATCTTGCGAATCTCGCCGCCTGCCTTGCGCTCCTTCATCACCTTCCAGACCGCCGCGTGACTCGGATACCACGTCGTCTCGTAGTTGACGATCACGTGGACCTTGCCCTTGACGGCAGCCTGGCGGATCCGCTCGGCATCGGCGTTGCTGACGGCCAGCGGTTTTTCCATCATCACGTGGATGCCACGACGCGCCGCGGCTTCGACGACGACGGGATGGTCGGCCGTCGTGCCGAAAGCCGCCACCGCCTGCGGCCGGGTCTTGTCGAGCATCACGTCGAGGTCGTCGAAAAAGAGTGACTTCGGCAGGCCGTATCGCTCGACCATCAACGCGTGCAGGGCCGGGTCCTTGTCGAAGACGCCGACCAGCTCGACCTCGCTATTGGCCTGGATCAGCCGGACGATGCGTCCGATGTGACCGTGTGCGACGCCGGCGATTGCCAGCTTGACCGGTAGCGCCGCGGGTTGACCAAAAGCGATCAACGGGCGGAGAAGCAGCAACGCGCAGACGGCGACCAGCGCACGAGTCGGTTGGGTCATGGCAGGAGCATGGTAATGCCTTCGATGCCGTTTGATGTACGGGTGTGCGGCGGCGAGTTATCCGCGGATTCAAGGATTTACGGGATTCCTGGCGCTCAGGAACCCGAGCGACACCGGCCGCGAAGCGGCCGGTTGTGAGACGAGAACGGGCGCACCGATGAGACCCTGAGTGAGTCATGGGGCTCTCATCGCTGCGCCCGTCCTCGTCTCACGTGTCGCGGCTACGCCGCGGGTCGCTCGGATTCCGCTGTAGCCGTGCCGCCGCGGGTCCAGTCAGCAGCGGGGCGAGCAATTTCGAGCAAGAGAATCCCCAGGAATCCGAGAATCCGCGGATCCTTGAAGGACTCCAGCCCGCCGTAGCCCCGGCAAAGGCGGGCGCAGCGGGACAGTAACCCACTTTACTGGACTGGCGGGTTCCAGAAGCCGGTGACGCTGTCGATCCGAGCGCCAGCACCGAGGACGAACACGTTGGTCCCGCGCCCACGGTCCTGCCCGTCGGGGCCGCGCGCGATCCAGTCGGCGAGCACCATGCCCTGGCAGTGACGGACCTCGCCCTCGCGCACCAGCCGCATGCCTGGCATGAAGCGATGGACGGCGGCCAGGTGCGGTCGCAGGTCGTCCATGCCGTCAATCAGGCTGAAGCGATCGCGGAATCGGACGTGATCCGCGGCGATGCGCGACAACGCGGCCTCGCGCGTGGCGGCGTCGGGATCGGACCAGGCCGCAAACCAGCCGTCGACGACCTCGGCGGCACCGGCAAAAGCTTCGGCGGCGACGAGATTGCCAAACAGCGCGAGCTGGTAGCGCCAGCCCTGGACGTGCTCGTCGCGCATCGCGCTTTCGGCGAAAACATGCGACAGGTGGAGGCGCGTGGCCCCGCGCCCCTCGCGTTCGAGACGGATCGTCACCAGCGACGTCTCAGCCGGGCTCGCTGCGCCGGCAGCGTAGCCGTAGGTGAACGCGATGCGCTGTGGCGGCTGCACCTCCGTGACCTCGCCAGATACCTCCACGCCGCCGGGATGACGGATGAACACGCGGCCGCCGACGCGCGGCTCGATGGTCGATCCCTTGCCCCACCACGACGCCCAGCGGTCGCTGTCGCTGAAAAACCTGAACACGGTCTCGGGCTCGGCTTCGATGACGACGCTGCGATCGAGTCGGTTGGGAAGTGTGCGATTGGTCATGACGGCCTCTGCCTGGGGCGACGTGTCCGCGGGCGCGGACCCCGGCGCGTCTGGTCGAACTCGGCCAGCACCTTGAGATGCCACAAGGCCTGGCCCCACATCTGCTCGAGCATCTTGCCCATCGGGCCCAGCGCCTCGCGCCTGGCGCGATAGAGCCGCTGCCGGCCGTCCACGCGCACGTCCACCAGGCCTGCCTCGGCCAGCGCGCGCAGGTGCATGGACACCGCGCCAAAGGTGACGTCGGGCATGGACTGATGGATGGCCCCCGCCTTGAGCTCTCGCCGCCACACGAGCCGCAGGATCTCGCGCCGGCGGGGGGAGGCAACTGCGGCGATGACGCGGGCGTCCGGTGACATGCGAATAGTTTAGATTAAACTAAAATATATCGTCAAGTTCTCCTGGTCTTCTGGTCTCCTGTCAGGTCTCCTGGCCTCCTGACCTCCTGTAACCACGCAACCACCAGCGCCGCCACGACCACACCGCCGGCCGCGCGTCGCCCGGGCGCCACGAAGACGACGGCGGCGTTGAAGACGATGACCAGGTAGAACGCCCGCACCGCCCGGCGCATCCAGGGCGGCTGCACCGCGTAGCGCCCGGGATCGACGCGCCACCAGAGAAGTTCGGCCAGCCAGACGCCGGCAAACAGGTAGTTGACGTAGACACCGCCTCCCCACGCGAGGCCGTAGACCGCTGCCGTCTGCCGGGCCGTCTCCTCGACCGCGGCCTGGTTGCTCCAGCCGTGGTGGTGCGCCATCGCGATCAGGATGTGGATCGTGCAGGCGATGAGGCCGGCGCACCAGGCCGTCCATGCCCAGTGCGGCGCGACGCCTGTCCGGAACAACCTGGTTTTGCCCGCCTCGCCGGCGACAAAGCCCACGAGCGCCACCCAGATCGTCGCGAGCATCAAGGCCCGCATCTACGCGGCCATCTTCTGGCGGGCCGCCGACGGCATCGGCGCCACCAGCGCAGACACCGCGACCAGGCTGATGAGCCCCGACAGAATGCGAAACATCGTCGCGTAGCTGCCCGTCCACTCGACGCACCAGGCCAGCAGCAGCGGCCCCAGCGCCGACGCGACGACGGTGAGCGCCTGGGCCGTGCCTTGAATCCGCCCCAGGTGGCGCCGGCCGAAGACGCGCGGCCACACGGTGAAAAACAACACCATCACCAGGCCGCCGCCAAGCCCCATTGCCGTCGCCCATGCCATCACGTGCGCCATCGTGACGACGTGTGGCAGCGCCGCGACGCCGCCGGCCAGCACCAGCAACGAGATTCCCATCAGACGCGCGAGCGAGACCGACCTTGCCAGCCATCCGCCGGCGAAGTTGCCCACGAGTGCCGTCAGCGCGGTGACGACGAGTGTCTGGTAATAGACCCCCGCGCCGAAGCCACGCTCTGAGAGGATGGACTCGTTGAACAGCCCGATCCCCGATGCGACCAAACCGTAGAGCGCCGTGCCGATTGCGAAGATCCAGAAGGCAGGTTCGGTGAGCGCGCTGGCCCACGTGAATTCCTGGTGCGCCAGACTCTCGCCCGGTGGAGGCTGTGGAGCAGTCGACGCTCCATCCGGGTGGAGCGACATCTCCGCGGGGCCGCGCCGCACGACGCTCCAGGCGAGCGGCGCCAGCCCGACGACAATCGCGACGCCAACGGCCAGCCAGGCATCCCGCCAGCCGCGCTGCTGGACCATTGCTCCGACTGCGGGAAACGCCAGCATGAATCCGACGCTCAGCGCCACGCTGTAGAGCGCCATGGCCGTGTCGACCTTTCGCACGAACCACGGGGCGATCATCGCCAGGCTCACGACCGACAGCGCGCTTTGGCCCAAGGCGCGCGTCAGCGTGATCCAGATGGCCAGCCCGAGGATGGAGCGGGTCTGGCTCATCGCGACGACCACCAACCCGAGGGCGAGAGCGACCGACGTCAACACGACCCGGCTGCCGAAGCGGTCCAGGAGGTGTCCGATCCCAATCGCTCCGAGCGAGCCGACAAGCGTCGCCCAGAGGTTCACCTCGGCGAAGGTGACCCTGCCGATGCCCAGCTCGGCCAGCAGCGGCTCGGTGATGAGCCCCAGCCCCTGCGTGCGCCCGGGCAGCGTCCCCACCATGGCGGCCGCGGCGGCCAGCAAGACGTACCACCCGTAGGTACACGCGCCCGATTATGCAGTAGTGTGTCGTGTTCAAGGAGCCGCCGATGGCCGACGCCCCGATCAGCCGCCGTGATTTGTTTGCGCGAAGTCGCGATGTGGGAGGGCTCGCCACATTCGCGGCTCTACTAGGTGGCCGGCTTGAAGCCGAAGGCAGCGGAGCTTGCCGCGCCGAAGCCGAAGGCGAAGGCGGGAGCGGCGCCGTGTACACATCAATCGGGGTCCGTCCCTTCATCAACGCGCGTGGCACCTACACGATCCTCAGCGGTTCGACGATGCTGCCGGAGGTGCGCGCGGCGATGGACCAGGCCGCGCGGCAGTACGTGCATCTCGACGAGCTCACCGAGGCGATCGGCGAGCGCCTCTCGACGCTGACCGGCGCCGAGTGGGGGCTCGTGACGTCCGGCTGCGCGGCGGCGCTGACGCACGCGACGGCGGCCTGCGTCGCCGGCGGCAACCCCGATCTGCACGTGCGCATCCCCGATCTGCGCGGCTTTGCAAAAGACGAAGTCGTGATCCCGAAGCACTCGCGCAACGTCTACGACGCCGCGATTCGCGCCGTCGGCGTGCGCATGGTCGAGGCCACGACGCTTGCGGACTTCGAGACCGCCCTGGGACCGCGCACGGCGATGGTGTACGTCCTGGCGGGTCCCCAGGCCGACAGCAGCGAGTTGAACGTGGCGGCGCTGGCGCCCCTCACGCGGCCGCGCGGCGTGCCGATCCTCGTCGACGCGGCCGCCGAGATCCTCACGATCCCCAGCGTCCACCTGCAAAACGGCGCGACGCTGGTCGGCTACAGCGGCGGCAAGTGCCTGCGTGGGCCGCAATCGGCGGGTCTGCTGCTGGGCCGAAAGGATCTCGTGAAAGCCGCGTGGGTGCACAGCGCGCCGCACCACGGGTTTGCGCGCGGCATGAAGGTCGGCAAGGAAGAGGCCATCGGCATGCTTGCGGCGGTCGAGCAGTGGGTCCGCCGCGATCACGACGCGGAGTGGCGGCAGTGGACGGCCTGGCTGGAGGAGATCGCGCAGCGGGTGAAAGCAGTGGACGGCATCGGGTTGACGACAGAAATCACGCAACCGGCGGGATTGTCGAACCGCACGCCGTCGCTGAAGATTTTCTGGGACCGCAAGGCGCTCGCTACCACCGGCGAGGCCGTGGCCACGACGCTGTTTCACTCCGAGCCACGCATCTCGTTGTTTCCGGCCCGCGGCGACATCGATGACCGGACTGGCGTGTCGATCACGCCCTACATGCTGGCGCCCGGAGATGCCCCGGTCATCGCCGCTCGATTGCATGCGCTGCTTTCGAGCCCGGCCTCGGGCGCGGCGGCGCCGCCGGCATCCCCGGCCGCCGACGTCACGGGCGCCTGGACGGTGCGCGTCGCCTATGCCGCGTCGCTCGCCACGCACACGCTGCACCTGCGTCAGCGTGGCAATACAATCGACGGCAGCCACCAGGGCGATTTCATCAGCCGCGACCTGACCGGCGCGATCGACGGCCGGCAGGTGTCCGTCGAGTCGTTTTACGGCGAAGAGCACGGCGACGCGTTGAATTACCGATTCACCGGCACGATTGACGGCGACACGATGACCGGCTCGCTCGACATGGGCGAGTACCTCAAGGCGACGTGGAGCGCCTCGCGGCGCGAGAGGAGCAGTCGGAGATGACCCAGACGACCCGTAGACGATTCCTGGCAGTCCCTGCGGCCGCGGCCGCTGCTGTGGCCGTGCCCGGCCTCGCCGGCGTCGACGCACAAGCGCCCGCGGCGCCCGCCAAGAAAGTGCACTGGCGCGACGGCAAGCGCCCCGAGAAGCCGCCGCTTTTCAGCGGCGTCGTCACCTACGGCAACCTCGTCTTCATCTCGGGCATCGGCGCGCACTTCGAAGGCGATATCAAGGCGCACACCGATCATGTCCTCAAGGAGATCCAGAAACGTCTCGAGGAAGTCGGCTCGTCGATGGAGAAGGTACTGAAGGTCAACGTGTACCTGAACGACCTGAAGGATTACGCGGCGATGAACGAAGTCTTCCTCGGCCGCTTCGGCGCCGAGCCGGGCGTGCGCACGACAATTGCCGCCGCTGGAGGCATTCCGGGCAACTCGCTGGTCGAAATCGACTGCATCGCCTGCATCTGAACGGAACGTGCCAGCCAACGCATGAGCTGGCTCGAAGGACTACACAACCGATGGATCCGGGTCGTATCTGGAATGTGCGCCTGTCGTTCCGTACGTCGATGCGGATCGCCGTGGCTCTGGTCGCGCTCGCCAGTTCCGCTCCCGTCACGGCGCTCGATCCGGCCAGGCAGCTGAGCCAGTTCGGCTATCGAGCCTGGACGCAGCAGCAGGGGCTGCCGCAGGACTCGGTCCGCGTCATCGCGCAGGCGCGAGACGGCGCCTTGTGGCTGGGAACCGACGAGGGGCTGGCGCGCTTCGACGGCACCGACTTCACGGTCTTCCGCCAGAGCAGCGAAGGGTTATCCGGCAGCTTCATCACCGCGCTGGTCGCCGCGCGCGACGGATCGGTGTGGGTCGGCACGCTCGGCGGCGTGTCGCGCCTCAAGGACGGGCGCTTCACGAACTACTCCCACGCCAACGGCCTGGGCACGCCGACGGTCAGCGACCTGTTCCAGTCGCAGGACGCCACCATCTGGGCCGTCGGCGGACGCATCGTCTCCGCCTTCCGCGGCGGCAAGATCGTCAACTACGGGCCAGAGCAGGGCGTGCCCGACGAGGGCCTGCGCAAATTGGTCCAGACGCCCGACGGCGTGCTCTTCGGGGTCGGCTTTTCCGAGGTCTGTACGGTTCGACGGCGAGCGCTTCCATCGCCATATCAACCGCGGCGAGCTGACCGACGAGTTCGGGACGTCGATCACACTCGACAAGACCGGCGTGCTCTGGATTGGCACCACACGTGGGCTCGTGGCCGTGGGCGCCGACAAGCGGGTGACGCGGTACGACGCCAACGACGGGATACCCGCGTCGCCGGTTCGCGCCGTGCTGTCCGACCGCGACGGCACGCTGTGGATCGGCACGCCGAACGGGCTGGCCAGGCGCGAGGGGAACCGCTTCGTCCGCGTCAGCGCGCCCGGACTCAGGCCAGGCGTATCGGTGTGGGACCTCTTCGAGGATCGCGACGGCGGCCTCTGGGTCGGGACCAACAGCGGCCTGCACAGGTTTCGCGAGCAGCAGTTCACGATGTTCGGCACGCCGGAGGGGTTCCCCAGCGACCAGCCGACGGCAGTCTTCGAGGACAGGCGCGGCACGTTGTGGATTGGCTTTCAGGACGCGGGCCTGCTTGCCGTCGAGGGCTCCTCGCGAAGGCAGGTCGCCCTGGCCGAAGGGCTGCCGAGCACCGCAGTGTTCTGCATTCGCGGCAGCCGTGACGGCGCGGTGCTCGTCGGCACGCGCGCCGGCCTCACGCGCATCGACGCGCGCGGCCTCACTACTCAGTCGCCCACAGACGCACTTGGCCGGACCACTGTCTTCGATGTCGCCGAAGACGGCGCCGGCCGCCTCTGGCTGGCCACCAGCAGCGGCGTCGTGCGTGTCGAGGGCTCGCAATTCATCCGGATGTTCGGCGGCGGCCCCACGCTCGCCGATGCCGTCATCGCCGTTGCCTTCGACAACGACGGAGCACTGTGGGCGGGCACGTACGACAGCGGCTTGTGGCGCTACAAAGACGGCGCCATCGACCACTTCACCCAGAAGGACGGCCTGTCGAGCGATGCCATACGGGCGCTCGTGTACGACGACGACGTGTTGTGGATTGGCACCGCCGGGGGAGGACTGAGCTGGCGGCGGGACGGCCGCTTCGGCCATCTCACGGGCCGTGAAGGCCTCGACAGCAACAACGTCGGGCAGATCATCACAGGCGACAGGGACTACCTCTGGCTGGGCACGTCGCTGGGGCTGGCCCGCATCCGGCGCGCGGCGCTGTTTGGCGGCACCTTCCGCCGATCCGACGACGCGATGTACGCCGTCAGCGGCGGGCTGCGGTCGTCGCAATGCGCGCCAGGCTATCCGACGTCGAGCGGTGGCCGGCTCGATAGCAAGGGGCGCGCCTGGATCGTGACGTCCAACGGGCTGGCGATGATCGACCCCGGGAATATCCGCCGGCTCGACCCGCCGCCGGCCCCTCAGATCCGCGCCGTGACCGTCGACGGCAAGCCCGTGGCCGAACGCGACGCGCTGGTGCTCTCCTCCGACGTGCGGCGCGTCGAGTTCCAATACTCCACCGTCTGGCTCAGCACGCCCGAGCGGCTGCAGGACCAGTACCGCCTCGAGGGCCTCGACTCCGAGTGGATCCCGGCCGGCACGAGGCGTGCGACCGACTACAACAACCTGCCGCCGGGCCAGTACCGCTTCGCCGTTCGGGCGACGCTTGGCGACGGCGGCGCCGGGCCGGTGGCGAGCATCGCGTTCACGCGACGTGCCTCGTGGGTCGAGGCGTCGTGGTTCCCGTCGGCCGTGCTGGCCGCGGTCGTGGCGCTGGGCTGGGGTTTGTACTGGCTGCGTCTCCGCCAGGTCCGCGCACGCTTTGGCGTGGTCCTCGAAGAGCGGGCGCGCATCTCGCGCGAGCTGCACGACACGCTCGCGCAGGACTTCGTCGGCATCTCGTCGCAGTTGAACGGCGTCGCCAGCGTGCTGCGCGAGTCGCCGGCCGTGGCCGAGGAGCGGCTGGCCCTGGCAAGACGCATGACGCAGCACAGCCTGACCGAGGCCAGGCGATCCATCATGGACCTGCGGATGTCGGCGCTCGAGGGCCGCGATCTACCGGCGGCGATCGAGTATGTCGCCAAGACCATCACCGCCGGCTCGGGCGTCGCGGTGTCGTTTGACGGCGACGGGCGCGGCATCGCCCTCGACGTCGACCGG
This sequence comes from Vicinamibacteria bacterium, assembly GCA_963806705.1. Classification (GTDB taxonomy): domain Bacteria; phylum Acidobacteriota; class Vicinamibacteria; order Vicinamibacterales; family JAENWD01; genus JAENWD01. The sequence goes on from CAWDZE010000003.1 coordinate 179,890, forward strand.
CAGCAGCACTGCGTCCGCATCGCCCAGGAGGCCATCGCCAACGCGGTGAAGCACGGCCGGCCGTCGACCATCAGCGTCACATTGGCAGCCGACAACGGCCATGCCGTGTTGAGGGTGCACGATGACGGCGCGGGGTTCGATCCTGCCGGCGCGTTTGCCAGCTCCAGAGGGCATTTCGGGCTGCTCGGCATGCGCGAGCGCGCCCGGCGCATGGGAGGGGAAGTGTCCGTGGTCAGCGCGGAGCAACAGGGGACGACCGTGGAAGTGCGAGTGCCACAATCATGACCACGCAGCCAATCCGCGTGCTGATCGCCGAAGACCACCTCATCGCCCGCGTGGGCGTCGGCACCATCGTCGAAACGCAAGCCGACATGCAGGTGGTGGCCGAAGCCGCCAACGGCGCCGAGGCGGTGCAGCTGCACGAGCGGCATCGACCCGATGTCACGCTGATGGACATCCGCATGCCCGTCATGGGCGGCGTCGACGCGATGCGTGCGATTCGCGAGCGGGCGCCGGCGGCGCGATTCATCGCGCTCAGCACGTACTCGGGCGACGAAGAGATTCGCCGGGCGCTTCAGGCGGGGGCAAGCGCCTATCTCACGAAGGATGTGCTCGACGACGAGCTGGTGAAGACGATCCGGCTCGTCCACGCCGGCCGCGCGTACCTGCCGCCAGCAGTCGCGGCGACGCTGGCCGCCCACGCCACGCGGCCCGAGTTGACGGCGCGCGAGCTGGACGTGCTGGCGCTCATTGTCCGGGGCATGGGCAACAAGCAGATTGCCAGCGAGCTGAAGATCGCCGAGTACACCGTGAAGAACCACGTGAAGAACGTGCTGTCGAAGCTTGGCGTCGACGACCGGACGCAGGCCGCCACCTCGGCCTTGCAGCGAGGCATCATCCAGCAACCGTAGCCAGGTGCCATACCTGGCACCTCTAATTAGCCAGCAGCCGGTGGCCCCACGGGGTCGTGTGCGCTCGCACCGCCCGCGCCATACTTCTCGTGTCGCTGTCGACGTTCTCGAGTGGCCTACCCGAAACGTCGTCGCCGGTGGCGACTAGGCAGGCGGGCGATGCATGTGTTCGTGGCCGTGCGGGTGATGGCAACATCACTGGCCGCGTGGCATAGCATCTGCCCGGCTGCGACTCCAGGACCCCTTGTTCGTGATCTCCTGACCTCCTGATCTTGTATGTTCCGTCCACTGCTTGACTGGGCTCCAGCCTGGCAGTCTACTCAGGGACGCTTGAGTAGTGAGCGTCGGGATGCCGATCTCTGAACGGAGGCCATCATGAGCCTGCACAGGAGATCAGCACCCGGCGCTCAGCGTCGGGCGTCCGGTCGAACGGTATCGAAGGCCCCTCCACCCCGGAGGCGAGCCTGCATTCACAAGGCTGACCGTGCACGACGTCCCGAGAAGGAGTCGACGATGGACGCCGTGCTGGGCATCGACATCGGCAAAGCGACATTTCATGTGACCTTACTCTTCGCCAATGGCCGCCGGCGCCGGAAGGCCTGCGTGAATTCGCCAGCGGGATGCACTGATCTGCTGGGCTGGTTGGCGCGTCATGGGGCTACTCGCGTGCACGCCTGCCTCGAGGCGACTGGCGCGTACGGCGAGCTGCTGGCCACCACGCTGGTGGAGGCCGGCCATCAGGTGAGCATCCTCAATCCCGCGATCATTCACCACTACGCGAAGAGTCGGCTGTTGCGCGCGAAAACCGATCCGGTGGATGCCGACGTCATCGCGGAGTATGCCGCCAAGGAACATCCGCCCCTCTGGACGCCGTTGCCGCGGGAAATCCGCGAGCTGCAGGCCTTGGTGCGCCGGCTCGACGCACTGCTGGGGATGCAGACCGACGAACGCAACCGCGCACAGGCCGGCGGGCTCACCCCGGCCGTCCAGCAGTCGATTGAGGCGGTCTTGACGCACCTCGAGGGCCAGATCGACACCGTCCGTCAACAGATCCGCCAGCACATGGATCAGCACCCGGGCCTGCGGGCCCAGCGCGATCTGCTGACCACCATCCCCGGGATCGGTGAGGCAACGGCGGCCCTCCTCTTAGCCGAGCTCTTTACCAAAGCCTTCACCTCAGCCCGCCAGGCCGCGGCGTTTGCCGGCGTCGTGCCCCGTCCGCACGATTCAGGCACGCACGAGAGACGCCGGGTGATGTGCAAACTCGGCCCCGGTCGCTTGCGCAAGGGCCTCTACTTTCCGGCCATCGCCGCGATCCGCTTCAATCCGAGTCTCCAGTCGCTCGCGCGGCGCCTGCGCGGCGCCGGGAAGCCCCCGATGCTGATCATCGGCGCCGCGATGCGCAAACTCATACATGTCGCCTTCGGCGTCCTCAAGTCCGGCCGCGCCTACGACGCGAGCTTGGCGAAGGCTTGACTCTCAACACGGTATCTCCTGTAACACTGACCTCCCACCTCCTGTGAACCCCTTGACTTCAAACGGCTGTTCGTCCATTCTGTAACCAAATGGTTACAGAATCACCCCGCAGCCGCTCCGTGTTCGGGGCCGTGGCCGACCCGACACGCCGCGCGATCCTCGACTTGTTGCGGCGCGGCGAGCTGTCGGCCGGCGAGATCGCGGATCGCTTTCCGGTGAGCCGGCCCGCCGTGTCGCGTCATCTCCGCGTCTTGCGCAAAGCCGGGCTGCTGAGCGAGTCACGGGCGGCGCAATCGCGTCGATACGGGCTCAACGCGGCTCCGTTGCGCGAGGTCGACCGGTGGCTCAACGGCTATCGCGTCTTCTGGGGCGCGCGCCTGCACGATCTGAAACGCTACGTCGAAGAACAGGAGCGCAAGCGGTGACTGTGGCACACGGCCCGTGGGTTCACACATTCGAGATGACGTTGCCGGGGGATCCCGAGCGGGTGTTCGCGGCCTTGACGACGCCAGAGCCGCTGACGCGCTGGTTTGCCGACCACGTGCAGGTGGAGTTGCGCGAGGGCGGGCCGTTTCGATTCTGGGGCCGTCACTCGTACGGCACGCCCAGCGGCGCGGAGGCCACACAGCGAGTGACGCGCCTCGAGCCTCCGACGGTACTTGCGTTCAGCTGGCAGTTTGAAGGCGTGGCCAGCGAGGTCACACTGATGGCCACACCCGCCGACCCCGACAACGACGGACCACGGACGACGATCGCGGTCCGGCATGGCTTTCCTTCGCCTCTGGCGGCGCCGTGGAGCGAAGAGCTCGTCGACGACCTCTGGCGCCTGACGCTGGGCAACCTGCAGGCCTACCTGCGTGGCGGCGACGGCATCGTGCTGCCCGACTACACCGACCCCAACCCCGAGATCCGGCTGTCGATTGTCGTCAACGCGCCACGCGAGCGCGTGTTTCGCGCGCTCATCGAGCCCGAGGCCTTGAACTCGTGGGTGGCCTCGGCGGCCGACGTCGACCCGCGCATCGGCGGACACTATGGCTACGGGTGGGTGTACAAGATCAAGGACCGTGACGTGGTGGGGGGACCGACGACGATCCTCGATTTGGTCCCGAACGAGCGCCTGGTCACCGACTGGCTCGACTGGCGAGGGGACTCCACGCGGCCGTCGACCCGCCTGGCCTGGCTGCTCGACGACGTGCCCGGCGGGACGCGGGTGACGCTGGTCCACGGCGGCTTCTCGCGCGTCGTCGACCAGGGCGACTACCCGTTTGGCTGGGTGGACTTCATGGAGAGGTTGAAGGCGACGATCGAGGGCCCGGACATCAGAACGGGCACGCAGAGCGGCTGGCGTCAGGTGGTGGCTAGCCTCCTGTTGTCGGCTTCGACTGCGGCTGGGCAGGACGCCAAATCCGCCATCGCAGTCGAGCGCGTGTTCGGCCCCGAGGTTGCCACCGGGCCCTACAAGCACCCCGCCTGCCTGACGGACCTCGCAAACGGCGACCTGTACCTCGTCTACTACGGCGGCCAGGGCGAGTACGCGCGCGACACGGCGGTGTTTGGGTCGCGCCTCGCGAAGGGGAGCAGTGTCTGGACGCCGCCGCAGGCCATCGCTCGCGATCCATTCCGCTCGCTGGGCAACGGCGTCGTTTGGCAGGCGCCCGACGGTGTCGTGTGGCTTTTCTACGTCGTGCGCTACGGCGCCACGTGGTCCACCTCGCGCATCCAGGCCAAAGTCTCACGAGACAACGCCGCCACCTGGTCCGATGCCTTCATGCTTCATGAAGGCGAGGGCATGATGGTCCGCAATCGCCCCATCGTGCTCGACGACGGCGACTACCTGCTGCCGATCTACCACGAGGTCGGCGACGATCCCGAGACGGTCGGTGCCGGCAGCACGTCGTTGTTTCTCCGATATCAACGCGCAGCGGGGCAGTGGAAGCAGACCGGGGCCATCGCATCGCCGAAGGGCGCGATCCAGCCGGCGGTGGCGGAAGTCGCGCCTGGCCGCCTGGTTGCGTACAACCGTCGCGGCGGTGGTTACGGGCCAACCTCGGATGGATGGCTCGTCCGTGCCGAGTCGAACGACGGCGGTTGGACGTGGACGCCGGGACGCGACTCGGCGTTTCCAAACCCGAACGCGGCGGTGGATTTCCTGAAGCTGAAGAGCGGCAACCTGCTGCTCGTCTACAACGACACCATGACCGGCCGCACGCCGCTGGCGGCCGCGCTGTCTACCGATGGGGACAAGAGCTACCCGCATCGACGGGCCATTGCCGAAGGCCCCGGCGACTTCGCGTACCCGATCGCGGTGCAGACAGCCGACAGTCGAATCCACGTGGTCTACACGTCCGACGGCCGCAAGGTGATCAGCCACGCCGTGTTTACCGAGGACTGGCTGTTGTCGGCTGCGAAGCGCTGAAGGCTGTTCACGGTCACGAGGCGCCCGCCCTGCCAGGCTGCGGCGGGCCGGAGTCCTTCAAGGATCCGCGGATTGCTGGATTCTGGGATTCTCTTGCTCGAAATTGCTCGTCCCGATTACCGGCACGCGGCGGCGCGGCTACAGCGGAACCCGAGCAACACCGGCCGCGGAGCGGCCGGTCGGTGCGGTGAGGAGAGGCGCGAGGATGAAAGCCCTGAAGCGATCGGCTCTCATCCTCACGCCTCTCCTCGCCGCACTGCCGCGGCTTCGCCGCGGGTTGCTCGGGTTCCTCAGCGCTCGGGAATCCCGAGAATCTCCCAAATCCGCGGATACGTCTGCCGCCGCCCGATCACTGAGCCGAGGATGCTGCCACTTTCATCAACCACACTTCAGCGATCTGGTTGCCGCGCCCGGCGCCGCCTGCGCCTGGCTCCGCTTGCCAGGTCAGCGTCAGCACGCCATCGGCCGTGGCCGACGCCGGAATGTCGAATTCCGCGCGCTTCGGGTGGCCGTCCTTGCTCAGCCAGCCGTGGACCTCGGTCGTGCCATCGGCGTCGAGGCGCAGCTTGCGCGTGAAGCTGAACACGTCGCCGGCGTAGACGACAGCCACACGGTATCGCGCGGAGGGATCGAGGCCGTCGTAGCGCATCTCGACCTTGCCGTCGTAGAACGACTCGGCGTGCGTCATCCACGACAGGCGCCAGCCGGCGCGATAGCCGAAGCCCACGGCCGCCGATAGGAACGAGCCAGGATCGGACGCCGGACCGGCGCCGCGCACCAGGTGCGGCTGGCGGGCCGGATCGCCGAGGTCGTCGTAGAAGCCGCCGGGCCCCGGATTGGTCCACGTGAGGATCCGGTTGATGGCGGCCAACCGCTCATCCTCGCTGGCCATCCCGCGAATCTCGGTGAAGCGATCCGCCAGCCACGCGCGATCGTTCAGCGGCATCTCGATGGTGTCGAGCGTCGCGCCGCGCCCCACCGCTATGGCGCCGTATCGCTTCACCGCCAGCTGCATGTGGATGCTCTGGAAGAGCGCCTCGGCCAACTCGCCGACGCGCGCCCGCAACGCCGGCAGGGCCGGTCCAGCCAACGGGCGCGCCAGGGCCGCTTCAGCCTTGTCCACCGCGGCGCGCGCGCCGCCTGCCCGGGCGCCCGCCAGCAGTTCCATCGCTTCGGCTTCGAGCGCGCGCTCGGCGATCAACCGTTGACGCACGTACGCGTCGTAATAGGCGCGGTACAACGCCTGCTGGAATCGCCAGTTCTGCAGGTCGCGCGGCGCGGCGGCCCGCTCGAGATCCTGGAACTTCTGGAGTGTGGCGTCGACGCCCGCGTTGGTCAGCAGCGGCCCGCGCCAGTTCCGCTCGAGATCCATCAGGCCCTGCGCGAAGCTGTCGGTGTAACGGTCGCCGATGAAGTAGCGGCTGTACTGCCGGAGCGTCTCGGCCGGCTCGGCGTCGCGATCCCAGCCCAGAGTGCTCCAGACGATCTTGTTGACGTCGTCATTACAGCCCTCCGAATAGGCGATGAACCCGATGGCATATTTGTCGAGCGCCCGGAAGATGGCCGTCTGGTCGATCGGCCGCGGGTTGATGGGCTCGCGGTTCGAGGTCTGCGCGTGCGCGAGGTCCCAATCCGGTACGGGTACTGCGCACGGAGACTGTGCGTGATGTCCGGGTAGAGACGGATCTCGTAGCGCGGGTCGATCCGTGCCCGAAGCGTCGGCAGCGGATCGCGCACCTGCGGACCAAAGACCAGTCCCGTCAGCCAGGCCGGCTGCTTCGCCATCAACTCGTAGAACTGGTTCATCCAGTCCACGGTGAAGCCCTGGGGCGACAGCCACATCGTGGCGTTCGGATGAAACCGGCGAAGGCTGCTCGTCTGGCGTTCGAGCAACGCGAACATGTGCCGCGGCTCGGTGTGGCCTGGATCGCCTCCAGGTACCAGGACCGCGTCTACTCGCGGCAGGCGTTTGAAGACCTCGGCCCACTCCTTCACCGCGAAGTCCACGGTCGCCGGGTCGCCGTAGTCCTTGTCGAGTGCGGGATACCAGATCCAGACGTCGAGGCCGTACGCATCGGCGATGCGCGACATCTCGATCATCATCTCGATGGGCGGCAGCGTGAAATGCGGGCTGTCGGCGTCGTCGTCGGATCGCGGGGGGATCAGCTCGATCGCATTGGTGCCAAACACCGCCAGGTCGCGGATGTACTGGTCCCACATCGCGGCCGTCCAGCCGTCGTACGAGTTGGTCTTGGGGCGATAGCCGAGCTGGTGTCCGCGCAGGAGCGTCTGCGGCGTGGTCGACAAGCGCAGGTCAGGCGCCAAGCGGATCTCGCCGCGCGAAAGACGCATCTCGCGCAGCAAGCGGCCGACGCCAAAGAGCACGCCGCGCTCGTCGGCACCGGCCACCGCGACGCTGGCGGCTCCGCCCGTGGCGTTGACCGCGATCTGGAAGCCCTCGGCGCCGGGAGCGGCAAGTCCGGCGGTGTTCGATGCCGGGCCGCCGGCTGGCAGCACGCCGATGCGCGCGACGCTGATGATGGGGCGGCCCGAGGCCGGCCAGGTGGCCTGGACCGGCAGCGTGATGGCCGTGCGCTTTTGCACCTCTTCGACCAGCACCTGCACGGCCTTCCGCTCTCGCGGGGTCGCCTGCGGCGACACGATGACCACCGCCTGGCGCAGGTCCATCAGCCCGTCGGCCGCTGACGCCTGGGCGGAGGAGTGAATCGCTGCCGGCCACCACGCCAGGAGCACGCCCAGCCCGAACGTACACGCGAGACGACGAGCGGACACGCCCGGCTCCTTCAGGTTCTGGCGAACTACGCGTCGCGCCGTTCGATCTTCACCGAGTTGATCACCACGTCGGTGGCCGGGCGATCCTGTCCGCCCGTGCGGACCTTGCCGATCTTCTTCACGACGTCGAGTCCCTCGACGACCTCGCCGAACACGGTGTGCCGGTTGTCCAGGTGCGGCGTCGGACCCAGCGTGATGAAGAACTGGCTGCCGTTGGTGTTGGGGCCGGAGTTGGCCATCGAGAGGATGCCTGCGCGGTCGTGCCGGGCCTTCGGGTGGAACTCGTCGCCGAACTTGTATCCGGGGCCCCCGAAGCCTTTGCCGAGCGGATCGCCGCCTTGAATCATGAACCCGTCAATCACGCGGTGAAAGATTATGCCGTTGTAAAACGGGGCCTTCTTCTTCTCGTTCGTGCGCGGGTCGGTGAACTCCTTGGTGCCTTCCGCCAGCCCCACGAAGTTGGCCACCGTATTGGGCGCTTCCTGCTCGAACAGCCGGATCGTGAACGCGCCTTCAGTCGTGTCGAAATGTGCAAAGGTACTCATGCCTGAATCCTATCAGGCCCCGGGCCTCGGACCTCAAGCCTACGGTAATCGTCAATCGTCAATCGTCAATCGTCAATTAAGATCACCCCATGTCCCTCAGCCATGATCTGGACGCCCTCGCTCGCGGGCAGCATGGCGACCCCTTCCGGCTGCTTGGCCCCCATGTCGACCGCCGGCACGGCCGAGTGATCATCCGTGTGCTCAGGGCCGCCGCTCGGGCGGTGGAAGTGCGGCTGCGGCACCCCGCGCAGGCGACAGTCGCGATGACGCGGATTCACGCCGACGGCCTGTTCGAGGCCGTCATTCCCGGCATCACGACGCTCGAGCACGGCATCGACTACCGCCTCCTTGTCGACTTCGAAGGGGGAGAAACGGTCGAGCTCGACGACGCGTACCGATTTGGCCGCATCACCACCGACTACGACCTGCACCTGTTTGGCGAGGGGCAGTTGCTCAAGGTCCAGGATTGCCTCGGCGCGCGTGCGACCGAGCTTGGGGGTATCGGCGGCGTGCACTTTGCCGTGTGGGCGCCCAACGCGCAGCGCGTTTCGGTGGTGGGCGACTTCAACGGATGGGACGGCCGCGTACACGTCATGCGGCACCTGCTGCCGTCCGGCGTCTGGGAGTTGTTCGTTCCAGGCCTCGGCGAAGGCGAGCGTTACAAGTTCGAAATCCGCACGCCGGCAGGGCACCTGCTCCACAAAGTCGATCCGTACGGCCGCTACTTCGAAGTGCCGCCACGTTCGGCTGCCATCGTGTGCCGCACCGATGGCTACACCTGGGGCGACGAGGGTTGGATGGCGGACCGGCTGAAGGCCGGATCGTGGCTGAAGCGTCCGATGAGCACGTACGAGGTCCACCTGGCCTCGTGGCGGACGGTCGGCGACGACGGCAACCGGCCGTTGACCTATCGCGAGCTCGCCGACCAGCTCGTGCCGTACGTGAAGGACCTCGGCTACACACACATCGAGCTGCTGCCCGTGCTCGAGCATCCCTACGGCGGGTCGTGGGGGTACCAGGTGCTGGGGTTCTTCGCGCCGACGAGCCGGCACGGCCATCCGCACGACTTCAAGTACTTCGTCGATCGGTGCCACCAGGAAGGCATCGGCGTGCTGCTCGACTGGGTGCCTGGGCACTTTCCCAAGGACGCGCACGGGCTGGCGCGATTCGACGGCACGGCGCTTTACGAGCACGCCGACCCGCGGCAGGGCGAACACCAGGACTGGGGCACGCTGATCTTCAACTACGGCCGCAACGAGGTGCGCAACTTCCTGCTCGCCAGCGCGCTCTACTGGCTGCAGGAGTACCACCTGGACGGCCTGCGCGTCGACGCCGTGGCGTCGATGCTGTACCTCGATTACTCGAGGAAGGATGGCGAGTGGATCCCGAACAAGTACGGCGGCCGCGAGAACCTCGAGGCGGTGAGCCTGTTCCAGCAGCTCAACACGCTGACGCATGCCGAGGTGCCTGGCACGATCACCGTGGCTGAAGAGTCCACGGCGTGGCCCGGCGTCAGCCGGCCGGTGCACCTGGGCGGGCTGGGGTTCACCTACAAGTGGAACATGGGGTGGATGCACGACACGCTGAAATACACCGCGCGCGATCCCGTGCACCGGCGGTGGGCGCAAAACGAGATCACGTTCTCGATGCTGTACGCGTTCACCGAGAACTTCATCCTGCCGTACTCGCACGACGAGGTCGTGCACGGCAAGCGGTCGATGCTCGACAAGATGCCGGGCGACGCGTGGCAGAAGGCGGCGAACCTGCGCGCGCTGTACGGCTTCATGACCGCGCACCCGGGCAAGAAACTGCTGTTCATGGGGTGCGAGTTCGGCCAGTGGCGCGAGTGGAACTCGGAGGCGAGCCTGGACTGGGAGCTGCTCGACCAGCCGCTGCACCGGGGCCTGCAGCAGCTCGTGCGCGATCTGAATCGCACCTACACCGGCGAGCCCGCGCTTTACGAGCAGGACTACGAGCTGTCCGGCTTCAAGTGGATTGACTGCTCGGACCACGAAAACAGCGTCATCGCGTTCCAGCGCACCGGCGCCGACGCCGACCATCCCGTGATCGCGGTGGTCAACTGGACGCCCCGGGTCCGCGAGGGCTACCGCATCGGCGTGCCTCACGCGGGCTACTGGAAAGAGATGATCAACACCGACCTGCCGCAGTACGGCGGCTCGGGCGTGACGCTCGGCGGCGGCGTCGACAGCGAGCCGGTCGCCGCCCATGGATTCCCGCAATCCATTTCGTTGAAGCTGCCGCCGCTGGGCGCGTTGATACTCAAGCGGTAGGCAGTTCCGGCCCGATTTGGTGGGCCGCGCCCGCCGCTGGTCCCTGGGACGAAAGATCTGGCACAAGGGACGAATCGCAGGTTCGGCGTGACGAGCCGTAGGCCTGGGGGGACGGCAGCCGCGCGCCAGGGTTCGGGCTATTCGTAAGTCCTTGATCCAGAACATCTTTTCGCCTTGACTCGACCATGCGCGCGCGCGATAGTCGAGTGATGGTGCAGTCGCGGATCACCCGACCCCGCGTCATCTTCGGCATCGCGACACTCCTCGGGTGCTTCTCAGCGTTTCAGGCCTACCAGTTCGTCCGGTTCTTCTCCGAAAAGGAGACGTCGTTTGCGATCCTGCTCGGCCTGAACCTCGGCTACTGGTACGCGTGGGCGCTGCTGGCGCCGATAGTGTTGTTCCTGGCGCGACGCTTTCCGTTCGATCGCCAGCGCTTCCGGATCTCGCTGCCCATCCACCTGGTCGCCGTGCTCCTGCTCACCTACGCGCACGTGGGCATGGCCGAGGGCGTTCGCTTCGGCCTGGCGCAGGCCGGCGGCGACGTGTGGATGAAGAACGCGAGCTGGTTGACGCAGGTCAACCGCACGTATTTCCTCAACTTCGACTGGGAGATGATGACCTACTGGGCCATCATCGGCTTCTGGCACGCGTCGGCGTACTACCGCGTCGCGCAAGACCGCGCGCTCAAGGCCAGCCGGCTCGAAACCCGGCTCGCTGAAGCGCAATTGCAGGCCCTCCAGCGCCAGCTCCATCCCCACTTTCTCTTCAACACGCTCAACGCGATCTCGGCCCTGATGCACCGCGACGTCGAAGCGGCCGACCAGATGCTGGCGCGCCTGAGCGACCTGCTGCGCATCGCGCTCGACCAGCGCGGGGCGCAGGAAGTGCCGCTCAAAGACGAGCTCGAGTTCCTGGAGAAGTATCTGGAGATCGAGCAGGCCCGGTTTGGCGATCGCCTGGTTGTCCGGTACAACGTGGACGCCCAGACGCTGGACGCGCAGGTGCCGAACTTAATTCTCCAGCCGCTCGTCGAAAACAGTGTCCGGCACGCCGTCGCGGTGCGCATCGAGCCGGGTCTCATCGAAATCCGGGCGCGTCGCGTGGGCACGAACCTGGAACTGTCGGTGCTCGATAACGGCCCGGGCCTGTCCAAGACCCCGGGAATGCACGCGGGCAAGAAGGGCGTGGGGCTGGCCAACACCCGGTCCCGCCTGGAGCACTTGTACGGCGCGTCGCAGCGGTTGAGCCTCGAAGAACCCCCGGGGGAGGGCTCATCGTCACCGTCATGCTGCCGTTCAGCGATGAAACCGCCGTCGCCGAGATCGTCGAGGCGGACGAATTCACCGAAGACATCAAGGGTGTCGCGTGACAAAGATTCGCACGTTAGTGGTAGATGACGAGCCGATGGCCCGCGAACGGATTCTGGGCCTGCTGGCGCAGGAGACCGACGTCGAGGTGATCGGGCAGTGCGCCGACGGCGTCCAGGCGGTGAGCGCGATTCAGCAGCTGTCGCCCGAACTGGTCTTTCTCGACGTGCAGATGCCCGCGGTCGACGGCTTTGGCGTCATCAAGCAGGTCGGCGCCGACAAGATGCCCATGGTGGTCTTCGTCACCGCCTACGACGAGTACGCGCTGCAGGCCTTCGAGGTGCACGCGCTCGACTACCTGCTCAAGCCATTTGGCCGCGACCGGCTGCAGCAGTGCCTCGATCACGCCCGCCATCAGCGGGACCGGCATCGTGCCGGCGAACTTGGCAAGAGCCTGATGGCGCTGGTCCAGGACTTCAAGCCGGAACAGAAGAAGCAGGACCGTCTCGTCGTGAAGTCCGGCGGGCGCGTGTTCTTCGTCCGGACCGAGGACATCGACTGGATCGAAGCCTCGGGCAACTACGTCCGCCTGCACCTCAAGGATCAGTCGTATCTATTCCGCGAGACCATGAACCAGATGGAGTCGCGGCTGGACCCGCAGCGCTTCTTCCGCATTCACCGCTCCCGAATCGTCAACACCGAGCGCATCAAGGAACTGCAGCCCTGGTTCAACGGCGAGTACGTCGTCGTGCTCCACAACGGCACGCAGCTGCGGTTGTCGAGAAGCTATCGCGAGAAGCTCGAAGAGAGGCTGGGGAAGGCGCTCTAGAATCGCCCGTAGGGGCGCACTGCGTGCGCCCCGCCCGGGTCCAGCCGGAGGTCGCCCGTGATGGTCCCAACATCCGGCGGCACCCCGGCGGGGCGCACGCAGTGCGCCCCACCTGGCACCGAATTCGCACCGAAACCGTCACGTGTCTCAAACCCGTAATTGCAGCCGTTCCTGCACCGCGTCGCGGTACGCGCGGCCCACGCGATAGCTGCGGCCTTCGTGCGTGACGAGCTCGTGCTCGCCATTGGCACGAACGTGCAGCTCGCGCACGCGGTCGAGATTGACGATCCAGCCGCGATGGACCCGGCAGAACCGGTCGTGTCCCAGTCGCGTCTCGATGCTCGCCATCGTCTCGCGCACCAGGTGCACACGTGCGCCGGCGTGCAGGCGGACGTAGTTGCCCTCCGACTCCACGGCGTCGAGCTCCTCGAGCGGCAGGAACACGACGCGGCCGCCGGACTTCACCATCAGGCGATCCGGCATGGGCTTGGGACCGCCCACGTCCTGCACGAGCGAGACCAGCCGCCGCGCCAGCTGCTCTTCGCGTCCCTCGGCAAGCCGCGACCGCGCGCGGGACAGCGCCTCCTTGAAGCGCTCGCGGCCAAACGGCTTGAGCAGGTAGTCGAAGGCGTGCACGTCGAAGGCGCGCAACGCGTACTCGTCGTACGCCGTCACGAAAATGGTGAGCGGCATGGCGTGGCCCACTTCGGAGATCACGCCAAAGCCGTCGAGGTCGGGAATCTGCAGGTCGAGGAACACCAGGTCGGGGCTCAGGCGGCGAATGGCATCCACGGCGTCAAGGCCCGTGCCGGCGGCGCCGACCACCTCGACGTCGGGTTCAGACTGGAGCAGCTCGACCAGTCGATCGCGTGCGATCGGCTGGTCCTCGACGACCAGAGTGCGAATCCGCGACATGCCACACCTTCCACGCGCGGCTGGTGAGAGTTTCAAACGTGCGTGCGCGCGGGCGAGTTTGCCTCGCTGACGCCTGACTATGGGTGGAGCATGGCGAAGGGTCAAGGTGTCATGGGCTCGTGGCCAGTGGCTGGTCACGCGACTGGTCACGTTCCTGCGACAAGTCGACATCGTTTGCTGGCATCCGTCACCACCCGTGGCGTTTGGTCACGACAAAAGACACGTGTGCGCCCGCCACTGGTGGACCGGCCCGCGTTCACCAGGGGCCGATGGATTTTGCTGGGACAAACGGCGTGGGACCAGTGCGGCGCCTGGAGTGGTGAAGCCGCCTTCCGGTGACGAGCCGCCGCATGGTCGGGACGAAACGGGGCCCATCTTCGCCACGGCTCCGTGACAGAAGCAAATCTTCTCAACTAATGCGGAATGACTTCCGTCAAAGGGAAACAAATCACCCTAGGGCCTCTTCCCCGGGGGAGTAACGAAACCCGTGACCAAGATCCGCACCTTGATCGTCGATGACGAGCCGATGGCGCGAGAACGCGTCCTGACGCTCCTGCAGCAGCAGCCGGACATCGAGATCGTCGGCGAGTGTGCCGACGGAGCCCAGGCCCTATCAGCCATCGAGCGGCTCGACCCCGAGCTGGTGTTTCTCGACGTGCAGATCCCGGTCATGGATGGATTCGGGGTGATCCGCGCGCTGTCGCCGCAGCGCATCCCGATGGTGGTCTTCACCACCGCCTACGACGAGTACGCGCTGCGTGCCTTCGAGGTCCACGCGCTGGACTACCTGCTCAAGCCCTTTGACGGCCCTCGCTTCCTTCGCACGCTCGAGCGGGCGCGCGAGCGGCTGGAGCGGCAGCGCGCAGGGGATCTGGGCAAGCGCCTGCTGGCGATGGTGCAGGACCTGAAGCCGGAAACCACGCAGGCGCCCGATCGGCTGGTCGTGAAATCAGGCGGGCGCATCTTCTTCATCCGCGCCGACGAGATCGATTGGGTGGATGCGGCGGGCAACTACGTGCGGCTGCACGTGAAGGGCGACGCGTACCTGTTCCGCGAGACGATGTCGGCGATGGAAGCGCGGCTGGATCCCAGTCGATTCGTGCGCATCCACCGCTCGCACATCGTCAACGCCGACCGCATCAAGGAACTGCAGCCCGGCGCGGGCGACCACGCGGTCATCCTCCGCAGCGGCGTCAAGCTGCCGCTCAGCCGCGGCTACAAGGACCGCCTGCAGGAGCGGATGGGCAGGGCAATGTAGGCCACGGAGTCACAAACCGGATCAGCCACAGAGGCACAAAGGGCTCAGAGATTTCTTGGTTTGTGTGTTTTTCCTCTGAGCGCTCTGTGCCTCCGTGGCAACCCAAAAGCCTCAGTGTTCTCTGTGCCTCTGTGGCGAAATCTCTGCGGCTCTGTGGCCTAGTCGGCCCGTAGCGCGTTGACAGGGTTGACGCGGGCCGCCCTTCGCGCGGGCCACTGCGCGGCGGCCATCCCCACGCCGAGTAACAGCACGCCCACCACGAGGTACGTGACCACGTCGGTCGAGGCCACGCCGAAGAGCAGGCTGTCGAGCGCGCGCGCAGACGCCAGGGCGAGCGCCAGTCCCAGTGCCAGTCCGATCCCGACCAGCCACAGCGTCTGCCCGACAACAAGCTGGCGCAGATGCCTTGCCGTCGCGCCCAGCGCCACGCGAATGCCGAACTCGCGCGTGCGGAGCGTCGTCGTGAACGAGACGACCGCGTAAAGGCCGGCGGCCGCCAGGAAGACGGCCAGCGCCGCAAATGCCGACAGGAGCCACGCGAGCAACCGCTCGACGGCCAGGCTGGCCCGCAACCGCTCCGGCATCGTCCGCATCTGGAAGAGCGGAAGGTCCGGGTCGATCGAGGCGGCCGCCGCCACTACGGCCTGCTGCAGCGCCGCCGGCGGCAGCGTCGTTTGCACCACCAGCGACATCCGCGGCATGTAGAACTGCGGATACGCCGAGTAGATCATCGGCGCCGCTTCGTCGCGCAGACTGCGGTACCGCGCGTTTTCGACGACGCCGACGATCTCGGCGTCGGTGCCCATCGGTCCGAAGTCGTCCATGTGCTGACCGACGGCGCTGCCGCCAGGGAAGTAGCGTTCGGCAAGCGCGCGATTGACGATCACGACCTGCGGCCCCGCGGGGCCGTCGGCGGCCGTGAAATCGCGGCCCTGCACCACCTGAATGCCCAGGGCCGCGAAGAACCCGTGCGACACGGGGTTGAAATCTGCCGACGGGGTCTCGGCGGCCTTTGGCTGGCCGGCCACCTCGAAGCTCACTCGCATCCCGCTGCGATTCACCGGCACCATGCGCCCGAGCGCCGCGTGCGCGACGCCGGGCAATGCCGCGATGCGGGCGTTGATGTCCTCGAAGAACCGCCTGCCGCGCGCCTCGTCGTAGCCCTGAAGCGCGACGTCCACCGAGGCCACGAGCACGCGCTCGGTCTCGAACCCCGGGGCGATCGCGCCAAACGCGCGAACTGTTCGCAGCAGGAGCCCGGCGCCTACGAGCAGCAGCACGGACAACGCGATTTGCCCGACGACAAAGGCGTGCCGCAGCGACAGGCGCCTGGCACGACCAAGTGTCGGGACGTCCTGCTTGAGCGCTGGCACCAGGTTGGGCCGCGAGGCGCGCCACGCCGGCGCCAGGCCGAAGGCAAGCGCCGCAACCAGCGCGCTGGCCATGGTGAAGAGCAGCACCCGCGGCTCGCCGATGGGGCCGCGCATGGCCGGGGCGAGAGGGAAGTCGTCGGGCAGGACCGCCAGGAGCCCTTCCGCGCTCCAGAGCGCCACCACGAGACCGGCCAGGGTTGCCACGCCTGCCAGCACCAGGCTTTCGGTCAGCAGCTGCCGGAGGAGGCGCCAGCGAGTCGCGCCCATCGCCGCACGGACCGCCATCTCCCGCTGCCGTTGTTCGGCACGGACCAGCAGCAGCCCGGCGGCGTCCGCGCAGGCGATGAGCAGCACCAATCCCACCACGCCAAGCAGCACCCACGACATGGTCATGTATTGCGCGCCGGTTTCCGTGCTGGTCACGAGCTCTTCGACTGGAACCACTCCGGCAAACGGGTCGCGGTCTTTCGCGGGCTGAGAGCTCGCTCGATTGGTCGCGATGGCGTCGAGCTCTGCCTGGGCTTGCGCGACCGTGACGCCCGGCTTCAACCGGCCGACCATCTCGATCCACGAGAAGCGCCGGGTCGACAGCACCGAGAAGTCGCGGGCGACCTCGGGCATGATCTGGTCGACCATCGCCATCGGCGCCCAGAGGTCTGGCAGCGTGTCGAGGCTCACCCCCACGACGCCCGGCGGAGTCACGCCGACGATGGTGAAGGGATGGTTGTTGAGGCGAACCGTCTGGCCGACGACTTCGTCGCTGCCGCCGAAGACGCGCCGCCACACGCCGTAGCTGATGACCATTACCGGGTGACGTCCCGGAACCTTGTCGTCATCGGGGCCGAGCAGGCGCCCACGCCAGGCGCGTGTGCCCAGGACCTCGAAGAAGCGTCCGGAGACAATCGACGCGGTCTGGCGCTCAGGTGACCCGGCGCCAACGCTCATGTGCACAGCGTTGTCTTCGGAATACGCGGCCAGGAGGGCAAACGACCTGGCGCCGTCGCGGTAGTCCGTGAAGACCGGGTACGACGAATTGAAATGGTCCTCCGGGCGCTCGCGCTGGATTGCCGTGACGCGGACGACCTCGTGCAGCCGCTCGACCGGCAGAGGCCGGAAAAGCAGGCCGTCGACGAATCCGAAGATCGTGGTGTTGACGCCGATGCCGAGCGCCAGGGCGAGAACCACCGGGCAGGTGAGCCCGGGCTGCTTGACCAGCAGCCGCAGCGCGTGGCGGAGATCGGGCACTAGAGGTATTCGGCGATGGCTCTGAATCCAGCCGCCAGGGCGCGGCCAATCGCGTAGGCCAGGTCCTTGAGGTCGTGTTCGTTGACCGCCGTGGCCAGGGCCACCGGTTCGGTGACGACGAGCCATACGAGCATCGAGGCGACGAGCAGGGTGAAGGTGCCGGCTATGGCCATCGCAAGCGAGTAGCGGCTCATCTCCATGTCGGGCCTCGTTCTGAGCCAGCTCATAGCGAGACCCGTACCGCTTTTCCCTCCGTGTGCTAAATAACTGACAGCGAGCCATTAGTGACAAACGGTGGGACGGGCTGACGCGGGAGCGGCTGTTCGGGGCCGAACGGGGGCGTCCCACAACCGCACGCTACGGGTTCCGTGGACTGCGGGGGCGAATCCTACCATCTGGCGCGAGCGGACGTCGACTTTCTTACCGAGCCTTGTTGCGTTAGCAGCCGTCCCCAGCGGCGAGGACCGGGTTCGGAACGGGATGTCCACGCAGGCCGACCGTGCGTCGCGGCAGCTGCGGGGCCAACCAGGGACACCACCTGCTGCGCGGCAACGGCGCCGAGTCGGGACTATCGCGACCGGCGGAGGTAGATCCGATTCGGACTGCCGTCCCACGCCGCGGAATACAGCAGCGTCGTGGCGTCGGGCATCATGCGCCGACGAGATCGCGCCGCGCCGGAAGGTAAGGCGATGGAATTCCGGCGTCGCCGACGGTTCGGGCGTCGACAGCAGGCGGCCGGCAATAAAGGCCGCGGCGCCGACGGCGAGAACCGCCGCCGCTAACTCGAGGTCACATTCACCACCGGCTGCGGAACACTCACGGTCGAGGGGCAGCCTGGCAGGGCCCCTGTGCTGCGGGCCGAAGGGACGTCCATCGAGCAATCGGCGCTAGAATGCCCGTCATGCTGACCGGCCCACGTGGGGAGGCGCGTCCCTTCGTGATGTCGGAGATGCCGCAGCACCCGGTTACCGCGTCGAGACTCTCGTCGGAAGAGGGGAGGGCATGATGCACCCACGGCGATCGCCGACCGTTCACACCGAAACGCTGGGCGATGAAGTGGCGGTCTACGACCGGGCGCGCCAGCAGGTGCATGCCCTCAACGCGACGGCCGGGCGGGTGTGGCAGCTGTGTGACGGCGCGACGAGCCCGGAGGCGATGGCCGCCGCGTTGCGGCGCGACCTGGCCCTGCCCGAGGCCGAGGCGGTCGTGACGCTGACGCTTCGCCACCTGGCGCGCGCCCACTTGCTGGAGGTGCAGGGGGATCTGCCCGCCGATCGGCGAGGCCTGACGCGGCGCGCTCTGCTCGGTCGCGGCGTGGCCGCGTCGCTGCTGCCGGCGATCTACTCGATCGTGGCGCCGCCGCCCGTGGCGGCGCAGTCGCCGCCGCCGACTGGTTCGATGCCGTTTGCTTTCAGCGGCGACGTGCAGACCTTCACCGTGCCGGCGGGCGTGACGACGCTGACGGTTATCGCGCAGGGTGCACAGGGAGGCAGTGCGGTGCAGGGGGTGGTCCCTGGCGGTCAGGGAGGAAGCGTGACCGCGACGCTGACCGTCGTTCCGGGTGAGACCTTGAATGTCCTCGTCGGGGGCCAGGGTGAGACGGGCGCGGTCGGAGCAACTGCGGCCGGCGGCTTCAATGACGGCGGCGGAGGCGGCGGCTCTATCGCCGGCGGCGGAGGCGGTGCGTCCGACATCCGCCGCGGAGAAGTCGCCCTGCTTGTCGCAGGGGGCGGGGGCGGCGCCGGGATCAGCACTGCGGACGGCGGCGGGCCAGGAGGAAGCCCAACGGGAGGCGCTGGCGCCGACTCCCTTTTTCAGCCCACCATAACCGGCGGTGAAGGTGGCACGCAGGGTGACGGTGGAGAGGGGGGAGTCAACCAATCGAACAGTGCCTTCAATGGTGACGCCGGGGCTGACGGCACCGGCGGCGCGGGCGGACCCGGCGCCCCGGGCGTACCCGGCATGGTGGCCGCGGGGCCAGCCGGGGGCGGAGGAGGTGGCGGCTACCACGGAGGCGGCGGAGGCGCAGGCGGTGCCAGCGTCGGCACTGGCAGCGGGTCCGGTGGCGGTGGATCGTCGTTTGCGGAATCCGGCGGCGACCGGGGTCGTGCACACGCAAGGCACCCGCGCTGGCGACGGCGAGGTCACCATCAGCTGGTAGGCTCCGCCATGAACCAATCGACGGCAAAGGCGAGCCGGGGGCGCTGAAGTTCGTCGAGACGTCAGAAATTTCGACCGGCGCGCGTACACAGGTGCGGACCGTGCTGCCGCTGCCCGGGTCGCTGTTCCTGGTGCGGGGCTTCGGTAGCACTCATGTCCCTTGGCATCGCCGCCACGGACGTGCTCATCGCACGACCCCCAGGTTTCTGAACGCGATCAAGAGAATTTCGAGCGCCAGCGCGATCTGGATGAACACCAGGATCGCCCCGAACACGTTCAGCACGAGCAACACCCCCGGCAGTCTGACGATCTGGTCGATGAAGAACATCACCAGGAAGTCCAGCACCATCAGCCCCACCAGCACCTGAGCGACCACGGCATTCATCCCCGGAGTCGCTGAAGCGAGGGTCGTGAAGATCAGGATCGCCGCGATACCGGCCGGCGGTACGATGATCGGCAGTGCCACCGGCGAAAGGGCGAGCTGGAGTGCCGTCGGCATGGGACCGTCGGTGCTCGACTGCTCCGGGTCGGGAAAGGTGAGCTTCAGCGCCGAGATCAGCAGCACGAGTCCACCGGCGAGCCGCAGCCCGTCGAGCGAGATTCCGTATGTCGCCAGCATGCGGTTCCCCAGCAGCGCGACCACTGCCACGATGACCGACGCGATCAGCGCCGCTTTGATCGCCACCTCTCGCTTGAAAGATCGAGGTGCTCCGCGCGTCAGCTTGAGGAAGCCCGGAATGATCTTGATCGGTCCCAGGAGCATGAAGAGGATCGTGAAGACAAACGATGCTTTCATCATTGGGGCTCTCCGTCAGCGGCCTGACCCGAGTCCAGCGACCAGGAGCAGGGCAGGGGCCGCGTACATCAGCAAGACGCCCTGGACCGAGGAGTGTACAACCAACGTCTCAACCGAATGTCACGAACCGCTGACGATTCGGTGAGGACTTCCACCGCCCCTTCCGCCACGCTGAAGGACCAGACGCTCACGATACCCGGGGGATGACGGCCTTCTCGGGAAGACCGGGGTCCAGAGCCGAGTGGAGGGAACGTGTCGAAGAGTCGGATCGAGACCTGGGCCGCGCTGATCGTCGGGGCCGTCGGCCTGCTGCTCACGGCGATCCTGGGCCTTTGGGTGTATGCGAGCGCCACTGCGACGCCGCTGCACCCGAACCTCCAGGACGTGCCATCCGTGACGCAGTCGGCCCCGCTGCCAAAGTGGGCCGACGCCGTGGAACAGGGGCGGCAGACGGTCCGTGCGGGGCTCGTCGAGCAGAACCTGCCCGGGCTGTCGGTGGCGGTCGGTGTCGGTGGCGACATCGTGTGGGCGGAAGGCTTTGGCTGGGCGGATCTCGAGAACCGGGTACCCGTGTCGCCAGATATGCCGTTCAGGATCGGCACCGCCTCCACGGTGCTCACGTCGGCCGCCGTCGGCCTGCTGCTGGAGAAGGGCCGGCTGAAGCTCGACGAACAGATTCAGACGTATGTGCCCGCGTTCCCTCAGAAACAGTGGCCCGTCACATTGGCGTCAGTTGATGGGGCATCTGGCCGGCGTCAGGAACGACGGCGGTGACGAGGGGCCGCTGTTTTCGGTGCACTGCGATCGGCCCGTCGGAGCGCTGGAGCACTTTGCGGAGAGTTCGCTGCGGTTCCAGCCGGGGACCCAGTACCGCTATTCGAGCTACGGCTGGATCCTGGTGAGCGCAGCCGTCGAAGCCGCCGCCGACGAGCCGTTCCTCACGTTCATGCAGAAGCAGGTCTTCGAGCCGCTGGGCATGGGCGCCACGAAGGCCGATTCTGCGATTGAGGCTCTCCGGGATCGGGCGACTCCCGTACTTCCCGAGGTTCGCGGCGGATCCCCGCTACGGCCCGGACCTGATGCGCGACATCGACTATTCCTGCTACGCGGGATCCAGCGTATTCCTGTCCACCCCGTCCGACCTGGTTCGCTTCGGCATGGCGATGGGCAGCGGCAAGCTGCTGCAACCCGCAACGGTCCAATTACTCCAGACGTCACAACGGCTGCCGTCGGGCGAGGAGACCGGTTACGGCCTTGGCTGGGACCTGGAGACCGTTACGCTCTCGGGTAAGCAAACAAGCGTGGTCGGCCACGACGGGGACTCGTTGGGCGGGATGGTGGCGTCTTTCATGACGTTCCCCGAGCACGGGATCGTCGTGTCAGTAGTGTCGAACACCTCCTACGCGGACACGTTTGCTGTTGGGCTGAAAATCGCGCAGGCCTTCGCTGAACAGGCGAGAAGTCCAGCACGCCAGTGAGCGCCGAACACGCTCACCTGAAATCCAGGCACACGACGTCGCCTTTGGTGTTTCGGGCGAACACCTTCCCATTGGCGAACGCAGGGGCCGTGAAAGCTCTGCCCTCGATGACGTGTGCCGAGCCAAGTTCCTTGTAGCCGTCCGGCGACGCTTCGGCCAGGACCAGATCACCCGTCTCGGTCAGCACCAGCAGCATTCCGCCGACGGCAATCAGCCCATTGAACGCGAGCTTCGGCTCCGTCCATTTGATCTCGCCAGTCTTCCAGTCCAGGCAGCGAAGCGACGTGGGCGAGCGCCCCGCGCCTTCGGAGTTGTTGCCGTCGGGACCGAACAGAAACCCGTTCACGAGAACGCTCGTGTGCCAATGGCTGGACAAGCCCACCTGTTCCCACAGCGGCGTGGTGGCACCGGTCACGTCGAACAGCGCGCCACCGAATCCACGGCCGGCTGTCACAAACACCCTTGTCCCATCCACCACCGGGTCGGGGGCGTTGACCCCGATTGGTTGGCGTCGCTCCGTGGTCCAGACTTCCTTGCCATCGGCCGCGTCCACGATGGTCAATGCTCTCGGGGAGTGGATAGCCAGGTGGGTCTTCTGGCCGATCTGCAACGGCACCGGTGTCGCATGGCCACCGGCGCCCATGCCCGATTTCCAGAGCGTCTTGCCGGTCCTGGCGTCGAGCGCCATGCCGCCGGAACTGCCGTTCAGGATCAACTTGTCACCAAGGATCAGCGGCGAACCGGCGAGTCCGCCGAATCCCGGGGGTCGCACCCCGTCCTCCTGCACGATGTTGCGCCCCCAGATCACCTTGCCGTCTCTCGCGTTCAAGGCGAAGAGATCGCCCTTGCGGCTGAGCGTGTAGACCACGCCGTTTGCGACAGTCGGCGTCGCAAATGGTCCGTCGTAGTCCTTGATGCCGACCTTCTCGTTGCACGGGTACGAATGCGTCCAGACGACCTTGCCAGTGGCGACGTCGATGCTGAAGACGGTGTCCGTGTCGTTGGTGTTGCCCATCGTATAGGCGCGGTCTCCGACGACGGACACAGCGGAGTGGCCGATGCCGACATTGATCTTCCATACCTGTCTGGGGCCGTCTTTCGGCCAGCTGACGGCCTCGGCCGACTTTCCGTCGTGGGTCGGTCCGCGGAACGACGGCCAGTCGGCTCCCCTCATGCCGGTGGACGAGCCGAGAGCCAACACACTCGTCAGGACCACGGCGGAGCGGTACTTCATGGTTGTCATACGGCTCCTGTCTACACGAGCCTGGATCTCGTCCACTGAGACGGCATCATGGCGGCTTCGGTTCCGCTCTCGCTCGCGTAGCGACATGGAGGGCGGATGGCGGTCGCAAAGGATCTGCCCCGCCGGAAGGGGATCGAGCTGTTTGGACAGAACTACGATCGGAGCGCGAGCTCTCGAAGTCGATGAGCGCGAATAGAAGCCACTGCACCGCACGGCCGCGTCGTGGTGCTTCTCCCACTTCGCGAGTCACGTGAAGCGAAAATCGCGAGCGATGTATCGCCCTCCTGCGGCTGCGGAACATTCACGGTCGAGCTGGCAGCCTGACCGGGCTCCCGTGCTTGCGGGCCGAAGTGGATGTCAATCGAGCCATCGGCGCTAGAATGCCCATCACGCTGACCGGCCCACGTGGAGAGGCGCGTCCCTGCGTGATGTCGGAGATCCCGCAGCACCCGGTTACCGCGTCGAGATTCTCGTCGGAAGAGGGGAGGGCATGATGCACCCACGGCGATCGCAGACCGTTCACACCGAAACGCTGGGCGATGAAGTGGCGGTCTACGACCGGGCGCGCCAGCAGGTGCATGCCCTCAACGCGACGGCCGCGCGGGTGTGGCATCTGTGTGACGGCGCGACGAGCCCGGAGGCGATGGCCGCCGCGTTGCGGCGCGACCTGGCCATGCCCGAGGCCGAGGCGGTCGTGACGCTGACGCTTCGCCACCTTGCGCGCGCCCACTTGCTGGATGTGCAGGGCGGTCTCCCCGCCGATCGGCGAGGCGTGACGCGGCGCGCTCTGCTCGCGTCGCGGCGTGGCCGCGTCGCTGCTGCCGGCGATCTACTCGATCGTGGCGCCGTCTCCCCTGGAAGCTCAGTCGGCTCCGCTGACGCCGCCGACACTCACGTCCATCGCCCCTGCGCAGGGAGTCCGGAGCACCACGGTCGCCGTGACGCTGACAGGCACGAACTTCATCGCGGGCGGCACGACAGTGAATGTGAGCGGCGCGGGCGTCACCGTCACGGACGTCACGGTGACCAACAGCACCTCGCTGACGGCCAATTTTGTGCTCGATGGGACGGCTGCGCTCGGCGCCCGGTCGGTGACGGTGACTACGGCGGGCGGTACGACAGGGGCGGTAACCTTTACTATCAACGCGCCGACTGGTTCGATGTCGTTTGCTTTCACTGGCAGCCCGGACCCGCAGCCCTTCACCGTGCCGCCGGGCGTGACGACGCTGACGGTGACCGCGCAGGGTGCACAAGGAGGGAGTGGGGCGTCCCCTGGCGGCCTGGGAGGAAGCGTGACGGCGACGCTTACCGTCGTCGCAGGTGAGATCTTGAATGTCCGCGTCGGAGGCCCGGGCGGACCGAATGCGGCCGTTGCGGTTGGCGGCATCAATGGCGGCGGGGCAGGCGGCCCAGGCAATTTCCGCGGCGGCGGAGGCGGCGCGTCCGACATCCGCCGCGGCGGTGATGCCCTGTCAAATCGCGTAGTTGTCGCAGGGGGCGGTGGCGGCGGCGCCTTCGGTGCCGGCGGCGGCGGCGCTGGAGGGGGCACAACGGGTGGCGCTGGCACCGACGCGCCCACCGTGCCCAACGTGACCATCACCGGCGGCGGCGGTGGCACGCAGTCGGCCGGTGGATTGGGGGGAGAGAACTCCTTGAACGTTGCCAGCAATGGTCTGCCTGGGGCTTCCGGCATCGGCGGCGCGGGCGGACCCGCCTCAGGAGCTGGGGCAGGCGGCGGCGGAGGCGGCGGCGGCTACTTCGGAGGCGGCGGAGGCGCTGGCGCCAATATTTTGGGCTCCGGGGCTGGTGGCGGTGGATCGTCGTTCGCGGATCCGGCGGCGACCGGGGTCGTGCACACGCAAGGTGACCACCCTGGCAACGGCGCGGTCACCATCAGCTGGTAGGTTCTGCCATGACGCCCATGAAGAAATACTCTGCTGAGCGTTGAAATCGTCAGATCGAGGTGTTCGGCAATAGCGGCCTGAACGAGCCGGTGGTCGAGTTGACGCCGGCGATCTCTGCGAGCGATACCAAGCGACACCGATCCAGTTGACCGGCGTCGTCACTTTGTGGGTCGCCGTGAGCTGGAGGGAGTCGAGCACGCGCAGGACCTCAATGCTAGCAGTCGCAGGCGTCAGCCCGTGCGAGGAGAAATGCCCTTTCCCGCGCGTTGCGGGTCAGCGTGGCCGCAGCCTTGAATTCTGAACGCGCCTCGGCCAGTCGACCGGCCCGGAACAGAAAGTCGCCCCTCGCCGCCGGCAATGGCGCGTAGTCGCGCAGGGCGGCGGCGTCGGCGATCTCGTCCACCAGTCTGAGGCCCGCTTCGGGCCCGAAGGCCATGCTGTGGGCGATCGCGCGATTGAGATCGACCACGGGCGAGGGCGCCACGACGCGCAGCCTGTCATAGAGCGCGGCAATGCGCGGCCAGTCAGTATCGGCGGCCCGGAGCGCGCGGGCGTGGCAGGCGGCGAGCGCGGCTTGCAGCACATAGGGGCCGTCGCCGCCAAGCGCTTCGGCGCGGGCCAGCGCATCGAGGCCCCGGCTGATCAGCAAATGGTCCCAGCGTGCGCGATCCTGCTCGGTGAGGGGTATGAGGGCGCCGTCCGGCCCGGTGCGCGCCTTATGGCGCGACGCCTGGATCTCCATCAGGGCCAGGAGGCCGAGCACTTCGGCATCCTCGGGCATCAGACCGGCCAGCATGCGGCCGAGCCGTTGAGCCTCCAGGCACAGGCCTGGCCGGACAAGGTCGTCGCCCGCCGTGGCCGCATAGCCTTCATTGAAAATGAGGTAGATGACCTCGAGCACCGAGGGCAGCCGCGCCGCCCGTTCGGCGCCGCGCGGCACTTCGAAGGTCAATCCGGCCTTTGCGATCGCTTTCTTCGCGCGGACGATACGCTGCGCGATCGCGGCCTCGCTCGACAGGAAGGCGCGGGCAATCTCGTCCGTCGTCAGGCCGCCGACCACCTTGAGCGTGAGCGCCGCGCGGGCGTCGGGCGACAGCATGGGGTGGCAGGCCGTGAAGATGAGGCCCAGCAGCTCGTCGCCGACGTCATCGTCAATGGCCGCTTCGATCGCTTCGGCCGCGCCGTCGCGCGCCTCGTCCAGCGTCCGCGCGATCTCCTTGTGCTTGCGCTCGCGCATCTTGTCGCGCCGGAAGGCGTCGACGGCGCGCCGCTTGGCGACGGCCATCAGCCAGGCTCCCGGATTGGCAGGAACGCCGGTCCTCGGCCACTCGGACAGGGCGACGACCAGCGCGTCCTGCGCCAGCTCCTCGGCAAGGTCGACATTCCGCACCATGCGGGCCAGGCCCGCGATGAGCCTGGCCCGTTCAATGCGAAAGGTCGCTTCGATCGCCTGGTGCGTTTCGCCTGCGGTCACACCGCATTTTCGGCCAACGCCGCTGGGGAGACAAGGCGGCTCCAGCCGCCGGTATCAGGCGACGCCGAGCTTCCCGCGCTCCCCGTCACGGGGCGCTGCTAGCTCCTCGGGCGTTACAAACTCGGCCAGATCCGCCGCCTCGTAGAACGGCCGGATCTCTATCTCGCTTTTTTTGCCCGGCATGGGATTGGGGGAGCGCTTCGCCCAGGCCATGGCCTCGTCCATGTCCTTGACCTCCCAGATCGAGAAGCCGGCGACCAGCTCGCGGCTCTCGGCGAACGGCCCGTCGATGACCGTGCGGCCGGGACCATCGAAGACGATGCGCTTGGCCTGGGCGCTGTTCTTGAGGCCGGCGGCGGCCACGAATACGCCGGCCTTGACCAGCTCCTCGGTGAACCGGTCCATCGCCGCGAACGCCTCCAGCTGCTCGGGCGTGGGGGGGCCGTCCATTTTGCTGTCCTCAGTGGCTTTCCCGAACACCATAACCCGCATCGTCTGCCTCCTTGTTTGAGCGGCCCCATTTGGCGTCTCATTGGGACGACGAACGAGCTTGCTGGAAATCGACATCGTTCTGCAAGTGCTCGACGTTCGAAGCGCGCGGGGTAAGACAGCGAGACGTCGCTGCGGATGCTCATCGCGGACATCGCTCGTCTGCCATCTACGGAGCATCAATCTCCTTCAGTAATGCCTCCAGCCGGCGCTTGCGCGGCCAGAAGTCCCGTTCCATCGAGCGGCGCTGCGCCCAGACGCCGGCCGCCGATCCCATGGCGCACACGAAAATCCCGCCGCCGATCCAGACCCACTCATCGCTGAAGGGCTCGTTGTTGATCCGCCAGCCGGCGAGGATGATGGCCGTCGCACAGACCAGCGGCGGCAGCGCAGTGACCAGCACGCTCGCCAGGTGGACACCTCTGGTCGCCTGGTAGTCGAGCTGCGCGATATGCCGGTTGAGTTGCTCTCGAAGCGACTCGCCAAAGCTTCGCTCGCGCAGCGCCTGCGCCCGGTGGCTCACATACATCGCGCCGCCCCAGAGTAGGGCGGCGGCCGCGCCGACGATCGGAATGGCGAAATCCCAATCGGTTCGCGGATCGTTGTCGTAGATCATGATGAAGAGGAAAATCGCCATGCCGGCGATGAGACACGCGCTCAGGACGCAGGTGATCCATGTCTCCCTGCGCCGCTCTGCCTGCAGCTTCACCTGCTCCTGCCGCAGGGCCAGAAGAAGAAGGGTCTTGTCCACGCCATAGAGCGGAAACGCGTCCTGCGATCGCCAGACCTCCATCAAATCGTCTAGACTCATGATGCCGCTTCCTCCGCACGCTTGCCTGCCAGCGCCGACTTGATCCGGTTGATCTTCACCCCTACGTTGCTCTCGGTGATGCCGACGATGGCGGCGATTTCCTTGTAGCTGAAGCCGTCGAGCAGCAGCAGGGCCACGGAGCGATCGACGTCTTTGAGCTGCCCGATCTGACGATACAGCCACTCCACGCGCGGGTCCGGCCCATCCGAAGACGCCGTTGTGAGCAGGCCTTCCACGACCTCGAGCGGCTGCTTGCCGCGATGATGTCTGTCCTCTTTGCGGCTCCAGGCGATGGCCGTGTTCAACGCGACGCGATACAGCCAGGTGGGCACGGAGGATTCACCGCGGAACGCATCAACGGAACGCCAGACCTGCAGCGCCACCTCCTGAAAGAGATCCTGCCGGTCGGCATGCTTGAACGCGTAGGCGTGGACCACTTTGAATAGGATCCCTTTGTGGCCCGCCAGCCAGTCGCCGAAGATGCGATCCCGCTCGCTATCGAGCACAGTCCTACCTTCCTCGACCCGATGCGGTGGATGGCGGGAGCGCGAAGGTGTCCGGCGCCAGCGTGACGCCAACCTCGACGCGCTCCCCGTGCTCAATCGTGCGTCCGGACATCTCGGTGGACTCTGTGTAACGGTGGGGCACGCGCATCACGGCGACCTCGCGGTAGTTCGAATACGTCGTCGTAACCGATACCGCACCGCCCTCCGCAAACCACATCGTCTGCTGAGTCTGGAGCACGTCGCCGGTCTCCGCGTCCAGGCTCACCAGCGCGGAAGGCAGACCGGCCGATTCAAGCTGGACACCAGCATCGCGACGAGCGTCGCCGGCGCCGTGAACGCCTTCGTCGCCGAGCCGATGAAGAACGGCGTATTCGGCGTGACGGGCGTCTTCTTTCGGTCCCTCCTTCATCGACTCGTTCTGATTCCGTTAGTCGTGCAGCCCGGGCGGTTTCTTACACGGCTGGCAACCAGTTGGCGCCGGACGCTGAGCCGGATGGCGTCGCCTCAGCGCCGATCGCGGGACGCTTCACGGCAACACTGAAACGCTGTAAGTGATCGGACAAGATTGGGAGCGGTATGAACAATTCGACGTCAACGACTGCGCTCGCGCCTCGGTAAGCGATTGGAATCAAGGCGAGATGTCAGATTGAATGTAGCGTGAACGGCGCATTCGCGACAATTCTGGTCTCGGACCGCTCGCAAATCTGAGGGTCTACACAGTTTTCCGGTGACTTGGCCGATGCGGCCGGCGTCTTTGCTATGCGGGACTCGGCTTGACGGTCGGAACTCGTCGAGTAATATTACTTCCATGGCACTTTCGAGGAAGAAAGCGACCACGATCGCTCTGGATCCCGAGGACGACCGGCTGCTCTCGCGGGCTGCTCGCGAACGTGGGGTCTCGCGTTCAGAGTTCATCCGACAGCATCTTGCACTTGTGCTCGAGCAGTACCGTCGGCATCCCAGGCCCAAGAGCGCGGGAATCGTCCGAGCGCTGGCGGAGCGCGGCGACGAGCGCGAGCTGTTCGGT
This sequence comes from Vicinamibacteria bacterium, assembly GCA_963806705.1. GTDB lineage: Bacteria > Acidobacteriota > Vicinamibacteria > Vicinamibacterales > JAENWD01 > JAENWD01. The sequence goes on from CAWDZE010000003.1 coordinate 209,137, forward strand.
GCCGGCCGGTAGCGCGGCTGCGCTCATCTGCGATACAGGTGCGCTCATCGACTACCTCGTCGAGAGCGCGCCAGACCACCGGCTTTTTCGCAAGGCCATCGACCAGGCACGCACCCGCTACGTCCCCGGTCTCGTGCTTGCCGAAGTCGACTACTTCCTTCGCGACGAGCGCGAAGCGATGCATGTGTTCATGCAAAATCTCGCCAGAGGCGCCTTCACTTACGCGCCGCCAACTGTCGGTCAGCTCGCACGCGCGATGGAGGTGGACCGACGCTTCGCTGACCTTGGCCTGGGCCTTGTCGATGGGTCGGTCGTCGCCCTGGCCGAGTCGCTCGGCATCCGTCGTCTGGTCACGCGGGACGTGCGTCACTTTGGTGCGGTTCGACTGCGCGACGGCCGCGCGTTCGAATTCGTGGTTCATCCCGCGGATCCAGACATTACCTGACCCGACGATCAGCGCTGCAACCAAAGTCGAGGCTAATGGCACACGGCATCCGTGAACGCCCTGGATGTTTTTGGGTGTTCCTTGCCGGCGACGTATTGCTGCACGTGAAGCGCAGCTCGCGATGGTTCAACTACCGTGAAGCCGCGGGTCTTCCTTCCGGTGCAAGGTCTATAATGCGCGCTGTCTCGCATGTCGCTCCGGCCGGGATCGACGTTCGGTCGTATCAGTCCTGCCGGCTGCGGGCAGTGCGTCAGCTCGAAGCGGTGTTGAAGGTGTGGTCATGAGAACAATCACAGCCGTCGCGGTAATCGCGCTAATCACGCTGAGCTCGCCTGTAAGGGCGCAGAATTCGTCCGCCGCGTCGTCGAGCAAACCTCGCCTGATGACGCCTCAGGATCTGACGTCAGTTCCTGCGCAGGCGCCCGACGAACGCGTGACCTACGGAGCTGACGCGAATCAGTTCGCGGAGCTGCGGGTGCCGGGCGGGACGGGTCCACATCCTGTCGTCGTGCTGGTGCACGGCGGATGCTTCAAGACCTACGGCTCGTTTGCGGACCTCGCGGCCGTGGGTGATGCGCTGAAGGGGCGTGGAATCGCGACACTGAATGTCGAATACCGCAGGGTGGATCAGGCAGGCGGCGGTTGGCCAAACACCTATCTGGATGTGGGCAATGCAGTCGACCATGTTCGTTCGCTCGCGAAGGAGCATGGTCTCGATCTGTCGCGGGTCGTTATCGTGGGGCACTCGGCCGGCGGTCATCTTGCGATGTGGGCTGCGGCGCGATCACGTGTGCCGCGCGGAAGTGCGTTGTTCATGGCGAATCCACTGGCGGTGCGCGGAGTCGTCGATCTCGCCGGCCCACTCGACCTCACCGCAAACATCGAGGGGTACGAGGGACTGTGTCGCGATCGCGTCATTACAAATCTCATGGGCGGCACGCCGGCCGCGATGCCGGAGCGCTACGCCCAGGCCTCGCCGATGAAGCTGCTGCCGCTGGGTATTCCGCAGGTCGTCGTGCTGGGCGAGTACCAGGAATACGTGCCGCTGCAATTCGCGCAGGCCTACGTGCAAGCGGCGGAACGCGCGGGTGATCGAGTGCGGATGATCCTGATTCCAGGCGCGGGGCACTTCGAGATTGCGAGCCCACGCGCCGCCATCTGGCCCAAAGTCGAATTCGCGATTCGCTCCCTAATCGACGGGAAGCTGCCGCCGCCGTGAGCGTAAGAGGCTGACCGAGTCGTCGCGATCCGGAAGCATCGGCGGCTATACTGGAATGCCCGTAAGTGATCGCTGCACATTGCGAGGTGTTACACAATTCGATCCGTCTTGGTTCCGCAGCGACCGTAAGTTGTTGATTCTAAAGCGGAGAGATGTCCGAGTGGTTGAAGGAGCACGCTTGGAAAGCGTGTGTAGGGGAAACTCTACCGTGGGTTCGAATCCCACTCTCTCCGCCAATATAATTTGCTAAATTCTTGTTAATGAGTCAATTGCAGTAGCAGATTTACCTCGTTCCTACTTTCAATCCAGATCCGAATCGGCGTTCAAGCAACTCCTGAATGAGATTGCGCGCGATACCGAGCATCCTGCTCTCGGATCCCTTCATCCCTGAGGCTGGCCGCCCCGCGGGCGACCTAAGTGTGTTGACTAAACTGCGTGAAACCACGCCGCCGGCGATGTGGCTGACCGTGGCCTTCGTCGGCGTCTTCCTGCTGTTTTCGGCGCACTTCCTGTACTTCTTCGTTGATGACGAGGCCATCACGTTCGTGTACGCGCGCAACCTCGTGCGCGGTGACGGACTGATCTACAACCACATCGAGCCGCGCGCCGAGGGCTACTCCAATTTCCTCCACGTGCTCATAGCGAGTGTGATCTTCGCGAGTGTGCGCGGCGTCGGATGGCCTCTCGAAACGGTCTTTTTCCTGGGAAAGGCGTTCTCCACGCTATGCGGCGCGGGACTCGTGCTGCTGGTCGCACACATCCTGCGCCAGCGCACGGACATGACCCGGCCTGCGGCGATAGCGGCGCTGGCAACGATCGCACTCGCGGGTCCGGTCGCTTTGTGGAGCGCGTCGAGCCTCGAGACCGTTCCGTTCGCGCTGATGGTGCTCCTGTTCGCCGCCCGGCTCTGGCAGGACGTGGACCGGGTTGACTGGATTGCGATTGCCGCTGGCGTCGCCGTCCTCCTGTGGCGCATCGACGGGTTCGTCTACCTCGGGGCGGTGCTTGGACCGGCGATTCTGCTGGCGCCCCGGCAGTGCCGCTGGCGGCTGGCCTATCTATATGCGCTGCCGCTCGTTGCGATCTTCGCTGCGTACACCTCATGCCGCTGGCTGTACTTCGGCTCAGTGCTCACGGAGCCGCTGGCAACGAAGGTTCTTTACAAGCTTCAGCTCAGCGGCCAACTCGTCGCCAAAGAGCCGGTTCGTGCGTATGTCGCGCAGTTTCTTGACGAGTCAGGCTGGATGTGTCCGATTGCGATGGTTGGGGCAGCGGTGCTGACCGCTCGCGACCGATGGACTGTGCGCCTGCTGAGCACGACGCTGCTGCTCGTGGGCTACATCGCGATCATCGGCGACTGGATGTACGGGTTTCGGTTCTTTGTAGCGGTCCTGCCTTTCTACGCCATCCTTGTCGGTATCGTTGTAGCCAAGCTAGCCCGTGCGATGTCCGGCGCGCACATTGCGCTCTCTGCGCTGCTAGTGGTTTGGACAGCGGTGTCCGGGGTGGCGTTTGCCAGGACGTACATGGCGCAACAGGACCGCCCGAGCGGTCTCACGCAGCCTTCGACTAATCCGCGCCTCTACTTCCTGCGCTACTGGGACGTCTACCAATACTTGCGGCTCACCACGCGTCCTCGCACCATAACCGCCTACAACCAGGCCGGATTCGTTCCGTTCATGCTGGATCTCGAGAATGTCGACAATCTCGGTTTGTGCTCGCGGTTTGTCGCCAGGTTGCCGACCACCGACGTCTTCTTCACGGAGGTGGGGCGATACTCGCCTCTTACGCCCGCCAACGTGCTTCGTGCGACAGACGCCTACATTCTCTACAAGCAAGTCGCAGCCGTGATCGAGCCTGCAGGCTTGCTACGGTCCGCGAACTCTGCGGCGGAGCCTCGGACGATCCTTGGCGGCCGCTACGTACTGTCATATGTCGACCCAAGGCGAACCAATGCGGTCTATCTGCCGAGCGGCGGCCCGCCTGAGCCGTTTCGAGACCGTCGTAACTTTCTCGAGAACGTCGCGCACATTTCACGTTTACGAGAAGTGCGCATCAACGGGGAGAAATGGCCGCAAACGCAGTACCGCGACCGGCTGCCGTACCTGGGTGGGATGAGAGGCAGGATCTCGGTCGACCGAGTGCGGCATCTTGCCGTCGTCTTCGACACGACCGACGTACCAGTCTACGAGGTCTACGTCGGCGAAATTCGATCCGATCGACCAGTCGAAGTTGCCGTCACGTTATCGAACAGGGCGGGTCGGAAGATCTGGGAAGAACGGCTCGACGTGTCGGCCGCATCCCAACGTAGGCACTGGCGCCTCGAAACGCCAGTTGCAGTCAACCAACTCGCACTGACGTTTCATGCGTCGAATCCCCACGTTTCCGTCCGGATCTCAGATGCGCGGGTGCAAGGACAGACGCACGCCCTTCGCGAGTATCTCGACGCGACGCTTCCCGACCTGCGCCCGTGAGCGTTGGTCGCACAGGAGCGACATCGTTCCCGACGGGCGTTCAAGGGATCAGAAACGTTACCGGGCCGTGACTGGGCCGTGAATCGCAGGGTGTAGCGTCTCTGCAATCCCATGCCCGTCATAAGCGCTCTGCTCTTTCCGATCCTGGCCGACAGACAGTGCATTGACTGCGGGCGGTCGCCGGTCCGACTCACGCTGAAAACCGACTATGGGAATTACCTCCATTGCGAGATCTGTGGTCGATCGTGGCACGAAGAACGCAGCAAGAGCGCGGGCCAGCCAGATTTCCCGCGTTCGACTTGATACCGTCACGATCGCTTTACAGCCGTGGCTGATACTCTTCGGCAGACTCGGGGCGCCATGGTTGAAAAAACGCAGCGCGCTGACGACACCACGCATCCGACGACTCTGCACGTGCCGATCTGCCCATGCTGCTTTCAGCACGGCCATCCGCGGCCGAGTGCAGCTTCGCAGTTCGTCCGATGCTTCCGGTGCGCCCGTTGTGGCGCAACGTGGCAACTTGGCGGTTCAGCTAGTTCTTCGGAGGCGCCATTCCCGCATCCACGGGTTTGAGATCGAACGCTCCGTCGCTTTCGACAAAGAACACGCATTCCGAGGCCTTGTCGCACGAGGTCGTGTGCCGGTAATCGCCGCCGGGCTGCATCATGTAAGAACCCGGACCGAGCCGCACCTCCGGCTTGCCCTCCGGCGCCTGAATGTACGTGCCCGAGATGAACACGACCTTCATGGCGTGTGTGTGGGTGTGGAGTGGAACGGCGAATCCCGCCGGAAGCGTGAAGAACGCGCCGAACGCCCCCGTGGCGTGATCGCCCCACAGTTTCGCGACCTTGACTCCGGGAGCGCCGGCGGGATCGAGGTCGATCCATTTGAGGTCGCCGGGCGGCGTGAATACCGGTTGGCCGGGCCCCGCTGTCGGAGCGTTGCCGGCCTTGGTCCCTGACGGCTGCGCCAGCGCTGGCGCCGCGAACATCGACGAGATCAAAAGCGCCAGAACGTATCTCTTCATCGAAGGTCTCCGTTGTTAACAGCCCTTTTCCACTCTCGGCGGGCTCAGTCGCGGGCCCGCTTGTCCTTCAAGCGAGCTGGCGTCACCGAGCGGTCGACCCGGTAGTTCAGCGCCAGGTCCCGCAACAGTTCATCGCGCTTGGTATTGGCTCTCTCACGGACCTCGACTTCGCTCACCTGCTGGCCCGGTTCGGCGACCAGCCCGAACTCTCCCTCCTCCACATCGTCGGCAGGGATTGCCAGTCCAGAAATATTTCCTGTTTCATCATGAACGGCGAAGGCTCTCATCGGTGTCCTCCTGTGGGCTGCTTCGTGAACGGTTTTCGCCGCAGCTGTCTGGCTAAGCGGGCTTTGCCACAGCGACGTACAGCTTGAAGTAACACCCGTCGGGCCACCCTTCTTCGGTGGGCTTGGGCGGATCGGGGTTGGTGATCGTGATGTAAGCGCGGAACGAAATCGTTTCGGTGGTCCCGACGATCTTCCTATCGACCTGAACGCGCACTTGGTCGATTTGTACCGACCGTGGAAACGTGCTCTGTCCGTGCTTCGGGGCCACATGGAACCACCGCACGTGATCGGAGTTGATTTTCCACCACGGGGTCATCGAAGTGTTGGGGGCGAGAAACAGGTCATCTGAAATCAACCTCATCTCTACTTTGGCTGTTTGCCACATGGCTGGCCTCCGATGTGCGCCTCTGGAAGCGCGGGCTCCATCCGAGTGTGTGCCCTGACTCGAATGGGCGGTTAGGCACGATTGTCGACTACGTGCGGTGGGGAGGCGCGACCATTCTAGCAATCACTGCGAAGGGGAGGGTGGCTCGGGTAGCGTCTGTGTGTCGGCGATCGAGCCGCCAGCTCTTCTTGAGCGTCAGTCGCTGAACGTGACTGCCGCGGCCTCGCCGACGAGGGCGCCGGCGGCCGCCTTCGACGACAGGAGCAGCCGGTAAGGCAGGATGCTGTACTTGTTGCTCAAGTTCACGACGAGGTCAAGCCGCTCGTCGCCGTCGAGGTCGCCGGCCCAGGCGATCTCGAAGTGGGGGTCATCGGCAAAGCCGTCGGCGGAATAGATCACCTGCGTGCGGCCTCCGCCAGACACGAGCACCCGCGCGTCGAACAAATCCTTGCGCTTGCTTTCCAGGCGCAGCCGGTAGCGCGTGGCCGCCACCGCGACGGTCAGCGGACCTTCATGGGCGAGCGACTTGTTGACCACGCCCGCGCTGAATATCCGCCCGGCCTGGACCTCGGGGATGCACCTGACGGCGAAGTCGGCGTCGGGGATTGCCGTCACGTCGACCTCGTCGTCCTCGCCAACTCCCTGCCGCCGCTCTCCCATCGCCAGATGCACGGGCTCCAGGGTCTCGGGCCGCTCGAAGTGACGCCAGCCGAGCCAGCTCTCCGTGGGCCAGCCGGACGCCTCCGTGGCCGGATAGCTGTTTGGAAGCACCAAGAGCTGTGGCCGGCACGTGGCCGGCGGCGGCTGGGCAACCGGCGCGAAGCCGAGGAGCAGCAGCGGCGCGAGGCTCGAGACGAGGCGCATCGACTTCAGAAAATCGGCGCGACCGGCTCGCGGCCCATCAACACGCGACCCGCCTCTTCCCACGTGTGCGGCGCGACGGTGAAGTGGTGCGTGACGGCTTCGGCGTCGCGCGCGTGACGCTGCAGCGACGAGTCGAGATAGATCGAGCTGCCGCCTGCCAGCGTGTTGACCGTGCGCGTCACCGTCGCGCCGGTCTCGGCCGCCTGGATGGAGGCGAGCCGGCCCATTGCCAGTTGACGCCTGGTCACCTCGCGGCCCGCCGAGACCGATTGCCAGATGTCGTCCACCACGTCGTACAGGAACGATCGGGCGCCGCCAAGCGCGGCTTCCGCGCGCGCCAGCCCGAGCTGCGGGACCGTCTTGTCCGCCAGGACCGTCGTGTACAAAGACGGCACCTTCGTCTGCGCAAGCGCCACAAACTCGTCGAGCGCCGCGCGGGCGATGCCCAGGCTCACCGACACAAGCTGATACACGAACAGCGCGAGCGGCGGCATCTGGTACAGCGGCTCCATCCGGTGGCCTGACGGATCGAGAAGCGCGAAGATCCGGCGGTCCGGCACGAACACGTCGGTCGCGCTGAAGTCGAGGCTGCCCGTGCCGCACAGCCCGCTCACATGCCACGTGTCGTGGACCTCGACCTCGCCAATCGGCATGCAGACGTGCACGATTTCCGGGCCCATCGGCGTCATGCGCGGGCGGCCGTTGTCCATGACGAGGCTTCCCGCCCACACCCAGTCGCAGTGCGTGATGCCGCTGGCAAACGGCCAGCGGCCGTTCACGCGCACGCCGCCGTCGACGCGAACCGCCTTGCCGGCAGGCGCCGCGATCCCTGCTGACGGAACGGTGGGATCGGCGAAGACCTCCTTTGCGCCGCGCTCGTCCATGTAACCGGCAGCGATGTTGTTGCCCAGCCCGACCATCGTGCACCACCCGGTCGAGCCGTCGGCGGCTGCCACTGTTTCGATCGTCTTCATGAGGTCAACCGGCGTGGCTTCCAGCCCGCCGATAGCACGCGGCACGCTCAGCGTGAAGACGCCGGTCTTGCGCAGCGCGGTGGCCAGGTCCGGCGGCATGCGCCGCGCCTGCTCGATCTCCTGCCGCCGAGTGCGAATCGTGGGAAGCAGTGCCGCCAGGGCCGTCGACACATCGCGCATGTCCAGGGCTCCTCCCGGGGGGCTGCGGATCGTATAGCACGGTCCGCGTCCCTGGTGCTCAGCCGTGAACCGCTTTAATCGTCAATCGTCAATCGTCAATTTTTCAAAACAGTAGCCTTGACCTCCACCGATACCTTGCGGTCGCTCATGGGGTCGGCCGACTGCGTCACCGCCAGGCCCTTGCCGCTTTCGAGCAGCAACGTCACCGACTCGTTGAGCGTCGCTTCGATAATCTGGCCCGGCTGCACCTCCTTGCCTGCCGGCACACGCTTCTCGCCATATTCGATGTTGACCTGCAACAGCACCCGCCCATCGGCGAGCACTTCGGGCCGCGCATCGACGTTGAGCGGCGAGGAGCCGTAGCCGGCAGTGTTGACGGTCGACCGCACCCGGCCCCACTGTCCGTCGTTGGTTGTCAGCGTGACGGTCTTCGGCACGGCGGGTGAATCCGACCGCTGCTCGTTGAAGGTCACCTCGACCTTCACGTTAGGGCCGACCTTGCGGTTGCGCCCGTCGGGTGTGGGAGCGGCTGGCGGCGGCGGTGGCGCCTTTTTGTCTGCGGCGCCCGCATCAGCCGGCGGTGCGGCCGGTGGAGGGGGCGGCTTCTGCCCGTCGGGGGCGCCGATGAGAGTCACGGAAGTGATGACGACCAACGGCAACGTCAACCAGATCTTCTGCATCACAGTTTTCCTCGTTCGTCGTCCGCGACTTCAACGGGGACGGGGGTAATTGGCGCAATCGGCGCCAGCGGAGTCACGACCTGGGGGCCGAGCACCAACGCGTCAGGAGCAATAGGGGACACCGAGAGCGCGTCCAGGGGTGGCAACGCCGGCAGCGCCCGCTGGTGATCGCTTGCCGCTGTCCGCGTCGCACTCACCCGCGCGACCGGGTGCGGCGCGCGCGCGGGGCCCGCAGCGTCTTGCAGCCGACGGCGCGGCTCGAGCCCGGGCACAGACGCCTGCGGACCAACGGCGGCTGCCGGCGCCGTCGATTGAACCACTGGCTGGGATGGTCTCGGTTCCTCTTGAATCCACCACCCCAGCGCCCCGACCAGCAACATCGCCACGCACGCGGCAGCGACCCGCGGCCACGCGACGCCGACCTGGTCGCCCGCGTCGATCCGCGCGCGGACCCGCGCCGCAAAGCCGCGCGAGGCTTCGGCGTGGGCCAGCTCCTTCAGCGTCTCGTCGATACGATCGCTCACGTCGTCACTCCAAGCCGCTCGAGCTTCTGTTTGACGCGCTTGCGCGCTTCCGACACCCGCCACTTCAACGTCCCGGCCGGCACCCCCAGCGCCTCGCTCATCTCCTCGAAGGAGTGGTCGCCGGTTGCAGCCAGCATCAGCGCCTGCCGGTACTTCGACGGCAGCGCGCCGACGACCCGCGCGATTGCACGACGAAGCTCCATGTCTGCGACCGCCTGGTCCTGCAGCCGAATCGTCGCCGGCGGATCGAACGCGCAATCGTCACCTGGCGCGATGAACCGCCGCAGCCTTGCCGCGATCGAGCGGCGGTGGGACAGCGCCTGCCGCCACGCAATCGCCAGCAGCCAGGTCTTGATGCTCGCCTCGCCGCGAAAGTCCCCGATGCGCCGCCACGCCCGCAGGAACACGTCCTGCGCGACGTCTTCGACTTCACCGCCTGGACCGATGGCCGCGCGCACCGCGCGCACGACGACGTGCTGGTAGCGATCGACCAGGATGCCAAACGCCGCGTGGTCGCCGGCCCTGGCGCGTTCGACCAGCTCCGCGTCGTTCACTGACGCTGTAGATGCGGCAGGGGGAGGGACGGTTGGGAAAAGTGCCTCGTGCCGGGTGCCAGGTGCCTGGTGCGGTGCTTGGTGCAGGGTGCCGGGTGCTGCGTGAGCCATGGTCGCGTCGCGAGGTGCTGGGGACCCTCGCACTGGGCACCTGGCAACGCACGGAGCACCAGGCACTTAGCACCGCACGCAGGCCCGCGGCACCCGGCACCCGGCACTGACTATTGCGTCAACCTCCTGGTCGCCTGAATGAGCGCATCCATGTGATCCAGGTAACGCAGCAGCGCGGCCTTGCCGGCTGGCGTGAGGCGGAACTCCGTGCGCGGCGTGCGGCCGTCAAACGACTTGAGACACGCAATGTAGCCGGCTTCCTCGAGCTTGCGTGCGTGCACGCTCAGGTTGCCGTCGGTCGTCTTCAGCAGCTTCTTCAGGTCGGTGAAGCTCAGGACGGGTGTCGCGGTCAGCGCGCTGATGATGCCGAGCCGGAGCCGCTCGTGGATCAGGCGATCGAGGTGGTCGGCCGGCGGGACCAGCGGGGGCGTGGACGACCCGTCGTCAGGCCGCTCGCTCCGCCCGGGCGCCACCACGCGTCGTAGCCCTGAGGTCCTCGGCACGCTGCCTCCATGGTGGTCCGACAACTCCACCACAGCGCATCCTAGCGCCGGGGCTTTGTAATGTAAAGGCCTGGGCGCCGCCACCCAGACAATACGGATAGTGAGACACTTGCCCAGCTGACATGACCCAAACAGATGAGACCCGATCGAAAACCCTGATCGAGCGGCTGCTGTCGCCGATCGCAGACGTGCGCCACGGCGAGACGGCCAGCGTGCTCCTGATGACGCTGCTGATGTTCCTGCTGCTTGCGGCGTACTACCTGCTGAAGACGGCACGCGAGGTCTTCATCCTCACGGAGGGCGGCGCCGAGGTGAAGAGCTATTCGTCGGCCGGACAGGCCATCCTGCTGTTGGGCCTCGTGCCCGCGTACGGCGCCTTCGCATCGCGGGTGAACCGGGTCCGCCTCGTGAAGTGGGTGACGCTGTTTTTCGCCTCGAACCTCGTGCTGTTCGTGCTCGCGGTCGGGGCCGGCCTGCACGTCGGCGTGGTCTACTTTCTCTGGGTCGGCATCTTCAACCTGATGGCGGTGGCCCAGTTCTGGGCGTTCGCCAATGACATCTACACAAGAGAGCAGGGCCAGCGCCTGTTCCCGCTCATCGGCGTCGGCAGCAGCCTTGGCGCGTGGATCGGGGCGCTGCGCGCCGGAGATCTGATCGGCGCCAGCGGCCCGACGCGGCTCCTCATCGGCGCTGGCGGCGTGCTCGTGGTGTGTGCCTTCCTCGCGCAACTGGTCGACCGGGTGACCAGGCGCGAGGCAACAGCCGAGCAGGCCGCGGCCGCCGGGAAGCCGCTCGGGCGCGAGGGCGGCTTCGAGCTGATTCGCAAGGACCGCTACCTGATGCTGATTGCGCTGCTGACGGTGCTGCTCAATATCGTCAACACGTCCGGCGAGTACCTCTTCGGCCGCTACGTCGTCGAGCAGTCGCACGCGATGTTCGGGACGGGCGCCGAGACGGCGGCGGCCCGCGAGAAATTTGTCGGAGAGACCTACAGCCGCTTGTTCGGGACCGTGAACCTGGTTGGATTCCTCCTGCAGATGTTCGTGGTCTCGCGTGTGTTCAAGTTCCTGGGCGTCGGCAAGGCGCTGTTCATCCATCCGCTTGTCGCCCTGTGCGGCTACCTGATGATGCTCCGGGCGCCGTCGGTGCAGCTGATGGGGCTGCTGAAGGTCGCCGACAACAGCATCGACTACTCGCTCGGCAACACCACCAAGCAGGCGCTCTGGCTGCCGACCAGCCGCGAAGCGAAGTACAAGGCCAAGCAGGCCGTGGACTCGTTCTTCGTGAGGGGCGGCGACGTCATCCAGGCGGGGATCGTGTTTGTCGGCGAGCGCCTGATGCTGGCGGTTCCCGCATTCGCCGCGATCAACCTCGTGCTGGTCGGCGGGTGGCTGGCAGTGGTCGCGATGATCAACGGAACCCTCTCGCAGAAGGCCGCGACGGGCGAAGTCGCAAAGCCTTAGCGGCGTTCCGAGCTGACCCCTCCTATGTCGTTCACTCGAAAAATTCTCGTCGGCCTCGTCGCCGGAGTCGCGGTCGGCCTGTTCTTCGGCGAGGACGCCGGCGTGCTGAAATGGGTCGCCGACGGCTTCGTCAAGCTGCTGCAGATGACGGTGCTGCCTTACATCACCGTCTCGATCGTGACGAGCCTCGGCTCTCTCAGCTACGAGCAGGCCCGCACGCTTGGACTTCGGGCGGGCGCGGTGCTGGTCGGCCTCTGGGCAGTCGCGCTGCTGTACGCGTTCCTGATTCCACTGGCGTTTCCCGACATCGAGACGGCGACGTTTTTCAGTTCGGCACTGGTGGAGCGCCGCCCGAGCTTCAACTTCGTCGACCTCTACATCCCGTCGAACCCGTTCAACTCGCTCGCGAACAACATCGTTCCCGCCGTGGTGCTGTTCTCGGTCATCGTCGGCATCGCGCTCATCGGCGTCGAGCAGAAGGAGAAGCTGCTCGACGTGCTGCGGACGGCCGGTCGATGCGTTGTAGCGTGCGACCCGCTCCATCGTGCGGCTCACCCCTATGGATTGTTTGCCATCGCGGCCACCGCCGCGGGCACGCTCGAGCGTCGAGCAGCTGGGACGGCTGCAGGTGTATCTCATCACGTACGTGGGGGTGGCCCTGCTGCTGAGCCTCTGGGTGCTGCCCGGCCTGGTGGCGGCGCTCACGCCGATCCGGGTGCGGGAGATGTTCAGCCTCACCCGGGACGCGTTGATCACCGCCTTTGTCGCCGGGGACCTTTTCATCGTGCTGCCGACCTTGATCGAGGCCAGCCGCACGCTGGTCGCGCGTCACGCGCCGCAGGTGAAGGAGGCGGTCGAGCTGCCCGACGTGCTCGTGCCCGTGTCGTTCAACTTTCCGCACACGGGCAAGTTGCTGTCGCTCAGCTTCATCCTCTTTGCCGGCTGGTTTGCGGATGCGCCGATGGCGCTCGACGACTACCCGCAACTTGCCGTGACGGGCCTCCTGACGTTCTTCGGGAGCCTGAATGCGGCGGTGCCGTTCCTGCTCGACTTGTTCCGCATTCCGGCCGACACGTTTCAGCTGTTCCTGGGGACCGGCGTCATCAACTCGCGGTTCGGCACGCTCGTCGCGGCTGTACACACGCTGGTCGTGGCCGTGCTGGGCACGTGCGCGATCACGGGGATGGCGCACGTTCGGAAGGGGCCCGTCCTGCGGTATCTCGCGATCACCGCGCTATTGACCGTCGCCGTCATCGGCGGCGCACGCGTGTTGTTTGCCGGGTTCCTGCGGACCGAGTGACTCGAAGGACCAGGTGCTCGCCGGCATGCAATTGCGTCACGACGGGGCGCCCGCGACGGTGCATCGCGTCCGGGTCGCCCCGGACGCGCCAGAGCCGACGGCGCCGCTGCTCCAGAGCATCCGCGAGAGCGGCGTGCTTCGCGTCGGCTACATGGCCGACTCGCTGCCGTACTCGTTCTTCAATGCCAAAGGGGACCTTGTCGGGCTGGACATCGAGCTGGCGCATCACCTGGCGAGCGAGCTCGGCGTGAAGGTGGAGTTCATGCCCATTGTGAGGGAGCAGATGGCGGCCGAACTGGAGGGGAACTGCTGCGACATCGTGATGTCCGGTGTCGCCGTCACGACCCTCCGCGCCTCACAGACCCTGTTTTCCGCTGCCTACCTCGACGAGACGTTCGCCTTTGTCGTTCCGGATCACTCCCGCGAGTTGTTCTACAGCTGGGATGACATCGGCAGGCTGACGCCGCTTGTCATCGCCGTGCCCAACGTGCCGTATTACATCGACAAACTCCGTGAGGTGGCGCCAACCGCCGACCTCCGCGTCATCCAACAGGACGTCAATCGCGTCTTCGACCAGTGGGACCCGGAGGTCGATGCCCTTGCGTTTGCTGCGGAGCGCGGTTCGGCGTGGACGCTCCGTTACCCGAAGTTTTCGGTCGTCGTCCCCGGCCCCAACATCTTGAAAGTGCCGATGGCCTATCCGATCGGCCGGCACGACGCGGCGTTTGCGAGCTTCATCAATACCTGGATCGATCTCAAGCGCAAGGATGGGACGATCCAGTCTCTGTACGACTACTGGGTCCTCGGCAAGAGTGCCGCACCCCGTCAACCCCGGTGGTCCATCATCCGCAACGTGCTGCACTGGACAGACCGCTAGAAAATCTCCGCGGCGGGTTTCACGACGGCGCCTGCGCGCCTCATCTCCTCGAGCGCGTCGTCGCCGGCACTTGCGACCAGGTTCACCGCGCGCACGGCGTCTTCGACGACCGTGACGCCGAAGCCGCGGCGCCGCGCGTCGAGCACGCTCACGCGCACGCAGTAGTCGGTGGCGAGCCCGCCGACGACGAGGTGATCGACCCCTCGCGCGCGCAGGTCGTCAGCAAGGGCCCCCCGGCCGGTGACCGTTCCCTCGAACACTGAGTAGCCGTCATCGTCACGCCCGGTGCCCTTGGTGACGATCATCGCGCCAGATGGCAGGGCCAGGTCCGGATGCAGGCGTGCGCCGGGCGTGCCGGCGACACAGTGGACCGGCCACGGCCCGCCGTTGTCCGCAAAGTGAAGGCTGTCGGTCGGGTGCCAGTCGCGCGACGCGTAAACGGGCAGCCCGAGGGCGGCCGCACGGGCAGCCAGCCGGTTGAGCACCGGCACGACCTTCTCGCCGCCGTCGACGGCCAACGCGCCGCCCGGGCAGAAGTCGTTTTGCAAGTCGACGATCAGCAGCGCCGGGCATTCCGCCTCAATCATGGTGTAATCGTTTCACATGCTCAGCGCGCTTGCCACCGACCTGTACCAGGTCACGATGATGGCCGGCTACCACGCGTCCGGCCAGGACCAGGCGCGCACCTTCGAGATGATCGTGCGCGGGCTGCCCGACCACCGGCAGTACCTCGTCGCCGCGGGCCTCGAGCAGGCGCTCGAGTACCTGACGACCCTGCACTTCACCGCCGACGAGATCGCATGGCTGCAGACGCTGCCCGGCCTTGCCGGTGCCCCGCCGTCCTTCTTCGAGACGTATCTGCCCGGGTTTCGGTTCACGGGCGATGTGTGGGCCGTCGACGAGGGCGAGGTGGTGTTCAGCCACGAGCCGATCGTGCGCGTGACCGCGCCGGCGGCCGAGGCGCAGCTGGTCGAGACGGCGCTGCTGGGCCTCATCACGTTTCAGACGTCGGTGGCCAGCAAGGCCTCGCGCGTGGTGACCTCCGCCGAGGGCCGCGCCGTGATCGAATTTGGCAGCCGTCGCGCGCACGGGATGGACGCCGCCGTGCATGCTGCGCGTGCCGCCTACATCGCCGGATGTGTGTCGACGTCGAACCTTCTGGCAGGCCGGATCTTCGGGATCCCTGTCAGCGGCACGATGGCGCACTCGTGGGTGATGGGCTTTACCGACGAGATCGACGCATTCCGGCAGTACATGCAGATCTTCGGCGCCCACACGACGCTGCTCATCGACACGTACGACACCCTCACGGCCGCCCGCCGCATCGTCGCAAGCGGTCTTCGGCCGACGGGCGTGCGCCTGGACAGCGGCGACCTGCTGGCGCTGTCGCGGCAGGTGCGGCAGATCTTCGATGAGGGGGGCCTGTCTGCCACGCGGATCCTCGTGTCGGGCGACCTCGACGAGCACCGGATTCAGGCACTGGTCCGCGCCGGCGCGCCCATCGACGGCTTCGGCGTCGGCGCCGCGATCAGCGTCGTGAGCGACGCACCGGCGCTTGGCGGTGTCTACAAGCTGGTGGAGACGATGGAGGCGGGAAAGGCGCGGCCGACGGTGAAACTCAGCACCGGCAAGCGGACCTTCCCCGGGCGCAAGCAGGTGTGGCGCGTCACCGAGGGCGGCATCGCCAAACACGACGTGATGGGCCTCGAGGACGAGACCGGGCAGGATGGACGCGCGCTTTTGTCGCGGGTGATGCTGAACGGGGTGCGCGTCACGGCGCCCGTGCCGCTTTCCGAGGTGCAGCAGCGCGCGGCGGCGCGCGTGGCGCAGCTGCCGCCTGCGGTGCGGGCCCTCGAGAACGGGCCGGCTTACGCCGTGCACATCAGCGACAGGCTCGACCAGATGGCGCGCTCGGCGGTGAAGAACGCCGGCGGCTAGCAGGGTCGCCTATCGGGAAACGCGGGCTGTTCCGCCCTTCATCACCCGCTCGACTTCGGCCAGCGTGGCCATGCTGGTATCGCCAGGGGTAGTCATGGCGAGGGCGCCATGGGCGGCGCCGCACTCGACGGCGTACTGCGGGCCCTTGCCTGCCAGCAACCCGTAGATGAGGCCGGAGGCAAAGGAATCGCCGCCGCCAACCCGGTCCCAGATCTCGAGCCCGACGCGGTTGGGCGCCGCGTAGAAAGCGCCCTCCACCCACGCGATGGCGCCCCAGTCATTGAGCGTCGCCGTCGTCGCGTTGCGAAGCGTGGTGGCGACGACGTTGAAGTTGGGATACGCCGCCACGGCGGTCTCGATCATCCGGGTGAACGTGGCCGGGTCGAGCTCGCTCAGATGCTCGTCGACGCCTTCGATTTCAAAGCCGAGCGCGGCGGAGAAGTCTTCCTCGTTGCCGAGCATGACGTCGATGTACGGCGCCAGCCGGCGATTCACCTCTCGCGCCCTGGCCTGCCCGCCGATCGACTTCCACAACGAGTCCCGGTAGTTGAGGTCGTACGAGACAACAGTGCCGTGGCGTCGCGCGGCGGCCATTGCTTCCTCGGCCACCAGCGGCGTGGTCTCCGACAACGCGCAGAAGATGCCGCCGGTGTGCAGCCAGCGTGCGCCGAGCGTTCCGAAGATCTCGTTCCAATCGACGACGCCAGGTTTCAGCTGCGAGATCGCGGTGTGCCCGCGATCGGAGCAGCCCAGCGCGGCGCGGACGCCGAAGCCTCGCTCCGTGAAGTTGAGGCCGTTGCGCACCGTGCGGCCGACCCCGTCGTACTTCACCCAGGTCACGCGCTGTTCGACGCCGCCCTGGAACATCAGGTCTTCCACGAGGCGGCCCACGGGGTTGTCTGCCAGCGCGGTCACGACGGCGGTGTTGAGCCCGAAGCACCGCTTCAACCCGCGCGCGACGTTGTACTCGCCGCCGCCTTCCCACGCCTGGAACGTGCGGGCGGTGTGGATGCGGCCATCGCCCGGGTCGAGGCGCAGCATCACTTCGCCCAGGGACACGCAGTCCCAGCGGCAGGATTCGGACGGGCGCAGGACGAGCGGAGGCATAGGGAGAAGAATATATCAGCGCGTGTGCCGGGTGCCGGGTGCCTGGTGCCGAGTGCGGTGCCGCGTGCCTCGTGCCAGGTGCCGCGTGCGGTGCTGGGTGCCGGGTGCTTGGCACGCGGCACCGCACCAAGCACCGGGCACTTGGCACACGGCACCGCACCAAGCACCGGGCACTTGGCACACGGCACCGCACCAAGCACCGGGCACTTGGCACACGGCACCGCACCAAGCACCGGGCACTTGGCACACGGCACCGCACCAAGCACTTGGCACACGGCACCTCATGAAGCACTCAGCACCCGGCACGCAGCACCGCACCAGGCACCCGGCACGTGGCACCCAGCACGGGCAGTGTCAGCGCCAGGCGGCCTCAGTTCTGCTTGGACCCTCCGGCCCAGTTCTCGTACACTTGTGAGGTTGCAGCAGTCGCGCGTCGCACCGCGGCCCGGACCCTGTGCAAGATCAGCCTGCGAACCGCGTCAGGGCCGGAAGGCAGCAGCGCTAAGCAGTCCCTGAGCTGTGCCGCAGGCCATCCGGGTCGCGGTTCGGCGCGCGCCTCAATCGTCAACCTGCAATCGTCAATCGTCAATGCGCCAGTGTCATACCAAGTAATCGCCCGCAAGTGGCGACCCCAGCGTTTCGACGACGTGGTCGGCCAGCAGGCCGTCACCAGGACGCTGCGCAATGCGCTGGCCAGCGGACGGCTGGGGCAGGCGTTCGTCTTTGCCGGCGCCCGCGGCGTCGGCAAGACGACGACGGCCCGCATCCTTGCGCGCGCGCTCAACTGCGTCAACGGCCCCACGCCCGACCCGTGCGGCCAGTGCGACGCGTGCATCGAGATCGCGCAAGGCCGCGACCTCGACGTGCTCGAGATCGACGCGGCCAGCAACACCGGCATCGACAACGTGCGCGAGGTCATCATCAGCAACCTCGCCATCACGCCCGCACGCGACCGCTACAAGATCTTCGTCATCGACGAGGTCCACCAGCTCTCGAACCACTCCTTCAACGCCCTGCTCAAGTCGGTGGAGGAGCCGCCTCCGCACGTCGTCTTCATCATGGCGACGACCGAGCTGCACAAGATCCCCGATACCATCCTGTCGCGCGCGCAGGTCTACGAGTTCCGCACCATCGCCGCCATCGCGATTGCCGGCCAGTTGCGCCACATCGCCGACGCCGAGTCCATCTCGATCGGCGACGACGCGCTGACGATCCTGGCGCGCTATGCCGAAGGCAGCATGCGCGACGCGCAAAGCGCCTTCGACCAGGTGCTGTCGTTTGCCGGCGCCACGGTGACTGCCGACGATGTCGCGTCGGTCCTCGGCCTGGTGGGCCGCGACCTGCTGTTCGACATCCTTCGGGCCGTCGCCGACGAAGACGCATCTGCCGCCTTCGCGCTGGCCGGCAAGGCCGTGGAGGCCGGCTACGACCTTCGCATCCTCTGCCGCGAACTGGCGGGCCTGGTGCGCGCGATGATGCTGGTCTCGATCGACCCCCAGCGGCTCTCGGATCCCGAGGTGGTGTTTGAATCCGACCGCCAGCGGCTGCAGGAGCTTGCGGGACGCTTCTCACGCGAGGATCTGCTGCGCTCGTTCGACCTGGTGGCGCAGGCCGAGGCCGATATCCGGCTGGCGTCGCAGCCCCGCTACGCGCTCGAGATGGCGCTGCTCAAGTGGATCCACCTGCGCAAGCTGGTGCCATTGGCCGACCTGATCGGCCAGCTGGAGAAAGGCGGAGTGTCACCGCCGCCTCGCGCGTCGGCCACAACCGCACCGGCCGCGCCGAAGCCGCCACACTCATTTACCCCGCGACCGTCATATCCGCCACGGCAGGCCGCGCCGCCTCGCCCAATGGCGTCAGCGCCCCGTCAGGACGCGCCGGCGCCGACGCAGCCGGCCAGCGTGCCAGCCGCGGCGCCGGACGGTCCCTTGCCGGCCGACTTCAAGGACCGGTTTTTGGCGGAGCTCCAGCGGCAGAACCGCACGTTCTTCAACCTGCACGTGGCCACGGCGCAGCGAATCGAGATCGACGGCGGCCGCCTGGTCTTCACCTTCGGCCCGGTGCACGAGACGATGCGCCAGCAGGTGGACGCGCGTCGGGCATGGCTGGAGTCGCTCGCCGAGTCGGTGGCCGGCCGCAAGGTCGGCGTCGCGACGGCGCGCGCGGCTGCCGCCGACGCTCCGGCGGCACGACCGCCGGCCGGTGGAGAGTCGCCCACGGCCGGGAAGACGGCGGCGCCCGTCGAGGATCTGAAAGCCCGCGCGCTGGCCGACGGCGGCGTGCAGGCCATGCTCGACGTCTTTCCGGCCGAGATCCGCGAGGTCGAGGAGATCAAGTAGATGGATATCCGACAGATGATGAAGCAGGCACAGAAGGTCCAGGAGCAGCTGGCCCGTCAGGCCGAGGAAATGCGGATTGAGGGCAACGCCGGCGGCGGCATGGTCACCGTCGTCTCCAACGGATCCAAGCAGGTCTTGTCGCTGAAGATCGATCCGGAAGTGGTGTCGAAAGACGACGTCGAGATGCTGCAGGATCTGATTCTGGCCGCGCTCAACGACGCTCATCGCAAGGTGGACGAGGCGATGCAGAAGAACGTCGGCGGCATGCTCGGCGGCAAGATTCCCGGGTTCTGAGAATTGCCGCATCCAGAGCCTCTCGCGCGTCTCATCGAACAGTTCCAGCGTCTGCCAGGCATCGGGGCCAAAGGCGCGCAGCGTCTCGCGTTTTTCGTCCTGCGCACGCCTCGCGAGGACGCCGATCGGCTTTGCGAGGCGATTCGCGACGTCAAGGAGCGCGTGACGTACTGCTCGGTGTGCAACGCCATCACCGACGTGGACCCGTGCGCCTACTGCACCGACGCCACGCGTGACTCGACGCTCATCTGCGTCGTCGAGGAGCCCCAGAACGTCTCGGCCATCGAGAAGACGCGCGAGTTCCGCGGCACGTATCACGTGCTGATGGGTGCGCTCTCGCCGCTGTCGGGCGTGGGCCCCGACGACCTGAAGATCAAGAACCTGCTCGCGCGGGTGGGCGAAGGCCGCGTGCAGGAGGTGGTGCTGGCCACCAATCCCAATGTCGAGGGCGAGGCGACCGCGCTGTACCTGGCGCGGCTGCTCAAGCCGCTCGGCGTGCGGGTCACGCGCATCGCGACCGGCATTCCCGTCGGCAGCGACATCGAGTACGCCGACGAGGTCACGATGTCGAAGGCGATGGTTGGACGACGGGATGTCTAATTGCAGATTGCAGATTGCAGATTGCAGATTGCAGATTGACGATTAAGGGATGCTTCCCCTAACGCTCCAGATTCCCGCCGCCGTCTTCCTCGTGCTCGGGGGTGCGGTAGCCTGCTTTGCGGGCTACCGGTTCTTCCGGATCGTGCTGGGGCTCTACGGGTTCGTGCTGGGCGCGCTGCTCGCCACGACGGTGGCCGGCGCCGGTTCGACGTCGTCGCTGGTGCTCTGGGCCGTGGTCGGCGGAATTGCGGGCGCGCTCGTCTTGAACCTGGCGTACTTCTTCGGTGTCGTGCTCGTCGGCGCGGCTGTGGGCGCGATGGCAGTGACGCTGCTCTGGTCGCGCGCCAGCGGCGATCCGCACGTGCTGATCGTCGTCGCCTTTGCCGGCGTCGGCGCGCTGGCCGCAATGTGGCTGCAGCGGTACGTCCTTGTGACGGGCACCGCCTTTGGCGGCGCCTGGACGCTGCTGGTCGGCGTGCTCGCGCTCATGGGCGACGTGGCCGCGCAAGCCGCCACCGCCGCCAGCGGCGTGTGGGTGGTGTATCCACTCGATCCCGCACCGGGCCGCGGCTGGGTGCCGGTTGCATGGTTGGCGCTTGGCGCGGTGGGGATGTTCGTCCAGCTGCGCAAGGCCGGTCCGCGGATCAAGAAGGTCAGCCGGCCGCGCAAGTAGGCCCGAACAACAGTACGTAGGCCCGAACTTCAGTTCGGGCATGACATCATCGAACTCCCAGCAAGACTTCCACCGTCAACTGATCGAGCCGCTCGTAGGGCAGCTTCTTGGCGGCCAGCGCGGCCCGGTCGAAGTTCGCGCCGAGCAACGTCGCCAGATGGGCCGGCGAATAGGTCGCCTCGGGCGGCGTCGGCACGCTGGCCTCGTGAATCTCCTTCACGATGGCCTGGATCTCGGCGTCGGCGTTCCAGCGCGCCGCCTTTTCCTTGAGAATCAGGTACGTCCGCATGCACCCGCGTGCGAAGTCCTTCACGCCGTCGTAGTTCTCCGTGCGGTACGCGTGCGCGTCAAAGTGCCTGGGGCCCCTGTAGCCGACGTCCTCGAGGAACTTCACGAGGAAGAATGCCGACTTCGGGTTCGCCGCGCCGAAGCGGAAGTCCTGGTCGTACCGGCCCGGGACCTGGTCGTTGAGGTCGATGTGGAACAGCTTGCCGGCTTCCCACGCCTGCGCGACGGCGTGCGTGAAGTTCAGGCCCGCCATCTGCTCGTGCGCGACTTCCGGGTTCACGCCGACCATCTCGGGGTGCGCGAGCGTCGGGATCAGCCCGAGGTAGTTGCCGGTCGTCGCCATGTAGATGTCGCCGCGCGGCTCGTTGGGCTTGGCCTCCATCGCGAACCTGTAGCCGTAGCCCCTGGCGATCGAGGTACTCGCACAGGTAGTTGATCGCATGCCGCAGCCGCTTCACCGCGTCGTCGGCGCGCCGGCACGCGTCGGTCTCGGTGCCTTCGCGCCCGCCCCAGAGGACGAAGATCTTCGCGCCCAGCTCCGCGCCGATGTCCATCGCGCGGATCGTCTTCTGCAGCGCGTAGGCGCGGACCGCCGGGTCGTTGGCCGTGAACGCTCCATCGCGGAAGGCCGGATCGAAAAAGAGCGTCACCGTGGCCATCGGCACGACGATGCCGTTTGCGTCGCACGCCTGCTTGAACTCCTTGACGATCCGATCGCGTTCGGCCGCCGTGGCGTCGATGGGCACCAGGTCGTTGTCGTGGAGATTCACGCCCCATGCGCCGACTTCGGCCAGCATCTTGACCGCGTCTACCGGCGCGAGGGGAGGACGCACCTCGGAGCCGAACGGATCGCGGCCGCGGTTGCTGACGGTCCACAGACCGAAGGAGAACTTGTGCTCGGGACGGGGGGCGTACTGATCGCTCATCGAAACGGCCTCACAGCAGGTGACCCACAAACACGAAGGTCACGAAGGAATACACGAAGGTCACGAAGTCAGAGAACGGACGATCCCGAATTCTAATTGAAGTCTTCGTGTTCTTCGTGCCGTTCTTCGTGACCTTCGTGATTGGTGAGCTATCGCACGGCTTTCAGCGCCGGATACAGCGCCCTGAACCGCTCGTACTGCCGCGCCATCGCGGCTCGATCGACCGGGTTGGGCTCGATCCGCGTGACCACGCGGACCACGGCGTCGCATGCGTCATCGACGGTGCGCCACACGCCGGCACCGACGCCCGCAAGCAGCGCCGCGCCATAGGCCGCGCCTTCCTCGGCCGCGACGATTTCCACGGGGTACCCGTAGGTGTCGGCCTGAATCCGCCGCCACAGCGCCGAACGAGCGCCGCCGCCGCCAAGCCGCACGTGGCTCACCGGCACGTGCATCGCCTCGAAGATGGAGAAGCTGTCTTTCAGGCTGAAGGCCACGCCCTCGAGCACCGCGCGGACGACATGGGCCCTGGTGTGCGAGCCGGACAAGCCCACCAGTGCGGCGCGCGCGTGCGGGTCGAGGTGCGGCGTGCGCTCGCCCATCAGGTACGGCGCCCACAGCACACCGTCGGAGCCAACCGGCGCCGTGGCGGCGGCCTCGGTCATCCTCTCGTACGGATCGCGGCCATCGTCGCTGCCCGCGCCGAACTGGTCGCGGAACCAGCGCAGCGAGAGGCCCGCGCCAAGCGTCACGCCCATCACGTGCCACCGGCCCGGGACCGCATGACAGAAGGTGTGGATGCGGCCTTCGGCTTCGAGCACGGGCCGATCGGTTGCGGCAAAGACGACGCCGGAGGTGCCGATGGTCGCGCTGACCGCTCCTGCGCGGACGATCCCCATGCCGACGGCGCCGGCGGCCTGGTCGCCGCCGCCGGCCACGACCGGCGTGCCGACCTTGAGACCCGTCGCCTCCGCACCTGCTGGCGAGACGCTGCCGGTGATCATCGGCGACTCGAAGGCCTCGGGCATCAGCGACGGCTTCAGTTCGAGCTCGCGCAGCACGGTGTCCGACCACTTCCGGGCGCCGACGTCGAACAGCAGCGTGCCGGACGCGTCGGCGACGTCGGTGGCCTTGTGGCCCGTCAGCCGGAAGCGCACGTAGTCTTTCGGGAGCAACACCGATCGCACGCGTTGCCACGCGTCTGGTTCCTGCTCGCGCACCCACAGCAGCTTGGGAGCCGTGAATCCGGTCAGGGCCGGGTTGAACGTCAGCTGGATGAGGCGAGCGGCGCCAATCGTCTCGGTTATCTGCTGGCACTGCCGGTCGGTGCGCTGATCGCACCACAGCAGCGCCGGCCGGATCACCGCGTCGCTGGCGTCGAGCAGCGTCGAGCCGTGCATCTGGCCGGAAAAACCGACGGCGGCGATGGCATCAGCGGTGACGCCGGGCTGCTTCAGGACCGCATGGACGGCCTCGCGCGTCGCGCGCCACCAGTCGTGCGGGTCCTGTTCGGCCCACCCCGTCCGGGGTGACGCAAAGGGCGCATGTTCCGCGGTGGCCGATGCGACGATGCCGCCCCGCTCGTCGATCACCAGGGCTCGCGTGCCGCCTGTACCGACATCAATACCTAACAGCAGAGACACTCTTTCGGTTCCTCCACACACTCAGGTTCACAGGTTCACGGGTTCACAGGTCACAGGTTCACAGGTTCACGGGTTCACGGGTTCACGGGTTCACAGGTTCACGGGTTCGCGCGCACCTCGAAGCTCGTCCACCGCGTCGCGTTTCCAGGTTTGGCGCGCCCTGCGGGCCGTGTGATGGCGGACACCTGGAACACGTAGTCGCCCGGTGGCATCGCGCCTCCGAGCTTGATGCCGCCGGCCGCCGTCATCGGTTGCCCTTTGGCCGGGGCCGTCAACGTGGATGGCGGCGCGCTGAAATACGGCCGGCCGTCGCGCCACACGGTGACGCGGGTGTCGACCGGCGACACGGCGTTGTAGATCTCGTAGGTGTAGACCAGGCGCGCGCCGGGCTTGAACACTCGCAGCGCCGGGCTCGAGATGCGCGCCACGGCGGCCGTCGCATCGTCGAGCGTCAGCGAAGACTGGCTCTCTTCGCCAAGCACGACGCCGGACAGCGCGAGCGTGCCCTTTCTTGAATTCCGGCATCTCGACGAACTCGCCAGCGGCCCCCAGCGCGCCCGAGGCCAGGTCGCGGACGGCGAAGCGCACCTGCATGCCCCCTGGCCGCTTGACGGGCACGACCATCGAGTAGACGACCCCGGCCTCCAGCTCGTCGTCCACACCGGTTTCGTTTCTGGCAACGGTGAATCGGGCCGTGCGCCCGGTGGTCGGTGCGCCGGACTCGTCGAAGACGACGCCCATCACGTCGGCCGTCGCCACGTGCCGGCCATCGGCCTCGCGCGCGAAGGTCAGCGCACGTAGCGTCGACGTAGAGCAGGGCACGCACCGAGGCCGCACCATTGGCGTCGTATCCGGGCAGCAGCGTCGCACGAACCGGGATGTCGCTCGCGCCAAAGGGCGACAGCGCCGCGTCATGGAGCTCCTGCGCCGGCGAGACGGGGCCGGCGACGCGTTCGACATCCGAGATGCCGAGAAACCCCTTGCGCGTTCGCACCTCAGGCCAGGGCGTCTGACGCGGACCTCGATCCGGTGCCGGCGCGGTGTCTTGCCTGGCGCCGCGAACGTGTCGGCCGGAGGTGTGTAGCCGAGGACGTAGTACCCCCGCTGGTCGTCGCTGATGCGCTGCAGGCCGCGGGACAGATCGTTGTTGTTGAGCACCGCCAGGCCGCCGGTTTCCTCGGCCACGTAAGCCAGCGTGTCCTGGGTCTCGAGGAGGAATCGCTTCCGATCGATTGCTTCCTCGGCAATGGCGCTCGATCCCAGCGACTTCACGTTGTCCTCGGACGTCAGTCCGGCTGTCTGCAGGCCGCGCGGGTCGAGCGCATAGATCACCGTGCCCGTTCGAAGCGCCTGATCCACCAGGCGATCCAGCGCGCGCCTCACGCGCGAGTCCGGATGGAAGGTATTTCGTCCCTGGTCGTCCGTGTGCTCGACCAGCACGAACCCTTCGGAGATGAGCACGATCGCCTTTCGCCCGGGCAGATCCTTGATGCCCTGCACGGTGGTGGTCAACGTCGCCAGCGTGCCGGAGCTCGACATCGACTCGCGCAGGTCGTCGAGCCTTCCGAAGTCCTCCGGATCGGGATTGGTCAAAGCCGGTGTTTCCGCCGGGGCCGGGCCCATCCGTCGGACGCCAGGCGTTGATGGCGCGGAACGACGCGACGCCGCGGCGCGACAGAGAGGTCCACCGCACCTGGTCGATCGCCGAGTGCAGAATGCGTCTGTCGGTCGTCAGTTGCTGCAGCGTGCCCCACGAAGCGCCGGTCCGGACCAGCGCGACCAGATCGCCCTCCTGGACCTGCTCGTCGACGAACCTGCGCAGCGCCTTGCGCGTGGCCTCCATGTTCTCCCACGCGATGCCGAGGTCGTCGACGACGAGCACCATGGTGCGCTGCACCTTGCCCCTGGCGAGGCGCCCCGGAGAGACGATGGGCGCCGCGGTGCCGACTGGAAGGTTCTTCGAGGCGAGCGGCGATGACCGGGGCGGCGGCCCGTCGATCGCGACGTAGTGCGCGACCGTGATCGGCTGCACCTTGCCGTCCTGCCGCAGCTCGAAGTCGGCCGCCGTCAGATCGGTGACGAGGTTGCCGTCCTTGTCGGTGACGACCGCGTCGATTCGCACGGCGTCGACGCCGACGCGAAAGCGCGGAGGGTCGGGCTGCGGCGGCGCCTGCGCGCCGGTGATGAGCGCTGAGCCCGACAGCAGACCGATTGCGAGGGCGAGGCGGCGCACCTAGTTTCCTTTCGCGCCTCCGCGCGAAGCGCTTCGGCGGACCCGCCGTAGCCTTGGCGAAGGCGGGCGCGTCAGTGTGTTGGTGTCCATAGGAAAACTGATAGCTCGGCCAGCTCTCTCCCACGACTTCCCTCGTATTCCACTCGAGCTGGTACTCGCGGTTGCGGTCCGGGTAGGAAATGCCGGCCGGATACGGGTAGCCGGGCATGCCCTTGAAGGGCAGCGGGCCGACCGTCTGCGCGTGGGCCGCGTAGAAGTCCATGTCCTTGACGAACCCGTTGAAGTAGACGAAGTAGTCGCGGGTCCATCCGGCAAGCAGCGGCGGCAGCGCGGCGGCGTCGAACTCGAGCGCGACCTCGTCGCCGGCGCCGAAGACAACGAACTGGTCCTCGGCGCTTTGCAGGAGCGGGGTTACCGCGCCGTACTTCGTGTAGAAGCCGCGATGGCGCGCGTACGGTCCGTACTTGCTCACCTCGCCGTGCACGTATTGCAAGTCGGTCGTCGGTGTCCCCGTCAATTCGCGGGGGAAGCCGCGGAACGCCAATGACGCTTCGGCAAGCGGGATCTCCGTCCGGCGCACCGGCACGGCGCCCTCGGGTGTCGTGTCCACGAGCACCTGGTCCCAGTAGACCTTCAGGTTCGTCCAGATCCGGATGCGTCGCGCACCTGCGGGCAGCTTGCCGGTGAGGTCCGCGGTCATGGTTCGAAGCAGTCCGGCGGGGAAGCCGATGTCGTCGGAGATGCGCGTCCACGAGCCATCGGCATTCTGCGCTTCCACCCATGGAAGCACGGCGTTCACGTTGGCCTGGTGCGCGGCAAAGACCGAGGTCGCCGTGAAGTAGTCGGTGAAGCCGTGCATGAGCAGGCGAACCGGCGCGCCGGCTGGCAAGCATCGCCGAGGTCGAGCTCGAGGCGCGTGCGGCTTTGCGAATCCCTTGAACCCGCCGTGCTCGAACGTCTCGACGAAGCGGCGATCGCGCTTCTCGAGCGCCGCGCATGCACGTCGCGACCCTCGCCGTCCCAGGCGCCGACCGGCAGCCGCGCGCCGCGCGAGGCGATCGGGCGATCGACCGGGTGCGGCGGCATCGCGGCGAAGTACTCGTTCGGATAGACGTCGGTGCCTTCAGGATGATCGACCGCAAACAGCTTCACTTGATCGAGGTAGATCACTTCCTCCATCGGCTCGGCGAAGCGGAACGACACGCGGCCGTCCTTCACTCGCACCTGGCGCCCTTCCACCTTGACCAGCTCGTCGACGTCCGGGATGTTGCGCGTGTCCGGCGCCACCCAGTGGCCGACGACGGCCGGACCGATCGCGTCGGCGACGAACTCGTAGCGCTCGCCGTTCCACGAGAAGAGCACCGGGCACGAGCTGCCGCGGCGGTCGATCTGGGTGATCGCGTGGCGCGTGTTGGCCTTGAGCTCCACTTCGTCCTGCACGACGCCGGTCGGCCACAGCAGGCGCACGACGTCGGCCTGTGACGCCTTGCCAATCCCGGCAAGGATCTCGGGAGAGCCCTGACCGGCAAAGCCGGACGCAGAGACCGTCTCGAACTTCTGCCACACCGTGCCCGCCTGCACCTCGACTTTCGTGCCGATGCCGCTGCGGTTGTCGTTCAGACCCAGCAGCGCGACCCGCACGGCGTTGTTGGCGTTGCCGCCGTCGTTGCGCAGGAGCACGGGCCCGGTCGCGCGACTGGTGAGCAGCAGATCGGCGTCGTTGTCGCCATCGACGTCGCCTGCCACGAGGCCGAGTGGGACGCTGGACACTGCCAGGGGCCCGACTCCGACGGCCTCCGAGACATCCTCGAACCGACCCTCGACATTTCGCAGAACCTGCAGTGCCCTTCCGCTCGGCCGTGCGTAGCCTGCGGCCGCGAGATCGATCCACCCGTCGTTGTCGTAGTCGATCGCCGTCAGTCCGAAACTACTGAAGAGCGTGGACGTCGGCAGGGTCACCTGCTCGAAGAGCTTGCCCTCGATGTTGCGCCACAGCGACACGGGCCCTTCAAACTGCGTGAAGGCCAGGTCCATCCACCCGTCCTTGTCGAAGTCGAGCGCGAGCACGCCCCGCGTTTTGACAGGGCCGGCGGGCTTGAACGCGTCGAGCGCTTTGTAGACGCCTTCGCGCGGGTTGATGAGGATCGACACCGTCGGGCCCGTGAAAACGAGATCGATGGCCCGGTCGTTGTTCAGGTCGCTGGCCGTGACGCCGACCGTTTTCAAGCCGCCGAGGCCACGCTCGATGGTGACGTCGGCAAAGGTCCCGTCGCCGTTGTTGCGAAGCATCACCGCTGAGGCCTCGCCGGCTTCGGATTGGGGGCGTCCGCGCGTGACGATGATGTCCAGGTCCGCATCGTGGTCGACGTCGACGAAGCTGACGCCGAGCGCGACCACTCCGGGCCCGTTCTTCACAATCATGAGCGGCGCGGCAGCGTCGAACGCGCCGCTGCCGGCATTCCGGAACAGCCAGACGCCCGAGGCCGACGCGATCGCCACGTCCGGCTTCTCGTCGTTGTCGTAGTCGCCAACCGCGCACGCCACGGGGGAGGGTGTCTTCAGCACCGCGTCGGGCGTGAACTGGCCCTTGCCGTGGTTGCGCATCAGCGTCGCGCCCTCGTCATCGAGGCGGAGGTAGTCGATCTGCCCGTCCCCGTCGGCGTCGGTCAGGCAGACGCCGCCGGCGACGCCGGTCTCCTCGACATGCGTCGGAGGCGCCATCTGCGGTCCGACGAACTTCACCGGAATCGCCGGCGCCGCCGCGCCAGAGAGCGGCTGCACCGCTTGCGCCAGCGACAGCGGACCCTGATCGCCGTAGGACAGGCTCATCGCGGAGGCGATCTTCTCCTGCGTGAGCCGGGTGAACCGATCCATGTGCGTCTTGGCATCCTCGGTTTTCCCGCTGCGCTGATACGAGCGCGCAAGGCCGAACTCGGCCGAGACGAGGAACGGATCGAGCTCCAGCGCGCGCGTGAAGGCGGCAATCGCCTTGTCGTGCTGCTGAACCTGGCTGCTGATGAGGCCGACGAAATAGTGCGCGTACGGGTCGGTGGGGGAGAGCTCCGTGGCGCGGGCGAAGGCTGCCTGCGCGGTGTCGCCGTCGCCGAGCGTGCGCGCCAGCAGGCCGAGGTTGTACCAGGCACGGACGTTGGACGGGTCGGCCTTCACGGCCGCGTCGAGAATCTGTTGTGCCGGTTCGTAGCGCTGCAGCGCCGTCATCGCGATGGCTTGATTCACCCGCGCGGCAGCCAGCGAGGGGTCGGCCTTCAACGCCGCTTCGAATCGCTCGAGCGCGACCTCGGGCTTCTGCTGGTTCATCGAAGCGACGCCCAGGTTGTTCAGGGTGATGGCTTCTGCGCTCGCTGCCACGCGGGCAGGCGGCTGTCGACGCGCAAAGACGCCGCTTGCCAGCGACAACGACAGGAGCGACGACGATGGCTGCGAGTGCTCGGAACCGCATGGCGTCATTCTAATTGCCGATTGCAGATTGCAGATGTCGATACGAGTTCCGCGGGAGGAGGTTGGCGTTGAGCGTCGCACGTTCAATCCGCGCAATTCGTAATCTGCAATCTGCAATCTGCAATCTGCAATTGCACTATCCCGAGGCGCGTTGGAACCTGGCGCTGATCTCGGCCGCGGCGTCCTTGACCGCCTTGCCGAGCTCGGCCACCCGCTCGGTCGGGATCTGCAGCGTGGTGCCGGCGACGCTGATGGCGGCGATCGCATGGCCCTGCCGGTTGAGAATCGGCGCGCCGACGCACCGTACGCCGACCTCGTCTTCTTCGTCGCACACCGAGTAGCCGAGATGGCGCACGCGCCCGAGCTCCTTGCGCAAGGCTGCGATCGATCCGATGGTGCGATCGGTGCGGCGCGCCAGCTGCGTCGGACGCACCTGCGCGTCAAACTCCGCGTCGGTCAGATGTGCGACGAGCGCCTTGCCCACTGCGGTGGAATTCACGTCCATTCGCCGCCCGATCCACGACACCACACGAACCGGGCTGGCCGATTCGAGCCGTTCGATGATCACGATCTCGCTCCGCTCGAGCACGCCCATGTGCACGGTCAGGCCCGTCAGCTGCGACAAGGCGGCCAGCGCCGGGCGCGCTTCCTCACGCAGTTCGACGCCGTCAAGCGCCGTGCGGCCCAGCGCGATGAGCTTCAGCCCGAACTTGTAGCGCCCGCCGGAGGACTGCTTCTGCAGGTACCCCCGGCGCTCGAGCGTGCGCAGGATCAGGTGCACCGAACTTTTGGGCAGGGCCAGGCGGCGACTGAGCTCGGAGACCGAATACCCCTTCCGCGACTGGGCGAGGCACTCGAGGACGTTGAGCGCGCGGTCGATGGCCGGCACGCCGCCGGCTTTCTCCGGCGGTCGGGGTCGTTCATATTGGACATGTGGACAGCCGGTTGGATGATAACCCACCAGCGCCGGGACGTTGCCGGGCGTCGCGGCTTTCGCGCACGGTCATGAAACCTGTCCGGCGGTTTTGCGTCCAATGAGGTGTTCGGTCACGCCGCGTTGCCCTTCCCGTGGTAACGATTTCCTCCAATAAGCTAGACTATCGTTCAATTAGCTGAACAGTAGATTTGTCGGAAGGCCGGTCTAATTCCTGCTGACGGGCACCGTACTCGGTCCAAGAAACCGAAGGGCGGCCGGCCTGAAACACCGGCGGAACGTCAGTTTCAGGCCCTCAATCGGAAAAGGTCACGCCAATTCGCGATCCGACCAGCCGGATCCATCGTCCAACGCGGCTGACTTCCTGACAAAGCATCTCGCAATGAGATGACCGAGATACCCCTCAGTGCTTACCACTTCGGTTGAAGTGGTCACCAAGTGGTCCCACATGCACGAAATTTCGGTTTGACTTGCTCAGTAGAACTTTTGTATTACTTCCGGCATTCAATCCCGTGGTCAGACCTCGCGTGTACAGGAGACCCACTGAGGAAACCCATGTTTAACCTGCGTTACACCGCATATCGACGCGTGGGACGAGTCGCCGCTCTGGCACTCGCGGCCCTACTCGTTACCAGCGTCGCCGTCTTCGCCCAGGCCACGACATCGACCGTCCGTGGCACGGTCGAGGACAGCAGTGGCGGCGTGCTTCCGGGCGCGACCGTCACGATCACGAACGTCGAGCACGAAGGCCGTCGCAACCAGCGTGACTGACGGACGTGGCGGCTACCAGGCTGTCGTCTTCCCCGGCACCTACGACCTGAAAGTGGAGCTCGAAGGCTTCAAGACCTACGAGCAGAAAGCCATCACCATCAGCCCGAGCGACGTTCGCGGCATCGACGTCCGGCTGGAGGTTGGCGCGCAGACCGAAACCGTCACGGTGACGGCACAGACCGAGGTCATCCAGACAGAGACCGGCGCCCGCGAAGGCGTGCTGACCGCCAAGCAGATCGACAACCTTGTCGATCCTTGGGCGCAGCTCCCTCGAACTGCTCCGCATCCTGCCCGGCGTCGTCGCGCCGGACCAGAGCGCCTTCGAGAGCGTGAGCTTCGGCGGCGGCGCCAACAACACGCAGGGCTACACGGTCAACGGCATCCGCTCGTCCGGCAACACCGTGCAGCTGGACGGGTCCTCGCTGATCGACATCGGGTCCAACAGCGGCGTCATCGTCACGCTGAACAACGACATGGTGCAGGAAGTCAAGGTGCAGAGCAGCAACTTCGCTGCCGAGTACGGCACCGGCGGCATGAACGTCAGCGCGATCACCAAGGGCGGCAGCTCGAAGTTCAGCGGCACGTTGTACGACTACAACCGCCACCACAAGTTCGCGGCCAACGACCGGTCCAACAGCATCACGGGCACGGCGAAGCCGCCGAGCAAGTTCAACTACCCGGGCGGCAACATCGGCGGTCCGATCATCATCCCCGGCGTCGAGTGGAACAGCGCCCGCGACAAGGCGTTCTTCTTCGTCGGCTTCGAAGTGCAGCGCCAGAAGGTCGACACCGGCTCGTTCCTCAGCACAACGCTCACCGACAAGATGAAGGCGGGCGACCTCAGCGAACAGCTGCCGGGTAACTGCGTTGGGCAGAACCTGAACATGACCTGCGCGCAGTCCAACATCCCGCGCGGGTTCCCGGGTGCGGGCACGCCGGCGCCGGGCAACCAGTTCCAGCAGTACATGCAGCCGATGGGCGAAGTGCTGTCGAGCCTCTATCCGTCGCCGAATCTGGTCGACCCGACCAACCGCTACAACTACGTCTTCAACACGTTGCAGCCGGCCAACCGCACCGACCTCAAGATGCGCTTCGACTACAACATCTCGAACAACACGAAGGCGTACGTGC
Organism: Vicinamibacteria bacterium; assembly: GCA_963806705.1. Classification (GTDB taxonomy): domain Bacteria; phylum Acidobacteriota; class Vicinamibacteria; order Vicinamibacterales; family JAENWD01; genus JAENWD01. The sequence continues at coordinate 241,340 of CAWDZE010000003.1, forward strand.
GCGCCGCCATCGAGGGTGAGGAAACCGAAAACGCCCGCGGCATCTGGTGGAGCTCGTCGGATCTGGCGCTGCCGACTCCGTCGGTCGGCACCAACAAGGGCCGCTCGGTCTCGGGCAACGTCGTCAGCGTGCTGAGCCCCACGATGACCAACGAAGTCCTGGTCAGCTGGAGCCGGCTGACGCTGGACAACACGTGGCGCGATCCCGCGAAGATGAGCCTGAGTTCCTATCCGGAACTCGCTGGGTACAGCCAGGGCTTCTTCCCGAACGCAGAGCCCGTACCTGCCGCTCAACATCATCACCTCCGGGTGGGGCCAGGGCGGACCGGGCAACCTGTGGGCGCCGGCGATGGACGTCTACGCCTACAACGACGCGCTGCAGTTCTCCGACAAGCTCACCAAGATCGCCGGCAGTCACGGCCTGAAGTTCGGCTTCTCGGCCGAGCGCGGGCAGAAGCAGCAGAACTTCGAGAACAGCGAGTTCGGCGAGTACCAGTTCGACCCGTGGGCGACCGGCGGCACCGGCGGCCCCGTGTCGGACCTGCTGACAGGCCGTCTGGCCAACTACAGCCAGGGCACCCGCATTCAAGAAGGGCAGTGGCGTTACTGGAACTTCGACGCCTTCGCGCAGGACAGCTGGAAGGTCAGGCCAAACCTCACGGTCGAGTTCGGCGTGCGCGCCGGCTTCTGGACCAACAACGGCGAGCTGCAAGACTTCGGCGGCTTCTTCGACCCGACAGCCGTACAACGCCAGTGCGAGCACGTTCCTCGACCCGGGTTCCTGGCAGAAGATCAATGGCTGGCAGTACACGTCGCAGGGTCAGGCGCCGAAGGGCGGAGTCGACAACCGCAGCCCGTTTGCGATGCCGCGCGTCAACGTCGCGTGGGACATCGACGGCCAGGGCAACAACGTGCTGCGCGGCGGCTTCGGCATGTTCTACAACCGGAACATGGGCAACCTCGAGTACCTCGACGTTGCGGGTTCCGCCGATATCCTACCGTGTGGGCATCAACTCGGGCGATGGCTCGAACCTCGGCGGCGGTGTGGGATTGAACTACGACACGATCGGGCAGCTCGACTGGGAGACGCGAGTGGGCTCGATCGGCCTCGACACGCTGAACCCCGACTCGAACAAGTGGCCGAAGACCTACAGCTACAGCGTGTCCTACGCACGCCGTATCTTCTACAACCAGGTCATCGAGGCGGCATACGTCGGCACGAAGGGCCGCGACCTCGTCAGCCGCCGGCACCTCAACGCCGTTCCGCTCGGCGCAATGTTGTCGGGCACAGTCAACGGCGTCGACCTGTCGGTCCCGATCAACCGTGTGCCGCTGGCAGACTCCGTAGTCAATTCGTTCCGTCCGTTCCCGGCATTCACCGAGGTGCGGGACTGGAGCTTCGAAGGCGAGTCGGACTACAACTCCCTGCAGGTGACACTGAGCCGGCAGACGGGCAGGCGGCTTCAGTACTTCGCGGCCTATACCTTCGCGAAAGCGAAGGGCACGACCTCGGGCAACGGCGAGTACGGGTTCATCGATCCGTTCGACCCGACCCGCACGTACGGCGTGCTGCCCGAAGACCGCACGCACATCTTCAACCTGTCGTGGAACGCGTTCCTGCCCGACGGCGCCAGGGGCGCGCTCGACAACGCGGTGATGCGCCCCGTGCTCAACGGCTGGCAGCTCTCCGGCATCTCGACGCTGGCAAGCGGCGTGCCGGTGTTTCTCGGATTCGGCGGCCAGCTGGCCGACGACAACATCACCCAGGCGACCTTCGGCACGCCGGACATCATCGGCAACCCCGGTCCTGGCGGCGGCGACCGCGGCGGGTTCTCGCCCGTCTACACCTGCGACCCGCGTCTCGACGGCAGCAAGGTCGGCGAGAAGATGTTCGACATCAACTGCATCGGCATCCCGCCGCCAGGCACCAACGGCGACCTGATCCCGCCGTACAACCTGCGCATGCCGACGCGCATCAACCACGACCTGACGGTCTTCAAGAACTTCGCCATCCACGGCGATCAGAAGATCCAGTTCCGTGTCGGGTTCTTCAACCTGTTCAACCAGGCGTGGGTCACCACCAACTCGGCGGCCGACATCGACCTCGTGCTGAACACCGAGTGCAACGTCAGCAGCAACGGCATCTCCAACGGCGCAGGCGGCACGGCCGACAACGTCTGCGACCCGACGGGGGATTCCGGTACACCCAGAACACGATCGACAACTTCGGGAAGATCAACCTGAAGCGCGGTCGCCGCGTGGTCGAGTTCGTCCTGAAGTACTACTTCTAGGACGGAGTCGGTCTCGACAACGACAGGGGGGCGGCCGAAAGGCTGGCCCCCTTTTTTTAGGTTCACGGGTTCACGGGTTCACAGGTTCCGATCCTGCTAAGATCGAGCTTTCCCCCGCTAGAGGGCTCTTTCGACGATGAAGTTCCGTCAGGTCCTCTGGGCCCTGCTGGTGACGTGGCTGGTTGCGGCACCGGTAGTGGCTCAGCAGGCCGCTGCGCCGCCCGACTTCGATTCGCTGCTGGCCCAGGCGATGCGTCTGCACCAGGCGGGCGACCTGATGGGCGCCATCGACGCCTACCAGGCGGCGCTGCGCATCGATCCGAACCGCGGCGATGCGCGCTCGAACCTCGGTGCGGCCTACGTGCGCCTGGGACGCTTCGCCGAGGCCATCGATCAGTACCAGCAGGCCCTGCGCGTGGCGCCCGACGACCTGGCCATCCAGTTCAACCTGGCGCTGGCGTACTACAAGGCCACGCAGTTTGCCGACGCCGTGCCGCTGCTCGAGCGCGTCGTGGCGGCGCCCGGCGGCAACCCCAGCGCGGTGCTGCTGCTGGCCGATTCGCTCCTCCAGCAGGGAGAAGAGCAGCGCGTCATCGATCTGCTCGAGCCCCGCGCCTCCGACTTTACCGACAACCTCGCCTTTGGCTACCTGCTGGGCACCGCGCTCGTGCGCACGGGCCAGCGCGATCGCGGCCAGGTCTACATGGACCGGATCTTCAAGGCCGGGGAGTCGGCCGAGGCGCATCTGCTGATGGGCACGGCCCTCATCCAGACGAAGGACTATCCCGGCGCGGTCGTGGAGTTCAAGAAAGCCGTGGAGCTCAACCCGCAGCTGCCGACGGCGCGGACGATGTACGGCCGTGCGCTGATGGCGGTGGGCGACACCGAGGCGGCCTCGCGCGAGTTCCTCCGCGCGCTGCAGGTGAACCCGAACGACTTCGACGCGAACCTCCAACTGGGCGCGCTGCGCAAGCGCGATCAACGGAACGACGACGCGCGTGTATACCTCGAACGGGCGGTCCGGCTGCGGCCAAAGGACCCCACCGCGCGGTTCGGCCTTGCCGGCGTCGAGATGGCCCTCAGCCGGAACGAGCAGGCGCGCGCGCTGCTCGAACAGCTCGTCGTCGACGTGCCCAACTACGAAGAGGCGCACGTCATGCTGGCCACCTGCTACTTCCGCCTGAAGCAGAAGGAAAGCGGCGACAAGCACAGCGCCATCGCCGAACGCCTGCGCGCCGAGCGGCAGGAGCGGCAGGCCAAGCCCCCGGTGGAGCCGGCCGACGCCGCGCCGCCATCGTCAGAGAGGCCATGAGAACCCTCGTTCAGCCGATCCGGGCGCTCACGCTGCTCGGGATGTGCCTGTCGGCGACGGCTGCCGCAGGGCAGACGGCAGGAGCCGCGCCGGCGCGTCCCGCTCCGCCAAAACCGGCCACCGGCGCCGCCCGTCCCCCCGCCAGCGCCGCCTTCGACCGGCTCGCCCGCGAGGCGTCGGCGGCCCGCGAGGCCGGCCGGGTCGACGAGGCCCTGGGGCTGTACGACAAGGCCGTGAAGCTGCGGCCGTCCTGGGACGAGGGCCACTGGTACATCGGCACGCTGTACTACGGGATGGATCGCTACGCGGAGGCGCGCGACGCGTTCCGCCGGGTGATCGCGACCCAGGCGAAGAAGGCCGGGACCGCTCCCGTGAGCAACGGCCGCGTGTACGGCATGAAAGGACTCTGCGAGTTCCAGGTGAAAAACTACGAGGTCGCGCTCGCCGATCTATTGAAGGCGCGCGACCTCGGCGTGGACAGCGACGATCTGATGTCGTCTGTGCGCTACCACACGGCGATCATCATGACGCGCCTGGAGCAGTACCAGTTCGCGCTGCTGAACCTGCAGCCTTTCGCGCAGAAGGGCAACGATGCCCCGACCGTCATCGAGGCCTTCGGCCTGGCCACGCTGCGGATGCCGATGCTGCCTGCCGAGTTGCCTCCCGATCGGCGGGAGATGGTGCTGCTGGCGGGCCGCGGATCGTATTACCAGGCGGCGCGGCTGTCGGGCCCGGCGCGACCGGCATTCGAGGAGCTGGTCGGGCGCTATCCCGACTCGGCCAACGTCCACTACGCGTACGGCATCTTCCTGCTGGGCGAGGACCCCGATCGCGCGATCGAGGAATTCAAGAAAGAGCTGAAGCAGTCGCCGGGGCACTCGTGGTCGATGCTGCAGCTGGCCTTCGAGTACATCAAGCGGTCCGACTGGGAAGCCGCGCGGCCGTGGGCGCAGCAGGCCGTGGACACCGCTCCGCAGGATTTCGCGGGGCGCCGCGCGCTTGGACAAGTGCTGTTCGAGCTGGGTGACACCGCTGGCGCCATCGAGCAGCTGGAACTTGGCGTCAAGCTGGCCCCCGACAGCCCTTCGCTGCGGTTCGTCCTTGCGCGCGCATATCAGAAGGCGGGTCGCAGCGCGGATGCGGACCGCGAGCGCGAGGAGTTTCGCAAGCTGCAGCAGGCGAATCGGTCGCAGCAGTACGGCGCGCAGGCCGTTGGCGGCATCGTCGACACGCCGGACGCGCCGAAACCGCAAGACTAAGGTTCACGGGTTCACAGGTTCACGGGTTCACGGGTTCACAAGTTCAAGGTTCACGGGTTCACGGCAGGTTCATGGGTTCACAGGTTCGAAAGGTTCGCATGCGTCAGGTTTGGATCCCGATCGCCGTCGTCGGTCTGCTGGTTCCGGCAGTGATTGCGCAGCAGCCGGCGACACCCGCGCAGCGCGCGACGGGCGTCGTCAAGTCCGACGCCACCGCCATCATGGTGGACATCGTGGTGCGCGACAAGCGGGGCGATCCGGTCACCGACTTGTCCGCGGCGGACTTCGAAGTCGAAGAAGACGGCGTGCGGCAGCAGGTCGGATCGGTGACGCTCTTTTCCTCGACCGAACCCGCCGCGTCGACCGAGCCGCGCAAGCCGGCTGCCGCCGCTGTGACCGCCGCGCCAAAGCTGCCGACAGCTCCGGCGCCGCCACCGGTGATCGCGCTGGTGTTCGACCGGTTGTCGCCCGAGGCGCGGTCGCTGGCGCACAAGGCGGCGATGGGCTACGTGGCCAAGGCCGAGCCCAACGCGTCGATTGGCGTCTTCGGCATCGACCTGTCGCTCAAGATCTATCAGGGGTACACGAGCGATCCGGCGCTGCTGACGAAGGCCATCGAGGAAGTCGGCAACCGCAGCACGTCGCAGTTCGACACCAGCGGGCGAGCCGACACGAATGCCCTGGCGGCTGGCACTGCCAATGCCATGAACAACGTGCAGGCCGGAGTCGCGGCCGGCGGCCCGGCGGCCGCGCAGGCGGGCCAGGCGGCCGGTGGAGCCGCGCCGGCGGCGCAGATGGCCGAGATGGCGCGCCGCACGATGGAGACCTTCGACGTGCTCGAGCGGGATCAGCAGGGCTACGCGACCAGCAACAGCCTGCTGGCGCTGATCAACTCGATGCGCATGCTGCCGGGTCGCAAGTCCGTCATCTTCTTCTCCGAGGGCATGGCCATCCCGCCGGCCGTCGTGGCGCAGTTCCGGTCCGTCATCGACACGGCCAACCGTGCCAACGTCAGCATCTACGCCATGGACGCCGCCGGTCTGCGCACCGAGAGCACGAGCAAGGAGGCCCGCGACAACATCAACGAGGCCGCCGCGCGCACGCTTCGGCGGAACCCGACGGCCGATGTCACCGGCTCTGCGATGACGCAGGCGCTCGAGAAAAACGAGGACACGCTGCGCATGGACCCGCACAGCGGCCTCGGCGAGCTGGCCAACGATACCGGCGGGCTGCTGGTCCGCAATACAAACGACCTGCGCGCAGGGTTCCGCCGCGTCGACGACGACATGCGGAACTACTACGTGCTGACGTACGTCCCGAGCAACGACGTCTTCGACGGGAAGTTCCGCACCATCAAGGTCAACGTCAAGCGGGGTGGCGTGGACGTCTCGTCGCGCAAGGGCTACTTCGCCGTGCGGGCGCCCGGCGCACAGCCGCTGCGGACGTACGAGGCGCCGGCGGTGGCGATGCTCGACGTGACGCCCGTGCCCAACGCGTTCCCCGTTCGCGCGGTCGCCGTGAAGTTTCCCGAGCGCGAGCGCCCAGGCCTGGTCCCCGTGCTCGTGTCGCTGTCGGCCTCGAACATCACCTTTGTGCCCTCCGAGGACAAGCTGACCGAGCACGCCGACTTCGCGGTGGTGGTGCGGTTCCGCGACCAGGCCAACGAGATCGTGCGCAAGCTGAGCCAGCACTATCAGTTCGATGGCCCCAGCCGACCGGGTCGAGGCCATGAAGCAGGGCGAGGTGCTCTTCTACCGGCAGACCGAGCTGCCTCCGGGCGTGTACACGATGGAGACGGTGGTGTTTGACGCGGTGAGCAATCGCGCGAGCGTCCGTTTTTCGACCGTCGAGCAGCCAAGGGCCGCAGCCGACGGCTTGCGTGTGAGCAACCTGCTGGTGGTCGGACGCAGCGAGAAGGTAGCCGAGGCCGATCGCCCGGCGGACAACCCGTTCCTGGTGGGCGATCTCCTGCTCTATCCGAACCTCGGCACGCCGTTGCCAAAGGCCCAGAACAAGGAATTGGCGTTCTTCTTCACGATCTACCCGGGCGCTGCGGCCAAGCCCACGGCAGTGCTGGAGCTGATGCAGAATGGCAAGCTGCTGGCGCAGTCGCCGCTTCCGCTCGAAGCGGCCGACGCCAGCGGCCGCATTCAGCAAGTGGGTCGCCTGCCGCTCGAGACCCTCGCGCCAGGCACCTACGACTTGCGCGTCGTCGTGACCGACGGCACCGCGCCCCAGATGCGGTCGGTGCTGGTGCGGATTTCGTGATTAGGGAGCCTGTAAGCCTGTAGTCAGTAGCCCGAGAGGCCGGCCATGCGGACACAAACGGCGCTGGTGACGTTGCTCCTGGTGGCGGAAACGCTCGTAGGCGCCCAGCAGCGCCCGCGCGAGGCGCCGCGCACCGGCGAACCCTACACCGCCTCGACGACGGCGATCCTGGTGGATGTCGTCGTCCGCGACAAGCGGGGCAAGCCGATCACCGACCTGACGAAAGACGACTTCGAGATCTACGAAAACGAGGTCCCTCAGACCGTCGGGTCGTTTTCCGTGGTCTCCCGCGCCAGCGGCATCGGGATCCAGGTCAAGCGCCGTTTGCCCGGCACGACGACCGTCGCGACATCCGAGCTGGCGGCAGAGACGGCGAACGAGCCACAGCCTGACGAGAAGCCGCCGACGACGGCGATGGTGTTCGACTCGCTGACGCCGGAGGCCTTGAGCCTCGCGCAGTCGGCCGCGCTGGCGGAGCTTCCGATGAGCGGCGCGTCGCCCGGGCGCGTCGGCGTCTTCACCGCCGAGCCTGGCCTGCGGCTTCTGCAGCCGTATACCGGCGATCTCGCCCTGGTGCGCGCGGCTGTCCGCCGAGTGACGGCCGCCGGCACGTCGCGAGAAGACGCCGAGGAGGAACGGCGCGCGGCGCTCAACAGCCGGATCAAGGAGCTCGACGCGCTCTCCGGTGCGGTCGGCATCGAGGCGCCCGCGGCGTTCGGGCCGGGCAACAACAACTCGACGCTGGCCCAGTCCATCGTCGAGATGCAGATGGCCAACATGGAGATGCGGATGATCCGCAGCTTCGAGTCCATCGACCGCGATCACCGCGGGTTCGGCACGACCAGCGCCTTGATGACGGTCATCCAGTCGCTGACGGAATGGCCGGGACGCAAGACCATCGTCTATTTCTCGGAAGGCCTTCCGGCGTCTCCGTCGATGCAGGCCAAGCTCGATTCCGTCGTGAGCGCGGCCAATCGCGCCAACGTCAGCGTGTACACGATAGACGCCGCGGGCCTTCGGCCCGAGAGCACGCTGCTCGAGACGCGCCGCGAGCTGGACATGGCCGCCGAGGAGCGGCTTCGCCAGAACGGCGCCTCACGCGAGCCCAGCTCGGGACCGCTCACGCGCATCGTCGAGCGCACTGAAGACAGGCTGCGCCTCGATCCGCAGACCGGCCTGGCGCGGTTGGCCGAGGACACGGGCGGCTTCCTTGTGCGCGACACCAACGACCTGGGGTCGGCCTTCAGGCGGATCGAGGAAGACAACCGCTTTCACTACATGCTGACGTACTCGCCGAAGAACGAACAATTCGACGGCAAGTTCCGGACGATTGGCGTCAAGGTGCGTCGTGACGGCGCGCAGGTGTTCTCGCGCAAGGGCTACTTCGCGGTGCGTTCGGCGATGGCGCCGATGCTGAGCTACGAGGCGCCGGCCATCGCGGCGCTCGAAAGCGGCAAGCCGCCGAATGCCTTTGCCATCGGCGCCGCCGCGATGGTGTTCCCCGAGCCCTCCGGCAAGACGCTCGTGCCCATCGTCGTGCAGGTGAAGACAAATCAGCTGTCGTTCCAGGTCGACCAGGCCAAGGGCACCTACACGGCGCAGGCGGCCGTCGTGGCGCGCCTCAAGGACACGCGGGGCGAGACCATCCTGACGCTCAGCCAGCAGTACATCCTGACCGGCACGGACAAGGAGCTGGACGCGGCGAAAGAGGGCGAGATCCTCTTCTATCGGCAGGCGGACCTTCCTCCGGGCGTGTACGGGCTCGAGGCGATCGTGTTTGACGCGCTCGCCGAGCGTGGCAGCGCGCGGCTGTCGACGATCACCGTGCCTGCCGTTTCGCGCAGCCGCCTTGCGGCCAGCAGCCTCGTCCTGGTCCGCCGCGCCGAGCAGGTGCCCGCGGCGGAGCGCGCGCCAAATCTGCCGTTCTACTACGGCGATAGCCTCCTGTACCCGAACACGGGCGAGCCATTACGGCGCGGCGCGAACGCGGAGCTGATGTTCTACATCTCGTACTATCCCGTCGCGGGTGACGCCGTCGGCGGCACCATCGAGATCACGAGCAACGGACGCATCCTGGCGTCAACGAGCCTGGAGATGCGGCCGGCCACCACCGCCGACCGCGTCCAGCACGTCGGGACGCTGCCCCTGACGAGCCTCCCGGAAGGCACCTACGAGCTGCGTCTGCGTCTCAGCCAGGGCAAGGACGAACAACTGCGGACCGCGTTCTTCACCATCGCTGGGTAGGCACTGTCCAGCTGCGCCCGCCTTCGCCAGGGCTACGGCGGGCCGGTGTTTCAGGGATCCGCGGATCAGGAGATTCCGGGATTTTCTTGCTCGGAATTGCTCGCCATGATCGCAGGGCATGTGAGCTCGCGGCGGCCCGGCAACAGCGGACCCGCACGACCGCGGCGGAGCCGCGGCAGTGAGACGAGAAGAGCCGCGATGATGAAACCCTCGTAATGGGTGGGTCTCATCATCGCGGCTCTCTCGTCTCACCGACCGACCGCTTCGCGGCCGGTGTCGTGCGGGTTCCTCAGCCCTCGGGGAATCCCGTTAATCCGCGAAATCCGCGGATACTTCGCCGCCGCTCACCGAGGTCGCACGACTGCTCAGGCCTCAGCGTTTCGGCGTGCGGTTCTCCCACACTTCCACCCACGTTGGCACGGGCCGTTGCGGCGAGAGGTTGGCGATGACGAGATCGATGTCGCCGTCGCCGTCGTAGTCGGCCGCGTCGAGGCTGGCGTGGCTGGGCGTGCCGACTTCGAGGGTGTGGCGCTTGAATTCCTTCGGGCCGATGCGCTCGAGCCACACAACGGACGGCAGCGTGCGCTCCACGCCCTCGCGCGCAAGCGCGATCATCGCCGCGGCGACCACGTCGAGATCGCCGTCGGCGTCGAGGTCGACGGCAACGGCTCGATGGGCCCCGGCCAGCGACGCGAGCGGGTGAGCGGTGTAAGGGTATCGGCCCTCGTTTTCCAGCCACTGGATGCCGTGATACGGCTTCAGCAGGAAGTCATCGAACGAGTCGCCGTTGGTGACGAGCACGTCGAGATCGCCGTCGCCGTCGAAGTCAACCAGCTGCATGCCCGAAGAACCCCAGTTGGGATGTGGCGCCGTATAAATCGTCTCCTGCGCGAACCCGCCAGCCCCGTTGTTGAGGTACGCCACCACGGCCTCGTGCTGCTGTGAGATCAGCGCGACGAAGTCGAGCCGTCCGTCCTTGTTCAGGTCGGTCGGGATGACGTTGATGGTCCCGGTGCGGTCGTCCAGCCGGGTCGTCTCGAACGACGGCTGCGAGTGGTCGGTCGTGTGATTGGTCAGCAGGCCGATGAACCCGGTGCTGCGCCACCCGAATGCGCCCACCAGCAGGTCGGGTTTTCCATCGCCGTTGAAGTCGCCGGCCTCCACGTCGGCGACCCGTGGGAAGCCCGTGAGCTCGAACACGCCGTAACGCCCGTCGTCCATCCGCCGGAGCCACGCGACGCCGCCGTGCTGGTGGTCGCCGGGCAGAAACGATCCGAGGTTGGCGACCAGCAGGTCGTCGCGCCCGTCCTTGTCCAGGTCGAACGGGGCCGAGTGCGACGGATGAGGGATGTCCGCGACGATGTCGAGCAGTTTGGCCTGCGGGTCCGACGGCCGCCCGACCATCACGTAGCCGTAGCTCATCTCGGTGGCGACGATCTCGAGCTTGCCATCCCGATCGATGTCGGCAAATCGCACGTTGGAAACCGACGGCGTCTTCGATGCCCGCTCGGGCGCGAACGCCCTGCGCTCGAAGACCAGCTTCGAGGAGCTCTCGATGGCCGGCCATGCTTCCGGCGCCGGAAGTTCCGCGGGCGCGTGTGCGGTGTAGAACCGGAGCACGCGTTCCATGTCTGGCGGCAGCACGACCATGCGGCTCAACGTGCCGGGCGGCCCGGGCGGCACCGGATTGCCCTGGCTGAAGAGCGTCATCTTGGCGATCTCCTCGCGCCATTCCGAGCGTGGAAGAATGTCGGGCGGAGGATAGCGGTGGCACGCGGTGCCGCACAGCGCGCGCGCGTCGCCTTCGGTGGCCGGAGTGTCAGCGGGGACCGCACCGGCAGTCGCCTGCGTGTCGGCTGAGATGGAGAATTGAGTGGAAGCCCAGGCCGCCGCGCAGACGACGAGTGCGAAGATGACGATCCGGCGCCCCGAGTGCACGTCCCCTACCTTATCGCACCTGATGGCGTCGAGCCGTCGAGGCGCCGGTACGTCGAGGCATCCTCGCGAATCTCGATCGTCTGGCCGGCGGGGATCGTCCTGAACGACTGCCGTGCGCCGCTGGCAGGCCAGACTACGTCGAGCCTTTCCACGTCGGCCGACGTGCCAAGCCCGATGCGCTGCAAGTACGGCGACGCGCCAAACGAGCCGCCGCTGGTGACGACGCGATGGCGTTCGGCGAGCGTCCCGTCGGGCTGCCGCACGTACGCGGTGATGCGCGCGCCGATGGCCGCGCGATTGCTCTTCGCTCCGACCAGTCGCACGCCGAGCGAGCGATTGGCCGTGCCGGGATTCGCAAAGAGCGCCTTCCAGTAGGCGTCGCCTGGAACGAACCCGCCCATGTTGGCCAGCAGGTCGTCGTCGCCGTCGCCGTCCACGTCGCCGAAGGCGACCCCGTGGCCCTTCTGCAGGTGGCCCGTGCCGCTTGCCGCGGTGACGTCGAGGAAACCTCGTCCGCCGTCGTTGCGGAGCATCACGTTCGGGACCAGCGCCGCGTAGGACGGCGCGCCGGTGCCGATGTACATGTCGAGGAACCCGTCGTTGTCGATGTCGCCGAAGTTGGCGCCCATCGCCGGGACGACACGCGCGAGTCCGCTCTCCGCGGTCACATCCTGGAAGCCGCCCTGCCGGTTGTTCCTGTACAGGCGCATCGTCTCGGCTTGCTGCGGAAGGCCCATGACGCCACGGACGACTTCAGTGACCGACGGCACGAAGCTGGTCACGAACAGGTCGAGCCAGCCGTCGTTGTCGTAGTCGAAGAACCAGGTCGCAAAGCTCATGAGCGGCAGGTCGACGCCCAGCGACTGCGCGACCTCGTCGAATGTCCCATCCTTGCGGTTGTGGAACAGGAAGTTGCGCGCGGCGTAGTTCGAGACGTACAGGTCGGCGAAACCGTCGTTGTCGTAGTCGCCCCAGGTCGCGCCCTTGGAGAACGCGGTGCGCGCCACGCCGGCGGCCGATCCGACCTCCCGGAACGTGCCGTCGCGCTCGTTGTGGTACAGGGCGCTCGGCGACTCCTCGTGGCCCACGAACAGATCGACCCAGCCGTCGTTGTCGTAGTCGGCCCACGCGGCGGTGTGGGTCCGGTGCGGGCGTTTGTCGAGCAGGCCCGCTGCGCCGGTCACGTCCGTGAACGTCCCGTCGCGGTTGTTGCGCAACAGGGAGTTGCGCATCGGATACTCCCAGCCGCCGCGATGCACGTAGATGTCGAGCCAGCCGTCGTTGTCGTAGTCGGCGTGCGAGATGTTGATGCCGCCGGTCTGGTCGAGCACGCGCGCCCGCTCCGAGACGTCCTCGAACCGGCCGCTACCCGCATTGTGGAAGATGCGCAACGAGTCGCACGGCCCCAGGCTGGAGACGACGATGTCGAAGCGGCCGTCGTTGTCGAAGTCGTCGATGATGGCGCCGCCGGCGCGCGTGCGCAGCGGCAGGCCGGACTCGTGGGCGATGTCGTTGAAACGCGGCGTCCCGCCCGCCTCGCCTCCAGCGGCGCGGATCAGGTAGTCGGACGGGACCGCGTCCGGGTACTTGCCGAGTGTCATGTAGGCGACATTCAGCAGCCAACGTGTCTCGAGGTTCTTCGGGTCCTTCGCCAGCGCCCTGGTGAAGTACTCCACGGCGCGCGCGGACCCGGACTGGTTCTGATGCACGCCGCGACGGCTGATCGGGAAGATGCAGCGTTCGGCGTTGTGGTCCGTCAGGCAGTTCTCCAGTTCTCCACGCCGGAGGTTGGCGACGGCAATCGACAGCTCGAGCGAGTGCATCGCCTCGCGCATCGCCGGATTGGCCTTCTCCAGGGGCGCGATGGTCTCGTACGCCTTGTCGAACGCATCGCCCGAGGCGGCCATCTCGCCCTGATACGCGTGGATCTGCCCGAGAGTGCGATACGCCCACGCCAGCTCCTCGGGCTGCCGGGAGCCGATCGGAGTTGCCAACAGCCTCTGCAAGTCGCGCCGGGCAGCGTCCCGGGCCGCCGTTTCCGTCTCCGTTTGCGCGGTGCAGATGGACTTCAGATCCTGCGGGTTCGGGGAGACGCGGTGGATGGACAACTCCATCCGCCCCGACACCTCGTAGACCGTCTGGAAGCTTCCCGCGCCGGTGGCACGGCGGTCCCAGAGCGGGTCTGCCGGGGTGGTCTGCTGCCCGGCCAGCGCCGCTGCGCCCATCAGCAGCACCGCGGGCACACCGAGCCGCACAGAACGTTGTGTCACGCGTCGATTCTAGCGCCCTCGATGATGCGAGGCCGCATGTATCGGAGCCCTTCTAGGATTTCCGGCCCCTCGTGCTGTGCGCAGGCCTGAGAGGCCTGCGCTAGCTTCCCGGGACAGGCCGCGCTAGAACTCGACGGTCAGGCCGGCGGTCGGAAGTCGCGGGAGAAGCGTTTTCGTGAACCCGATCGCCTCGCCGGTTTCCGGACGGATGATGCCGTTGGCGAGGCCGATGTTTGTCCGGTTCAGCACGTTGGCGACGTCGACAAACAGCGTCACTCGACGGCCGGCAGCTCGGAACGCGCGAGAGGCGCGCACATCCAGTCGCGCGTAGCGCGGCAGGCGGACGTCGTTGGGATGGGTTCCCACGAACAGGCTGCCGTCGCGCTCGACGAAGTATCCCGGGATGGGAACGTTGCTGCCGCTTCGAAACGTGGCGGAGAGGACCGTGCGGTCAGAGAGTCTGTACAGCGCCGAGAAATTGATCGCGTGGCGCTGGTCGAAGTCTCCCCAGAACATCTCGTTGCGCGACGGATCGGCGTACCGCGTGCGCCCGTAGGAGTAGGCGGCCCATCCCGACAGCCCCGACGGGCTCTGACGCTCGAGCAGCAACTCGATTCCTTCTGAGGTGCCTCTCAGGCGGCCGTTGAACCGGTCGATTCCCGGGGATTGGATCGGTGCCGGAACCAGCAGCCAGGCAGTGGGGTCCGGCTCGCGCACGATGTCGCGCTCCCGGCGCGCGAACCACGTCGCCTGCCAGCGCACGGACTGCGTCAGGCGATGACCGATCCCGACATCGACGTGCGTGGCCTGTTCGGGCCCGCCCTCAGCCTCGGCATATGCAACTCGATCGACGACGTCGGTCCCCGGAAACTGGTGAGACCGGCCGGTCGAGGCCTTCACGGTCCAGTTGGGGTTGAGCGACCACTCCGTCAGGAGCCATGGCGAGACCGCCGGTTGACTGGCGCGCGTCGAGTCGGCGACGCGAAGGCCGGGGGCCACCTTCAACCGCGACATCGGCATCCACGTGAAATGCGAATAGACCGATCGCAGCCATGCGGCCTCGGAACGAATATCGCTGCCACGCCGCACGTGCTGGATCTGCGCGCCGGCTTCGAGCAGGCCGCCGGCAACCGCACTGGCCATGTCGGCCCGATACGCAAACGCTCCCGCGGAGCCGCGTTCCTCCAACTGCCCGGCCTGCACGTCATTGTCGAAAGCGTGCATGAGCGTCGACACCCGCTGGCTCACCGACGTACGCGAGCCAAACGTGGATCGCCACCCCAGCGTCGCCAGCGTGACGCGACTGGCGCCTTCCAATTCAAGTTGCTCATCGAGCTCGTCCGCGTTCGAACGGCCGACGAGCACGCTGGCGCTGACTTGCTGCGCCGCGGACACGTCGTACACAACCTTCGCCTGCGCATCGCTGAAACCCAGGACCGTGCCGCTTGACGGGCGCGGCGTCCGGATCGGCCAGTCACGATGGCTGTTCCGAATGGTGGCCAGCCACGAGCCACGCTGCGATCCTCCGATCGGACCTTCGCCGACCAGCGTCGAATGAAAGGTCGTCACCGCCCCGCAGCAAGCTGGTCTTCTCGCGCGACCCTTCCCGGAGCGTCAGATCCACCTCGGCGCCAAGATGGTCGCCGTGGCGCTGCGCGTAGGCCCCTGACTGCAGCGTCAGCTTGTCCACGCCGTTGCTGTTGAGCATCGCGACCGATGCCGGTTCGTTGCGTCCGTAGGCGGCATGCCGGAGCCAGCCGGTCATCACACCGTCGACGACCACGCCGATGTGACGGTAGGCGCTGCCACGCACGGAGAACTCGCTGCGGAAGTCGTCGCCGGTTGCCGCGCCTGGAAGGGTGTGGGCCGCCCGCAACGGGTCGTCGGCCAGCACGCCCGCCACTTCCCGCAGTTCCCGGGACCGAAGGTGCCCCGAGGAAACGGCGTTGGGCTCGTATCCGGTCCCGACGGCGGTGACGGTCACGCGCTCGCGATGCATCCCTGGCGTGGGAGGTGTCGGCGTTGGGGTGTGGGTCGACGAGCGCGAAGCGTTCTTGACTGGCCGCTTCGTTCGAACGATCTGAATTACGCGGCCTGGTCCCTCCCTGGCCGACAGGTCGTGTGGCTGCAGGAGCTCGTCGAGCACCTTGCGCGCGGACGTCGCACGCGGCTCCACGGCCACTCGCATCTCCGGCGTGACGATCTCCGAGCTGAACACGAGTCTGAGCCCGCGAGTCTGGAGGATCTTCAGCGCCTCTGCCAGCCGACGCCCCGCATACTGGTCAGGGCTCGTTTGTCCGGCCGAGGGCGAGGCGGACACCGCCATGACGGCGACAACGATCATCGCCACGGCCATCCTGCCTCTCCCCGATCTCACTGCGACTCCCGATCTCTGAAGACGTGCAGATCTTCGCCATCGAGGCGATGGCCGAGCCCGCTCGCCGACAAGGCCACCGCGATCGCATCCTGCGGCAAAAGGCCGGCAACCGAGCCGTGCAGAACGATGGCTGCCGAATCACGGGACAGCCTGGCATCGGCGTAGTGCAGCGTCCAGCCCTGTTCCCGCGCCGTGTGCTCCAGGAATGCGGCGACGGTACGGCCCTCGATCTCGAAGGCCGGCGCGAGGCCGACGGCCCACGCCCAGTCAGGCGCATTCGCGGGGATCGCCCGTTGTGTGGCGCCGCCAGAGGACACCGTGAGTTCCGTGCCCGCTCGCGCGGTGAGCGACTCGCCGCTGCGTCGCAGTTCGACGACGCCGCTGCGCACGCGAACGCGGACGGCGGCCGGGTCCAGCCGCACCTCGAACTGCGTGCCGATGTCATGCGCGGTGCCAAATGCGGTGCGCACTTCCAGCGCCGTCGAGTCCCGCCCGGTGTCGACATACAAGGCGCCGGACGCGAGCTCGATGACGGCGGGCGCGAGCAGGCGTGCCCGGGACGCGCGGTCGACGCGGACCGATGTGCCGTCGTCTAGGCGCAGCGCGACGCGAGAGGTCGCCGCGGTCTCGATCCACTCGTTCGTGCGAATCGCGGCCCCTGTCTTTATTGCGGCAGTCCCCTCGACCCGTTCGACCGTTGCCCTGACGAGGTCAGGCGGGGCCGTCTCTTCCACACCACGACCCAGCCGCGCGAACAGCACGACCATGGCTGCCGTCGCCGCCAGTGCCGCCGTCGTCCAGGCCGCCCGGCGCGCGCGCCGCCGGCGAGTGCCGACCTGCCAACGCTCGCGCACGGCCTCACGGACTCGTGCGGCTCGCTCGGCCGGCACGTCTGGCCGCGGTCCGGCCAGGTGCAGAAGCCGCGCGGTCACGTCCTCGTCGCTGCTCATCGTCCTTCCATCAGCGCGAAGCCGTCTCGAAACGACTGACGCGCGCGGGTCAACAGAGACTCCGTCGCCTTGTAGCCCAGGCCGAGACGGTCCGCGATCTCGGCGACCGGAAGCTCCTGGATGTATTTCCATTCGAGGACGTCGCCGTAGCGGCCCGGCAGGTGGTCCAGCGTGGCCTGCACGAGCCTCGACAGCTCGCGCCGGCGAAGCTCGGCGTCCGGATCCTCGTTGGAAAGCGCGGCGACCGCATCGAGCGCCGCGCGGATGTCGGGGCTGTCGTCGACCAGCGCGACTTCGGACGCTCGTCCCGTACGCTCTCGCCAATCCGAGATCTCGCGGCGGCACAGCGTGCAGAGCCACGTGAACAGGGCCGCATCGCCCCGATAGGTGTGAATCTTGTCGAGCGCCCTGATGAGGGACGCCTGCGTGACGTCCTCGGCCCACGCGTCGTTGCCGTCCAGCCTCGCGCGGGCAAACCGGTAGACGCGCGGAAAATATTCCGCAAAGAAGGCGTCGAAGGCCGCTTCATCTCCCGCCGCCAGCCGGCGAGCCAGCGCAAGGTCCTGCATGGCCAGAGACTCGACGTTCGGGTAGCCGGTCTGCCTACGATACTCCTATGGCAGGTCCGTGGCGTCGTGGGGTTAGACGGGGGCTACGTGGCGAATCCTTCGCGAGTTCCGCTATCGTCAATTCCGACCTGCCCAGTACCTGGTTCGCGCGCGCACGATCGCGCCGCGCCGCTTGACCTTCACCTCGAGCGTGTGCCAGCCGTCGCCCGTCTTCACTCCGTCCGGCGAGAAGGTCAAGATGTACCGCTGGCGGTACTCGCGGAGGATCTGCTGGAACACGGTGCCGAGGCTGTTGTTCCACCGGGCCTCGACAACGCGCCCGCCGGTCTCTTCGGCCATCGCGCGCAGCAGGGCGAGTGAATCACTGGTTCTGAGGCGTGCGGCGCCGGCCCACTGGCGGTCCGCAGCGACGGCGACCGGGTAGATCACGGTCTCATGGCGACGTGCAGCATCGATTACGGCGCTGGCCCGCAGCCAGCTCGAGTTGTTCCGCCCGTCGGTCATCAGGACCAGCAGTTTCGGCCCGGGCCCTTGATCGGATTGCAGAATTCCCGCGTAGAGGCCGTCAACCAAGGCCGTACCGCCGCCCGCCCGAATCAGCTCCAGCGCCGTCGTGGCGTCGGCCACCGACGCGCCTGGCCTGTCGACGCGCGCGATCTGATCGGCGAAGGCGACAATCGCGAACCGATCGCCGCGCTTCAACTGATCGAGCAAGTCCGAGGTCGCGGCGCGGGCGATCTCGAGGCGGTCGCCGGTCATGCTTCCGCTGACGTCGAGCACGACGCCAAGCTGCACGGCCTCGACCGCCCCGGCGGCCGTCACCCGCTGCCGCACGCTGTTGTCGCGTACCTCGAAGTCGCTGGCCGTCAGCCCCGTCACGGGCGCGCCGTCGTCGGTGACCAGGGCGTCGATTCGAACCAGTTCCGTGCGCGCGCGAAAGACCGGCTGCTGGACCTGGGTGTCGGCCGCGCCGACAAGGACCATAACGAGGAGTAGCAGGCGCGTCACTTCTGCAACCCTCTCGCGCGGAACGTAGCGAGTCGCTGGTCGCCCAGCCATGCCTGCCCGAACTGATAATCCCACCACGGGTCGAGCTGTCCCGGTCCTGTCGCCGCCATGGACTGCGACAGCCATCGCCGCGCGCAGTCGGGCTGTGCCGTGGCGTCGCACAATTGGCTAAGGGCCAGCATCGGCGCCTGGGCGGTCGGGATCAGGTCATGGGCCGCGTTGTACTCATCGACCGCCGCGGCCGGTTGTTGCTCCGCCTCCGACAGCTCCCCCAGGAAGATGCGCGCGAGGTATTTGAGTCTGACGGGTGCCTCACTCGAGGCCACCGAGACCAGCGCGCGGCGGGCCGCCTTGCGGTCGCCCAGGTGGCTGTTGATGCGGCCCCAGCGCAAGGTCGCCTCGTGCAGGTCTGGCTGGTGCCTCTCTGCTTGCTTGTAATCGCCGCCGGCGGCGGTCATGAACTGCCGCCACCGCTGAATGAAGTCCGACGTGTAGATGTCGCGTGCGAGTGAGCGATCGACTACGGAAATGTCGGCCTCGCCTTCCGAGATGGAGCCACGGGCCAGCAACAGCTCGGGATCGTCTCCGAACAGCCCGAGCCCGCTGGTGACATGCTCCTTCAGGTATCTGGGCTGATCCGCCGCTTGCAGGTGTGACGCGACGACGAGGTACCAGTCACGGACGAACCCTTCATGGCCTTCCCACTCGTCCTTTACGAGATCGCGCAGGAGGGTCACCAATCCGCGCGCGAGGGTAAGCTGGTCGCCGAGCGGTCCTGGAGCCGTCACACGGAGAGCCGCTTCGGTATGCACCAGAAGGCTCAGCTTCAGCCGTCTGAGTCGCTCCCGCCTGAGCTGATTCAGGCGGTCCCCCGTCGGCGCCTCGGGGGTCGCGGCCTTCAATCGCTGGAGCAGGACCATCTGGTCTTTGATGTCCTCGATGATCACGAGCCGCCCAAGCTCGTGCGCGGCGGCGGGGTTCAAGGTCAGCGCGGTCTTGGCGGCGCCTTCGTAGTCGCCCGATTCGTAGCGCTGCAGGAGCGACAGATAGGCAGTGGCCTGCGGTGTGCCAGGCTGCGCGATGGCCGGCGGCCCCGCAAGCAACGACAACAGCACGCATGCGAATAAGCCACGGGCGCAAGAACCGGACCAGGACATCGGGAGGCAGATCGTCGGCGTTGGCGTGGGGTAGTGTAGCCCATCGTCAGTTCTTCGGCCCTGCCCAGTAGCGCGTGCGGGCACGCACGAGGACCCCTCGCCGTTTCACCTTCACCTGGAGCGTGTGCCAGCCGTCGCCCGCCTCCACGCCTTCGGGCGTGAATGTCACGATGTAGCGCTGACGGTACTCGCGCAGGATGTGCTGGAAGACTTCGCCCAGCCGCGTGTCCCACTCGGCCTCGACCGCGCGGCCGCCGGTCTGCTCTGCAATCACGTGCAGCAGCGCAAGGCTGTCGCTGGTTCCCCGCAGCGGCGTGACGCCTCTCGTCCACTCGCGGTCCACGCCCACGGCCACCGGGTAGATCACGGTCTCGTGACGCCGGGCGCTGTCGATGACATCGCTGCCCGGCAGCCAGCTCGAGTTGTTGCGCCCGTCGGTCATCACGACCAGCAGTTTCGGACCTGGGCCTCCGTCCGCCTCGAGGATGCCGGCGTAGGTGCCGTCGAGCAGTGCCGTGCCTCCGCCGGCGCGCACCGTGTTGAGGGCTGCGACGGCGTCAGCGATCGACGTGCCAGGCCCGGCAATCCGCTCGACGTGATCGCCGAAGGCGACCAGGGCGAAGCGGTCGTCGCGCGCGAGCCGCCTCAGCAAATCGGCTGTGGCCGACCGGGCGGTGGCCAGCCGGTCACCCGTCATGCTGCCGCTGACATCCAGCACGACGCCCAGCTGCACCGATCCGACCGCCCCAGCGGCGGTCACGCGCTGCCGGACGCCGTTGTCGAGGACCTCGAAGTCGCCGGCTGTCAGCCCGGTCACCGGCGTGCCCTCGTCGGTCACCAGCGCGTCGATGCGCACGAGTTCCGTGCGTGCCCGGAAGACCGGCTGCTGGACACGGCCGGCACCAGGGCTCATGTGAGGCGGACCTTCAAGTCCGCAACCCACGATCAGCCACGCCATCAGCAGCCGCGACATTCCTGCAACCCTCTTGCGCGAAAGCTCGCAAGCCGCGCCGCCGCCATCCAGGCCTGGCCGCGTTGATAGTCCCACCAGGGGTCACCGCGTCCCTGCCTTGTGACCGAAAAGGCGCGGTCGAGCCACCTTCGGGCACAGATAGCGTCCGACGCGGCGTCGCACAGGCGGCTCAGCCCGACCATTGCCGTCTGCGCATTCGGCATCAGCGTGTGTGCGTGCTCGTAGGCTCCGAGCGCCCGACCTGGCTGGCGCTCGTCCTCGGCGAGCTGGCCGAGGAACAACCACGCCAGATACTGGAGTGCAGCCGGCGCGCTGCTCGCGGCGACCGCCTCATAAGCGCTACGCGCCGACTTCCGATCGCCCAGGTGCGCGCTCGTGCGCCCTCGACGCAATGTGGCCTCATGGAGCTCTGGCAGTCCTGCCAGCGCCGCATCGTAGTCGTCGCGACTGCTCACAAGCAGAAGACGACGCTCCTGGATGTAGTCCGACACGTAGAGCTCACCTGCCAGCGATCGATCAACGATCGACACGTGAGCCTGGTCCTCCGAGTGCGTCCCGCGGGCCAGCAGGAGCTCCGGGTCTTTCTTGAACAGCTCGAGCCCGTCGCGAAGGTGCCTGTCGATGGCCGTCGGGTCGGCTCCCCGCTGCAGTTGTGAGGCAACGACGAGATACCACTCCCGGAGGAACAGTTTCAGAGCATCCCATTCGGCAAGCCCCAGCCGCGCGCGCGTCTCAGGCGCAGGCACCTGGCGTTCGGCACGGATGCCCCCGTATAGCTCGTCGTACCGACTCAGTGGTCCGTTGACACGGAAGTCATCCTGGAGACGCCGAATCTCGGCGACGACCTTTCTCGACAGCGCCAGCTGGTGCCCGACCGCCGCAGGCTCGGATGCCCTGATGCCTGCCTCAGTGTGGACCAGCAGCGCGAGCCGCAATAGACGCACACGCTGCCGCCTGAGCCGGTCGAGCTCACCCTGGGTGGTGGGCATTCCCCGGGACGGGCCGCTCGAGGCTCCCGGGATCTTCGATTCGATCGCGGCAAGAGCATGCGACAGCACGGGATCCGCCGTCCTGACATCGATGTCGAGCATCGCCTGCGACGCGCCGTCGTAGTCGCCTCGAGCGTAGCGGTCGAGCAGGGCGAGATAGGCATCGACGTCGGTCGTGCGTGGTTGGGCAGCCGCGGGTGCGGCGAGCGCGCAGGCGAGGATACTGACGATCCAGCGCGACCTGACCCTGGACATGGTGCTGTGGCGGCGGGACTGCAGCCGGCGCTCTCAGCCAGCGTGTGTCACGCCAGCACCTTCCTGACGATCTTGCCGTCGACATCCGTGAGTCGGAAGTCCCGGCCCTGGAACTTGTAGGTCAGCTTCTCGTGATCGATGCCCATCAGGTGCAGCATCGTCGCGTGCAGGTCGTGCACGTCCACCGGGTCTTCGACGATGTTGTAGCCGAAGTCGTCGGTGCGGCCGACGGTGACGCCGGCCTTTACGCCCGCGCCGGCCATCCACATCGTGAACGCGCGCGGATGGTGGTCGCGGCCCAGGAGCTTGGACCCGTTGCGCGCCTCGTTGATGGGGGTGCGCCCGAACTCGCCGCCCCAGATGACCAGCGTCGAGTCCAGCAGGCCGCGTTGCTTCAGGTCCGTGAGCAGCGCGCCGATGGCCTGGTCGATCTGCAGGCAGAGCTGCGGCACGCGCACGACGATGTCGGTGCCGATGCCGGCGCCGTGCGTGTCCCAGCCGCGGTGATAGAGCTGGACGAAGCGCACGCCGCGCTCCACCAGCCGCCGCGCGAGCAGGCAGTTGTTGCCAAACGACACCTGGCCCGGCTCGGTGCCGTACATCTCGTGCGTCGCCGGCGATTCCCCCGAGATGTCGGTGAGCTCGGGCACGCTCGACTGCATGCGGTACGCCATCTCGTAGGCGGCGATGCGCGTGGTGGTCTCCGGATCGCCGACGCGCTGGCTCTCGATCGTGTTGAGCGATCGAATCAGGTCCAGCGACTCGCGCCGCGCCTGGCTGTCGACGCCCTCCGGGTTGCGAGAGAAAAGAACCGGCTCGCCCTTGGCGCGGAACTCGACGCCCTGGTGCACCGTCGGCAGGAAGCCGCTGCCCCAGCAGCTCTTTCCGCCGTCCGGGTTGTTCTGTCCGGACATCAGGACGACAAACGCGGGCAGGTCCTTGTTGTCGCTGCCCAGGCCGTAGCTGAGCCACGAGCCCATGCTGGGCCGTCCAATCACCTGGCTCCCGGTGTTCATGAAGATCTGCGCCGGCGCGTGGTTGAACTGCGTCGTCTTCATCGAACGGATGATCGCGATCTCGTCGGCATGCTGCTGCAGGAACGGCAGCAGCTCGGAAATCTCGTTGCCCGACTGACCGCGCTGGCGGAACTCGAATGGCGAACCGAGCAGCCGCGGCGTGCCCTTGACGAACGCGAACCGCTCGCCCTCCGGGATGATGCCGGCGGGAATCTCCTCGCCGTCGTGCTTCCGCAGCAACGGCTTGTGGTCGAACAGGTCCAGCTGCGACGGCGCGCCCGCCATGAACAGGAAGATGACCTGTTTGGCCTTGGGCGCGAAGTGGGTCCCGACCTTCTGCACCGCCGCCTGGTCGACCGAAGCGGCAAACAGGCGCTCGTTCATCAACGAGGTCAGCGCCAGCGACCCGATGCCGAAGCCGACGTCCTTGAAGAAGTGCCGGCGCGTGATGTCACGAAGGGAGCGATCGCGGGTTTCCATCAAAGGTCTCCTTCGTGCCTTCGCGCCATCGTGCCTTCGTGATTGTACCGGTGATCGCCGCGGTCACTTCGTCACCGTCTCGTCCAGGTTCAACAGCGCGTTGGCCACCAGCGTCCACGCGGCCTGTTCGATCACTTGCGGCGACGGGGCAGAGGCCTTCATCACCTGCGCCGCCGCCTTCGGCTTGAGCCGGTAGCGCGCGAGCTGCCGCTTGTACGACCCGACGACGGCGTCGACTTCGCCTTCGGTGGGGTGGCGGCCGGTCACGAGCCTGAACGCTTCGCTGGCGCGACGCCGTGCCGAGGCCGGGCTCGGCGCGGCGACCTTTATCGCCAACGCGCGTGCCGCCTCGAAGAAGGCCTCGTCATTCAAGCTGGTCAGCGCCTGGAGCGGCGTGTTGGTCCTGACGCGCCGCACAGTGCAGAACTCGCGGCTGGTGGCGTCAAACGTCATGAAGCTCGGGTACGGCGACGTGCGCCGGATGAAGGTGTACAGCCCTCGCCGATGGCGATCGGCGCCTTCGCTGATCTTCCAGACCTCGTCGCTGTACGGGTTGTCCCAGATGCCGTCGGGCTGCAGCGGGAACACGCTTGGGCCGCCAATGGCGGGGCTCAGCAGGCCGCTGGCTGCAAGCGCGACGTCGCGTATCATCTCGGCCTCCATGCGGAAGCGCGGCCCGCGCGCCAGCAGCCGGTTGTACGGGTCCTTGTCGATGAGGACGGGCGTGGCGGCCGCATCCTGCCGATAGGTGGCGGAGGTCACAATCAGCCGGTGGAGCGCCTTCTGCTTCCACTCGAGCCTCACGAGTTCCGTCGCCAGATAGTCGAGCAGCTCGGGGTGCGACGGCAACGCTCCTTGCGTGCCGAAGTCCTCGCTGGTCTCGACCAGGCCGCGCCCGAAGAACTGCTCCCACGCCCGGTTCACCGTCACGCGCGCGGTGAGCGGGTTGTCCGGCGACACCAGCCACTGCGCCAGGCCAAGCCGGTTTGGCATCTGCTCGGCGCTCATCGGCGGCAGCACCTCGGGCGTGGCGGCGTACACACGCTCGCCCGGCGTGAGAAACGCCCCGCGTTCGCGAAACGGCGTCGACGGCCGCTCGAAGTTGTTGCGTTCCTGCATCACGAGCGCCGAGACGATGCCAAGGTCGCGCAGTTCCTGCTCGATGGCGGCGATGCGATCGCGTGTGGGTTTCAGGGCCGGGGCCTGCCCGCGATACTCCGCCAGCACGACCTTGGCCTGATCGGGGGTCCGGCTCCCTGGTGCAATGCCGAGCACGCGCCTGGTCCGTGCGCGAATGCCGGCTACTTGAAGCGGCGTGCCATCGGAGGTCGCCGAGAGCCTGAAGCGGCCGATGGCCTGCCCGACGTTGCCGCTGTCAAAGGACAACGTCACACGCATTCGTGCCGGTCGGTCCAGCTCCAGGGGCTTAGGGACGAACACAATCTGGCGCGGCGTGCGGGTGTCGTCCCTGGTCGCGTCGATGGCCCAGCCGTAGGGATCCTCGCTCAGGTACGGGCGTGGCGTGAGCTCGATGAGCGCCTTCACATCCGCCGCGCGGCCGTCATCGGTCTTGACGTCGTCAAACGTAAGGCGCGTGGCGCCACCCGCAGCGTCGAGACAATCGACGGCAAACCCGGTGAGCGCGAAGTTGCCGTAGTGGTCGCGGCCGGGCCCGCCCTTGGGGAGCGAAGGGTCGGGCAGCGCTTCCAGTCGAAAGCCGGTGGTTCGGCCGGCCGGCACGGTGACGTCCACCTGGTATTCGTCGCGTCCGCGGTGAAGGCCCGAGGCGAGCACCAATCCATCGGGCTGCACGGCCAGCGTCGCCGCGCCGGCGCCGACGCGCTCTGGCTGCAGCAACGCCCAGGCCGAGACGGCCGCCTGCTGGGCAGCCTCCCAGCCGGCCTGGCCGGCATCAATCTCGGCGCCGGGCGCGCTGAGCGTCGCGTTGAGCCTGGCCATTTCAGACGTCAGCGCATCGCGCTGCCTGGCCTGTTCGGGCGACGGCAGGTCGAGCGTCGGTTCATGGATGAAGTGGTCGCCGCCGGGCTTACCGAAGACCGGTACTCGACGTTGTCGAAGAACGCGAGCAGGCGATAGTAGTCGCGCTGCGAGAACGGGTCGTACTTGTGGTTGTGACATTGCGCGCACGCGACGGTGGAGCCCAGCCAGACCGTGGCCGTCGTGTTCACGCGGTCGAGCAGCGCCTCCCATCGCGCCTCCTCGACGTCGATGCCGCCTTCCTGGTTGAGCTGCGTGTTGCGGTGGAAGCCGCTGGCGATGCGTTGGTCGTTGGTGGCCTTCGGAAGCATGTCGCCGGCAATCTGCTCGATGGTGAAGCGATCAAACGGCATGTCCTCGTTGAGCGCCTTGATCACCCAGTCGCGGTACTTCCACATCGTGCGCAACGCGTCCTTCTCGTAGCCGTTGCTGTCGGCGTAGCGCGCCAGATCCAGCCACGGCCGCGCCCAACGCTCGCCATAGTGCGGCGAGGCGAGCAGCCGATCGACGACGATCTCGTACGCGTCGGGCCGCTGGTCTGCAACGAAGGCGTCAATCTCGGCGATCGTCGGCGGCAGCCCGATCAAGTCCAGCGAGACACGGCGCAGCAGCGCCGTCTTGCTGGCCTCCGGGGACGGTTTGAGACCCTCCTTCTCCAGGCGCGCCAGGACGAAGGCGTCAATCGGCGTCCTCACCCAGTCGTTGTGAGAGACGTGGGGGAGCGGGGGGCGAACCGGCGCGCGGTAAGCCCAGTGCCCGCTGTCCTCGCTGCGTTTGCCGGCGGTGGCGCCATCGTCGGGCCACACCGCGCCCTGGTCGATCCACGCCCGCAGCAGCGCGATCTGGCTGTCGGGCAGCGGATCCTCATCAAGCGGCATGCGGTCTTCGCCGTCCAGACCGAGCACACGCCGCACCATGAGGCTCTGATCGCTGTCGTTGGCGATGACGGCCGGCCCGGTGTTGCCTCCCTTGAAGGCGGATGCCTTGACGTCCAGGCGGAGGCGCCCGCGCGACTTCTTCGGCCCGTGGCACTCGAAACAGTTGGCGTCGAGGATGGGGCGGATGTCGCGGGAGAAGTCGACCGGTCCGTTCGCCTTGGCGGAGGCGGGTGGTGATTGTGCGGACACCGCCAGGCCGACCCATATCAGGATGACGCTCAGCGCTGCCAGGCCGGATCGCATGGGATTCAGATCGATTCTATGGGATTACGCCGAAACGGGATCATCCGCAGATTACGCCGATTCCGCCGATTCTTGAAGTCCAGCCCCGTGAAGCGAGACTGCGTGACTGCGAAGGGCGTCACATCTTGAGTAAGATCGTCGCAGCCTATGCAGCGTCTGATGCGTCCGTATTCACGCCGCACGTTTCTGCGGACAGCGGCCGTCGCCGGTCTCGGTGCCGCGTTGCCTTTGGGCGGGCGATCGCCACTACGAGCGGCGCCGCCGACGTTCGAGGAGATCCCGCCCTCTGCCAGCGGCCTCACGTGGGTGCACGAAAACGCGATGTCGCCCGACCGATTCCTGCCCGAGACCATGGGGCCGGGCATGGCGTTTTTCGACTACGACAACGACGGCTGGATGGACGTGCTGATGGTGAACAGCGGTCCGGCGGATTTCTACACGCCCAAGACACCGCTGAAGCACGCGCTCTACAAGAACAACCGCGACGGCTCGTTCACCGACGTGACCGAGAAGGCCGGCATCACCGGCCAGACGTTTGGCATGGGGTGCGCGATCGGCGATTTCGACAACGACGGCTACTCGGACATCTTCATCACCGCGTACGGCCGGCCGATTCTCTATCGCAACAACGGCAACGGCACCTTCACCGACGTCACCGAGAAGTCCGGCCTCCACAAGGCGCCGCACTGGACGACCAGCGCCGTCTGGTTCGACTACGACAACGACGGCCGCCTGGATCTGTTCCTGTGCTCCTTTGTCGAGTTCTCGCTGAAGACCAACGTGTTTTGCGGCGACAACAAGATCGGCAAGCGGTTTTACTGCATTCCGCGCGTCTTCCGGCCCACGCCGAGCGCGATCTTCCACAACAACGGCGACGGCACCTTCACCGACGTCACCTCGGGCACCGACATCGCGCGCGCCAGGGGCAAGGGCCTCGGCGTGGTCGCCACCGACATCAACAACGACGGCCTGGTCGATCTCTTCGTCGCCAACGACACCGTGCAGAACTTCCTCTTCGCCAATCGCGGCAAGGGCAAGTGGGAGGAGATTGGCCTGGCGTCGGAGGTGGGCTTCAGCGCCAACGGCACTCCGCGCTCGGGGATGGGCGTCGATGCGACCGACTTCGATCAGGACGGCAGGCAGGACCTGTTTGTGGCCAACGTCGACCAGGAGATGTTCTCTCTCTACCGCAACGACGGCAACGAGTTCTTCACCGACGTCGCCGCTGCCCACGGCATCGCACAGGCAACGCGCCTGCTGTCGGGCTGGGGGCTGAAGTTCTTCGACTACGACAACGACGGCCACGTCGACCTGTTTCTGGCCAACGGGCACCCCGACGACATGATCGAGCAGTACAGCCAGCAGGTGAAGTACAAGGAGCCGCTGCTGCTGTTCCAGAACAACCGGCAGGGCAAGCTGCAGAACGTCAGCGCCGCCTCCGGCCCCGTGTTTGGCAGGACCTTCCCGGCGCGCGGGCTGGCCATCGGCGACTACAACAACGACGGCCGCATCGACGTGCTCATCGGCAACAACGGCGAGGCGCCGATGCTGCTGAAGAACAACGCCGGCGAGGGCCATCACTGGCTTGGCATTCGCCTGCAGGGGACCGCCTGCAACCGCGACGCCATCGGCGCCATCCTGTCCTGGTCGATCGGCGGCCAGAAGCGCACGCGCTTCAAGGCCGGCGGCGGCAGCTACCTGTCCGCGCACGACCCGCGCGAAGTGCTGGGCCTGGGCGCGGCGACCTCTATTGACTGGCTCGAGATCAAGTGGCCGGCGCCATCGGGCAAGGTGGAACGCTTCACCAGCTTGCCCGTGGATCGGTACGTCACAATCGTCGAGGGGCGCGGAAAGGTGGAGTAGCAACGTGACACCTGGGCCGCCGTGCCGATGACCGCTCGCCTCCGGCGTGACCTTGGCTTCTCGGTCGCGGCCCTGCTGGCCGTGTTCGTCCTCGAGTGGCGGTTCGCATTCCTCGACAGCCTCGTCGACATCAACGGCTATCTCGGCCCGGTCGACGAAGTCATGCTCGCGCTCGGCGCGACGACCGTCGTGGCGCTGGTCTTCGCGCTGCGCCGCGTCGCGGACCTGCGGCACCAGATGGCCAGGAAGGCGGCCTACGAGGAGGCGCTGGTCCAGTCCGAGGCCCGTGCCCGCCTGCTCTTCGACAAGGCGCCGCAGGCGATGATGGTGTTTGACGAGGACACCGGCGGGTTCCTGGCGGCCAACGACGCGGCATGCCAGCGCTACGGGTACTCGCGCGAGGAGTTTCTCCAGCTCACCGTCTACGACATCAGGCCGCCCGAGGACCGCGCCCTCATCGAGAGAGTGCTGGCGGGCGTCCGGGGGCTTCCGGTCGCGCCGCCACGCACGTACCGGCACCAGACGCGTGCCGGCGAGCTGATTGACGTCGACATCACGTCACATGCCATCACGTTTGACAACCGCCAGGCCCGTTTCGTCGTCGCCATCGACGTCACGCAGCGTGAACGCGCGGTGCGCGCCCTGCGCGACAGCGACGCGCGGGTGCTCGAGAGCGAGACCCGGTTCCGTCAGCTCGCCGAGTCGATCGAGTCGGTGTTCTTCCTGATCGACGCCGACCGTACGGTGCTCTACATCAGCCCTGCCTACGAACGCATCTGGGAGCGCAGCTGCGAGAGCTTGCGCGAAGATGGCACCTCGTTCATGCAGGACGTGCACCCCGACGATGCCGAGGTGATCCGGAGCCACTACGCGAGGGTCTTCGACCACGGCGCCGACTCGGAGTACCGGCTGCTGATGCCCGACGGCCGCGTCAAGTGGATCCGCGACCACACGTTTCCGGTGCGGGATGCCGACGGGCGGGTCTTCCGTATTGCCGGCATCGCCACGGAAGTCACCGCGCAGAAGCGGCTGGAGGCCGAGCTGATCCAGGCGCAGAAGCTGGAGAGCGTGGGGCGCCTGGCCGGCGGCGTCGCCCACGACTTCAACAACCTGTTGACCGTGATCTTCTCGCAGGCCGCGATGCTCGAAGAGAAGATGGCCGATCCGGCGGCGCGCGACGAGGTCCGCCAGATTCAGCACGCCGCCGAACGCGCGGCCACGCTGACGCGTCAGCTGCTCGCCTTCGCGCGCCGGCAGGTGTACGAACCACGCGTGGTCGACATCAACCAGTTGATCGCCGGCACGGAGCGGTTGCTCGGCCGGTTGATCGGCGAGGACATCGAGCTGGTCACGCGCTGCAGCGCCGCGATGGCCACCGTGCGCGCCGACCCCGGAAGCCTCGAACAGGTGTTGATGAATCTGGCCGTCAACGCCCGCGACGCCATGCCCAGGGGCGGCCGCCTCACCATCGGCACCGACCATGTCGTCCTCGACGGCAGCGAGCCCGACCGCCCGGCCGAAGCGGCCACGGGCCCTCACGTCGTGCTGACGGTGACCGACACGGGCAGTGGCATCGCGCAAGAGCACATGCCGCATGTCTTCGAGCCGTTCTACACGACCAAGCCCCAGGGCCAGGGCACCGGTCTCGGCCTTGCGACCGTCTACGGCATCGTGCGCCAGGCAGGCGGCCACGTCCGGTTGTCGAGCTCGGTTGGCAGCGGCACGGAGGTGGCAATCTATTTGCCCCATGTCCCCGAAGCACCGGTTGCCAGCGCCGTGGGCGGCGTGAGCAAAGCCGCCGGTGGCGGCGAAACGCTGCTGCTGGTCGAAGACGAGCCGTCGGTCCGCGACGTCGCTGCTCGTGTCCTGACGCTGGCGGGCTACCAGGTGCTGCAGGCCTCCGACGGCGCCGACGCGCTCGAGGTCTACGACGGCGCCGCCGAGCGCATCGCGCTGGTGATCACCGACGTCGTGATGCCCCGCATCGGCGGGCCCGAGCTGGCGACGCGCCTCCGCGCGAAACGTCCCGGGCTGAAAGTCCTCTTCACGTCGGGCTACACCGAGGACACGCTCGTCATGCGGGACCTCGATCCCGCCCAGGCATTTCTGCAGAAGCCCTACCTGCCGGCGGCCCTCAGAGATCGCGTCCGCGCGCTGCTCGATTTTTAGGGCCTGGCCCCCGCGAAACGTACGGGGGCCAGGCCCCAGAAGTGGTGCTAGACTCGGCTCATGAGCGAGCCTCACGATCTGCCGAAAATCATCCCGGTCACGCCAGCTGATGCGCCAGCACCCGACGGCATCGCGCGTCGCACGATGCTGCAGACGCTGCTGGGCGGTGTCGGCGCCGGGCTCGCACTGCCTTCGGGGGTCGAGGCGCAGCACCCGGTGCAGCACCACCTCGCCAGTGCGACCGGCATCGAGCAGGCCCAGAAGAAGGCGGCCGCGGCCGCCTACAAGCCCGAGTTCTTCGACGCGCACCAGTTGAAGACCCTCGAAGTGCTCGCCGAGGCCATCGTCCCCGGATCGACGACCGCCAAGGTCGCGCCGTTCCTGGATCAGCTGATCGCCGTCGAGTCCACGCAGAACCAGCGCGGCATCATCGGCGCGCTTGGCGCGTTCGACATGGCCGCCATGGACAAGCACGGCAAGTCCTGGAAGGCCATCACCGCCGCCGAGCAGGATGCCCTGCTGCAGGAGGCGTCGACCTCCGAGGCCGGCACGTCGAAATTACGAGCCCCCTTCCAGAACCTCAAGGGTTGGATTTCGGGCGCGTACTACTCGTCGGAACAGGGCATGCGCGAGCTTGGCTGGACCGGCAACGTATTCCACACCGAACTGCCCGGCTGCAATCACCCCGGCGGCCATTCGGCATAACTCGCGAAGGCGTCAACGTGCAGACGACGAAGTTCGATGTGATCGTAGTGGGATCGGGCGCCTCGGGTGGCTGGGCGGCCAAGCGACTCTCGGAAGCCGGCATCAAGGTGGCCCTGCTCGAGGCGGGCAAGCCGCAAAGCGACAAGAACTTCACCGAGCACGTTCCCGCATACGACCTCAAGTACCGCGACAAGGCGAGCGACCTGATGCGGCGGACGCGTCCGAAGCAGCGCGACTGCTACGCGTGCCGCGAGTGGAACTACAAGTGGTTCGCGAGCGACGTCGACGAGCCGTACACCAATCCTGACGACAAGCCATTCAGCTGGCAGGGACGCACCCGCGTGGTCGGCGGACGCACCAACGTCTGGGGCCGTCAGAGCTATCGGCTCAGCGAGCAGGACCTGAAGGGCAAGTCATTCGACGGGTACGGGGAGGACTGGCCGCTCAGCTACAAGGATCTGGTCCCCTACTACGAGCTGGTCGAGGACTACGTCGGCATCACCGGCCAGGCGGAGAACGTACCGGAACTGCCCGACAGCAATTTCCATCCCGCCATGCCGATGAGCTGCGCGGAGATGCAGCTGCGGACGCGCGTCAAAGAGAAGCTGGGCTGGACAGTCACCATCGGCCGCGCCGCAAACATCACCAAGCCGCTCAACGGCCGGGCCCCCTGTCACTACTGTGGGCCCTGCGAGCAGGGTTGCGCGACGCATTCGTATTTCAACTCGGCCTTCACCACGGTCGCCGACGCGCTCAAGTCCGGCAACACCACGCTCATCACCGACGCGATGGTCTACAAGGTCCTCACGGACCCGTCGACGCACAAGGCGACCGGCGTCATGTACATCGACCGCGTGACGCGCGAGGTCAAAGAGGTCAAGGCGCGGGCGGTGCTGCTCTGCGCGCAGGCGCTGGAGTCCGCGCGCATCCTCTTGAATTCAGCCGACGGCGGCCTGGCCAACTCGAGCGGCGTGCTCGGGCACTACCTGATGGATCATTTGTGGGTCACCGGCGGCGCCAGCGGCGAGTTCCCGGATGTGCCAGCGCCGGCCCCGTCGCTGGGCGGACCGCGGCGGCCCAACGGCATCTACGGCATCCGGATGAAGAACACCATCAACGGCCCGCGCCACAAGGACTACATCCGCGGCTTCGGGTTCCAGGGCGGCGGCAGCACGAGTTTCCGGATGGGTCCGATGGTGCCGGGTCAGCCCGGCACGTGGCCGGCCGGGTACGGCCCGGCGTTCAAGAAGGCCGTCCTCGACCCGATCACGTCGGTGACACTGGCGGGCTTTGGCGAGGCGCTGCCGCGCTTTGACAACTTCATCGCCGTTGACCCCAACGTCGTGGACATCTTCGGCATCCCGGTGTTGCGCATCAACATGTCATGGGGCGAGAACGACAAGAAGATGATCCCCGACATGGCCGTGACCGCCGCGCAGATGATGGAAGCGGCCGGCGCGAAGAACATCCAGCCGTTCACCTTCGCCAACCGCGTTCCCGGCTTCGGGATTCACGAGATGGGCACGGCACGGATGGGCAGCGACAGCAAGACGTCGGTGCTGAACCAGTACCTGCAGACGCACGACATCAGCAATCTCTACGTCATGGACGCCTCGTCGTTTGTCTCCGGCGGGTGCCAGAACCCGACGCTTACGATCATGGCGCTGGCGGTTCGGGGATGCGATTACCTGATGGAGGAGATGAAGAAAGGCAACGTGTAGGGCGCGCTTGCGCGCCCCGCGCGCCGCCGCGAGGACGCTGCACGGCGGGGCGGAAGCGCGCTTACTCGATTCTGGAAACGCCGTTATTCGGAGCCGCGCCGTCCCATAGGGGACCAGGCGCAGCGTCTCGTCTCTCTCTCGACTGGTGACCGGGCTTTGCGGGAGCGTCCCCGCCGAGCCGTCCTCCAACTGCCATTCCGGAACCCGGCGTCCTGTCACTTCGATCTCGACCGGTGGCGCCTCGCGCGCAAACGGCACCGGTCCCACCGGCCGCTCGACGACACGCAGCGTGGACCCGCCGGCGCTGGTCGCGCCATCTGCCCCGACGCGCAGGCCGTAGTTCCAGGGAGTGGTCGGCAACACCTCCCAGTCTGCGGCCGGAGACGGCGCCGGCTTTTTCATCCCGCTGGTGACGCGCCGCCAGTCCTCGCCAACGGGCAGCGAGAACACCAGCGGTCCACGTTCCACCGCTACGGAGCCGCGATACCAGGTCGACACGCGAGCGGGCATCGGCAACGTCAGGCGGACTGTCTCGGCCCGATTCCACAACCGCTCGATCCGGACGAAGACGCCTGGCGTGACGCCGGCCACCGGCGTGCCGTTGAGCGTGACCGTGGCGCCCTCGGCCCACGACGGAATGCGAAGCTGCAGCGGGAACCGCAGCCGGTTGACGCTGGGCGTCACGGTCAGCGTGACGACGCCGCTGAACGGATAGTCCGTCACCTGACGTATCGTCACCTGTCCGGCCGCGCCAACACGCGCCTTGACGACGCTCGGAGCGTAGACGATGGCCGCCAGGCCGTTGTCGGGGGTGGCCATCCAGAGGCTGCCCACGAGCTTGGGCCATCCCTGGTGCAGATTGGCCGTGCAGCAGCCGAAGTTGGGCTCGAGGCCGAACAGGTTCGACTCCGGTCCGTTGGTCACCCACCGCCGGCGGTTCAGGCTGCACATCACCTGATTGGCCTGCTGATCGTACTGGTGCGACCACATGTCGGCCGACATCGTGGCGGGCATCGCGTTGTACGCCACGCGCTCGATGCGATCGGCCAGCGCCACGTCGCCGTTGACGGCCACGACGTGCTGCAGCGAGTAGAGAGACTCGACGACCGCGCAGAGTTCCGTGCCCTGCGACGGATCCCGACCAGCGTGATGTTCATCCGCGCTGAACATGCCGTTGGGCTGACCGTGGTAGCGATCGAGCACCTCCAGCGCGCGGATGGCTGCGTCGCGATCGGCGGCCTCGCCCGAGACCAGCGACCAGAGCGCGGAGGCCTTCAGCGCCATCGCGACGTTGACGCCGTGCGCGCGCATGCCGTCATCGGGAAGACGCTCGGGACCTCCGAACCCGAGCAGCTTGTTTGACGTCTTCTCCCTGAACGCAAACGTGTCGAAGTGCGCCCGCCAGTCGGCGCCCTGCGCCTTCAAGGTGCGCGCCAGTTCCAGCAGGCGCGGGTCGGCGGTCCGGTTGAAAAGCCAGACGATGGTGGCCAGTTCGTCGGCCCAGCGATAGACGGCCCAGTCGTGCAGCGGCCTGCTGGCCGCAAGCGACGCGTGATGGGCGAAGTAGCGGGTGAGCGCCGGCACGACGCGTGGATCGCCGGTGGCCTCCTGGTACTGCGTCAGCACCTTGAGCATCACCATGTTCGGCCACCAGTCGGTGTTGCTCGCCGGGCCAAGCCATCCGCTCTCGGCCTGGTTGGTCAGCGTCCATTCCACGTAGCGTTGGGCCTTGGCGATGAGCGCCGGATCCTCCAGCAGGTACGCGAGCGGCACCAGGCCGTCGAGATGGTACGGCCCGCGCTCCCAGCTTTCGCCGGAGCCGCCGAGCCAGCCGCTATTCGGGCCCACGTCGGGCCAGAACTCGTCGAGCCGCCCGGTGAGCCCGCGCGCCTGGATTGCCAGCTGCCGCTCGAGCCAGCCCTCCGGCCGTACCGATCCCAGCGGCAGCAGCGCGAACGTGCCGGGCTTGAGCGGCAGCCGATTGCGCACGACACGCGAGGCGGCTGGTGTCGGATCCGGCTGGGGCGCTCGCGCGCGTCGCGTGCGCTGAGGCGCGCCGGCCATCGCGATCGCGATGACGCCGATGACGATCAGTCGCATGATTTCGCGGAGAGTCTATCCGCAGATTCCGCAGATTACACAGATTCTTGCCTGCCTTCGCGACCTTCGCGTCTACCTTCGTGACCTTCGTGATTGTGATCTGAAAGACCGGACTAGAATCGCTTCATGTCCCGGCACGCACTGGCTCTACCGTGCCTGCTTGTATGCGCGGTTGTCGCGGCGCCCCAGTGCCGGTGCGCCTCAGGCCCGGGCCGCGTCCGCCCAGGCGCAGACTTCGGCGCAGTTGATCGCCGAGGGCATGGCTCTGTTGCGAGCGGACCGTGTCGACGAGGCCGAACGGCGGTTTGCGGAGGCGGCCGCGCAGGCGCCGTCGAATCCCGAAGCGCACTACTTTCTGGGCGTCGTCCTGGAGCGCCGCAAGCAACTCGACCAGGCGGTCGCCGCCTACCAGCGCGCGATCGAGCTCGCCCCGGGCATGGCGGAAGCGCACGACCGGCTGGGGTTCACGCTTGGCCTTCAGGGGCATGTCGACCAGGCGCGCGAAAGCTTCGCGCGCGCCGTCGCGTTGAACCCCGGGCTGTTTGACGCGCAGTATCACCTTGGCGTGACCGAATGGCTTCGCCGCGACCCGCAGAAAGCCCTGGCGCCGCTCGAGGCCGCCGCGAAGCTGCAGCCCCGCCACGCCGAGGCGCAGTACTACCTCGGGCTGACCCTGCGCGCGCTGGGAAAGTTGCCCGAGGCCATCGGCCACTTCGAGAAGGCGACCACGCTTGCGCCGGCGCTGGCCGTCGCCCACGCGCATCTGGGCATCGCCCGGCGCGAGCACGGCGACCTGGACGCGGCAGAGACGTCGCTTCGCCGCGCGCTCGAGCTCGAGCCGGGCCGGTTCGACGCCCTCAACGCGCTGGGACTCACGCTGATGCAGCGCGGCGCCGCCGACCAGGCCGTCGCGACCTTCACGCAGTTGATTGCCGCGCACCCGAACGAGCCGACCGCACGACTGAATCTCGGCACGGCGCTGATGCAGCAGGGCGACCTGGCGGGTGCCGTGACGACATTGCGGACGCTTACCGACCGACGGCCCGAGTACGCCGAGGCCTTTTACAATCTGGGCACCGCGCTCAAGCAGCAGGACGATTTCGCCGGCGCCGAGACCGCGCTGCGGGAAGCCGTGCGCCTGAACCCGCGCCTGCCCGATGCCCATTACACGCTGGGCGTCGTGCTGTGGCAGACGCGTCGTCCCGCCGAAGCCATCGACGCCTTCCGCGCGGCCATCGACGCCAAGCCCGACTACGCGCAGGCCCACTACATGCTCGGCACCGTCCTCAAGCAGGAAGGCCGTCTGGATCAGGCGCTGGCCGAATTCCGTCTGGCGCTCAAGTACGAGCCCGAGTCAGCCGAGGCGCACCTCAGCATCGGGCAGGTGCTGCGCCAGCAGAACGACGTGACCGGCGCCGAACAGGCGTTTGCCGCCGCCGATCGGTTGAACAAACGGAAAGCCGACGCGCAGGCCGCGGCCTTTGCGGCCGGCGGCGGGCGCCCGCCGTCGAAACGCCCCGAGGAAGCGCCAGCGGCGGTCGAGCGCCCGAAGGAAGCCGTGTCTCGCGCACCGGCCGGCGACCCCGGGTTCTCGTTTCGCGCGCTCGGTCCAGAGGCGGGCCTCACCGGCTCGACGACCTTCGGAGGGAAGGCGACGAACCGGTATCTGCTCGAGACCACAGGCTCCGGGGTCGCGCTGGTCGACTACGACGCCGACGGCAAGCTCGACCTCTTCCTGGTCAACGGCACGACGCTCGAGGGCTTTCCAAAAGGGCAGGAGCCGCGGCCGCACCTGTACCGGAATCGCGGCAACGGCACCTTCGAGGACGTCACGGCCGCTGCAGGGTTGCGCGATCAGTGGGGCTGGGGGCAGGGCGCCTGCGTCGGCGACTACGACAACGACGGCCACGACGATCTGTTCGTGACCTACTACGGGAGCAATCGCCTGTTCCGCAACACCGGGCGCGGCGGCTTCGCCGAGGTGACGTCGGCCAGCTGGCCTGGCAGACCACCAGGCAGCGATGGGGCACCGGCTGCGCCTTTCTCGACATCGACCGCGACGGCCGGCTCGATCTGTTTGTCGCCAACTACATCGATTCTCGATCTCGCCACCGCGCCGACGCCCGATTCCGGCCTGTGCCGGTACAAAGGCGTCCCGGTCGCCTGCGGGCCGCCGGGCCTGACCGGCGGGAAGAACCTGCTGTACCGGAACAAGGGCGACGGAACTTTCGCCGACGTCTCGGACAGCTCCGGCATCACCAGGGCCAGCGGGTCATACGGCCTCGGCGTCGCGACGCTGGACTTCGACAACGACGGCTGGACCGACATCTACGTCGCCAACGACTCGAATCCGAGCGCGCTGTACCGCAATCGTCACGACGGCACATTCGAGGACATCGGCGTCATCGCCGGCTGCGCGTACAGCCAGGACGGCAAGCCGCAGGCGGGCATGGGCGTCGGCATCGGCGACTTCGATCGCAACGGCTGGCTGGACATCGTCAAGACGAACTTCGCCGGCGACACCTCTTCGCTCTACGCGAATACGGGGCAGGGGCGCTGTGAGGACCAGACCTTCGACGCCGGACTCGGCCTCAACACCCGCTGGCTCGGGTGGGGCGCGGGCTTTGCGGACTTCGACAACGACGGCTGGCTCGACATCTTCCTCACCAACGGCCACGTCTACCCCGAGGTGCGCCAGATCCGCACCGAGGTCGGCTACGAGCAGCGCAAGGTGGTCTACCGCAACGCCGGCGGACGATTCGAAGACGTCACCACGCGCCTGGGGGCGCCGGCGACCACCCCGAAGGCGGGCCGGGGCACAGCCTTCGGCGATCTCGACGACAACGGCACGATCGACGTCGTCGTCAACAACATCCACGACACGCCCGACGTGTTCCTGACCACCGCGGCAGCCGGCCACCACTGGCTGGCATTGCGGCTGGTGGGCACGCGGTCCAACCGCAATGCCATTGGCGCCAGGGTCCGGGTGACCACGGGCCAGGTGACGCAGATTCGCGAAGTGCAGGGCGGCGGCAGCTACCTCTCCCAGAACGATCTCCGCGTGCACGTCGGACTTGGCGCCGCCACCATCGTCGATCGAATCGAGGTGCGCTGGCCCAACGGGCTCGAAGAGACCTGGACTGGCGTCGCGGCAGATCGCCTGCTGACGTTGCGCGAGGGTGAAGGGAAGACGCTCAGCCAATGACGACGGTCATGATGCTCGTCGCGCTGCTCGTGCCGATGCAGGCGGCGCCGCCTTCGTCGCTGTCGCCAGAACTCGCGGCGGTTCGCGCGCAGATCCTCGAGGGGCGACCCGACAGCGCGCTCGAGCAGCTTGCGCGCATGCCCGCCGACGCGCCGCCCGTGCGCTATCTCACCGGATTGGCCTACTACCACCGCGACGACCATGTCCGCGCCATCGAGTACCTCGCGCCGGTCGCGCAGACGCTGGCGGCCGGTTCGCTCGAACGCCGCGAAGCCATCCAGGTGCTCGGTCTCTCGTACTATGTTGCCGGCCGCCTGCGCGAAGCGCTTCCGCTGCTCGAAGAGACACGGCAGTGGGCGAAGGACAACAGCGAGCTGGGCCACGTGCTCGGGCTCGCCTACATCCAGACGCAGCAGCCAGATAAGGCGAGGGCGGTGATTGCCGAGACTTTCGGCGTCGGGCCCTCGACCGCCGCCGCGCACCTCTACACCGCGCAGCTCATGATCCGCGTCGAATTCCACGAAGCCGCCGCCGTGGAGCTGACCCGGGCGCTGGCGCTCGACCCACGCGTGCCACAGGCGCACGCCCTGCTGGGACAGCTTGCCGTCAATCGCGCCCGGCTGGACGAAGCCGTGACGCTCTTCCGCAAGGCCATCGAGATCAGCCCGCTCGACGCCATGGCGCACTATCGGCTCGGCGAGACTTACGGGCGACTGCAGCGGTGGGACGACGCGATCGAAGCTCTCCAGCAATCCATCTGGATCAACCCGTTCTTCAGCGGCCCCTACATCGTGCTCGGGCGCGCCTACATGACCAGGGGACAGCCGTCCACTGCCGAAGGCATGCTGCGCCGGGCCGTCGAGTACGACCCGAACAACAAGTCGGCGCACTACCTGCTGGGGCAGGCGCTGCAGAAGCTGGGGCGCGAGGGCGAGGCCGCAAAGGAGTTCGAGATCGCCGCCGCCCTCAGCGACGCGACGCAGCAGCGATGACCTCTGTTGCATCCGGCTCGAGCGCGGGGGCCGCGGCGGCGGTGCTGCTGGCCTTGTGGCCGCCACAGCCTGCCGCGACCGGCGCGCCGTGGCCGGTGCAATTCCACGACGTCGCGGACCGCGCCGGGCTGCGCGCGCCCTCCATCTACGGCGGAGTCGACAAGAAGCGCTTCATCATCGAGACCAACGGCGCCGGCGTCGCGTGGATCGATCTGGACGACGACGGATGGGTGGACGCCGTCGTGCTCGGCGGGTCGCGGCTGGCCGCAGGCGCGCGGCACGACGATCCCGCGATGGCGCGCGGTGAATCGACGACCAGGGTGTATCGCAACCGCGGCGACGGCACGTTTGCCGATGTCACCGAGCGCTCAGGGCTCGGGCGGACGGCGTGGGCGTCGTCGATCTGCGCCGGCGACTACGACAACGACGGCGCGGTTGACATCCATGCCACCGCCTTTGGCACCAACCGCCTGTACCGCAATCGCGGCGACGGCCGGTTCGACGATCGCAGCGCCGGCGCGGGCCTGCCGGTTACAGGAACGCGGTGGGGATCCGGCTGTTCGTTCTTCGACTACGACCGCGACGGCGACCTCGACCTGTTCGTGGCGAATTACATCGCATTCGATCTCGCGACGGCCACCGAACCGGGGCAGGGCGTGAACTGCCTGTGGAAGGGCATCCCCGTCAACTGCGGCCCCAAAGGTCTGCCGACCGACACCAACCTGCTCTATCGCAACCTCGGCGATGGGCGCTTCGCCGACGTGTCCGAGGCGTCGGGCATCGCGCGCGTGCGCAACCGGTATCCGATGTCGGTCGTGGCAGCCGACCTCGACGAGGACGGCTGGGTCGATCTGTATGTCGCGTCCGACTCCACGGCGGCCATCCAGTACCGCAACAACCAGGACGGTACCTTCAGCGACGTCGCGGTGACGCGCGGCACGGCATTCAGCGAAAACGGCATGGCGCAGGCCGGGATGGGCGCCGCCGCCGGCGACATCGACGGAGACGGCCGCCTGGACCTCTTCAAGACGCACTTTGCCGACGACATCCCGGCGCTGTTCCGCGCCGTAGGCGGCGGCCGCTTCGAGGAAGTGGCGATGGCGGCGGGTCTGGGCGGTCAGAACCGGTACGTCGAGTGGGGCGCGGGGATCGTCGATTTCGACAACGATGGCTGGCAGGATCTGCTCTACGTGACCGGCAACGTCTACCCCGAGGTCGAGCGTCAGATGCCCGACTACCCCCACAAGGGCCCCCGGATCGTCTTCCGGAACCGCGGTGGCGGGTCGTTCGAGGACGTGAGCGGCGCGAGCGGTCCCGGCGCCACCACCCCGCGGTCGAGCCGCGGGGCCGCCTTCGGAGACTTCGACAACGACGGCGACCAGGACGTGCTGGTCATGAACATGAACGAGCCGCCATCGCTGCTGCGCAACGACCTGGGTGGGGGCAACGCGTGGCTCCAGGTGCGTCTCGAGGGCACCGCGTCGAACCGGTCGGGGCTTGGCGCCACGGTGCGTGTGACCGCCGGCGGTCGAACGCAGGCGCGGGCGGTCCTGAGCCAGTCCAGCTATTACTCGCACGACGACCTGCGCGTCCCGTTCGGGCTTGGGAAGGCGAAGGTGGCCGAGCGAATAGAGGTGCGGTGGCCGAGCGGCCGGCAGGAAGTTGTGACGAACGTGCCTGCGAATCAGCGTGTGACAATTCGCGAGGGAGAGGGTGTGGTCTCACCACCCGCACGGCGCTGACGCCAGCTCAACTAATCTAAAAAGACCTTGACGCTAGTCCAATTGGTTACTAGCATCGCCCCAGTGGACAGACCACCCAACCCCCGGTGGCTGTGCTCGGTCCCCCGGAAGGGGACCGAATCCCCCCAGAGACCTTCTCGCCGCCGCCACGTAATGACGACCGCGAGATTCGAGGAGGCTCACATGTTGGCAGGCAGTCGGTCGTGGTTCCGTTCGTGTCTGAAGCTCGCGCTTCCGACCCTAGTCGCGTTGTGTACGCTGGCGCCCTTGCCTTCCGCGGCGCAGGCCGTGTACGGCAGCATCAGCGGCACCGTCACTGACTCCAGCGGCGGAATTCTGCCAGGCGTCAGCGTCACGGTCACCAGCGTCGACCGCAAGACCTCGGACACGGTGGTGACCAACGAGTCCGGCTTCTTCCTGAAGGAACGGCTGGTGCCTGGCACCTACGAGGTGAAGGCCGAACTGGCCAGCTTCAAGACCGCCGTCGTCCCGTCGGTGATCGTCAACGTCGACGCGCAGACGCCCCTCAACTTCAGGCTCGAGGTGGGCGAGCTCACCGAGACGGTGACGGTGACCGGCGGGTCGCCGCTGCTCAAGACCGACCGCGCCGACGTGGCCACGTCGTTCTCCCAGAAGCAGCTGACGGAGCTTCCCATCCTCGATCGGAACTTCACCAAGTTCATCCTGCTGACGCCCGGCACCCAGCAGCTGGGATGGCAGCACGCCGCCAGCGAGAACCCGCAGGGGTCCGTCCAGACGATGGTCAACGGGCAGAACTTCAGCGGCACGGGCTATCAGCTCGACGGCACCGAGAACCGCGACCCGATCCTCGGCATCATCGTCATCAACCCGAATCTCGATGCGATTGGCGAGTCGAAGATCACCTCGCAGAACTACGACGCCGAGTTCGGCCAGGCGACCGCAGGCATTGTCTCGGTCCAGACCAAGTCGGGAACCAACGACTGGCGCGGCAGCGCGTTCGAGTTCTGGCAGGGCGACAAGTTCCAGGCGCGCAACCCGTTTTCGCAGGCGCTGCCCAACCCCCAGACCGGCCGGTTCATCCCGGAGACCAGCAAGCATCAGTTCGGCGGCACCGTTCGGTGGACGGATCATCGAGAACCGCACGTTCTTCTTTGGCGCCTACCAGGGGCATCGTCAGACCCAGGGCGGATCGCTCTTGCTGACGGTTCCGACGCTCGCCGCGCGCGACGGCGATCTCAGCGCCTACGGCGTCAACATCTTCGATCCCAACGGCGGGCTGCCGGCCAACCGGCCGCAGTTTGCCGGCAACGTCATCCCCTCGGAACGACTCTCGCCGCAGGCGCAGAACCTGCTCGACTTGATTCCGGAGCCCAATGCACCTGGCGTCGAGAACGGCACACGCGAGAACTTCATCGCCAGCGGGAG
Source organism: Vicinamibacteria bacterium (assembly GCA_963806705.1). GTDB lineage: Bacteria > Acidobacteriota > Vicinamibacteria > Vicinamibacterales > JAENWD01 > JAENWD01. Next base: position 283,778 of record CAWDZE010000003.1, read on the forward strand.
CGAGACCTTCGACGGCGATCAGTACGACGTCCGCATGGATCACCGTGTGGACAGCAACTCCAACCTGTTCGGGCGCTTCACGCTTGCCAACTTCCTGCGCGACGGCCCGACGGCGTTCGGACAGGGCGGAGGCCCGCGATTTCGTGAGCCTGGGCGGTGTCTCGGATGTGGGGAACAAGAGCCTGGCAATCGGCTACGACCGCTCCATCTCGCCGACGCTGCTGGCGGACTTCCGGTTCGGGTGGTTCAACTACAACGTCGCGGTGCTGCCCTTCGATTTCGGCACCCGGCCGGCGGAGGCTGCGGGCATTCCCGGGCTGAACCTGGACGACACGTTCACCAGCGGCCTGCCCTATCTGAACATCGAAGGGATTGGCGGCTTCAGGGCTGGCTCCGGTCTCGACGTCAACAGCTGCAACTGCCCGCTCGATCAGGACGAGTCGCAATGGCAGATCGTCGGCAATGTCACCAAGATCTGGAGCAGCCACACGTTCAAGTTCGGCGCCGACGTCCGGCGTGCCCACAACCTGCGTGTGCCCAGCGACTCGCACCGTTCGGGCCAGCTGAGTTTCAACACGGACCGGACGCGCGGTCCCAGCGGCGGTGGATTGGGACTGGCGACGTTCCTGCTGGGCGATGTCACCTTTTTCTCGCGCTACGTGAGCTCGAGCACGGACGCCAGAGAGCGCCAGTGGCGCCACTTCTACTACGCGCAGGACACGTGGCGCCCGACGCCGAAGCTGACGCTCAACTACGGCCTGCGACTGGACGTGATCAACCCGCAGACCGTCAACGAAGCCGGCAACGGCGGCTGGCTCGACCTCGAGACGGGCCTCATCAACGTCGGCGGCGTCGGCGACGTGGACCTGTCCGGAAACACCGAGAACCGCTTGAACTGGGCGCCGCGGCTGGGCGCGACCTACCAGATCGACGAGAAGACGGTGATTCGCGGCGGCTACGGCCGCACCTACGACATCGGCGTCTTCGGCTCGCTCTTCGGACATAGCGTCACGCAGAACCTGCCGGTGCTGGCGTCGCAGGAGATCACGCGGCGCCGAGAACTTCGATGAGGCGTTCAACCTGGCGGATGGACCGCGCGCTCAGGTCTTCCCGACCGTGCCCAGCAACGGGCAGTTCCCGTTGGAAAGCGGCGTCTTCAGCAGGGCCCTGCCGCGGAAGCAGCGGCCGCCGACGGTGGACGCGTTCAACATCACACTTCAGCGCCAACTCACCGACTCGATGTCGGTGGAAGTGGGGTATGTCGCCAACCGGGGTCGCGACGTCTTTGCTGGCGATGGGCCGGCCGTGGACGTGAACGAACCGACGCTCGAGGGTTTCCCGGGCGTGCCGCAGCAACCAGCGACGGCCGTTTTTCGCCGGACCGGCCGACGGCGTACCTGGGCCTGGGCGGCACTTACGGATGGACGCAGGGCATCGACTATTTCTGCAACTGCGCGAACAACTGGTACGACTCGGTGCAGGCGAAGTTCAACAAGCGGTTCTCCGACGGCTACGCCGTGCAGGTGAACTACACCTGGCAAAAGGCCGAGGGTGAAGGCGGCGGGTACTTCTTCTGGGATCGCGCGGTCGAACAGGGGCGTCCAGGACTGGGACCGCACGAACATCCTCAACGTCACGCTGATCTACGAGCTGCCGTTCGGCAGAGAAAGGCAGTACGGCGCGGACTGGTCGACGCCGATGGACGCGGTGTTCGGCGGCTGGCAGTTCAACGCCACACACACCGTCCAGAGCGGGCATACCGTTCAATGTCGGGCTACGCCGACAGCGGGTCGGATCGCGACACCGGGCCGGGCCGGCCGAATCTCATCGGCGATCCGGAAGGGCGACAAGACGCGCGATAAGTGGTTCAACACGACGCCGATCGGCGCTTCGGGCAGCGCGTTCGGCGACCGGCCGTCGGGACCTTTGGTGACATGGAACGCAACGCGCTACGAGGGCCGCACTACCGCCGCACCGACGCCTCGCTCTTCAAGCACTTCCGCTTCGGCGGCAGCAAGCGATGTCGAGATCCGCATCGAGGCGGTGAACCTGTTCAACGTCGTGAATCTGGGCAACCCGAACGCGGAGGTCGGCACGTCCCCGGCACACGCCCCGACGCGGGCCGTCATCAGCTCGACGGCCTACTTCGGGGCTGACCCGCAGCGGAACCTGCAGTTCGCGGCGAAGTTCAGCTTCTGAGCGATGAGGAGCGTGAGGGTCGTGGGGGCGTAGGGCGCCGCCTGGACGCGCTCCACACCCCTGCAGCCCTTACAGCCCCTCACCCTACCGTCTCTATCGCGCCGCGCGCGCCTGCGCGAGCGCCTGCGCGATGTCGCGATCGGACGGGTCGATGGCCAGCGCGCGCTCGAAGTGCGATTCGGCATCGGCCATCCGCCCCGCCTGGGCGGCGATGAGCCCGAGGTTGTAGTGGGCCTTCGCGTTGGCGGGATTCAGCCGACAGCGATTGTTCCAGCGCGCGCTCGGCCTCCGGCACGCGTCCCGTCATCGCCAGCGCGCTGCCCAGATCGCTGAGCGCCGCCGCGTCCTGCGGCGTGCGGCCCAGCACGTACTCGAACTGAGCGATCGCCTCTGCCGGGCGCCCGGCCGCCAGCAGCGCGTTGCCGAGGTTGTAATGCGCGGGCAGGTAGTCTGGCGACGCGCGCACGACCTCGGTGAACGCGGCGATGGCGTCGGCGGGGCGTCCCGCAACAATCTGCTGACTGGTCCGGACCCGGCGGCGCGGCGTAGCCGCCTTTCAAGTCACGAGTTACGAACGACGCACTGCGAGTACGTGACGGCGCGCGGGCCAGAGATCGCTCGGCATTCGTCACTCGTCGCTGAGCCGGCCGCTTCGCGGCCAGCGCCCGGTCCGGGACCGTGGGGACCAAGAGGACCCTTCGTGCCATCGTGCCTTCGTGATTGTGACCGATTGCGTATAACATCGCGCAGAGGACCTTCGTCACATGCGCATGTTCTTGGTCGTGCTCGCCGGTGTGGTGGCCCTTGCTATGGCAGTCGGAGCAGATACCCGCGCGCCGTTTCGCTTCATGACGCTCGACCCCGGGCACTTCCATGCCGGGCTCGTGCAGAAGGAGATGTATCCCGACGTCTCGCCGGCCGTCGACGTCTACGCGCCGGAGGGACCGGACCTCGACGCGCACCTCAAGCGGATCGCCGCGTTCAACGGCCGCAAGGACGCTCCCACCAGCTGGGTGCTCGAAATCCACAAGGGGCCCGGCGCGCTCGATCGCATGCTGCGCGAGCGTCCGGGCAACGTCGTCGTGATCTCGGGCCGGAACAAGGGCAAGATCGAGCGCATCGGCCGATCCGTTGGCGCCAGCCTGCACGTGCTGGCCGACAAGCCGTGGATCCTGACCTCCGCCGACCTGCCCGCCCTCGAGGCCACACTGGCCGATGCCGACCGCAAGCGCGTCGTCGCGTACGACATCATGACCGAGCGGTTCGAGATCACCTCGATTCTGCAGCGCGCGCTGGTCAACGACCCTGCCGTGTTCGGCGAGCAGCTGAAGGGCACGCCAGAGGACCCCGCGGTGTACATGGAAAGCGTCCACCACCTGATGAAGGTGGTCTCCGGCGCGCCGAACATCCGGCCCGCCTGGTTCTTCGACACCGACGAGCAGGGCGAGGGCCTCAACGACATCGGCACGCACCTGGTGGACCTGGTGCAGTGGACGCTATTTCCCGGGCAGCCCGTCGACTACCACACCGATGTGAAGGTGCTCTCGGCCTACCGGTGGCCGACGATGATTCCGGAGGCGGAGTTCAAGCGGGTCACGGCCAGCGGCGGGTTTCCGGCGAGCCTGACGTCACGAGTGAAGAACGGGGCGCTCGAGTACTTCTGCAACACCTATGTCACCTACACGGTGAAGGGCGTCCACACCGCGCTCAACGTGCCGTGGGACTGGGAAGCGCCGGCCGGGGCCGGCGACACCCACTACGCCGTCTACAAGGGGTCGCGCGCGAATGTCGAGGTACGGCAGTCGAAGGCCGACAACTACCGCACGGAGGTCTACGTCGTCGCCAATGCCGATGCAGACCGGGCCCAGGTCCGTGCCGCCGTGAAGGCCCGTGTAGCGGCGTTGCAGGACCAGTGGCCGGGCGTCGCCGTGGACGAGCGGCACGGCGAGATCCACCTGTCGATCCCGGATGGCTTCCGCGTGGGACACGAGGCGCACTTCGCGCAGGTCACGCGGAACTTTCTCGGCTATCTACGCGATCGCTCGACGCTGCCGGCGTGGGAGCGGCCGAACATGCTGGCGAAGTATTCGTGACGACAACGGGGATGGAGATGAGCCACGCGGCGCCGGTGAAGGTGGCCAGGAGGATAGCGCCGTAATTGATTGCAGATTGCAGTGATTGCAGATTGCAGTAGATTACGAATTGCGCGGATTAATTCGCGTGGTGGTCTCCGTACGGCTGCGTGAATGGCGGTAAAGGGTGGCTGAGCAGCTGCTGAACGTCGATAGAAGTTCGCGGCACCGGAGTGCAAGTCAATGGACATGCCGCTGCCGATAGATGGCCTTCGCGCGAGGTCGATCTCCGCCGCGGTCGGGTGTCGCGCAATCAGGTCAGGAATGCGACTCGCGATGGTCTCGAGCAATGTTCCCACGACGGTGTCCGGTACCGAGGCCGATGCGAGCAGCAGGATTTTGCATGAGACTGTTATCACGGAGGTGTCCTGCCGGGGGTATGTCCCCTTTGGGATGGTAAATGGGAGCATGAACGGTTGATTGAGCCGAAGTCCTTCCACCCGCTCGCGATCCAGCGACAGCAAGCGAATTTGGCCGGTAGCCATCGCCGCAGCGATGGCTGTGTGGGGCAACCCGCGGCTGGCGACGTATGCGTCGATCGTTCCGTCCAGCAATTTCGAAAGTGAATCCTCGATATCGAGGTAAGCCGCGGTAAAGTCGCCGGGCTTCAGCTCGAAATATTCGAGCAGTCGTTCAGTCGTGAAGCGTTCGCCGCTACCTTCCAGGCCAACGCTGACACGTTTGCCGCGCAGGTCCTCTATGGAGGCGATGTCGGTGCCTTTGCGGACGAGAATGTGCGCCGGCACGCCGAAGAGCACGGCGGCACCGGCTATGTGCGGGCTGCGATGCCCCAGCAGGCGATCGGTCTGCACTGCATGAAACGCCAGCTGGTTGTTCGCCAGCGCGAACTCCGCGCCGCCTGTGTCCAGGCGTCTGACCGCCGCGACCGCGCCTTCCGTCGCCACGACGGTGGCGGCAATCTCGTCAGAGGCCTGATTAATGACGTCGACAATACCCTGGCCGATTGTGAATGAGACCGTGCCCGGCTGTGCTATCGCGATTCTCACGCGCGTGGGACCGGCAAGCTCCGCACGAGTGTGGGAGAGCACGTAAGCTGCGATAGCGGAGAGGAGCACCAGAAGTGTGGCGGCCGCAGCCCAGCGGCCTCCACGCCTGGGCCCTCGCGACACAGCGCGCGGCGCCGCCTGTACGGCGTGCGCTGGCGCGGCAAGCGCAAACGCCAGATCGTTCGCGGACTGAAAACGCCGCTCAGGCAGTTTCTCGAGACAGCGTCGAACGATGTCCGCCAATCCGGGCGGAATCACCCCGGCCGGTGAGGTCAATTCGGGGGGATCCTGGTTGAGGATCGCGCCGAGCGACTCGATTGTGGTGGCTGCGCCGAACGCGCGCCGGCCCGAAAGGAGCTCGTAGAGAACGGCGCCGAACGAGAAGATGTCGCTCCGATGGTCCGTCGGCATCCCACGTACCTGCTCCGGGCTCATGTAGCCGACGGTGCCGAGGACGACCCCGGGTAGCGTCCCGGTTGTCGTCGGGACCTCGTTGGATGAGTCGCCAAAGGCCCCAGTGAGCTTCGCCAACCCGAAATCGAGAATCTTGATCCGACCGTCACTCGTAAAAAAGACATTCTCGGGCTTCAAGTCGCGATGGACGATTCCCTTGCTGTGGGCTGCCGCGAGACCTTCCACCAGCTTTGTGGCATAGCTGACTGCTTTCGCAATACTCAGCGGCCCTTTCGAGAGCTGCTGCTTCAGCGTCTCGCCTTCGAGCAGTTCAGTGACGACATATGGCACGTCGAGGTAAATGCCGGTGTCGTACACCGCGAGTATGTTCGGATGGTTCAGTGCCGCAGCGGCGAGTGCTTCGTGCTGGAAGCGGCGAAGCCGATCGGGATCGTGCGATGCGGCGGCAGGCAGTGTTTTGATCGCGACGTCGCGCTGCAGGCGGCTGTCACGGGCGCGGTACACCTCGCCCATGCCGCCCGCACCGATGGCGCCCGTGATTTCGTACGGGCCCAGCGTCATTCCGACAGTCAGCGCCACCCGAGACCTCCGTTAATCCCAACGATTGCAGACCGCGAAATTACGCGGATCTTTCCGACCGTCAGTTACTGCTGGTCCCGATGACGGCGTCGAGCACGACAGCGTCGACCGCGCGCGTGACTTGCACCGGCGATCTGCCTCGGTCCGATTCTCAGCTCTTGTTCTTGACGATGCGAATCTGCCCCGGCGAGGTGAGCCGAATGTAGACCAGGCCGTTGTGATCGAACACCTTCCCCTGGGCGCAGACGTCCTTGCCAGAAAAACGCGAGTCGGCACTGATGAAATAGGGGTTGTCGAAAGTGCTGGCGCTGGCAATCAAAGCCAGAAGGGGAGGCGTCACCTGGTCGATGTAGATTTGCCAGGTAGCACCGACCTTCGCCGCCACCGCCTTTCGAACCAACACGACCTTGCCGCAGACGCTGACGTCCTGTCCGATGTGCGCTTGGGCCTCCGCCGCTGTGATCGTCTTCTTGTCGAGCGGAAAGGGCGCCGACAGCCAGGTAGTGAGTGCGAGCGCGAGCGGGAATGTCGCGGGCATGCCACCTCCGGTTGGATTGGATGACTCGAATAGTGATTGATTGCCTGGGCGATGTAAAGGGACCCCCAGACGCATCGCTGCGCCATCAGTTGGCCGGGTGGATCACGTATCTGATCATCGCATCCCGCATGTCATCGTCCACCTGCCGCGTCCTGCTTCGTGTCGCGCCCTTTGCCGTGACGTCGGTGTTGAAGTTCACCACCCAGGCCGTGCGCGACGGCGGGTGCAGGTAAAGGTGTGAGATGAAGCCGTTCTGGTCCCCGCTGTGGCCGACGAGCGTCACATCGCCGTAGCGCTCCACGAAGAACGACAGCCCGATCTTCACATCGTCGCCGCTCGCTCCCTCTCCCTGCCTGGCCGCCAGGGTTGGCTGCCACATCTGCTCGAGCGAGGAGCGTTTGAGTACCGCGTCGTAGGCCGGCTGCTTCGGCTCGCCCATCAGGAACTGGAGGTACAGCGCCATGTCGGTCAGTGGCGCGTTCAAGCCTGCTCGATGACGGTGATTGAGGATGTTCTGTCACGTAGCCTCCGAAGTCCTCGCCGGTGCTCGATGATCCGCCCAGGAGCGATGCCGGTTCGAGTCAGCATGCCGGGCGATGCCCGTCGGTGTCGGGAGCATCGGCTGAGCTGCCACGACGTCGGCTCGTACGGATGCCACGGCTTGTCGCCGCCCCACGGCCAGGTCGACGCGCGGAAGCCCGCGGCGTGCTGCATCAACGTGCGGATGGTCACCTGCGAGATGTCGCCGAACGGGTTGTGGACGCGCCGCAGCTCGGGGATGTAAGTGACCGCCGGCGTATCCAGCGTGAGTAAGCCGCGATCCCGCATCTGCATGATCGCGATGCCCGTGAACGTCTTGGTGATCGACGCCCAGTGATAGATCGTCGCCTGGGAGGTCGCCGTCTTCCGATCGAGATCCTGATAGCCGGCCGTCTCGTGCGTCAGCACCTGGCCGCCCTTGACCACCAGAAGGCTGCCACCGACGATGCCAGCGTCTTCAACGCCCTTCTTGAAGGCGCTTGCAACCAGACGGGACGGCTGAGCGGCCGAGCGGCGTCCTGACCCGCAAGCGTGACGCCGCGCCGGCGACAGGACGAGCGCAACCAACAGGAGCCGCTTGGCAGATTTGAGCATGCGATTAGCGGGCTCCGGCTGTGGCCACCGAGGCGGCGCCGATGTACTTGTCCGCGGCGCCGTAGTATACGAGCCAACGCCCGGGCTCGACGATCAGCCCCTCGACAAACACCACGTTGGGGACCTGTCCGACCTTCTCCCAGTCGGCAACCGGCTCGAAGAGGGGCTGGTCCGAGCGTGCCAGCAGGCGCGTGGGGTCGTTGCGATCGAACAGCGCCCAACCTGTCCGATAGACGAGCCGATCGTCGGCGCCGTTGTAGATGAGGAGCACGCCATCCGGTGTGAGGATCGGCGGTGGACCGGGTTCGACGACTCGCGAATCGAAGCGACCCGGACGCCGGGGCAGCACCGGCCCATCGAGCGCCTCGGTCCACGTGACCAGGTCGGTCGAGTAGGCGATGCCGGTTTGATCGCTCGCCTCCTTGGCATCGGCCATGTAGTACATCCAGTACCGCCTGCCGATTCGCTGGGGGAGGATCGCGCCGGCCTTCGTCCAGTTGACGTTCCAGCGGCCCTTGTATGCCGGGAGAATGACGCCCTTACGATCCCATCGACGCAAATCGCGAGAGGTCGCGAGTGCCAGCTGCGCATCCTTGCCGTTGTAGGCCGTGTAGGTAAGGTAGGTACAGCCTGTCGATCTTGACCAGACGTGGGTCTTCAACGCCGCCGCCTCGTTCGTACTCGGCGTCGGGCCCGAGGACAGGCGCGGCCTCTCGCGTGAACGTCACGCCGTCGGTGCTTGTCGCGTACCCAAGCCGAGAGATGCCGTGTTTGTCCTGCGCGCGATACAGCATGACGAAGCGGTCGCCGTCCCTGACGACCGCGGGATTGAACACGCCGGCGGCTTCAAACCCCTCGCCCTGAGGTGCGAGGATCGGCCGGCCCTCGTTCAGGCGGTTGAACGGGCCGAGGCGCGGCGAGTAGGCGCTCTGCGCGCCAGGCGATGCGCAGACCGATCCAGCGGCCAGAATGCCGCACGCAATCTTCGACGCGCGATGCATGGCGTCAGTATAGGTGGGCCGGTGGCGCCATTGTCGAGGTTGTCCACGCTCCATGTAACGGATGACTTTCGATGCGGACATTCATACCAGTCCGCGGATCGTTTGCCGTCAGACCTCGCTCATAGCGGCCATTCACGCCGCCCCGCACTGGCACATGGTTTGATTCAGCCACGAGCGACCGGCCAGATCATCACAGCCGTCAGATCGACCGATAGATCGACCGACCGCTGTGAGGAATGGATGAGGTGTGGGCGAAATCCTTCAGATGGCAGTCGCGAGCGTTGCCGCCGGCGCCTGGTCGGGAGTGGCGATCCTGGTGGTGTTGCTGCTCGCGTTTGACGCCCTGCAATACCTGAGGCGTCGGCGCGCCATCGTCGACACGATGCAGCGCTTCGGCGAGAAGTTCGTCTCCGAGTTCGAGCGCCCGTTGAAGACTCCCGGCTCCGAGGAGCGCCCGGTCGAGTCTCAACTGCGTTTCATCCCCCGTCGACAGCGGCTGGAGATCATGCTCGCGCCCACCGGCAGGCGACGGTATCCAAACCTGTCCGACCATCGAGGCAACCTGGCGTACGACGCCGAGAGGATCGTGCGGCTGTTGAAAGACAACCGATTCGTGGGCGGCCGGCTGAGCGGCGACGGCAAGTGGGTCGTCATCGCCTGTGACTTCAAAATTTTTCCTGAACAGAGAGGGCGCACGTGAATATCCTGCTGTTGAGCCTGGGTGGAGGCGGCGGCAACATCCTGCGGTCCGCCAAAGAGCTGTTCAACCGCGACCTGGCCGTGACGCAGAAGGCCGACGGCAAGTTCGCGGACCGCCTGCGTCGCGCGGTCACGACCCGGTTCCTGGACACCAACGAGTTCTCGCTGTCCGGCGTCCCCCGGGAGGAACGCCTGATCATCGGCGAGCAGACGACCGGCCGCCTTGGAGCCAGGCACAACCCCGCCGTTGCCGCGAAGGCGCTCGAAGAATCCAGGGCCGAAGTCGAGGCACTCCTGAGCAGGTACTCTGGCGTGATCGTCATCGGCACCGGCGGCAAGGGGACAGGCGCGGGCACGATGTTTCCCGTGGTGGAGATGGCGCGTGCCCTTCGCAAGCTCGTCATCCCGATCTTCGTCCGGCCGTCCTTCGAGCGCCACGAGGTGGACAAGCGCCGCTACGACCACGCGCTCGGCGTCGTGGAGCGCTTCGACAGCGCGAAGATTCGATTCATCGAGATTCTGAACGACCAGGGATATGCCGACGCCGATCCGCAGCCTCAGGCTGCCGTATGGGAACGCATGAACCAGCCGATCGCGAGAGGACTGCGCGGGCTGCTGTATGTGCTGTCGGACTTGTCGCAAGTCGATCCGTCGGACCTGTCGATGCTGTTTGCGGGTAGCGGCAGGCTGCGGATGGGATTTGCGGAGATCGACCCGCCGGAGGGACACGATCCCAGCGACGAACAAGTGGCGGATGCCGTGCGGACGTGCTGGCAGAACACGTACTACTCGTTCAGCAAACCCGTCGGGACGTCGCTGGTGTGCATCCAGGGGGACTGGTCCAACATCGTCGACGCCGGCATCAAGGGAGGCCTGGCGACGCTGGCCACCACGGGCGTCCGGGAGAGCAACTACACGCCGCTCTATGCAAGGGCCGCAGAGACTCCCAGGCCATGGGGTGTGACGGCGCTATTTGCCGAGGACACAGGTGCGCACGCCCCACTCGACATCGACTGGAGTGCTGAAAGGACACCGGAGCGTCTTGCGCCGGCCCCTGTGCACGCCCGCGATGTTCGACGTGCGGAGGCGGTCCATCGAACGACGCCCCAGCGTCCGCCTGTCATCGTGAAGGACGAACCGCGTCCTCACGTCGAACCTGAGCCTGCGTTTGCGACATTCTGGGACCTTGCCAGGGCGGTGAACCGTTCGGATCCCGCCGCCCTGGCGCTGGCGCGCAACGACGCGCCCGACGCCATCTCCATCGACGCCGCCGAAGTCAGGAAACTGCTGGGGACGATGTGGTTTCGCGGCGTGGTGCCCCGGCTGTCCGAGCAGTGGCAGCGACGCGTGCTCGACGTCCTGGTCGGCAGCATGGCGATTCCAGATCACGTGCTGAAGGTGGACCACCGCGACGTGCGTCTCAGCGAATTGACATTCGCACAGCTGAGCGACGTCGTCGGCCGCATCAAAGTGCCGGAGACGGCGCGGCCCGACGTGGACCTGTTGATCAGCGTGGGCCGGATCTGGGGAGGCGACGCGGTGGGCCGGTTCCAGTTCGTCGCCGCGGCGCCAAACGGCGAGCGCTCGAGGTTCGTGGGGCTGCTCCAGGGGCTGCGCAGCTAGCAAGCCGGGCGGGCTGAAAACCCGCCCCTACGGTGACACGCCTTTGCCTTCGACGACGAGGTACGCCTTGCCGGCGGCGAGGTTCGCGATCTCGTCGGTCTTGCCCGACGGCCACTCGACCACGACCTTGTCGGCCCTCGTCGCGGCGCCCAGTCCAAAGGTGAGCGGCAGCTCGGACTGCGACAGGTAGCTCGATCCCGTCTTCACCGTTCTCGAAAAACGGTCGCGCCCGGCAAAGACGCGCACGCGGGCGCCGATGCCGTCGCGGTTCGAGGTCACCCCGCGCAGGCGCAGCCGCAACGCGCGGTTGCCGGACGTCGAGTCGTTGCGATAGAGCGACGCACGGCCGCCGTTGGTGGTGATCACGACGTCGAGGTCGAGATCCCCGTCGATGTCGGCAAACGCGGCGCCGCGGCCCACCTTGGGCTGCGCGAACGCGCCGCCGATGGCGCTCACGATGTCGGTGAACTGTCCGCGCCCGCGGTTGTGAAACAGGTGCGGCGGCTCTGCGTAGGCCACGCGGCTGTTGGCGCGGGTGAACGTGTCGTCGATGTGGCCGTTGACGACGAGCAGATCCTGCAGGCCGTCGAGGTCGACGTCGAAAAAGAAGCAGCCGAAGCCCAGCGTCTGGCGCGTGGCCCGGCCTACTTCCGATCGCGGCGCCGCGTCCTGGAACTGTCCATCGCCCACCGGCCGGTAGAGACCCAGCATCTCGCCCGAGAAGTTGGTGATGACCACCGTCGTCGTGCCGGAGTTGTCCACGTCGGCAGCGTCGACGCCCATGCCGGCGCGGGCGCGGCCTTCCTCGCTCAGGGCCAGGCCGGCCTTCAGCCCCAGCTCGACGAACGTGCCGTTGCCGTTGTTGCGATAGAGCTTGTTGGGCTGCGTGTCGTTGGCGATGAAGACGTCGGGCCAGGGATCGGCGTCGGTACTCGACCAGCGTCACGCCCAGCGACTTCGACGTCGCGTCAAACAGTCCGGCCTTCGCGGTGACGTCCTCGAACGTGCCGTTGCCGCGATTGCGGAAGAGCCAGGAGGTCGCGCCGCGATACGCTTCCGGCGTGCAATACGCCTTCTGCTTGCCGTCCATGCTGCAATGGACGTCGGTCTCGGGCGTCCAGCGCACGTAGTTGCAGACGAGCAAATCCAGCCAGCCATCGCGGTCGTAGTCGAACCACAGGGCCGAGGTGCTGAAGCCGGCGCGATTGCCAAGGCCTGCCCGCGCGGTGACGTCCACGAAGGTGCCCTTGCCGCTGTTGCGAAACAGGCGGTTCTGGCCAACCGCCGTGACCAGCAGATCCTGCCAGCCGTCGTTGTCGAAGTCCGCGACGGCCACGCCCATCCCGTAAAGGTCCGCCGCGAGGCCCGCGCGCTCGGTGACATCGATGAATGCGCCCGCTCCCGCATTTCGATAGAGCTTGGAGCGGCTGGACGCGGGTGGCTGGCCCGGCCAGTTCGTGCCGTTGACGAGGAACAGGTCCTGCTTCCCGTCGTTGTCGAAGTCGAAGAACGCCGCGCCGGCGCCCAGCGTCTCGGGGAGGTACTTCTTTCCGAACGCGCCGTTGTTGTGCGTGAAGTTCACGCCAGCCGCGCTTGTGACGTCGGTGAGGCGGACGGCCGGGCGCCTGGGCGGCAAGGCCCAGCGGAAGCAGGACGACAATCGCGAAGGCGCGGAGGTTCACGATGACGCTGTAGGGGCGCGCGGCGCGCGCCCCGCTGGCGTTCCGCCGGTTGTGCGGTCCTGCGTCGGCAACATGCTAGCTGGCCGGCTACTCCGGCAGCACCAATCCCTTTTTGACCGCAAACAGCACGAGCTCGGCCGTCTTGTGCACGCCGAGCGCGCTCATCAGGTTGGCGCGGTGCACGGCGACCGTGTTGACGCTCAACTCCAGCATCACCGCGATCTCCTTGTTCGACTTGCCGTGCGCGATGAGCTGCAGCACCTGCTTCTCCCGCTGCGTCAGCTTGTCGTACGGATCGGCGGACTTGCTGAAGGCGCCCGTCTTGATGGCCCTGATGAGCACCGTGGAAAGCTCGGGGCTGAGATACTGTTCGCCGGCGGCCACGGCCTTGACGGCGCGCACGAGGTCGTTTTCGATCGCGTTCTTGAGGATGTAGCCCTTGGCGCCGGCGTCGAGCGCGTTGCGCACGTACTGCTCGTCGGAGTACATGCTCAGGATCAGTACCTTCGTTTCCGGCCGCTGCTTGACCATCTCCATCGTCGCGTGCAGTCCGTTCATCTCCGGCATCGCCATGTCCATGACGACGACGTCCGGGTCGGTTTTCTTGACCAGCGCGACGGCGTCCAGGCCGTTGCCGGCCTCGCCGGCGACCTGGAGCTCGGGGTCGTCTTCGAGGATGCGCCGGAACCCCTGGCGGACCAGCGCGTGGTCGTCGACCAGGACGATGCGGATTGGCATGATGAACCTTATTATTGACGATTGCAGATTGACGATTGACGATTAAGCGGAATTACGCGGATTTGGAGGAGGGACTGTGACGGATTCGGACCTGGCAGGCCGTATCGACGCGTTGGAGACGCAAGTCGCGGAGTTGAAATCCGTCCAGGAACTGCTGATGCGGCTGCTGTCGACGACGCGGCCGCTGGCCAATCTGCTGCAGTACTACGGCGCCACGGACGCGGCGGAACAGGCGTTGTACAGCCTGCTCGACGAGCTGCTGGCCGCCTCGCGCGGGCCTAAACAACGCCAGCCGACGTTCAGCTATTTCCAGATGCGGCTGAACGAGATTTTCCCGTCGTTGCGAGCCGATCGTGCCTTCGTCCAGACCCTCATCGACACGACGAAGGTGGACCGGGCGGCGTACCGGGAGCTGCACGCCTTCATGGCCGCTCATGGCTGGCCGAAGTGGGACTACGGCAAGCGGGGTTCAGCGAAAGTTCTCGATCAGGAACAGGTCCACGCCGATCCCTCTCCACCGAGCGTAGAGGATGTCTGACCCGTACGGTCGTACCGCGATCGGACCTTGCGACGCTGCCTCCAGCGTCGCAAAGTGGCGGCTGGCTCCAGTGGCGACGTTCAGCGCCATCGCGCGGGTCGCGGCGTAGGACCCGCGGCACCCCAGGTAGAAGAGCTCAGTTGGACCCGAGGCAAGACTGCCGGCGCCTGCGCAGTAGACCAGTTCCACAGGCTCGCCTCCTCCAAGCGGCACCTTCCGCAGAGGGCCATCTCCAATCGCGTCCCACGCACCGTCGCTTGTTGGCAATCGCGCTTGGTAGACGAGGGTCTCGCCGTCAGCCGATTCGAAGCCCCTCATTGCGTCGCCGGATCGCGTGATGCGTTCTGGCGTTCCCCCTGTCAACGGCGTGCGCCAGATGTCCCATTTGCTGCCCTCGTCGGCCGAGAAATAGATCGTCTTGCCGTTACGAGACCAGCTGGGAAGCCGCTGGTTCCCTGGCCCTTTGGTGAGAGGAGCAGGTATGCCACCTTGGGCGCTGATGGTCCATACGTGGAACTGTCCGTCCTCGCCGAGTGACTCGAAGGTGATCCGTTGGCCGTCGGGCGACCACTGCGGGGAGCTCTGCCAGAGGCCTGGACCCTCGACCAGCCGCTCTGCGCCTGCTCCATCGGGGTCTGCAACCCACAGCTCTGATGCCTGTCCGGACCGCGCTGAGGCGAACACGATGCGGTCGCCACCGGGGGAGAACTGGGGGTCGTAGTCCGCGAAAGAACTTGACACGACCGGCTCAGCGCTCTGGTTTGGCCGCCACCTGTAGATGTCTTCATCGTTGAGATGGCGTGAGAAAACCAGCCGGTCCATCGACCTTGACGTGCTCGGGGCGAACGCGTTGAGGCCGGCCAGCTCGATGCGCTGGGGTGGGCGGCGTCCATCGAGGAAAGCCCGCGAAAGATACATGACGCCCCGCGCGGCGCCCGAGCCAAAGATGATCGACTGACCGTCACGGGCCCAGGCGACACCACCTATTCCATACCGCTTCTGGGTCGTGAGCCGTTTGGCCGGGCCAAGGGGTGCCAGGCCGGCGTCCAGCGCGAGGGCATACAGATCACACGCTGGCGTGCACGACGCGTACGCAAGCTGGCGCCCGTCGGGCGAAAAGGCCAGTCCGTTGTCGTGCGCTGGTGCCCGCGTGTGGGTAAGAGGTCGGGGCGGTCCGCCCTTCAGCGGAATGAGGAAGATACCGGTTTGGTCCCGGCTGTCGTCTGGGGCCCAACGGGAGGCCGCGATGTAGCGCCCATCCGGCGACCACGCGAGATACCCACGGGCCGGGAAGTCGCTCAGCTTGGGATCGGGCCCACCGAGCGGCGATACCGTGTGGATTCGGGCGCCTGCATACTCGTCGTAGTTGTGGCGCCGAACGCGATCAGTCGACCATCCGGTGACCACTGCACGAAGTTGTCGTGGTAGCGAAACGTGGTCAGCCGCTCGATTCTCCGGCGAGCGACCATGGTGATGTGGACACCGCGATCATCGTGCGAGGCCCGCCCAGAAGAACGCGATCCTGTGTGCCGTCGGGCGACAGAGCCGGGCGCATCTCGTCGCCCGGCAGCGACGTCAGCGGTACAAGAGACGCGGCGCGAGCCCGTCGACGCCGCCCGCACGCGTCAAGAGCCACGCCGACACCGCGGCAAGCACCAGCGCGCCCGCCGCTGATCCCAGAGTCCACGCATTCACGCCGATGCGATTCGGTCTGCCGTGTCGCGGCTCGACCGTCACGTCGGGCGGTTGCGGCTGAAGTGCCGCCGGCAGTTGGGGCGACAACGTGCTGACTGGCGCGATGAAGCGGTAACCCCGCCGGGGAAGCGTTTCGATGAAGCGTGGGGAAGTCGCATCCTCCCCGAGCGCATCGCGAAGGCGCCTCACTGCCGCGTTCAGGCCGTGCTCGAAGTCGACGAACGTGTCTGATGGCCAGAGCCGTTGTCGCAGTTCGTCCCGGGTGATGAGCGAACCTGGTCGATCGAGCAGCGCTATGAGGACCTGCAACGGCTGACCCGCGAGTGAGACGCGGAGACGCGCCTTGAACAGCTCACCCGAGCTGACATCGAGCTCGAACACGCCAAAGCGGACACCTGCCACCGGCATCCTTCTCTTGCTGGGAGGTGACGGAGCGGAGTCCAAGATTAGCACGCGTTGGCTGCACGCCTTCACGTGGCCGCTCATGAGCTGGCACGACGTAAGGTACTCACGATTGCAGATCGCCAACTGGCCTGGTCCAACTCAGTCGTCTGCTTGAACCGTTGACCGATCGCCGTTGAACAGCCACTTCGAAAGAACGCTCCATTCGAGCGATAGAAGTAGTTCTTCGCCCGCGACGTGCCGAGGGCGTTAGAGACTCGAGTGGCTCGAAAAGGCTTACGCCGCGTGCGCCGCACATCCCATGTTCCGTGGGATACTTATCCGACTCATCCGGGGTTCGTCGCACTCCTGGAACGCTGTAACTTCATGCGCACGGCCCGGTCCGCCGCTCCGACCGAGTGAAAGACAATCACGAGGTACCGATGGCCACCGAGGCTCGCATGCTGAAAGCACTGCATATCGTCGTCTGCGGTCACTGTCTGCTGTTCATTTCGACCAGCGCATCGGCGCAGCCTGCGCAGCGGCTGTCCGGCGTGGTGCGAGACACCACCGCCGGCGTGTTGCCAGGTGTCACGGTGACGGTCACCGGCGCGGCCACGGTCTCACCGCGAACGGTCACCACGGACGTGCAGGGGCATTACGAGGTCGACGCGCTGCCCGCAGGTCGTTACCTTGTGACGGCGACCCTGGTCGGCTTCGACCCGCAAACGATCCCGGTTGATGTCACCGGGGAGCCAGCCGTGGCCGACCTGGTGCTGTCGCTGTCGCCGATGTCGGAAAGGGTGACCGTGACCGCCACCAGGACCGGCGCCGCCGACATCCAGACGACGCCGCTGGCGGTGACGACACTGGCGGCAAGCACGCTGGATCAGATAGGGATCCGCACGGTCGAGGGCCTGGCTAGCGTCGTGCCCTCGGTGACGATCTCGCAGATGAACGGTGCGGCCCAGGTGACCATCCGAGGCATTGGCACCAACAGCACCGTCGTGGGCGCCGATCCCAGTTCAACGGTCCACCTCGATGGCGTCTACCTCGGACGTCCCGTCATGGTGTTGTCCGACTTTCTGGACGTCGAACGCGTCGAAGTGCTGCGAGGTCCACAGGGCACCCTTTACGGCCGCAACTCGGTTGGCGGCACCATCAACATCGTCACGCGCCAGCCGACCAATGCGCTCGAGACGCGCGTCCGGCTCACGGCGGGCAGCGACGACACGCTTCGGGCTGAAGGCGCCGTCAGCGGCCCGCTCGTCAAGGACAAGGTGATGGGCACCGTCGCATTCCTTCGGAGCGGCCGCGACGGCTTCGTGGAGGATCTCGATCACCCCGATCACCGGCTTGGCAGCGAGGACACCTGGGCCGGTCGAGGGCAGCTGCGCCTGGTGATCGGAAACAGGGGCGAGCTGCTGTTGTCTGCCGACTACGGCCGGTTCGATGGGGTTCCCCTCACCTACGCCAAGCCGATCGCCGCCAAACCGGGATTCAGCTATGACAGCCCCAGTAGCCTTTGGGCGGTGCGCGCGAGCCATGAAGCGCAGGGCAAGAACACCCAGCAAGGCTCTTCGGCACGGTTGACCCTCCGGTTGAACCCGACGACGACGCTGACCAGTCTCACGGCGTACCGGAATTCCAGCTACCGCTTCTTCATTGACGCCGACGCGACGGAACTGAGGCTGCAGACGTCTGACGTTCCAGACGTTCAGCGCCAGTTCTCGCAGGAGCTCACGGTCGTGCAGCGCCGCTCGAAGGTGTCCTGGATCGGAGGCGCTTTTTTCTTCGACGATCACAATGAAGGCAGGGTCGAAATCACGGTATTCCCCGTCACGCAGATTCGACCTTTCGCCCAGATTGGAACCGATGCCCGGGCGTTGTTCGGCCAGGCCACGTACAGCATCACGAACCGTGTGTCGGTGACCGGCGGGGTCCGATACACGCACGAGCGTAAGGACCTCGACAGCACCGGAGGCGTGTACCGGATTGGGACGGACATCCTGCTCGATCCGACCTCGTTCTACGACTTCGTCGAGAGCGCGACCTTCGAAGCGTGGACGCCCAAACTCAGCCTGCAGTTCCAGGCCTCACCACGCACGTTTGCGTACCTGTCGGCCACGCGGGGCTTCAAGAGTGGCGGTTTCAACCCGGCCGCGCCGGAGCCAGTAGAAGCGGGCTTCGACCCCGAGTTCGCCTGGAGCTACGAGGCTGGCCTGAAACACACGATGGCCGCCGGTCGTGTCAGCACGAACATGGCGGTGTTCCACACCGACTACCGTGATCTGCAGGTGCAGTCGTTCGTCCGGCCTGGTGTGCCCGAGATCAGCAACGCCGGATCGGCGACTATCAGGGGCGTCGAGCTCGAGGTGGATGCGGCGGCTGCTCACGGTCTGCACCTGGCAGGTCACGTCTCGTGGCTCGAGGCGACGTACGACCGCTACCTCGCGCTGCTGCCCGGCGGCGCGTCGCGCGACGCGGCAGGCAACCGGCTCAACAACACGCCCGAATGGTCAGGCAGCGGCTCGGCCGTCTACGAGTTCGCGGCCTGGCAGCGTGGGAAGGTCCGTCTGCGTGGCGATGTCTCGTGGCAGAGCCGTGTGTTCTTCACGCCGTTCAACACCCCCATCGAGACACAGGCCGGATATGGACTCGTCCGCCTGCGAGCAGGTTTCGAGCCACGAAGCTCGCGATGGGAGCTGGCCGTCTACGTCCGTAACATCGGGAACACGGAGTACGTCACCGGCACGGCCAATGTCCCGATCCCAGCCTTCACGGCTCGTCCAGGCGACCCGCGCGTCTGGGGCACGCAGTTCACGCTGCGGCGCTGAATCGAGCAAAATCAGCCAATTCGAATTGCAATCTGCAATCTGCAATCTGCAATCTGCAATTCGTCAATTCCCCGGAGCCCTGAGACCGAGCGGCACTTCGACATCCACGATCACCCCGCGAGGCGAGGCGGGACGGATCGCAAACGTCCCCCCCATCAGTTCCGCGCGCTCGCGCATGCTCACCAGGCCCACGCCCCGCGCGACGGCGTCGCCCTCCGGCATGCCCCGTCCGCGATCCTCGATGGCGAGTGCCAGCCGGCCGTTGTGCTGGGCCATGCGCACCCAGGCTTCCTTTGCCCCCGCATGCTTGCTGACGTTGGTCAGCGCCTCCTGCACGATGCGATAGATGTGGATGTTGGATTCCGGCGGCACGACCCCGATGGGGCCGGCGACCTCGAAGTGCGTGGCGATGTCGTGCTGGCGGCC
The DNA here is from genome assembly GCA_963806705.1 of Vicinamibacteria bacterium. Classification (GTDB taxonomy): domain Bacteria; phylum Acidobacteriota; class Vicinamibacteria; order Vicinamibacterales; family JAENWD01; genus JAENWD01. The sequence goes on from CAWDZE010000003.1 coordinate 303,401, forward strand.
GAACTGCTCGACGTACCACTCGACGGCCTTCTCGAGGCCGAAGTCGTCGAGCACGGTCGGGTGCAGCAGGCGCGATTGCACCCTGATCCGCTCCAGCGTCTGCTGTGCGATGCCCAGCACCTCGTCGACATCCCCGACGAGCGACGAATCGGCGGGCAGGTTCCGCTTCATGCGGCCAAGCAGCGTGCCGAGGGCCGTGAACACCTGGCCGAAGTCGTCGTGCAGCTCGCGCGAAAAGGACTGCTGCAGGTCTTCCTGGATCCGCAACATGCGCCAGGACAGCGTGCGAAGTTCATCCGAGAGCCGCGCGACCTCCTGGAACGCCTGGCGGTTGGCCCAGATGGTGTAGACGCCGATGAGCGCGACCATCACCAGGATCACGGCCACCAGCACCCCGATCTCGCGCACGACCCGCTCGTAGACCTCGCGGTTGCGCTGGCTGGCTTCCTCCTGCACGCGGTTGTTGAGGACCAGGAACTGCGAGACCAGCCCGACCAGCTCCTGGTGCTGGGCGCCGACGCTGGTGCGGACGCGCGCCAGCGCGCCGTCCTCGTCGCCGGCGGCGGCCTGGGCAAACACCTGGTCGAGCAAGCTCCACAGGCGATCCACCGACTCGCGCAGCCGCTGCTGCTGCGCCGCTGGCCGCTCGGCCGGCGAGAACGTGTTCTCCAGCGCGATGGCCTCGTCCAGATCCGTCCGCAGCCGATCGAAGGTCTGGCGCCAGTAGATCACCGGGTACGGCTCTACCCGGTCGGCCATGTCGCGCAGGGCCGTGGCGACCGTCGCCAGGTTGCTCTGGATGCGAATCAGCTGCAGCGAGTCGCGTCTGTTGCGCTCGCTGATGGCCGTCTGCTCGTCGCGCAGCGTGCGCACCTCGCGGACGGTGTACCAGCCCATGCCGGCGATGGTGACCAGTGACACCACGAGGCCGGCGATGAGCGGGAGACTGGGGGAGCGTTTCATTCCAGTGCTGAGTGCAGGGTGCCGGGTGCCGACTGTGCGGTGCCTGCCTTGCCCGCCGTAGCCTTGGCTGAGGCGGGTGCCTGGTGCCCCGTGCCAAGGGGCGGCGGTTGCCATGGCCCGCGTGACTGTTCGATCGCGCGCGCGACGGCAAGCGCCGTCAACTCTTCCCATGGACGTGCGACGACCTGCACGCCGATGGGCAGGCCCTCGGCCGACGAGGTGACGGGCACCGACACGCCGGGATTCTGCAGCAGGTTGAACCACGCCGTATAGCGCCACGCGTCGAGGTAGCCGACGCGCGTGCCCTCGATCGTCCACTCGCGCTCGCCGTGGCGGAAGGCGGGCATCGGGGCGACGGGGCACAGCCAGACCGGGTACCGTTCCATCTGCTGCAGCACGCGCGTCTTCAGGACATCGCGTGCGATCTCCACCTGAAGCAGGCGCAGCGCCGTGAGCGGCCCGTCGCGACGGGTCCAGTCGAGGAACTCCACCAGGTTGGGATGCACTTCGGCCTCGCGGCCCGCCACCAGCGGCTCCAGCAGGAGGCGTGAGGCGCGCCCGAAGATCTCCCACCACAGCTCGCGCGCCTCCTCGAGGCCCTGCGGCCGGATGGGCTCGATCGGAATGCCGGCGTCTTCGATCCACCTGGCCGCCAGCCGGATCGCGCGCCGCGTGTCCGCATCAACGGGCACGATACCGTCGTCTTCGAAGAAGCCAACGCGGCAATCTGCAATCGGCAATCGGCAATCGCCAATTCTGAGTGGCACCGGATGCCCGTTCGGATCGCCGATGTCGGCGCCTGCCATGACCTCGAGGAGCAGTTGGATGTCGTCGATGGTGCGCGCCATCGGGCCGACCACGCCGGTCAGCGCGAACGGGCCGCCGCACGGCGGGAAGTGCCCGGTGGCCGGCACGCGGCCCGGCGTGGGCTTGAGGCCGCAGATGCCGCTGAAGTGGGCCGGCACGCGTATCGATCCGCCGCCGTCGCTGCCGACGCCTCCTGCCGACAGGCCCGCCGCAATGGCCGCGGCCTCGCCTCCGCTCGATCCTCCCGGAGTGCGATCGAGCGCCCACGGGCTGTTCGTGCGGCCGTAGAGCGCGTTGTCGGTCTCCCACGCCATCAGCTGTTCGGCGACGTTGGTGACGCCCAGTACAATCGCGCCGGCCGCGCGGAGGCGTGCGACCAGCGTGGCGTCGGCCTCGCCGCGCACGCCGGCGCGAAAGCGCGAGCCGGTTTCAAACGGCAATCCGGCGACGGCGACGGAGCTCTTGATGCTGATGGGCACTCCCAGGAGGGGTGCCTCGTGCCGGGTGCCTGGTGCCGAGTGCGGTGCCGGGTGCCGAGTGCTGCGTGCCGCGTGCTCGGCGGCGCGAGCGTCCGCCAGCGCCCGGTCGGCATCGAGGCCGACATAGGCGTTGAGCGACGGGTTCAGCGCCTCGATGCGATCCAGATGTGCCTCGACGAGCTCGACCGGCGACAGCTGTCCGTCGCGGATCAGCCGCGCGAGCTCGGTCACCGAGGCGAAGATCGGAACCGTCACAAGCACAGTCTATTTGATGGCTTGCCCCCGCCGCGGCCCTGGCGCAGGCGGGTGCCCGGGCCACGTGCGGCGGGTACCGGCCCTGGCGCCATGGGGGTGGAAGGTCAGGCGCGGACTGCCGCGCGCGCGATGGCGGCTGATGAGGGCGAGCTGGGTTTCGTCGGGCGGCGTGACACCCGGCGGCCGGCCGAGGAGTGGGAGGGGAAACGTCCCACTACCTGCCGGGAAGTGCGCCAACCGCCGCCGATCGGGCTGACGCCGCCCGTCACAGTATCATGCGCCGATGGCTCCGGAGCCTGACGCTGACGCTCGCGCGCCGCGATCCGCCCGCGGCGCCCCGAGTCCATCGAGGGGCGGCAACCGGGTCCGCATCGCTTCCGACGGCGCGCGCGCAGCGCTGGGCGCCGCCGGGATCCTGCTGGTCATCGTGGTTCCCGCGGTGCTGACGCTGCGCACGGTCGAGGAGGGCGTCTCGCGCGTCCAGGCCACCAATCCCACGCCGTACGGCTACACCATCAGCCTGCTGCTCTACCTGGTCCCGATTTCGACGTTGACGACGTGGTTCTTCAGAAAGCATCCGCGCGGGTCGTACCGCCGCAGGGCGTTCCGGTGGACCGTCGGCCTGCTGGTCCCGATGGGCTTCGTGCTCGACCTCGTCTTCGGCAACCTGTTTTTCAGCTTCCCCAATGCCGGGGCCACACTGCAGGTCTTCCTGCCAGGCTATTCGTTCGCAACCGGCGGTCTCGTGTACGACCTGCCGATCGAAGAGTTCATCTTCTACGTGTCCGGCTTTGTCGCAATCCTGCTGGTCTACATCTGGTGCAACGACGTGTGGGTGCCCGCCTACGGCGTCGCCGATTACGGCGACACCTCGCGACATCCGCCCTATCTGTTCCAGCTTCACTGGCAGTCAGCAGTCTACGGCGTGATCGCCCTGGCGGCCGCCGTTGCCTACAAGAAGATGTTCGCGAGGGTGTCGGAGATGGGCGACTACCGGGAAGGGTTTCCGCTGTACTTCACGTTCCTGCTGGTCGCGGCGGTGGTGCCGAGCCTGCTGCTCTATCGCTCCGCGCGCCCGTTCATCAACTGGCGGGCCTTCAGCATCACGCTGCTGTGGGTGCTGCTGACCAGCCTGCTCTGGGAAGCCACGCTGGCAAGCCCGTTCGGATGGTGGCGCTACCGTGAGGCCTGGATGATGGGAATGCACATCCGGGCATGGGCCGACCTGCCAGTGGAGGCCGCCATCCTCTGGGTCGCGGTGACCTACACCACGACGATCGTCTACGAGACGATCAAAGTGCGACTGCACCTCCAGCAGCGGGCTTCTTGAATCCGTTCAGCTCCACGTACGCCTGACCGACGATCTGGCCCGACGGGTTGGCGACGCTGCACGTCCCCTCCCAGTAGGTCTCAAACGGCGGCGGCTCTCGAAACTCCTGGTCCGCGATGAGCGGGGTGACGACATATACGGTGCCCTCCACGGTGACTCTCCAGAGGGAGGGGTAGACGATGCCGGTTGCGGGACTGGTCCAGTGCGCGAGGACCACGACCGAGAAATCGGCGCCGGACAAGGCGCGATACTCCGCGCCCTGCATCACCGCCCCATACGTCTCCACGGGCAGATCGAGGATGTCAAACAGCATGATGCTGGAGCCGTCATCCATCCCCATCGCGAACCACTGCCAGCCGCGATGCACGACGGCGTTGAGATCGCCAAACTGCCGATCGAACCACATCGTCCCGGAGACTTCATGGGCCGCGCCGTCGAGCGTCAGCGTGCCGGTGGCGGCCATGCGCGGCCTGGAGTAGTAGTACGTGTAGCCACCGCACGCGTAGTCGTGACACAAGCTTCCGTAATGCAGTGCCGGCGGCACGGTGGCATCGTCGCTCGTCATCACAAGGTCCAGGCCCCACGCCGGCAACTCGAGCGTCACGTGGTCGCGACCGCCGCCGCCGCTGGCCTCGGCACGATGATCCGGCGGGAAGTCGAGCGCCAGAGTGTAGCGGTTCGACTTCACCGGCGGCACGCCGAGCCTGAACAGCGGGCTGTGCTCGTAGCGGCCGCCGTTGACGTCCGACACGGCGCAGTGCGCCATCTGGAAGCCGCGGCGATCGAGGAGGTATCCGAGCAGCTTCTGCCACCACCAGCGGCGGCCCCGCAGGTCGTCGCGCACGTGCTGCGGCAGCAGCGTCTCGTCGGTGAAGGCGAAGAAGCACGCCTCGACGCCAAATCGCCGACCATCGGCGGTGGCAAGATGTCCGGTCCAGTACCACCACTGCACGGGGTTGCTGGGGAGGGAACCGTCGGCGGCGGGCAGCGTCAGGCGAGTCATGCGTGCTCCTGTGGACGTGTCAGTGCGCGTGGAAAGCCGGGGACGTGCGTGATGATGGCCGTGGCCGGGTTGCTGAATCCCTGTGCCGCCAGTTGACGGTCTGCCTCCTCCATCAGAGTTGCACCGGAGGCTCCGCCGATGAGCCGCCCCTGGCAATGCCGCAGCGACGCGGCAAACGACCGCTCTCCCACGCCGTCGAACCAGCCGGCGCAGCCGGCGATGAGGTCGATGGCCTGTTGCCGATCGCCCTCGCGCAACGCGATCAGCGCCTGAAGCATCTGCGCAAACGTATGCGACCGGCGTCCTGGCTCGCGCCGCAGGCGGCGCATTTCGCCCCTGGCCACTTTCATCAGCCGTCCGCTCGACGCCGGGTCGTCGTCGATCGCGGCAAGCGCCGTACCGCCGCGCAGCAGGAACGCGTACTCGCGAATGACCTCGACCCGCAGCATCTGTGTCCGCTCGATGAGGCGCCAGTAGCGCCGGCATCGCCGCCACGCCATCCCGCGGCGGTCCATCAGCAGGTCGATGTTGATGTCGTGAATGAATCCCAGCACCTGCTGCACGGGAAAGCGTCCCCGGAACCACTCCCGGGACAGCTCGCGCAGCACCTGCCGCCCCTGGGCGAACCGGCCCGCCAGCAGATGCTCGTCGACGAGCACGAAGATGCCGATGCGCGCCTGCGTGAAGATGTCGCCGCGATGCTGGGCTTCGGCCAGCACCGCAAGGCCGCGGCGCACGGCCTCGCCGTACTGTCCTTCGATGCGGAGCATCGAGATGCGCGAGACGTGGACGAGCGACAGTTCCCACGACACTCCGGTGCAGTGATCCCGCAGCAGGCGCTCGGCCTCATCGAGCGACTCGTAGGCGCGGCGCCACGACTGCGTCGTCAGCTCGGCAAAGGACTGCGCGACCAGCACCATGGCCCGCGTGTGGGGCTCCCCGACCTGATCGGCGAGCTGGCGCGCGGTCTCGATGAGCGCCAGCGCGCGACCGTGGCCCTTGCTGCCCAGCTGCAGCACCACTATCGCCTGCAGCGCCAGCGAGCGAGCGAGTCGGCCCGGCTCGCCCAGCTGGCGGGCCATCAGCAAGTGCTGGGCCTTCAGGGCCGCGCCAAGGACGACGTCCACGTCGGAAAGCGCCGCGGCCGCGGCCCAGACAATGTCGATACGTGTGAGCGCCTGCGCCGGTGCCTCGGTGGGCGCCGGGAGTCGACGCAGGCGGCCCAGACGCTCGAGCACCCACAGTCGCGCGCTGCGGATCGCCAGCGGCAGCAGCGCCGCGCGCGTGCTGCTGGGCAGGCGGAGCCCGACGCGTGTCATGCAGTGCGCCAGCACCGCGCGGCCCTCGTCGAGGTGCCCGCTGATGCAGTACCTGATAGCCCGCCTTTCGCTCGAGCTCCAGCGCGCCGTCGGCCGGCGCCAGCGCAGCGGCCTGCTGATAGGTTTCAGCAGCAAGCTGCGCCGCGGCCGGCGTTGGCCAGCGCGTCGGCCCGGCCGACCAGCAGGCCGAACCGGCCGGCGCCTGCGATGTCGACGTTCAATCCGAGCGCGCGCTGATAGAGGTCGGCGGCGCGGTCGAAGGCCAGCAGCCGGGCGGCAATCTCGGCCGCGCGCGCGTAGTGCATGGCCGCGCTCGTGTGGTCGCCCGCGCCCAGGTAGTGAGCGGCCAGCCACTCGGGATCCACCGTGCCCTTTGCGTCGAGCGTCTCGGCGAGGCGGCGATGCGTGTCGGTGAGGGCTGGACCCGCCAGCGAAGCCACGACGGCCTGCCGCACCCGGTCGTGATAGGTCTCGAGCTCGCGCACGTCGCCGCCGGTGCGGCGGATCATGTGCGCCGCACGCAGCGCGCTCATCAGCGCCGGATCGCGCTCGTCGATGCCGGCGGCGTCGTACGCCTCGGCCTCTGCAATCGGCCGGCCGGCCACCGCAATCACGTCGAGCAGCCGCCGCGATCCGCTGCGGAGGCGGCTGAAGCGCCGTCGCAGTACTTCGTCGAGCGTGGTGCCCTCGGCCAGCAGCCCGTGCCCGGCCAGCTGCGCCTCCGCCAGCACGTGATCGACCAGCGCGCGGATGAAGAACGGGCTGCCGCCGGCCTCCTGCGCGATGCGTGCCGCCATGGCGCCGGCCATCGGGAAGTCCCGGCCGAGCCGGCTCAGCGCCAGGCGCTCGGCGTCGGACGGCTCCAGCGCGTCGATGGCCAGCTCGCGCCGCTCGCACGCCAAAGGCAGGTCCTCTCGCAGCAACGTCGCCAGGCAGGCGCTGTCGGCGGCGCGCTCGGCGCGGTGCGATCCCACCAGCAGCACAGCCGGTGCGTGCGGGCCGCTGAACATGTCCACCAGCAGGCCCGCGCTGTCCGAGTCGCCCCACTGCAGGTCGTCGATGGCCAGCACCAGGGGCTGCCGTGCGGCCAGCGCCCCCAGCAGCTCCGCAAACGCGACCGACGCGCGGTTACGGAGTTCCTGCGGGCTGAGAATCGCAGGGCGCCGGGTCGCTCGCGCGTGGATCTCGTCCACGCGTTCGAGCATCGGGAACATCTGCGCCAGCAGCGTGATGTCCTCCGGCAGGAGCGCGCGCACCATGTCGGCCGGCAGCTGGGCCAGGTGACGGCTGAGTGCGTCGACCAGGCTGTCGAGCGCCTTGTAGCGCACCGACTCCTGCTCGTAACAGCGTCCCGCCAGGACCAGCGCCTGCGAGCGCGACTGCAGCGCGTCGGTGAAGTGATCGACGACGGCGCTCTTGCCCATGCCGGACGGCCCGTGGGCGAACAGCCAGATCGGCTGCCCGGCCACCGACGCGCGAAACGCATGTTGAAGTGTTTCGAGATGACGCTCACGGCCGACCAGGGCCACGGCCGAGGGTTCGGGCACGATCACGGGCGCTGTCGTGCTGCCTCCAAGCATCCGGAGCACGTCGGCCGCGTCCGGGCGGTCTATAGGCTGCGGGGCCAGCAACTGGAGGCAGAGCTGCTCCAGATTGGGCGGCACGTCCGGATTGAATCGGCTCGGTGGCTCGGGCGCAGCGCGCCGCTTGGCGGACAGCACGTCGAACATCGAGCCGCGAAACGGCAGCCGGCCCGTGATCGCCTCGTACAGCATGGTCCCCACGGCGTACCAGTCCGAGGCTGGCGTGAGCGAGCCAGACGCCTGCTCCGGCGCCATGTACTCCACGGTGCCGAACCACTCGCCACCCGTGTCGGCGGAGGCCTGGCCTACGTCGAACTCGAGTGCGAGACCGAAATCGAGCACGACGACACGACCCTCGGCCGTCACCAGGACATTGGAGGGCTTGAGGTCGCAGTGCAGGCGACCCGCCCGGTGCAGCGTGCGAAGCGCGCTGGCCAGTTGACGCGTCGCCGACGTGATGCGCGTGAACTCGACGATCGGCGCCAGGGGATCGCGCCCGGGCGTTGCCAGTGGCGAGGGTTGGTCGGGGAGCAATTGCGTCTCGGCGCTGTCGATCTGGCTGTCGGTGCCTGGCGTGACGGGGCGCAATCCTTCGTCGGCCCGCACGAACGTGAGAAAGTCGACGCCGTCGACCAGTTCCATCGTGAAGAACCACCGATCGTCGGAGGCGAACAACTCGTGGAGCGAGGCCAGGTTTGGATCCGCCAGGTCGGCCAGCAGCCGGAACTCGCGCTTGAAGCGATACAGCGCGCGCGGCTCGATTTTGGGTAGCGTCTTGAGCGCGACCTCCACATTGCGCACCCGGTCCAGGGCCTGATAGACGATGCCCATGCCGCCCGCGCCCAGCCGGCGTTGTATCAGGAATCGCCCGCCCTCTCCCAGCGTCGCGCCAGGTTCTGGATTCATGCTCGCGATTTCAGAACATGACCCGCGCGGCCAGTTGCACCTGCCTGGGAGGCAGGGCTTTCTGGAACAGGCCGTATGTCGTGCGGCCGCTGGCGTCACGCAGCGGATCGGCGGGGAAGGCGCCAGTACCCGAAGATGTTGTTCACCTCGCTGAAGTTGGTCCGGTTGAACAGGTTGAACACCTCCAACATTGGCGTCAGTGTGACGCGGGCGGAGAGCCGGATCGGCCGCGCCACGCGGAGGTCTGCTGTGGCCTGCGCCGGCAGCCGTTCGGAGTTGCGCCGCACGGCCGTGGACGCGTCGGCTGGAATGGCGCGCGCCCGGTCGGATTGCGGCAGGCCGTCGCCGTTGAGATCCGCGCCGGCCAGCGGCGTAAACGGTATACCGGAGGCCGCCGTCAGAATGCCGGAGACCTGGACCTGCCACGGCGCCATCCACGTCCCGCTCACCACGAGCCGGTGCGGCTGATCCGTGTCGGCCGGGCCCCGCTCGCGCGCGGGGTCGAATCCCAGCGGCACGCCGGTCGGATCGGCGGGGTTGCGACCCACGCCGTTGTCCTCGACCTGGCCCGCGTATCGCGACACGTTGTCCTCGGCGGCCGACCACGTATAGGACACGCGCAGGTCGCCATGCGTGCTGAACCGGCGAGTGGCCGACACCAGCAGCCCGCGATACCACGTCTCGCCGAAATCCGTGAACTGCGAGACGCTGGCGGACGTGCCCGCCATGCCGGCGATGTCGTTGGGCCTGCGGCCGGGACCGAGTGCCGGCACTGTCGGGTTGTATTCGAGGACCCCGAGCTGATTCAGCCCGTGGGCAAAGACGACGTCCGCCGATACCGCGGTCGACGCCCCAACCAGCCGCGTGACGCCCCCCGAAACCTGGTGCACGCGTGGCGTGCGCGCCTCGGGTCCAATCGTGATGGTCACGCGCGGCAGCGGCACGGCGCCCTCGGGCAGTCGATGTCCTGGCGCCTGCCACCCGGCCACGCTGACAGGAAACGGATAGACCAGCAGCCGCGTCCCGTCGTCCCGGCCGAACACGTTGGTCGTGCCATAGAGCGCCGTGAGCTGTGCGCCGAAGAACAGCCCGTAGGCGCCGCGTATCAGGGTGCGGCCCTGGCCGTCGGCGTCGAGTGCCCCCGCCACTCGCGGCGAGACCGTGTGCCCGCGAAGCGGGAACGGGTACGTCAGTGTCGTGCCGGCGAGGTTCGAGACGGTCACGTCGAAATCGGGGAAGCCCTGATGCTGGTAACGGAGCCCGCCCTTGAGCGTGAGGCGCGAGCCGACGCGCCAGTCGTCCTGCGCAAACACCGACAGCTCGCGGTAGTCAAACGGGCTCTCGCCATCGCCGTACCCCTGCACGTACAACGCGGGCAGACCGCCGCGAAACGCATCGAGCGCGCTCGCGCCAGTGGGCAGGAGGCCCGGAATGGGCGGCAGCGCCGCAAACGTGTAGGCGCCGCCGAAGTTGTAGCTGAGCAGCGCCTCCTGATCGATCGTCAACGCATCGAGACCCGCCTTGAACGTGTGGTGTTGGCCGGCAAACGTCAGCGTGTCCTTCAGCTGCACGCTCCAGTTCAGACGGTCGGTCGGATGCAGGTCCGATCGGCCCGCCGAGGCCACGCCGAGCAGCGTCACGGAGGGTCCCTGCGCGTCGAAGGGCAGTGCCTGAAAGCTCTGGCGCGCGACCTGCAAACGTGCCTCGTTCACCCACAGGCCGCCGATGACGTCGGTCTGCGACCCGGCCAGGCCCCAGTCGAGCCGATCGGCGCGCGCGCCGCGGCTGGCCGCCGTCAGCCCGCCGAATGGCACGTAGTTCTCGTTCATCAGGTCCGCGACCTGGAGCCGCACCGACAGGCTGTGCGCCGGCCGCCAGTAATGGTCGCCCTTCACGACCAGCTCGCTCAAACCCTGCTCGTACGGCACCAGGCCGGTCTGGACAGGAAAGCCCGCAAGGTCGAGCGTGGAGGCCGCTTCAGGTTCGATCGTCACGACGTTGCTGGCCCGGGTTGGCGCCATCTCGACGGCGGCAAACACGAACGTGCGATCGCGGCGCAGCGGAGCCCCGATCGATCCGCCGAACTGGTTCTGTCTGAAGGTGGCCTTGGGCAAGTCAACCGGGTTGCCGAACGGGTCGAACTGTTCGAAGTAGCCGCGCGCGTTGAGCCCCGTATTGCGATGGTAGAGAAACGTCGTGCCGTGGACGGTGTTGGACCCCGAACGGGTCACGATGTTGACGACGCCGCCGGTGGCGTTGCCGAATTCCGCGGGATACGAGCTGGTCAGGACCTGGAACTCGCGCACGGACTCCTGGCTGAAATTGCTGCTGGGCCCGCCGAGGATGCGGTCGTTGTTGTCGAAGCCGTCCACCATCAGGTTGTTGGCGACGGGTCGTTGCCCGAGCACCGACAGCCCGGACGTCTCCGCGGCCGGATCGACCGGCCCGGCGGTGGTGACGCCAGCCGCCAGGGCCGCCAGCTCGATGAAACGCCGGCCATTGAGCGGCAGTTGCTCGATCTCGTGCGTGCCGACGATGGTGGACACGGCGGTCTGTGAGGGGTTGACGATGGGAGCGCTGGCCTCGACGCGCACGCTCTGCTCGACAGGGGCGATCTCGAGGGCAAAGGTCACCTCGACGAGCTCGCCGATCTGGAGCGCCATGCGCTCGCGCAACACCGCCGAGAACCCCTCGCGCTGGGCGCGCAGGTCGTACTCGCCCGGTTCGAGCGCTGGAAAGACGAATTGCCCCTCCGCATCGGTCGTTGTGTCTCGAACGATGTTGGTGGCACGGTTGCGGGCGGTGATGGTGGCGGCGGCGAGCCGCCCGCCGGAGGCGTCCTGGACGTGTCCCCGGATGTCTGCGCCGGTCGCGCGCGACTGCGCGGCGGCTGCCGACATGGTAACGACGAGGACACCGACGCAGAGCAATCCTCTGGAGGTCAGACGCATGGGCCGGGTGCTGGGGTGCGTTGTCGAGTGTAGCCCAGGAGACGCTTGCCTTTCCGAGGAGGCTCTGGCTAGAATTGAAGGTCCGGGTAACACCCGCCGATAGCTGAAGAAGGTGCCTCTCTCGGCCAGGCACGTCGGCGACGCCCACCCAAGGTGTTCCTCAGTAGCTCAATGGTAGAGCATCCGGCTGTTAACCGGAGGGTTGTAGGTTCGAATCCTACCTGAGGAGCCAATCTTTCAATCACTTAGCGCGGTTAACCCGAATCGGGATTCTGCACAATTTTTGCGCGTCCGCCCACCTTCCTCCAGACTTGCACTCTTGAAAACTCCAAGAACGCAGTAATTTTCGCGAGACTGCCGTTGTACGTCAGATGAGCATCCGGTGTCGAAACCGGAGGGTTTCCTGCGATAAATACGCTTGCGACACGAAGTTCATACCGCACCATAGCCGACGTCTTCAGTGAAGGCATGAGGTCCGACGCACGTACCCGAACGGCGGCGCCGATCCGCCGTGCGGGCAGGTTGCCCGAACCACTGACCCGCTACTCGCCTAATCTCGCCGAAGAGTGTCGGCAGATGCACCATGCTGTTGGTCACCGCGGCGGAGCTCCATGCCCATGTGGCGGAGCAGCGCCAGGAGAAAACCGCCACCGACAGCCGCAGCTGCGCGGGCGAACCGCCCGTCGCACTTGACCGCTTGACGAGGGCCGGGCCGGTCTCACCCGATCCTTCAACCACCCGACGCTAGAGCACGTCGGCGAAGTCATGGTGGTTCGGTCGCGTCGCTCATCGCACAGTCTTCATCCGTTCATCTGCTTAGGAACCAGGCTTGAGCCGCTCGGCGAATCTGCGGAGGCATCCTGGCCATCCGCCTTCGCCGGCCACCGATGCGTGAAGCTGTTGCCAGCCCTCGCCATGCCGTTCGAGATGACGATGCTCCAGTTCCACGCGTGTACGCTCGGGCCCGTCGGACACGAATCGCACCTCTACCTCGCTAGTCTTGGCCTGATCGGTTTCGATCTGCCAGCGCGGGCTGATGTCCCAGCTGATCACCACACGTGTCGGTGGCTCGTACGCAAGGACTCGCGCCCATTGACACTCGCTGCCATCAGTGCCGCGGTCGTAGATGCGGCCGCCGACGCGTGGTTCGAACACACGCTCGGCGATCGGCACCGCCAGCAGGTTGTACTCTGGCGGAAACCAGGTGCCGATGCCTTGCGTAAAGACGGCAAACGCTTTCTCGATCGGCACGCCCACGACGACCTGCGCTTGGACACTCGTTGCTTGATTCCCGCTAATCATGGATCTCCTCCTTGCGTTAGCGCCTGCTCAGCCCGCAAGCCCCGGATACCCAAGCCCCTTGCGAACGTACGCCAACTGGCCGACGTGATAGGACTCGTGGAGCGCGAAGAACGCGAGCTCGTCGGCGACTGTCTTGGTGCCTGGCACCTGCATTCGGGCCGGTGCGGCGAGATACCTGTCGTCGAGCGACGCCAGCTTCGAGTGCAGTCGCGGCGTGACCTCGCGCATCACGCGTTCAATGTCGCTGCCTGAGGGGTAACGCTCCGCGTCATGGAGCTTCGCGGCAGGCGTACCCCGGTCGAACAGCTTTCCCCAGCCGGTGTCAACGGACTCACCCAACAACTGGAGGATCATCGCTCGGGTTTGCACGACGTGACCCGCAATCCAGAGCATGGCATTGTTGCGGTCGGTCGGAGCCTGCCAGAGTTCGTTTTGCGTCAGGCCCGCTATCGCTGGAAGCACGAATCCGTCATTGATGGCGAAGATCGTGGCGATTGGTGCTGCCACGGCACTTGGAGTTGCGGTCGTCATAAAGCCTCCTTCGTTCCTCGGTTGGTGGTGTTCGGCGTTCTGGTCAACGCTTCTTCTTCGTCTCGTCCTCCACACGTCGTTTGAAAGCTGCGAGCGCCTCCACCCAGAAGCGCTCAAGGTACGTCCGGAGCGACGCAAGCGCCTCGGGATTGACCGCGTAGAGGCGTCGCGCCCCCTCAGCCCGGTCGGTCACCAAGTCGGCGCGTTTGAGAACCCGCAGATGTTGGGAGATGGCCGGACGGGTCATCGGGAAGTCGCGCGCGAGCTCACCCACAGGCAAAGGCCCCTCCTCCACCAGGCGGGCGAGAATGGCCCGGCGGGTCGCATCACCGAGGGCGTCGAACTGCGCCGAGTGGTAAGTATTCACTTACGGTAAGTATATTCTTACCACTCACGCGAGTCAAGCCTTCGAGTCCGTGCGGTTCCAGAGGCTGCGCGAGACCCCATGCGTCCTTGGCTCACGACGAATGACTTCTACAACGCCTGCGAGGCCGCTCCCCTCGCGACGCTCTGCCTGTGAGAGCGATGGTTGCGTTGATGAATGTTCTCTCTAGCGCGACCCGTTCACGCGTCCGTACATCCGCACGAAACGATCCGACGATTTGTGAGCAAGGCCGGCCTCGTTCAGTCCCTCGCGAAGCTGGACCGTGGCAGGTCGCAGCCTTCCGCCGTTGCTAGATCGCGTCTGTCAGCGAATCCTTCCTAGCGCATTCGAATCGAGCCGCGGACGATTGGGTCTTGGTTGAGACTCGTGTGTAGACCTGATAATCGTCTAACGTCGGCTCGGGCGAGCGACCAGCCGGAAGGAAGGGATAGCAAACACCATGAGCACGTATGGACTTCGCCTTGCGGCTGTAGCGATGGCGGTGACGTGGGTTGGCGCGGTTGGTATTCAGCGACAGACGAGTACAGGGCCGGTACAAGTGCTCTGGCACTTCGAAGCCGGTGGTTGACTTGCCCACACGCCTGCGGTCGCGGGCGAGGGTGTGGTGATCGGGTCGTGCAATGGGGTGGTTCGTCAGCTCGACGCAAGGACGGGCAAGGTGCAATGGGAAACGAACGCGCGGGGCTCATCGACGCGACAGTACTTCTTCCACGGCGATGTCCTGGTCGAGAGCGATCGAATCATTGCGCCGGCGGATGACCCGGCGGCTGAAGCTGACGCGGGTGTGCACGCATTCGAGCGCAGTTCGGGCCGTGAGTTGTGGAAGTACCCGGCTGGCCGGGGAGTGCTTGGAACACTGGTCGGGGATGGCCGTTTTGTCTTCGGTTACGCAGCCAACGGTGATGTGATTGCGCTCGACGTCGCATCCGGGAAGCGTCTTTGGGTCAATACGTTGAAAGCCCCTTCCTGGGAGAGCCCCGACGTTATGCAAGGGAAGGTGTTCGCCGGCTCGACTGAGGGAGTGCTCTTTGCTTTGAACGCTGGTACCGGAAGGATCGAGTGGCAACGAAACTTGGGGGCTCCAATCACGACCTCTATCCGCACTAACGTGTCCGGCGTGTACGCCGGCACCAGCGACGGTCTTCTTCATCAGTTAGCGCCGACAAGCGGCGAGGTCCTCTCGTCCCTCAAACTGGATATGTCGCTCAAGCCAACCGGCGTTCCAGTGATCTCGAATGATGCCGTGTTCGTCCTGCTCACCGACCAAGGAGCGGATCATCGGGCCGTTGTGTCGGTTGATCTCACATTGAACCGAGTGCGCTGGCGCCAGGCTGCGCCGGACCGCTGGAGTACGTCGCGGGTATTTGCAAGCAGCAAGACGATCGTGCTCGGAACGCCGTCGGGCGAGGTGGTGGCGTTTTGTGAAGCAGATGGTACGCCAGCATGGACGCACAAGCTTGCAAGCGCGCCGATTCGCTCAATCGGCGGCTCCGACGAGACGCTCTACATTGGAACGCCGAAAGGCAGCCTGTACGCGATTCGTCCGCCGGCAGCGTGCTTCTGAGGAGACTGTCACGAACTGGCGCAACTTGGTCCAGTAACCCAAGGTCGGAGCGTCAAGTTCCGCTCATTTCACGCGCTTCAGACCTCTTGGTGTCAGACGGTGGACGATCGGGCCAGCTCCTGCAACAGGACGTTGACGACGAGATTGGCTTCGCGCAGTTGGGCGTGGTCGGCCCGCGTCGGTCCCCACAGGCCCGCAGGCCGCCGTGATCGAGGGCGACCCGTCGAAGGCCGGGCCCTTCACCTTGCGGCTCAAGCTGCCGGACGGATACAAGATCGCCGCATTACCACCCGGCCGACGAGCACGTGACCGTCCTTCAAGGCACGTTCGTCATCGGTATGGGCGAGAAGTTCGATCAAAGCGCGGGCCGAGAGCTGGCGGTCGGGTCCTTCGCCATGATGCCGACAGGAACCCGCCATTTCGCCTGTACGAAAGGTGAGACGATCGTTCAGCTTCAGGGAATCGGCCCGTGGGGTCTGACGTACGTCAACGCGGCCGACGATCCGCGAAAGAGGCCGAGCGAGTGAGCGTCAGCGGACGGCGGGCGGTGCGCACGTGGCGGCCTTCTGGAGCGTCACGACCCGGAACAGGCCACCAAACGCGCTGGGCTCGTCTCGCGTCGTGGCGAGGGCTGTTGCGCGCACGAGCGGTCCGAGCCGGCGATTCAGGTCGGAAGAAAACAGCGCCCTGGTCACGAGATTGCCAAGGCGTCGGACAAGCGGCGCTTGCTCGTCGTCACCGAGAAACTTGTCGAAGACCGCCACTCGCCCGCCGGGCTTCAGCACGCGCTCTGCCTCGCGCAGACCTCGTTCCGGTTCTGGCATGACCGCGAGGACCAGGTGGAAGACGACGGCATCGAACGCCTCGTCCTCGAACGTGAGCTGCCGTGCATCCATCACCTGCGCGTCCACGGCAATGCCCAGCCCCTCGGCGCGACGCCGGCATCGCTCCAGCATCGCCGGTGTGATGTCCACGGCAGTGATCGTCACGTCTCGCGGCAGATACTCGAGGTCGAGGCCGGTGCCGGCGCCGACCAACAGGACATGCGCCCCGGGTTGGAGGCCGAGCCCCTGGATGGACTGCTGCCTCGCCCGCCCGAAGTCGGCCGCGGCGACCAGCGCGTCGTACCAGGGCGCCCAGAACGTGTAGCGAATGCGATTCCACACGATGGCCACCTCCCGGCGCCAGATGCGCTACTTCACCGAAGGGTTCGTCGGACTGAAGACGCCCGTGGGACTGTCCTTCCAGATCCAGGCGTGCACCATCCAGCTCGTCTCCGCCGTGAAGCGTCCGCCGCGTCCCGTGCACTGCGCCTCGGTCAACTCGACGGACGCGCTGTTGTCAGGAAGCACACAAACATTGTTGTGTTTGTGCCAGCGTGCGAGTGCCTTCGGGAAGGGCGAGCTGGCCGGCTGCCCATCGGCTGCGCTCGGAGCCACCACGAGATAGCTCACCCCGACGAGTCGCAGGGTCGCCGACGCCGGATCCTTCTCATAGAGCAGGATCGGTGGCTCAGCGATCGAGAATGGCCTCGAGGTCTCCTTCCGCACGTAGTGGAGGCCCATGCCGGGCACGTTGGGGCCAATGGCGCGGTAGCCGTCGGCCTCAGCCGCACGAACATCCTGGTATTTCGCGGTCGCCTCGCGAGCGGCAGTCAGCTGTTCAGTAGTCTGCTGCAACTCCGCATACGTAATCGCAGGCACGGCCGGGCCGTGCGCATGGGCTGCTTCCGCGGCCATCGACGTGTTGGGCTGCTGCGCGTGGCCAGGGTGAGACCCGCCGGCTCGCGCAGGGGATTGACCGTTCGCCGCCGCACCCCAGGTCAAGCCCAGAACGATGGTCGACACGGTGATGACGTGCTTCATGGCGCCTCTCCTTGACGTGAGCGGAGCAGCCAGTCGCGCTCCACTCGATTATTATGTCGTATACGACGCGTCGTATACGACGCATGTTACGCTGCCGGTCCGGGAGTGTCAATGGCACCTGAACGACGACAGACACGCGCGTCGCTGGCTCGTCGCGATCCGGCGTTGATCCGCGAGACGGAGGACACCCTCGCGCACATCCGGGCGTTATGGCGAGATCTCTTCCGCAACCCCTTCGCGGAGGCCGAGGCAAGCGGTCTCACCGGGCCTCAGGTCACGCTGATCGCATCGCTCGTCAGCCGGGGACCGATGATGCTGACCGAGCTCAGCCGGACGTTGGGCATGAGCCACAGCACCGCGTCGGGCATTGTCGACAGGCTTGCGTCGCGGGGCCTGCTCAAGCGCAGCGCGGACGCCACCGACAGGCGCCGCACGCGAATCGTGGTCACCGACGAGGTGACGCGCTACGTGAGAGAGCTCGAGGCGGGACCGGCCGGCCGGCTGGCGACAGCCTTGGCGACGGCCACCCCGGAGCAGCGCCGCGCGATCACGAGGGGCCTGCAAGTACTGCGGGAACTGCTCGATCGAAAGGGTCCAGGCCACAATTCGACGTAGTAAGGGAGGCCGGTCCATCCGGCGTATGCCACAGGCCGTCAGTGTGGCGTGGAGTGAATCGAAGAACGACTCGTCTTCCGCAGTCAGCCGGTCCTCTCGATGTCCCAGCGGATACGACACCGCCCGCCGACTTGTCGGACGTCGAACGGCAGTTTGGAGTTATTACGCCGCCGCGCTCGTCGAGGCGCGGCGCTGGACGCCGACGTGTCCGGATGCCCTGGCGAAGTATTGCGTCGCGCTGGCTGTCATTGCGAAGTTGCGCGCGGCGCTCGTCTCGCGGCGGCGCGCAGACCGGAAGGCCCGGCGCGAGACGCTGCGCGAACTCCGGCAATGGCTGCTCGCGGCGCGCCTGATCGAGAACGACCTGACCCTCAGCCCGGCGGCGGCGCTCCGCGCCCCTCAGGCACCCGCCCCGCCGGCACCCGACCCTTTCGCCAGGTTTGATCGGGCGATCAGGGTTGACGCCTGGCAGCCGCCGGAGCTACTCGACGGTACAACTCGCGCCACGGGCTCGACATCCTCCCTCCTGGCGCACTGAGCCACGGCTGATGCTCCAGCTCGTGTTTTCTTCATGTTGGGCATGGACTAGGTCGAGGGCCTCACGAACACATCGGATGACCATGACAGCGTGCCGCGGCGGCTCGCGAGCGTGAACCCCGCACGTTCGATCATCCGCGTCATTTCCAACGGGGGATGGACGAACGTTCGAAACGGATTCCCACGCCAACGGCGAAGCGCATTCTCTAGCCTGATCCCGAGCCGCACGAACCAACGATCTCGGGGATACGACAACGCGACGCTGTGTTCTGCAAGCCGCAACGCCTGCTCGAGAAGCCTTTCGTAAAACGGATAGCAGCACACAACGCGATCAAGCGTAACGGCGGTGGCTGGCGCCAACTGGCTCGCGACCGCCACAAAATCACCATGGACCAACTCTGTTGACGCCGACCGTCCACGACGAACAGCCTCTTCTGAAGCAGCCGCAAGGTACGCAGACGAGGCTTCCACGATGACGGCCCGACTGAATCCGGCGTCGAGCAGCTCAAGACTGAGAATGCCAAGACCGCCGCCGACATCGAGGACGGTTCCCTGTCGAAGTCCGATTGATACGAACCCGTCGAGAAGCCCACGCGTCGTTGGTCCCGGTCCCTTTCGGCGGTAATGCCGCAGTTCTTTCGCGACCTTCTCTGCGCTGAAGTGCTGGTCGGCGGTATTACTGCATGCGTTGCACGAGCAAGCCATCCGTGTCTCCGGCCGTTCCCCTACTCTTATTCGGCTTTCCTCGCGACCAGATGCCGCACGCTAGTCTTCTCACGAGTGTCATCGGCGCCTGCGCCCCGCTGAGGATCGGAATCGACAGGAGCGCAGTCCAACCGACGGCAGCCCGCCTACGCGCGTGATTCAAGTGCTGATTCCTTTTCGCTGACCTACACTCGCTGAAGACAACAAAGTCTCTCTCATGCGGAACGCGACAATTAGTCCAGAGATGAACGTCAATCCCGCGACGATCCAGAACGCACCAGCCAGGCCGAGCAGGTCCGCCGTCACGCCAGCGATGAGGGCGCCGATCGCGTAGCCAAGATCTCGCCAGAAGCGGTATACACCAATCGCTGATGCGCGCCACGATGGCACCGCGACATCGCCAATACCTGCAAGAAGGGTCGGGTAGACCATCGCGGTTCCCACACCCAGCAATGCGGAACCCATCGCGAACCCGACGAAGGCCTCCGACAACGCAATGACGGCGATGCCGGCAGCCTGCGTCCACATGCCGGTGGCGATCAACCACTTGCGTCCAATCCGGTCCGAAAGCGCGCCCGTTCCCAGTTGCACGAGACCCCACGTGGCCGGGTAGATGGCTGCAAGCGCAGCGGTCCGCTCCAGACTCATGCTCGCGGCCGCAAAGAACAAGGGGAACAGGCCCCATGCCATGCCGTCGTTCAGGTTGTTCACGAGCCCTGCCTGACTGATGCTCGAGAGGTTGCGATCCCCGATCGTCGTGCGCCAGAAGATTGCAGCCGAGGTGGGGACTTCACTCGCCCCGCCGTGAAGACGCGATTCCAAGGTGACGTGTGAGTGCGTCTCACGAACCAGAAGTACGGACAGACCCAAACCAAAAATGACGAAAAGTACGCCTAGGTAGAATGGTTCAGGGCGCAGTCCCTGCTGAGCGGCGACCCATCCCGTCGCCAGTGCGGCTCCTGCCAGGGCGATGTAACCGGCGAACTCGTTCAGCCCCATCGCCAACCCTCGCCGTTCCGGTCCGACGAGGTCGATCTTCATGATCACGGTCGTTGACCAGGTGAACCCCTGGCTGATACCAAGCAGCCCGTTCGCGATAAGCACCCAGGTCCAGGTCGGGGCCCACATCAGAATGAACGGTACGGGAGCAGCGACGAGCCACCCTGCAATGAGAATCTGCCGGCGTCCAATACGGTCGGCGAATCGCCCAGCCGCATAGTTCGTGAGCGCCTTCGTGATGCCAAACACGACGATGAAGGACAGGATCGCGGAACGAGCCGCGAGCTGAAACTCCTGTTCAGCAAGAAGCGGCAGGATGCTTCGCTCCATCCCGACCATCGCTCCGACGAAGGCATTGATGACGACAAGCAACGAGAACTGAGCGATGTTCTCTCGGAGCCCGAGCCGAATGGCTGGCACCCCACGGCGTACCGCGGTCATCGTCACGTGCTGGTCTTCACTTCGTGATGGCCGCGGTTGAAAGTCAGGATCTGTTCCATCTCGGCCGGCTTCGGAGGGACGTCTGCAAGGGCATCGATGAATGCCTGCTTGTCTCGAGACAACATCGGATTCCATCGACGCTCGAAGCCGATGGTGCTCATGGGCTTCCCGCTCAATCCCGCTCCGCACACGGACCCCGAGAAGTGGCCGGGATACACCTCGAGTTCGTCGGGTAATGTGAGCAGCTTCTCGTGGATGCTTGTGTACAGGTCAGCGGCGTTCTCGCGTGCGCGGCCCGGCAAATCAGGGCGTCCGACGGCGCCCACGAACAGCGTGTCGCCAGTCAGCACGAACCAGGGCTCGGTTCCACGCCTCAGGTCTGTTATCAGGAGACACACGCTCTCCGGCGAGTGGCCGGGGGTGTGGATGACTCTGACACGCGTGTTTCCAAGCTCGATTTCTTCACCGTCGCAAACCGCCGTGAACGGCCGGTCGTAGTCCGCCGACTCGTGAAGACAGTAGGCCGCCTCGACCCGCCGGGCTAGATCAGGACCGCCGGAGCGGTGGTCCGCGTGCACATGCGTGTCGATGACATGGGTAATCTGCATATTCTTGCTGGCCGCAAACGTGACGTATGTGTCCACATCATCGGCCCGCGCATCGACGACGGCGCACCGACTGAGCGTGCCGCAACCGAACAGGTACGCGGCGCATCCGCGGTCGAAGTAGTAGAACGGTCGGAAGATCATGACGGCTCCTGGGGTTGAGATCCGAACGAATCCGCCCCTACAGATCATCTCCACTCACTTCGAACGTCACACACGCGCGTAACGTCACGCGCATGTTGCCAACGGCTACGCCGATGGTCTCCGTCGCATGCGGGACCGGTCCGGACTCAGCCAACGAGGCTGCCTTGTAGGCGCAGCTCCTTGCTCGATCGGAAACCCCGCAGCACGCCACTCGGGGAAGCCTTCGGCCAGCCGTTTTGCACGCCGGCGACTCTTCCGCAGCAATTCGACGGCACGGTCTGCATAGACGCAGTAGGGGCCGCGGCAGGTACGCGACGTATTCCTTGTCCGCTGGCAGAGACCGAAGACGGTTCTTCAGGTCGTCGATCGGAACGGAGATGGCCCCGGCAATATGCCCGGCGAGGTATTCGTTGGCTGGACGTGCGTCAAGAATGAGCACATCGCTCGAGCGCGCGCGTTCGAGCAGGTCCCGCATCCCAACCGGCTCCGGCCGTGTTCGGTCGCCGAAATGCTGATGCACCAGCCGCTCGAGATCCGCGAGCCTTCGCTCGGCAACGCTACGAATTGCCTTACAGACCTCGAACACCGCTGGATCGGCCAGCCGGTAGTACACGAACAGCCCATCCTTTCGCCTGTCGACCAGGGCGGCCTGTCGTAACGCCTGAAGGTGTTGCGACGCATTCGCGAGCGAGAGACCGATCTCCGTTGCCAGCGAGTCCACCGTGCGCTCGCCTTGAGCGAGCAGCTCCAGCATCTCTATGCGGTGGGGGCTGCCCACAGCTTTTCCGATGCGTGCGAACTGGGCGTACAAACGGTCCTTAAATTCGCGCTGAGTCGCCATATTCTAGTAATCAATAGAACACTTGAATATAATCTGTCAAGTGCGGGCCAGCGTCCAGGCCGCGGCACACCTCGCCCATCCCGCACCCTACTGCTCGACTATCTCGTACGGCCCGAGCCACCGCCCCGCTGCGAGATTAGTCGGGCTGGTCACGTGCGGAATCCCTATCTGGGGCGAAAGCAGACGCCGCCGGCCGTTTGCGGTCGAAGGATCGCCCGCGGCGTCGTGTGAGGCGATCGGCGCCTCGATTTCTCACGGATCGACGCATCAGGGCAGGCATCGGCGAGAAGGCGCGCGCGCGGCGGGCAGCTGCGACGCAGCGTCGGCAACTAGCTGCTTGATCCGCACCCAGCGATCCCGGTCCGCCGCAGAGATCTCTCAAACCGGGGCAATGACTACGGCAATCGGATCCGGAACAGGTTGCGGTGGACGGTCTCCCGCACGAACGCGTAACGATCCGGCGTCGCGCTCAATCCGACGTCTCCGGCCTGGTTGATCACCCGGGCGCCTTTCGCGTGTGCCGCGTCGGCGATGGCGCCGAAGCCACCAGTCGGCACATCGGGCAATTCGCTGTCCCCGCGAGTCGGCAGCACATAGAGGCCAATCTGGTCGCCGCTTCCCGTTTGCTGCGCGAGGTTGAACCAGGCGCCATCGTCCGACCACCATCCGGTGCAGCCGGTGCAGATCGGAATTGCGTTGCCGGTCTGCCAGTCGGCAATCTCGACCCTGATTGGATCGTCCGCGGTCAGCGCGAGGTGGCGCCCGCTCGGCGAAATCGCGACACGCCAGAACCCCTTCGTCCAGATGCGCTCGTCGCCGCTGCCGTCGACGCGAATACGATGGACGACTGGACGCAGGGATCCTTGCGCCGCGGGTTCGCGCGCGACATAGTAGATGTATTCACCCGCGAAGCGCGGAACTTCAGGTGAAGTGACTGGCAGCTGCCGCGGTGGCGACTGCCGATCGAGCGCGGCGATCCACAGATGCGGGCCGTCGCTGTCTGCGGTCGTAAACGTGATGCGCTTGCCGTCGCGCGCCAGCGAGAACCTGGTGATGCTCAGCCCGGGAAACACCGCCTCGGCTTGGCCGCTGTCCGCGTCGACGGCCCACAGCTCTCCGGAGGTGAACGGTGTCAGCATCGCTTCGCCGACATCGTTCGACCCGCGCGCGATCTGCAGGTAGTAGAGTTTCTTCCCATCCGGTGAGAATGGCGATCCATTTTGCACGGCGGCGAGCCGCGGTCTGCCTTCAGAGACGATCGCCCGCTCTGCGCCGCCATCGTGGAGCACGACCGAGATTCGACGAGTGCCGACCGCCGTCACCAGCGACGTCCCGTCCGGAGAGACGGCGATCCCTTCCTCTTCGGTCGCACCGGCCGTCAGCTGCTCGGGCGCGCCATCGGGAAAACGCTGGCGCCAGATGTGGAACGCGGCGCCGACATTCGCGACGAAATACATCCATTTGCCGTCCGGCGACCAGGCAGCGGCTGTGCACGCTGCGTCCGCCGGTCCGACTGCACGGCCGCTCGAACTGCCGTCGAACGGCACGATCCGGCAGGGCTGCCACACCCACGGCGGACGGCGTACCATTTCCGCTGCGACGAGCACCCATTTGCGATC
The DNA here is from genome assembly GCA_963806705.1 of Vicinamibacteria bacterium. Lineage (GTDB taxonomy): Bacteria > Acidobacteriota > Vicinamibacteria > Vicinamibacterales > JAENWD01 > JAENWD01. Next base: position 327,150 of record CAWDZE010000003.1, read on the forward strand.
GGGCGATACGTACGATCGATGTGCCATACCGACCGGCCCCGCCGGCGCGTATACGACGCGCTCGCGTGTGCGACTCGCATCGGACGTGGCGACCGTCATGCCGCGGAGCGACCCCCTGTTGCCGGTCATTTCGGAAAACAGGAGCGTGTTGCCGTCAACCCAGCGAAGGCTCGCCGCATTCGGCAGCCAGAGCTGCGGCTTTCCACCGCCGATCGGAACCGTCCAGGTCTGAAACGGCACCGTGTACGCGATCGTCGAGCCGTCCGGACTGAAGACCGGATCCATTTTTTCCTGCGACTCGTCGTGCGTGAGCTGCAAGGTCGGCCCTTTGGGCAGAACCATGACGTACACGTCGCCTGTCGGTACTGAACGTGCGCGGTCCTCGAAGAAATGCGAGCATGCGACCGTCGGACGACAATGCAGGCGAGCTCACTGAGTCGGCGTAGTCGGTGATCTGCTCCCATTCGGTCGGCGCAATCAGCGAGGTCCGCGGTATCCGGAGCGTCGCTGCCATGATCGCGATCGCCGTGAATGCGGCGACGCTGGCGACGTACAGCCAGATCCGTCGCGATCCGACGGCACCGAACCCCGTGGTCCAGATCGATCGCGCCGGCAGCTTTGAGCGCGACGCGAGTGTGGCGTCAGCGGTAATCGGGAGTGAGTCGAGGCGTCGGCGGGCGGCGCGCAGATCGACGAGGACATCGCGCATGCCCTGATAGCGCTCGTTCGGATCCTTCGCGAGGCACTTGTCGACGATCCGCTGGAGATCGGTCGCGGCCGCGCCGACCGTGGGCGGCAGCGGCGGCGCGGGGATGTTCAGAATCGCGTGCAGCGTGTCGATGGTCGTACGGCCGGCGAACGGCCGGCGTCCGGCGAGCATCTCGTAGACCACGATGCCGAAGCTGAAGACGTCGCTGCGGTAATCGACCGCTGCACCCTGCGCCTGCTCCGGCGACATGTAGCCGACGGTCCCGAGCACCACGCCCGATTCGGTGACCGGCCTGGCCGCAGTCTCGCACGACTCGCCGCCGAGCGCATCGACCAGCTTCGCCAGGCCGAAGTCGATGATCTTCGCGTGCCCTTCGGTTGTCACCATCACGTTGGCCGGCTTCAGATCGCGATGGACGAGGCCGACGTCGTGTGCGCGTGCGAGGCCTTCGGCAATCTCGATCGCGAGTTCAATCGCGCGCGCCGGCGCGAGCGGGCCGCGTGCGACGAGGTCTGCGAGCGGCTCGCCGCGCACCAGCTCCATCGCGATGAAGGTGACGCCGTCGGCGTCGCCGATGTCGTGAATCATCGCAATATGTGGGTGCTCGAGCGCTGACGCAGCGCGCGCCTCCTGGACGAAACGCTCGTGCCGCGTGGGATCGATCGTCAATGCCGCCGGCAGGATCTTCAGCGCGACGTCGCGGTGCAGCCGCGTGTCGCGCGCACGGTAGACCTCGCCCATCCCGCCGGCGCCGATCTTGGCAGTAATGTCATACGGGCCGAGCCGGGTGCCCGGCGGTAGGGTCATGGCGGTGGCGTGATTATATGGGCAAGAGTCGGCCATGGAGAGTCTCCCGGTCGTGCAATCCTTCGGGCGTCCTCGTGGAGATGTGACCGACGCGCAGTGGGCGATCTGTAAGATAGCTTCTACTAAATACTGGGTGCAGATGCCTGACCTACCAACGACGAAGGATTTTGGAGATTTCTACAACGCGAGGAAGGCTGCGTCTGAGCTGCGCAGCTATCACAGAAGGGGCCGATCCCATCCACGAGGATGCTGATCGATGCACTCAAGACAAAGGGAGTCAAGGGCGCTACCGTGATCGACATCGGCGGTGGGATCGGCGCGGTTCAGCACGAGCTCCTAGCCGCCGACGCGGCCCATGCAACGAGCATCGACGCTTCCGATGCATACATTCGAACGGCGCGGGAGGAAAGCGACGTCGAGGCTTCGCCGCCCGGTCGCCTACCACCACGGCGACTTCCTCGAGCTTGCTGAACGATTCCTCCAGCCGAGATCGTGACCCTCGACCGCGTCATCAACGGTCTATCCCGATTGGAAGCGGCTAATCCACCTGTCAGCGGTACGGGCTCCGCCGCCTGTACTGCCTCGTCTATCCACGCAACACTCTGCCCGTCAGGATGGTGGTCAGTCTGATGAACCTTTTCGTGTGGCGCGGACCCGTCCACACGTCCGTGCAACCGCCGGACGTGATCGAAGGGGTGATCAGTGAGGCCGGCTTCGTTCCGTGCTTCTCGAGTACAACGGGACCTTGGCAGGTCGCAGTCTATCGCCGCCATTGACGCCACGAACGTTTCGATGCATTTGATTCGCCCACCGATTTGGAACCTGCGATACACAAGTCGATTCAGCAAATCCGGCGCGCTGGAAGCCCTGAACAGAAATCACGCCTTGGATATGCGATTCAACTCGTCGGCCCAACCGAGCACGACGATTGCCTGCCGAGAAGTGGCGGAATCTTGATCCTCGTCCTTGATCATCAGAAAGCGTTCGCCTTCAGCGGTTACGTCGTAGTTGGAAGAAGTGGGTCCAGCCGGCCCGCACGAGCTGCTCATCCCATGCGAGTAATGCCCTTTCCAAAGCTCGCGTGGTCGGCCGTTGGCGAAGGAAGGTCCGGGGGAAATGGGAACTGCCATCATGCTATCGCCATTGCGGTAAAAGAGCTCGCCGCCGGTTCTCTTCCACACCGGATCGGTTCCACCATCGCTGGATACCTGGGTTTTGGGTCCAGGTCCCGGAAACGCTTGGACATACACCTCGGGCTTTCCCGATTCGCTCGAGCAGTACGCCAGCCAGCGGCCATCGGGCGAGAATTTTGGCGACCCTTGAGCGTACCTGGAATTGTCCAGCGGTCGTGGTGTTCGGTCGCCCTCTAACGCAACAACCGTGACCTTCGCCGGCTGCGCCGGGAGCGGTGGCGGTATAGGCGATCGCTCGTCCATCCGGCGAGTACGACTCGGCGCTTTGTGACACGCCTGCGGCAGGCACGGCCTCTGGTGCGCGACTCCTATCGGCACGAACCTGCCACAGCTGAAACCGTCCCATGGGTCCTGAACGGTACCCGACATTTCGACCATCCGGTGACCAAACCGGCCAATGACTCACGCCATCGGTCGTGATGTTTGATAAAACACCGCTCGTGAAGTCATAGACGTAGATGTCGTGATGCGACCCTTCGATTTCAACGGCAACCTTGTGGCCATCCGGTGAAATCCGCGGGTGAAGGTACGATCGGGGCGGCAATGCCACCTTTTCGGCCTGGCCGCTTCGATCGACCCAGACGAGTGTTCGTGCGCCTCCTTCGGCTTTCCCAGGAATGTAGGCAAGGTCGCCGCTTGCAGCGATATCGAAGTTGGCCACGCCCGTATTGCGGCTCATCAGGACGCCTTCGAGAACGGTGAACGGCTGGCCGCTCACTTCTAGCCGATCTGGATCGAAGCGCACGGCGAGCAGTTGGCCGTTGCGCGCATACACGAGATGACCGGATGGCGAGAAACGCGGGTGGGTGCCGCCGTCTACGAGAACCTTCTTCTGCCCGGTAGCGGTCAGGAAGACGGCGATGTGGGCATCATCGAAAGACTCGGCATCCACAGTCGCGACGGTGAAAAGGATCGCTTTACCTCCAGGAAGTGCGCTCGGAAATTTGTAGACGCGTTCGCCGTTGGCGAAATCGAACTTGGCGACTTCCTCGGACTGCCCGCCAGCGGCGGCAACGCGTGAAAGACCCCCTGGGTTTTCCGCGACAAAATACAGCGTATCCCCATCGGCCCAGGTTCCACCGCCCCCGCCGGCGCTAAATCCTCGACAGACGGTCACGGGGGCGCCGCCGGTCAGACTGTTTTTCCGCAGTTGCTGGGCAGCGCCGTCAAGAGACGCGATCCACCGACTATCCGGCGAGAAAAACGGCGCCGCGCCATTCTCGAGGAGCAGCCTCGGCTCCAAGCCGCTTAATGGTCGGAGGTACAGTCTGTTGAGCTGGGGTGGTTTAGAAGCCACGTAGGCGACGTGCGTGCCGTCCGGTGAAACGGCGATGCGCCTGCCGAAGCTGGCGACAAACGACTCGCCGACGAGATCGGCTATCGCGAATTTGGTCAATCGACGAGGCGTGGCGCCGCGATACCGGCTGATCGCAACCAGACCCGTTGCCGCCGAGCCCGCAAGGGCGCCAGCCAACACCCCGATCGCCGTTCGACGCGTGATGCGGGAGGACTGCCCTCCAGCAACATCGTCGGATGTGGCACCGGTAAGCGCATCGTTCAAATCGAGTCCGGCATCGCCTATGTCGCGCAGCCGCCGTCTGGGGTCCTTCTGCAGGCAGCGCCGCAACAGACGGCGAATCTCTGGCGGTGTGGCCGCGGGCAGGTCAGCCCAGGCCGGCTCGCGCGTGAGGATCGTGGCGATGGTGTCCGAGACCGTCCCGCCCGAAAACGCTCGGCGGCCGGCGAGCATTTCAAAAAGCACGCATCCAAACGCCCAGATGTCGGCGCGCTGGTCCACCGGATGGCCCCGCGCCTGTTCCGGGCTCATATACGCGGCGGTCCCGAGGATCACGCCCGCCTCGGTTCCCTCCATCGTGACCACCGAGAGATCCGGAGACTGCGCGTCACCGGCCACCGCTTTGGCTAGGCCGAAGTCGAGGACTTTGACGTCGCCGCTTGGCGTGATCTTTACGTTCGCCGGCTTCAAATCGCGGTGCACAATGCCCCGCTCGTGAGCCGCTTCGAGCGCGTCGGCGATTTGGCTGGCGATCTCGAGCGACTCGCCAACTCCAAGTTGCCCTTGCGAAATCCGATCGGCGAGTGTCAGGCCCTCGACCATCTCCATGATGAGGGCGGGCACGCCGGTCGAGTCCTCGAAGCCGTGAATATGAGCGATGTGTGGATGGTTGAGCGACGCGAGGACCCGCGCTTCACGCTCAAACCGGGCGAGCCGTTCAGGATCGCTGGCAAGCTGATCGGGCAGCACTTTGATGGCCACTTCACGATTGAGCTTGAGGTCGCGCGCCCGATAGACCTCACCCATCCCCCCGCGGCCGACGAGCGTCAGGACTTCGTACCCCCCGAGGCGGCTTCCTGATTCAAGCGGCATGCGGCTCCCTCCGGAATGGTGGCCGTGATTATATGGAACCTCAGCGAAAACGGCTGCAGTATGCCACTAGATCCGAAGAGACCGGCTGGACAGAGGCACAGCTTGAGGCGGCCACGGGACGGTAACGACTGTGAGGCCGTGTCCGGCACCGAGGAGAAGTTCAGGCTGTTGCCGAGCGTGACTGCTCGCGCAGCCTATGACGGTCTAAAGGGACGCCTCCAGGTGCGTCGTGTGACGGTGAAACTCAAAGGGAGTGCGCGCGCCCCAAGCAGTAGGACGCCCTCGCTAGTGCTCGACGCGCTGCAGTGACCAACGCGCCCGCGATTTCTTGCGCTTGGACGTCCCTGCGGAGCACACTAGAACCGCGAAACCGTTACATGCGCATAGGCCACATCCGTATCCCGACGCCCAACGGACGCGCGCCGACGGCGAACACCGCAACCACCGAGTCGGTGGCGATGTCGATCACGCTCACTCGGCCCGCCTGCGTGTTCGACGCGACGTAGACATGCCCGGCGTCGCCGCTGTTCATATCCATCGTCGCGCCCACGGCGCAGGTACCAGAGGTGAGGTTTGAAATGGTGGCGACGACCGTAAAGGAGCTCATGTCCACGATCGACGTACTCGCCGCGTTAGTGATGTAGGCCTTCATGCTGTCCGGGCTGAAGGCCACGCCCTGCGAGTTCGTCCCAGTCGCGACCGTCGCTACGGCCACTTTCGAGGTCGTGTCGATAATCGTGACATTGCCCGACACTCGGTTCGTCACCACTGCCCAACGGCCGTCCGGCGTCACCATCACGTCGCACGCGAACGTGCCGACCGCGATAGTTGTGACCTGGAAGGTCGCGAGGTCGATGACGGAGACGTCGTTCGAGTTGCGATTCGTGATGTAGGCGGCGCTACTGTCGGGGGTAATCGAGATGGCACAAGGGAACGTCCCGACCGGAATGCTCGCGACGATGGAGTAGTCAGAAGCGTCGAGCACCGTCACAGTGTTGGTCGATTGGTTCACGACGAGTATGTACTGGCCGTCCGGAGTCGCCTCGACATCGCGCGGGGTCGGCCCGGCAGCCACGGTGGCCACGACCGCGTCGAGGTCTGTGTCGATGATCGAAAGGCTGTTCGAGTTCAGGTTCGCCACGTAGGCAAGCATGCCATCGGCGGACACGCCGACGGCAATCGGATTCGATCCGACGGGGATGGTCGCGACGAGTGCGAAATCCTCCTGTGCGACCGTTGCGTGATCGGCGGCAGGTGTCGTGCCGGCACGGGCCACCACCATGGCACTGACCCGCTGATCATCAATCACGGTTACGGTGTTGGATCCTTGATTCGCGATGTAAATCTTCGAGTGATTGGCTTGTGCCGTTGAAGCGCCCAACAGCAGCGCGGACACGAGAATCGGCAATATACGAGTCATCGGAGTCAGCCCCTTTCGCCTAAGTACCCGGAAGTCTCGAGTGATGAGCCGGTTCGAACTTTGGCCAGTTCTAACTCCAACGCTGGCGATGGTCCTTGTACACCACCGCTAGGGAATTCGCAAGAGACCCCTCACGGGCAGCTGTCATTTGGGGTCGCTCCGTCCCTGACACGCAGCCACGTTCACTCGCCTTCGACGCATCTCGTGGCGGCTCGGCCAGGTTTCCAGGGCACGCGGCGACGAGCTTCGCGCCTCGCGAGCGCGCACGAACCCTTGCCTCCCAGCCGAACGATTGTAGGTATCGAGTAACGCCGTACTGGCTACCTATTCGCTGCGCGTGGTGGCCCCAGGTCTGGGGCAGCGTCAAGCCATCTGCGGGCGTGACCACCGGGCCGGTCTTCGCATGATTCCGGCCAGGGGCCGCTTCCACATATTTGCGAATCCCGTCGGGGACGCCACAAAAGTTGGTGTCATCGTCTCCAGAATGTCTCCACGACGGGGGGAGAATCAGGAGGAGTCGGGTGGACAGCAGGGAACGAAACGGAGCGTCGTAACCGCCTGCGACGGAAGCGCTTGAAGCCAGAAGTCGCGCGCCATCACCATGTTAGAAACAGGCCTTGCTCCGAGTTCGAATCCCTGCCTCCCAGCCAGCTCAACCGCGTTGAAAACAACGCGTCTAATTCCAGCGCTTTGTGGCCGCTCAAGCGGTTCGAATCCCAATCAGTGTCATCACCGGAACGCACTAGGGTTCGTCGACGAACCCGCCAAGTCAGTGCGCTTTGCTTGACAACGCAGCTCTGGGGAAACGAGCTTGCGTCGGGAGACGCGCGGCTACTCTTGCTGGAGCACGACGAGGGGCGCGATCGTGGCAGCTCGGATCGCGGGAACGAGCGTCGCGAGCAGCGCCGCGCCGCCGAGCACGGCGATCGTCCCCAGATAGGTGCCGGCGTCCCACGGGCTGATCTCAAACAGGAGACCCGTCATCAGCCGCGCCAGGGTGAGCGCACCCGCCAGCCCCAGAACAAGGCCGATCGCGACCAACCGCAGCCCTTGACCAATGACGAGGGGGATGACATCGACGGTCCGGGCGCCCAGGGCCCGGCGGATCGCAAGCTCCCGTGTGCGCTGCCCCACCAGGTACGCCAGCACGCTGAAGATGCCCACGGCGGCCAGGACCACTGCCACACTCGCAAACAGCCCGATCACCTGCGTGCGAAACCTGGGATACGCCAGCGCGGAGTCGAACAACTCGTCCATCGTCTCGAACTTGACCGGCACTGTGGGATTCGCGTCGTGCAGGAGCGTGCGAAGCGTGCCGGCGAGCGACTGACTGTCCAATGAGGTTCGAGCCAGGATGGACAGCGAGTTGCCTGCGCCTTGCGTCGATGCGGCGTAGATCACCGCCCGCGCGGGTTGACTTGGGTCCTGCCAACGAGTGTCGCCAACCACCCCGACGATCTCCATCCAGGCCGCCTTACGATTTGTCCCTGTCTGAATACGCTGTCCGATGGGCGACTCCCCTGGAAAGGCGGTGCGTGCCAGGGTCTCGTTAACGATGGCGACCCGCGGCCGCTCCGATGTGTCGGTCCGGTCGAAATCGCGCCCGGCACGAAGCGGAATCTCCAGCGTCTTGAAGTAGTCGGCGGTAATAGCGTGGTACTCCGCTTGCGGCCGCTCGCCTGGTCGCCCCTCTGGCCGGCCTTGAATATAGACGTCGCGAGGTGACCTGGGCTCTCGCCCCATCCCCAGGTAGGCCACGCCCGACGCCGCGCTGACCCCAGGCACGGTACGCAGACGATCGAGCACATCTGCATAGAACCGGCTTCGAGTCCAGAGGTCCTCGGTGACGTCGTCTCTGACCGCATATTCGGTGTACGCGACCAGCACACGGTCCGTCGTGAACCCGAGGTCAACCTGTTGGAGCGCCAGGAACGATCGCACCAGCAGCCCCGCGGTGGCCAGCAGGATGACCGACAACGCGACTTCAGCGACAACCAGCACCGAGCGTAGCCGAGTGCCGGCCCTCGACGCCGTTGCCTTCGAGCCGCCCTGCTTCAACGCGTTCGACAGATCGAGTCGCGAGGCATGCAGGGCCGGCACGAGCCCGAAGAGCGCTGTCGACACCAGCGAGAGCCCGAGCGCGAACACCAGGACGGTCGTGTCGATCCGCGCGTCGTCGATGCAGGGCACGTTCGCGGGTGACAACGCGACGACTCCCTGCACGAGCAGCGACGCCAGCAGGAGCCCCGCCAGCCCCGCCCCGCCCGCCAGCACACAACTTTCGGTCAGCAACTGCCGCATCACACGCACCCGGCCGGCGCCGAGCGCTGCGCGCAGGGCGATCTCACGCGTCCTGCCCGCGGCCCGCGCCAGCAGGAGGTTCGCGATATTCGCGCACCCAATGAGCCAGACGACGCCGACGGCGCTCATCAACACCCACAACGTCGCCTCGAGGCTGCCGGTGAGCCGCTGCTGCAGCGGAATCACGGTCGCGGTCTTGAAGCGGTTCTCAGGATATTGCCCTGCGAGCGCGTCGCCAATGGCCCGCATCTGCGCCTGCGCGCGCGTGAGGTCCGCTTCTCCGTTGAGCTTCCCGACGGATTGGTAAGGGTGGTCGCTGCGGTTCGGAGCGTGGTTGGTCGGGCGCATGGGCGACCAGATATCCGTGGAACCTGGATAGCGGAATCCCGGCGTCGCCACGCCGACGATCTCCACCGTGTCGCCGTAGACCGTGATCGTCTTTCCGATCGCGGCCCGATCACTGCCGAAGTGAGTCGCGGCCCAGTGATACGCCACGACGGCGGCCGTGGCCGGAGCCTGTTCCGCCGGGACATCGTCCTGTGTCAGCAGGCGTCCCGCGGATGCGCTCTGGCCGAACACCGCGAAGAACTCGGCCGAGACGTACCCTGAGTTGGCAAACACGGCCCGGTCGCCAACGATGACCGGGGTTTCGTTGCCCCCGAGTACGCGGCCAGCTGCTCGAACACGTCGTTCTCCGCCTGCCAGTCGAGAAAATCAGGGCCTGACACATCCCGGCTGGCGCGTCCGGTGTTGGTCCACAACGTCTCGACGGAGACGAGACGCTCGGCATCGGGGTAGGCGAGCGGCTGAAGCAGCACGGTGTTGACCACGGAGAAGATGGCAATGTTTGCACTGATGGTCAGGGCGAGGACGGTGCCGGCTCCGGCCGTGAACCCCCAGCTCCTGGTCAGGCTGCGCATCGCATCGCGCACGTCGCGTAGGAGCCCATCGAGCCATCGCCATATCCACGTATCGCGCACGGCTTCCTGCACCTGGGGCACGCCTCCGAGCTCGATGCTCGCCCGTCTCTGGGCTTCCGGTTCGCCGAGTCCCTCCTTGATCAGATCCTCGACACGGCGATCGATGTGATACCGCAATTCGCGATCGAGATCCCGTTCCAGCCGGTCGCGCCGGCGGCGGAAGAGATTGAGCAGCTTCGTCACGCCTATGCGCCCTCGTTGAAGATCAACCGAACTGCCGCCGTCAACTGATCCCAGCTCGCCTTTTCACGCGCCAGCTGCTGGTGGCCCGCCCGCGTGAGCGCATAGAACTTGGCATCGCGCCCTGTTTCCGAGCGCCGCCACTCAGATTTCAGCCAGCGCTTCTGTTCGAGCCGGTGCAGCGCCGGATACAGGGAGCCTTGATTGACGCGCACCGTCTCGCGCGAGATCTGCTGCACCCGTTGCGCGATGGCGTAGCCGTGCGCAGCCTCGAGCGACAGCACGTGCAGGACCAACATGTCGAGCGTGCCTTGGGGAATGGGGAATCGGGCGGACGACATCAATGCCTCAACCTTCGTTGCCTCAACCTTCGACACATACGCTACGCGTACCGCTCGTCACGAGTCAAGTAACCCAGCGCGTCGCAACCCGGCGCGTCGAGGCGAATCTCGCGTCCGTCCAGTCTGTCCGAAAGTTGTAGGCAGATTTCGGACAGGCTGCGAATTCGACGTAGCCGATTCGACCTCCAACCCGTTCAGAAACAACGTCTTGGATACTGCCGCCTCTCATGCCGCCGTGATGAGGTAGTTGCGGAAATCGTCCCTGACACCCAGCCAGCTCAACCGCATCCACTAGAGACTGTTTAATATCCGTATTCTCAGTGGTTTGCAGACGCTTGATCGGTTCGAATCCCAACCAGTCCCATCTCACGGCCGGACATCCCAGACAACGGCGTTGCGGCGGCCCGCCTCACGGAAACCACCATGCACGCATTGTTGGCGTGCGCTCTTGGGTCTTGAAGTCGACCTACACGATCCCGTCGCGATTGCCGAACCTGCCTTCCACTCCCAGGGAGATGTGGCGCACAAGCGAACGTGGATGGTTCCGAAACTCAAGGCTACCGCCTGAGCGTTCCGCGAACGTGCGGACAAGAAACAGAGCACCGACAGGGTCGGAAACCGTCAGAGCGCGGCTCTTCGCGAAGGGCGTCGTCCGGCGCTAGAAGGCAACCACCGGAAAGTCCGGTGGAACTCCAAGATATATTTGCCCGAAGGTCCCATACCGAGCCTCGGAGGTGAAGACATGATGTCTCATCGTCTGGACGTCCCGAAAGCACCGTTCCAACGGGCTGGTGGCGCGAAACGCCGTTGTTCCCGCAATGCTACACGCGAGCTCCACTGCCTGTACCGCGCTGCTCATCGCGTGGGTCGCTGCAAGCAACAAGTCTGCTTTGTGCTTCAGCGAGTGGCTCCCACCGTCAACGCATCTTTGCCACGCTTCACTCACAGTGTCGAAGAACAGTGAGCGGCCTGACCGCAAGACCGCTTCCGCTTTTCCCAACTGGATTTGTGCCAGTGAGCGTTCTTTCAAAAGGCCGCTCGATCCCACCGGAGTCTTGGTCACGGCGAGTCTGGTCACTTCATCAAGAGCTCTGCGCGCTACCCCCAGCATTGGCGTCGGTATGCCAGTCGCAGCCGCACCTACAAGCGGGAGTCGATACAGTGGACCTTGATAGTGGGACCCCGGGCTCGAATTCCGCCACCACCCCAAAAGTCCTAGACTTGGGGACATACCCCTCGGTCACCGATATGTCATGGCTGCCCGTGCCTCGCATCCCCATCACGTCCCAGGTGTCAATGACTTCGCAGTCTTCTCTGGGGAAATAGACCATCACCATCTCCGGCTCGCCTTCGGCCTGTCGATCACCATCCACCAAGGCAGTCGATGAATCCAATCGGCGTCACAGCAATTGCTGACGAACGGCGCTCGACCCGAGATGCGGTAGCCGCCTTCGGTCGACGCGGCGTTGAAGTGGGCGGCCAAATTGGGCGGCGATCAAGATGTCCGCGCCATGGCTGTAGATTTCCTCCGCTCCCTCATCGGGGAGACGCGCACAAAAAAAGGCCCAATCCAAAGGGTTCTCCAGGGTCCAGCCCGCCGCAGAGTCGTGACGACTGATTTCTTCGACGACGCGTGCGCGAGCCATGGGGTCGGTCTCCAATCCCCCGAGAGACCGGGGAGTGAACGTTCGCAACAGACCCGTCTCGCGCATTGCAGTCAAGACTGGCCGGGACAGGCGTCGTTCCCGCTCTGCTTCCTCGTTGTGTTTCTGGATGATTGGAGCGATTGCTCGCGCGGCGTCGATAAGCGATGTCTCTGCCTCCCACTGCATTGCCTGCTCCTATGCGTTGACTGGATGACAGGGAGGATGCTCAGCCGCGACCGCGGCCATCACGTCGGCGGCATCCATGCACTGGATGACGGCGCCGGGCTTGCGGTCGTGCATGCCGTTGTGGCCAACGCGAGCGGCGTCATAGTCAGAATCCGACGGGGTGATGACGCGGCCACCCACCGCGTCGGTCATGGCTTCGATCGTGTCGCCCATCGCGTCTCCTCACCGCGCAGGAACCACATCCTTGGAGTTCATGTCGATGGTGATGGTCCATCCTGAGGTCCCACGAAACTCGAACGGTGCTGGTCTTGGGCCCGCGACGATAGGCGAAAGTTTCCACGGGCAGGATATTGAACCCGTCATTTCGGGTGGCGGCGAAGTAGCTCATGTTCTTGATGGCAGTCGTACCTTTACCTGTGGCGAGGGCATGTCGAGTCAACACGACTTCAGCCGCCTTTCCGCCATCGAGCCTGGCCTCGGCGCTCACCGCCTCGGCTTTCCACTCGATCGTCGCATCGGGTCCTTCGGTGAAAGACTCCCAGTCTAGCGGCAGGAAATGGGACAAGAACTCGCGGATCCCCTCCCGCTGCTCTTGGGTCGCAGAAGGCTCGAAGGTCAGTTCGACGGTCTTGGCGTCGCCCTTGCCTCCCGCGAACCAGAACTTCAGACCATCCAGCCTCACCTTGCCGTGGTGCCCCTTGTTAACCCGAAATGCCGGGTTGAAGAACAGGACCTGTGTCCCTGCGTGCTCGTGGGTACGCAGCTGAGCCGACTGTGGCGGGCGATCCGAAGATACACGGACACAGCATGCGGCAACTGCAGCCGTCGATAATCGTCGCATTCATCGCCCAGTCGACCGAGCCTTCCTTCGCGAGCGCCAGCGCGTGAACGCTGCCAATGAGCATGGTCGCAACAAATTCACGACGTCTCATGAGATCCTCCTGATTGGTTCGTCGTCGGGGGTCGTCCCGCCGACGGCTTCCATCGCACCACGGTGGACGGGCGGCTGTGAAGTCAGGAATCTGGACTTCACAACCAACGGCGGGTGCGCAACACTGGCGTTGTGAGGACGTAACGGCCAATACCGCCCTATCGCCCGGGGGGCCTGGATCTTCGCCGAGCGCTGGACACCGCTGATCATCCGCAACCTGTACCTTGGCTGCGGAAACTTCAGCGACTTCCTGGAGGGCGCGCCCGGA
>CAWDZE010000004.1:0-544570 GCA_963806705.1 Vicinamibacteria bacterium
TCCACTGCTTGACTGGGCTCCAGCCTGGCAGTCTACTCAGGGACGCTTGAGTAGTGAGCGTCGGGATGCCGATTCTTGAACGGAGGCCATCATGAGCCTGCACAGGAGATCAGCACCCGGCGCTCAGCGTCGGGCGTCCGGTCGAACGGTATCGAAGGCCCCTCCACCCCGGAGGCGAGCCTGCATTCACAAGGCTGACCGTGCACGACGTCCCGAGAAGGAGTCGACGATGGACGCCGTGCTGGGCATCGACATCGGCAAAGCGACATTTCATGTGACCTTACTCTTCGCCAATGGCCGCCGGCGCCGGAAGGCCTGCGTGAATTCGCCAGCGGGATGCACTGATCTGCTGGGCTGGTTGGCGCGTCATGGGGCTACTCGCGTGCACGCCTGCCTCGAGGCGACTGGCGCGTACGGCGAGCTGCTGGCCACCACGCTGGTGGAGGCCGGCCATCAGGTGAGCATCCTCAATCCCGCGATCATTCACCACTACGCGAAGAGTCGGCTGTTGCGCGCGAAAACCGATCCGGTGGATGCCGACGTCATCGCGGAGTATGCCGCCAAGGAACATCCGCCCCTCTGGACGCCGTTGCCGCGGGAAATCCGCGAGCTGCAGGCCTTGGTGCGCCGGCTCGACGCACTGCTGGGGATGCAGACCGACGAACGCAACCGCGCACAGGCCGGCGGGCTCACCCCGGCCGTCCAGCAGTCGATTGAGGCGGTCTTGACGCACCTCGAGGGCCAGATCGACACCGTCCGTCAACAGATCCGCCAGCACATGGATCAGCACCCGGGCCTGCGGGCCCAGCGCGATCTGCTGACCACCATCCCCGGGATCGGTGAGGCAACGGCGGCCCTCCTCTTAGCCGAGCTCTTTACCAAAGCCTTCACCTCAGCCCGCCAGGCCGCGGCGTTTGCCGGCGTCGTGCCCCGTCCGCACGATTCAGGCACGCACGAGAGACGCCGGGTGATGTGCAAACTCGGCCCCGGTCGCTTGCGCAAGGGCCTCTACTTTCCGGCCATCGCCGCGATCCGCTTCAATCCGAGTCTCCAGTCGCTCGCGCGGCGCCTGCGCGGCGCCGGGAAGCCCCCGATGCTGATCATCGGCGCCGCGATGCGCAAACTCATACATGTCGCCTTCGGCGTCCTCAAGTCCGGCCGCGCCTACGACGCGAGCTTGGCGAAGGCTTGACTCTCAACACGGTATCTCCTGTGAAACTCCTAATCTTCTCAACTCCTGTGAGGTCAGTTGACGCGCGTCCAGGTGCCCTCGTCGGCGTCAGCCAGTTTCGCGCACGCCTCCTCCGACGCGAAAAAGCGCGTAAGGCCGCAGGAGCTGCACACCACAATCGTGAACTTCGCCGCGGCGTACCACCGGCCCAGGCCCGGCAGATAGGTGGGCGCGTGCCCCCCGCCGGAGCTGATTTGCTTGCTTTGGTACTGGATGTTGCTCTCGCAGTTGGGGCAGGGTGTTGGTTTCATAGGCGTGGGCCCTTCGTCCCTTAATCGTCAATCGTCAATCTGCAATCGTCAATTTCCCTACGCCCTTACCCAGCGGAACAACTCGGCCAGCGTGATGCCCTTGCCCTGCATCAGCAGCCCCGTACGCACGATCTTGCCGGCGGCCCACACGATGAAGATCGTCGTCAGCAGGGTGAGCCCGACGCTCAGCGCCACCTGCCACACCGGCGGGCGTTCTTCGAGCGCGAGGCGCAGCAGCATCAGAAACGGCGTCGCCGGCGGGAAGAGCGACGCTGCCACCGACAGCGCGCTTTGCGGCGCCCGCGCGATGGCCGGCCACATCAGCGCCGGGATCATGATGAGCATCATCGCCGGCGTCATCAGGTTCTGCGCGTCCTTCAGGTCCGAGCACGCCGAGCCGATGGCGATGAAGAGCGACCCGTAGATGGACACCGCCAGCAACAGGAACACGACGAACCACGCCAGCATCCGCAGGTCGATGACGTCGAGATATCCCCAGCGCCGCGCTGCGTAGGCCGCGCCGGTCAGGTAGACCAGCGTCAGCACCGCCGACACCGACGTGCTGGCGACGAGCTTGCCCAGCATCAGCTGGAACGGCGTGACCGAGCCGAGCAGCACCTCGCTGATGCGGCTCATCTTCTCCTCGAGCACGCTGTTCAACAACTGCGGCGTCGTCGTCATCACGATGATGAAGAGCACGAACATGAAGGTGACCGGGACGCCAATCGTGCGGATCTTGTCCACGGTCTGCGCGGCGCGCACCGAGCCGTCGCGCGTCCGATCGAGCAGGCCCAGCTCCTCGATCGCCAGCGGCCGGATCAGGCGGGCCACGACGATGGGATTGACGTCGGCGTCGGCGAACCGCCGCTTCACCACTTCCTTCATCACCGAGCGGTGCAGCCAGTCGGGCAGGTCGCCATAGGCGGGCGTCGACGAGTAGTAGCGGATCTTCTCGGAAGTGTCCGGCGCCAGCAGGCCGTTGGGCAGCTCGGCAAAGGCAAACAGCTCTTCACGGCGCACGCGGTTGGAGAGCTCCAGGCGCACGGCCTCGCGCTCTCGGGTGCCGGGCGTCACCGCTTCGACCAGGAACTTCGGGCCCTCGGCCTCCACCGGCCCGAGGTCGCGCTCACCGCGGTTCCAGGCCTCGACCGACGCCATCAGCGAGGGCAGCAGCTCGCCGGTGTCATCGATGACCGCGATGGTGCGCGGCTTGGCGTCGACCTGCCGGTCGACCACCTTCTGGAGGGCGAGCGCGCCGCCAAACAGCACCGGCATGAACAGGATGCCAATCCAGAACCCCTTGGCGCGGACCGCGGTGACAAACTCGGAGGTCGCAATCGTGATGACCTTACGCACGCGTTGCCTCCTCCTGCGCCAGCTCGACCGCGCTGGGGCGGGCGATGCGGACAAAAATATCGTGCAGCGACGGCCGGGTGATCTCGAAGTGCTGCACCCGCGCGCGGGTCACCAGCGCCGCCAGCAACGCCTGCGGGTCGGCGCATCGCACCTCCTGCATCTGTCCGTAGTCGTTGACGCTGGTCACCTCGGGCAGCGCCCGAAGCACGGCGGCGCCGCCGTCGACCCGCACGCGCACCGTGTCTGCGCCATAGGCCGCCTGGATCTGGTCCATCGTCCCGTCCAGCACCTTCTTCCCCTTGTAGATCATGAAGATGCGGTCGCACATCCGTTCGGCCACGGCCATGTCGTGCGTGCTGAACACGATGGTGGTGCCGGCGCGTCGAACGTCGAGCACAGCGTCCTTGAGCACCTCGGCGTTGACCGGGTCGAGGCCGGAAAACGGCTCGTCGAGAATCAACAGGTCGGGGTCGGCGACAACCGACGCGATGAATTGCACCTTCTGCGACATGCCCTTGGAGAGCGCCTCGACGGGCTTGTCCAGCCAAGCCCGCAGGTCCATTTGGTCAATCCACCTATTAATGTTCTTGTCTATATCCGCCAGTGGTTTACTCTTGAGGCGACCGTAATAGCGCAGCAGTCGCTGGACCTTCATTTTCTTGTAGAGCCCACGTTCTTCTGGCAGATACCCTATTTTGTCCCGTGCCAAGTCGGTGCGACCGTCGCCGAACACCTCAATCCGCCCTGAATCGGGGAGCAAGATGTGCAGGATCATTCGGATCGTCGTCGTCTTCCCCGACCCGTTGGGGCCGATGAAGCCGTAGACCGACCCGGTAGGCACTTCGAGCGACAAATCGTCGACCGCCAGGTGAGTGCCGAAGCGCTTGGAGATGTTGTGGAGGGCTATAGCGTTCATGGGCCGCACGAACACTATACGCAAGGCGTTGGCCTTGACCTGCCCCTCGTCACTTTGATACTTCTCAATGCCGCAGTGCGCGGGTGCGTCGCCCACGTGACTGCCACGATTCACCGAGACCCTGGCGGGTCTCGTCCCGCTTGAGTACCTGCGTAAGCCCGCGTCTGCGAGTTCACCCGCCCGCGCCACGGTTTGACGCTCCGGCAGCGCGGTGAACCCAGGATTCAGACAGCCGATGTCGCAGATCTTCCCACCCAGTGCCAACAACTATGCTCGCGGGAGCATCGTCGCTCTGGTGATCTTGTTGGCGACGGTTGGAGTGACGCTCGACCGGATCAGCCGCTCGCCGTTTGTGACCCGCGCCGAAACGGTGCGCGAGCAGCCGGTGCAGTTCAGCCACCAGCATCACGCCGCCGGTCTCGGGATCGATTGCCGATACTGTCACTCCAGCGTCGAGAAGGCGGCCTCGGCGGGCATTCCGCCCACCAAGACCTGCATGAACTGCCACTCGCAGATCTGGAACACCAGCCCGTATCTCGACATCGTGCGCGCCAGTTTCCGCGACGACAAGCCGCTGCGCTGGATCCGCGTTCACGACTTGCCCGACTTCGTGTACTTCAACCACAGCGTACATGTGGCCAAGGGGGTCGGCTGTGCAACCTGTCACGGACGTGTGGACCGGATGCCGCTGATGCTCCAGGAGAACACGCTGCAGATGGGGTGGTGTCTTGACTGCCACCGCAGCCCGGAGAAGTACGTGCGGCCGCGCGAGGCGGTGTTTCAGATGGACTACGAGCAGCCGGCCAACCAGATAGAGCTGGGCCGCCGCCTGGTGAAGGAATACGACATCCAGTCGCTGACGTCTTGCTCGACGTGTCACCGGTAAGCGCTGTGACACCCAATCCCCCTCACATGAACGACGACAAGACGATCGATCTGGCCTCGATTCGGGCCCGGCTCGCCGGCACCGAGGGCAAGCATTACTGGCAGAGCCTCGAGGAACTGGCCGACAGCCCGTCGTTCCAGGCGCTTGTGCACCGCGAGTTCCCGGCTCAGGCCTCGGAATGGCTCGACCCCAGGGGCCGGCGCGGCTTCCTGAAGCTGATGGGCGCTTCCATCGCCCTGGCGGGAGCGACGGCGTGCACCCGGCAGCCCGACGAACTGCTGGTCCCGTACGTCCGCCAGCCAGAGGAAGTGGTGCCCGGCCGGCCGCTGTTTTTTGCGACGGCGATGACCCTCGGCGGGATCGCAACCGGCCTGCTGGCGGAAAGCCACGTGGGACGGCCCACCAAGCTCGAAGGCAACCCGGAGCATCCGTCCAGCCTTGGCGCGACGGACCTGCTCGCGCAGGCCTCGGTCCTCACGATGTACGACCCCGATCGCAGCCGTGCGATCACGTATCTCGGCGAGGTCCGCCCCTGGGCCAGCTTCACCGCCGCGATGCAATCGGCGCTTGGCGAAGTGAAGGCGCTTGGCGGCACGGGCGTCCATTTCCTCAGCGAGACCACGACGTCGCCGACATTGGCCGCGCAGTTTGCCGGTGTCCTCGCGGGGCTCCCCAGCGCCAAGTGGCACCAGTACGACCCGGTCTCGCCCGACGGCGTGCACCAGGGCGGGATGCTCGCCTTCGGCGCGCCGGTCGACGTCCACTACAAGCTCGAACAGGCCCAGGCCATCGTCGCGCTCGACGCGGACCTGTTTGGCGCCGGCACACCGGGCAACGTCCGCTACGCGCGCGACTTCGCCTCGGGCCGCCGGGTGCGCCGCGCCAGGGCCGAGATGAACCGGCTCTACGTCGCCGAACCGACGCCGACGGCGACCGGCTCGGTGGCCGATCATCGCCAGCCGCTGAAGGCCAGCCAGGTGGACGCGGTCGCGCGTGCCATTCTTGCCGGCGTCCAGGGCGGCGCGCCCGGCTCGCTCGGCTCGAAGGAAGTCGACGGCTTTGTCGGCGCCGCGGTGAAAGACCTCCTCGCCGCGCGCGGCAGGGGCGTTCTCGCGGTCGGCTCGCGTCAGCCCGCGGCGGTACATGCCGTCGCGCACGCGATCAACCACGCGCTGGGCAACGTCGGCACGACGGTCGTCGTCACCGATCCCCTCTCGAACGGGTCGAGCCAGGTCGACGGCCTCAAGAGCCTGGTCCAGGACCTCAACGCGGGCACGGTGCGCCTGCTGGTGATCCTCGGCGGCAACCCCGTCTTCAATGCGCCGGCCGATCTCAAATTCGGCGATGCCCTTCGCAAGGCGCGGACGCGCGTGCACGTCGGGCTGTTCGACGACGAGACGGCAGCGCAGTGCCACTGGCACATCAACAGCACGCACTTCCTCGAAGAGTGGAGCGACGCGCGCGCGCACGACGGCACCGCCTCGATCGTGCAGCCGCTCATCGCGCCGCTCTATCGCGGCAAGTCGTTCCACGAGGTGGTCGCCGTTTTCAGCGATCGGCCCGTGCGCACCGGCTACGACCTGGTGCGCGAGGACCTGGCAGTCGCAGCCCGCGTTTGCCGGCGCGGTGTTCGAGAAGGCCTGGCGCAAGGCCGTTCACGACGGCGTGATTGCGGGCACCGCGCCCGAACCCATGGCGGTGGGCGCCCCGGCCGTGCCGTCAGCGCCGGCTGCAGTCAGCGGGGCCTACGAGGTAGCGTTTGCGCCGGACCCGACGATCCACGACGGTCGCTTCGCCAACAACGGCTGGTTGCAGGAACTCCCCAAGCCGCTGACGAAGCTGACGTGGGACAACGCCGTGTTGATGGCGCCGTCGACCGCGCAGGCGCTTGGCGTCGGCAACGGCGACCACGTGTCGGTCACGGTGAGCGGCCGCTCTGTGACCGGGCCGGCATTCGTTCAGCCGGGTCACGTCGCCGGTGCCGTCACGGTCTACTTCGGCTACGGGCGCACGCGCGCGGGCCGGGTCGGCACGGGCGTGGGCTACGACGGTTACGCGATTCGCACGGCTGACGCCTTGTCGTTTGCCGGCGGCGAGGTGCGCAGGACCGGCGAATCGACCCTGCTGGCATCGACCCAGGGCCACCATTCGATGGAAGGCCGCGCGATCGTCCGCACGGGATCGCTGGCGACGTATCGCCACGAGCCCGAGTTCGCGCAGCACATGGTGCACACGCCGCCGCCCGAGATGTCGATGTACGCCGAGTACAAGGACGAAGGCTACTCGTGGGGCATGGCCATCGATCAGACCGTGTGCACGGGCTGCTCGGCGTGCGTGGCCGCGTGCGTCGCCGAAAACAACATTCCCGTCATCGGCAAGGACCAGGTGCTGCGCGGCCGCGAGATGCACTGGATCCGCATCGACCGCTACTTCGAAGGCGACCCGGAGACCCCGGCGATCTACCACCAGCCGATGCTCTGCCAGCAGTGCGAGAACGCGCCCTGCGAGGTCGTCTGCCCGGTGGCGGCCACGGTGCACAGCAGCGAAGGCCTGAACGACATGGTCTACAACCGCTGCGTCGGCACGCGGTATTGCTCGAACAACTGTCCGTACAAGGTGCGGCGGTTCAACTTCCTGCTCTACCAGGACTGGGACACTCCCAGCATCAAGCTCCAGCGCAACCCCGACGTCACCGTGCGCAGCCGCGGCGTGATGGAGAAGTGCACCTACTGCGTGCAGCGCATCAACGAGGCGCGCCAGGACGCGAAGGTGGCCGGCCGCAAGGTCCGCGACGGCGAAATCAGGACCGCGTGCCAGCAGTCGTGCCCGACCGACGCCATTGTCTTCGGCGACATCAACGACCCGGCCAGCCGCGTGTCGCAGCTCAAGGCCGAAGCGCACAACTACGCGCTGCTCGCCGAACTGGGCACGCGCCCGCGGACCACGTACCTGGCCGCGATCAGGAATCCGAATTCCGAGCTGCTGCCCGAGGAGGCCGGCCCCGGCGAGCCGCGCGCGTTGCCGTCGGTGCCGCCGGCCGGCACCAGCGAGACCAACAGCATGCAGCACCGACCGAGGTAGCCAGAGTTATCCATGGCCGATCGTCATCCTCCCACGCCATCACACGCCGACGCGGCGCTTGCGGCCGTGGCCCGTTCAAAGGCCGAGGTCGTCGGGGCAGGGCATTCCTTCGGCTCGGTCACCAGCAAGATCGCCTCGGCCATCCTGAAACCCGGCTTCATGCCGGGCTGGCTGATGGGCTTCGTGCTGGCCTTCGGCGTGATGTCGATGTTCCTGTTTGCGGTGACCTACCTGCTCGTCAAGGGCACCGGGATCTGGGGCGTCAACGTTCCGGTGGGCTGGGGCTTTGCCATCATCAACTTCGTCTGGTGGATCGGCATCGGCCACGCCGGCACGCTGATCTCGGCGATCCTCCTGCTCTTCCGGCAGAAGTGGCGCATGTCGATCAGCCGCTTCGCCGAGGCGATGACGATCTTCGCCGTGATGTGCGCCGCGGTCTTTCCCGTGCTCCACACGGGGCGCCCCTGGGTGGCCGCCTACTGGCTCTTCCCGTACCCGAACTCGATGGGCCTGTGGCCGAACTTCCGCAGCCCGCTGATCTGGGACGTCTTCGCCGTCTCGACCTACGCCACCGTCTCGGTCCTGTTCTGGTACGTCGGCCTCATTCCCGACCTCGCGACGATGCGCGACCGCGCGTCGAACATCTGGGTGAAGCGCATTTACGGCTTCCTGTCGCTCGGCTGGCGCGGATCGGCGATGCACTGGCAGCGCTACGAGACCGCCTCGCTGCTGCTGGCCGGGCTGGCCACGCCGCTGGTGCTCTCGGTCCACACGGTCGTGAGCTTCGACTTCGCGGTGTCGGTCGTGCCGGGCTGGCACGCCACGATCTTCCCGCCGTACTTCGTCGCGGGCGCCATTTACTCGGGCTTCGCGATGGTGCTCACGCTGGCGATCCCGATCCGTGCCTACTACGGCATGGAAGACTTCATCACGATGCGGCACATCCAGAACATGGCGAAGATCATGCTGGTGACCGGGCTCATCGTGCTCTACGGCTACTCGGTCGAGGCCTTCATGGGCTGGTATGCGGCCAGCGAGTGGGAAGGCTTCATGATCGCCAACCGGGTGACCGGTCCCTACTGGTACATGTACGCGGCCCTCATTTTCTGCAACGGCGTGATTCCGCAGACGCTGTGGTTCACGAAGGTCCGGACCAACATCCCGCTGCTGTTCCTGATTTCACTCATCGTCAACGTCGGGATGTGGCTGGAACGGTACGTGATCGTCGTCACCAGCCTGAGCCGCGACTACCTGCCGTCGCAGTGGGGCCAGTACGCAGGCACGATGTGGGACTGGATGACCTACGTGGGCACTATAGGCCTGTTCGCGTGGTTGATGTTCCTGTTCCTGAGGCTCGTCCCGATGATCTCGATGTTCGAGATGCGCACGATCCTGCCGTCGGCCAAGGTCAAGCACGGAGGAGACGCCCACTAGGGCGGCTTTGGTCATGCACGACGTCGAAGTCAAGAACAAGACCTGGGGCCTGATGGCCCAGTTCGACTCGGCCACGGCGATTGTCGAGGCGGCCCGCCGCGCCCGTGAGGCCGGATATACGAAGCTCGATGCGTACTCGCCGTTTCCGATCCATGAGCTCGACCAGGCGCTTGCCCTGCCCAGGACGAAACTGCCGTGGCTCGTCCTCTGCGGTGGCATCACGGGCACGCTGGGCGGGCTGGCGCTCCAGTACTGGGCGTCGGTCATCGAATACCCGTTGAACATCGGCGGCCGGCCGTTTGCCAGCTGGGTGTCGTTCGTCATTCCGGCGTACGAGACGACGATCCTGCTGGCGTCGCTGACTGCCGTCATCGGGATGATCGCGCTCAACGGCCTGCCGCTGCCGTACCACCCGGTCTTCAACGTGCCGGAGTTCAGCAGCGCGAGCGGCGATCGCTTTTTCCTGACCATCGAGACGAGCGACCCGAAGTTCGACGCGGTGACGGCGCGCAGCTTCCTCGAAACCCTGCATCCGCTGGGAGTGTACGACGTTGCCGCGTAAGGGCCTGTCCGCCCCCCTTGCCCTCATTGCCCTGGTCGCGCTGACAGGCGCCGCCTGCCGTCAGGACATGCACGACACGCCGCGCGTCGAGGCCAACGAGGCCACCGACGCCTTCGAGGATGGTCGCGGCAATCGTCCGCTGGTCGAAGGCACCGTCGCTCGCGGGTGGCTCAACGACGACGAGCAGCTGACGACCGGCAAGGTAGATGGCAAGCTGGTCGACGAGTTCCCGTTCCCGGTGACGCGCGAGGTGCTCGAGCGCGGGCAGCAGCGCTTCAACGCCTTCTGCACGCCATGCCACGGCAAGACGGGGATGGGCAATGGCATGATCGTGCAGCGCGGCCTGAAGCCGCCGCCGTCATTTCACGACCAACGACTCCGCGCCGCGCCTGCGGGCTACTACTTCGACGTGATGAGCAACGGCTTCGGCGTGATGCAGGACTACCGCGCGCAGGTGGACGTGAAGGACCGCTGGGCGATTGCGGCTTACATCCGCGCGCTGCAGCTGAGCCAGCGGGCCACCCTTGCCGACGTGCCGCACGACAAGGTGGCTGATCTCGATAAGCCCGTGGATGAAGCGCCGGCCAGGCCCGCGCCGTCGCACGGGTCGGGGCACTGAGCATTGAATGACTGACACCTCCTATACCGAACCCGCTCGTCTGGCTGGACTGCAGCGGGCCGCGCTGGTGGTAGGCGTCGTCGGCCTGGCCCTGTGCGGTCTTGGCTTCGGCGCCGACCACGAGCAGTTCCTGCGCTCGTACCTCATGGCGTTCGTGTTCTGGGTCAGCGTCGCGCTGGGATCGCTGGCGCTGCTGATGATCTCGCACCTGTCCGGCGGCGGCTGGGGCGTTGTCGCGCGGCGCGTGTTCGAGGCGTCGAGCCGGACGCTGCCGTTTCTGGCGCTGGCGTTCCTGCCCATCGCGTTCGGCCTGGAGGATCTGTACCTGTGGGCGCAGCCGGCCCAGCTGGCGAGCGACAAGATCATCCAGCACAAGGCGGCGTACCTCAACCAGGGCTTTTTCCTGTTTCGCACGGTGCTGTACTTCGTCATCTGGTCGGGGATGGCCTGGACGCTCAGCGTGTGGTCCAGGCGTCAGGACGGCGGCGCAGACACGGCGCTGCGGATGCAGCGGCTCAGCGGCGGCGGCCTCCTGATCTACGCGATCACGGTCTTCTTCATGTCCGTGGACTGGATCATGTCGCTCGACCCGCACTACTACTCGTCGATCTACGGCCTGCTGTTCATGGTGGGCCAGGGCCTGTCAGGCATGGCGTTCAGCATCGCGACGCTCGCGCTGGTCGGCCGCCGCGCGCCGCTGTCAGAAGCGCTGGGCGTCAATCACCTGCATGACCTGGGCAAGTTGATGCTGGCCTTCGTTATGCTGTGGGCGTACCTGACGTTCTCGCAGTTCCTGATCATCTGGTCGGCAAACCTGCCGGAAGAGATTCCCTGGTACCTCGCCAGGATGCAGGGCGGCTGGGGCTGGGTCGGGCTGGTGCTGATCTTCGGGCACTTCTTCCTGCCGTTCTTCCTCTTGCTGAATCGCGACCTCAAGCGCAACGCGCGGACGCTGAGCCTGATCGCGATCTTCATCCTGGCAATTCGGCTGGCCGATCTCTTCTGGCTGATCGGTCCGGCCCACGGCACGACCCAGGTGACGGTGCATTGGCTGGACCTGGTCGCCCCGCTGGCGCTTGGCGGGCTGTTTGTTGCGGTGTTCCTCTGGCAGCTGGGCACGCGGCCCATCCTGCCAGTCGGCGAGCCCTGGCTCCAGGACGCGATCGAGCAGGGGGCGGGGCACTAGGAATTGCAGATTGCAGATTGCAGATTGCGAACGATTGCAGATTGACGATTACATGAGCGAGCACAACACATACAACGGCGTGGGACACGAGGAGACCGACGCGGACATCGGGCCGCTCGTGAAGTTCGCGATCTTTCTGGCGGTGCTCACCCTGGTCACCGCGGCGCTGACCGTCGGCTTCTACAAGTACCTCGACAGCCGCGAGCAGGCTGAAAAGACGCCGCGCTTTCCGCTCGCGCAGGGCGTCGAGCGGCCGTTGCCGGCGCCGCCGCGCCTGCAGGCCTATCCGTTCGACGACCTGAAGGCGTTCCGGCGCGAGGAGGCCAGGCTGCTCGAGCACTACTCGTGGATCGACAAGAACGCCGGCACTGTGCGCATTCCGGTGAGCCGGGCGATTGAACTCCTGGCCGAGAAGGGCCTGCCGCATCGTGCCGCGCCGACGGCGTCGGCGAGTGTGCCGCCTGTTGCCCCGGCCGCGCCTGTGCCGCCGGCCCCGGCCGCGACGCATCCGCCGGCCCACTGAGGAACGACGAAATACCATGAGGGCAGGGCGACTTCTCGTGACGGCGATTCTTGCGGCGCTGCCCATAGGGGCGGCTGCGCAGGAACCCGTCCGCCTGCCGACGCAGCGGCTCAACAAGGCCGTGCCGCCAGCCGGCACCATGCCCACGCTGCTGCAGGACATCGGGCTCGACCAGAAGCTGAACGAGCCGTTGCCGCTGACGCTGAAGTTCAACGACGAGCAGGGACGCGAGGTCGCCTTGGGCGACTACTTCGGCCGTCGTCCGGTGATCCTGGTGCTGGCCTACTACGAGTGCCCGATGCTGTGCACGCAGGTCCTCAACGGCCTCGTGAGCGCCATCGGCGTGCTGAACTTCTCGGTCGGCAGGGAGTTCGACATCGTCACGGTAAGCTTCGATCCGGGCGAGACGCCGGAGCTGGCGCGGGGCAAGAAAGCGGCATACGTCGAGCGCTATAAGCGTGAGGGCGCCGAGGCCGGATGGCATTTCCTCACAGGCAGCCAGCACTCGATCACACAGCTGACGCGCGCCGTCGGGTTCCGCTACGCGTACAACGCCGAGGTGGACCAGTACGCGCATCCGAGCGGGATCCTCGTCGCCACGCCTGACGGCCGGCTGTCGCGCTACTTCTACGGCATCGAGTACGGCCCGCGCGATCTGCGCCTGGCGCTCATCGAGGCGGCGGATGGCAAGATCGGCACCCCGGTTGACCAGCTGCTCCTGGCGTGTTTTCACTACGACCCGAAGAGCGGCAAGTACAGCCTGGCGATCATGCGGCTGGTGCAGACGGCCGGCATTCTCACCGTCGTGGCCATCGGCCTGACGATTCTGATGTTGCGGCGCCGGGAACGACGGGACCCGCTGTCGCACGGCGCCGGGGCCTGACCACCGCGGCGACACGAGAGCGATCTGTAGCGAAGACACATGGAACCAGGCATCCCGTTATTCCCCGACCAGGCCTCCACCGTGGCAGCACGGGTGGACAACCTGTACTTCTTCATGATTGCCGTCAGCGCGTTCTTCGCGGTGGTGGTGACGGTCATGGTGGTGTTTTTCGCGATCAAGTACCGGCGGCGCCAGGACGACGAGGTGGGCGAGCCGATTCACGGATCGCTGGCGCTGGAGCTGCTCTGGACGGGCATTCCGTTCGTGATCGCGATGGTGATGTTCGTCTGGGGCTCGAGCGTCTACTTCGCCCTGGCGAGGGTACCCGAGGAAGCGCTCGACATCTACGCGGTGGGCAAGCAGTGGATGTGGAAGTTCCAGCACCGCGAGGGCCAGCGCGAGATCAACGAGCTGCACGTGCCCGTGAACACGCCCGTGCGCATGATCATCACGTCGGAAGACGTGCTCCACGACCTGTACTTCCCGTCGTTCCGGGTGAAGACCGATGCCATTCCCGGCCGCTATACGCAGGTGTGGTTCAACGCCACCAGGACCGGCACCTACCACATCTTCTGCGCCGAGTACTGCGGGACGAAGCACTCGGGCATGATCGGCTGGGTCCACGTGCTGACGGAAGACGAGTACCAGGCGTGGCTGGGCGGCACAGACACGGGGGAGTCGTTGGCGCAGCGCGGCGAGAAGCTGTTCTCGCAGCTGGCGTGCATCACGTGCCACAGCGCCGACTCGGCGGGCCGGGGTCCAGCCCTCAACGGGATCTGGGGCCACACGGTGCAGCTCGCCGACGGCAACACCGTGACGGTCGACGCGTCGTACGTGCGCGAGTCGATTCTCAACCCGACGGCCAAGATCGTCGCCGGCTATCAGCCGCTGATGCCGACGTTTCAGGGGCAGGTCACCGAAGAGCAACTGCTCGCACTGACCGAATACATCAAGGGGCTGGCGGCTGCGCGACCGATGCCAGGCGCCGCCGCCCCGGCCACGCCGGCGCCCGTGCCGGCGCCGCCGCCGCAGTAGCAGGGACACGAGCCTAGGTTATGAAGACGACAGCACCAGGGGCGGCCAGGATGCCCAGCCGCCACTATCTGAACCACCCGACGGGCTTCAAGAGCTGGCTGCTCACGACCGACCACAAGCGGATCGCGCTGCTGTACCTGTTTTCGATCACCGCCTTCTTCTTCCTCGGCGGTTTCTTCGCTCTACTGGTGCGGTTGCAGCTGCTCAGCCCCGCCGGCGCGCTGATGACGGCCGACGCCTACAACCGCGCATTCACCATGCACGGCGTCATCATGGTGTTCTTCTTCCTGGTGCCGTCGATTCCTGCGACGCTGGGCAACTTCCTCGTGCCGCTGATGGTCGGCGCCAAGGACCTCGCGTTTCCGCGCATCAACCTGCTGAGCTGGTACATCTACGTCGTGGGCGGCATTTTCGCGATCGGCTCGCTCATCGGCGGCGGCGTGGACACGGGCTGGACCTTCTACACGCCGTTCAGCTCGATGTCGAGCAACAGCCGCGTGCTCACGGGCGCCATCGGCGTGTTCATCTCGGGCTTCTCGTCGATCCTCACCGGCTTGAACTTCAT
Source organism: Vicinamibacteria bacterium (assembly GCA_963806705.1). Lineage (GTDB taxonomy): Bacteria > Acidobacteriota > Vicinamibacteria > Vicinamibacterales > JAENWD01 > JAENWD01. The sequence continues at coordinate 14,529 of CAWDZE010000004.1, forward strand.
CGTCACGATTCACCGCATGCGCGCGCCAGGCCTGACCTGGTTCCGGTTGCCGCTCTTCATCTGGGCGCATTACGCGACCAGCCTGATCATGATCCTCGGCACGCCGGTCGTCGCGATCACGATCCTGCTGCTGGCCTTCGAGCGCGTGCTGCGCGTCGGCATCTTCGACCCGAGGATCGGCGGCGACCCGGTGCTCTTCCAGCACCTGTTCTGGTTCTACAGCCACCCGGCCGTGTACATCATGGTGCTGCCGGGCATGGGCGTGATTTCCGAGCTCATCGCGGCGTTCGCGCGCAAGAACGTCTTTGGCTACAGCTTCGTGGCCTTCTCCAGCCTGGCCATCGCGATCATCGGGTTCCTGGTGTGGGGCCACCACATGTTCGTGGCGGGCGAGACGCCGTACGCGGCGCTGCTGTTCTCGATCATCTCGTACATGGTGGCCGTGCCATCCGCGGTGAAGACGTTCAACTGGACCGCGACGCTCTACAAAGGGTCGATCTCCTATCAGACGCCGATGTTGTACGCGTTCGGATTCATCGGCTTGTTCCTGATGGGCGGGCTGACGGGCCTCTTCCTGGCGGCGGTGGGCCTGGACATCCACGTGCACGACACCTACTTCGTCGTCGCGCACTTCCACTACATCATGGTCGGCGGCACGCTGATGGCATACCTGGGCGGCATCCATTACTGGTGGCCGAAGATGACCGGCAAGCTCTACCCGGAAGGCTGGTCGAAGTTGAGCGCGCTCATCATCTTCCTCGGCTTCAACCTCACGTTCTTCCCGCAGTTCATCGTCGGCTACCTCGGCATGCCGCGGAGATACGCAGTGTACCCGCCGGAGTTCCAGGTGTGGAACGTGTTGTCCACGGCGGGCGCCACCATCCTCGGTGTCGGCTACCTGTTTCCGATGGTCTACCTGACCTGGTCGTGGTTCAAGGGCAAGCCGGCTGGTGACAACCCGTGGGACGCCAAGGGCCTCGAGTGGGAGACCACATCGCCGCCTCCGACGTTCAACTTCGACCGCACGCCGGTCGTGACCGAGGCCACACACCTGTACGGCCACCCGGAGGAGGTCAAGGTTGTCTGACGCGGCTCTGACTCACGGCGCCGAGGTGCACGCGTCCACGCGGCTGCAGCACCACTTCGACACGATGGCGCAGCAGAAAGAGGCTGTGACCCTCGGGATGTGGGTGTTCCTCGTCACCGAGATCATGTTCTTCGGGGGCATGTTCGCGGCCTACCTGATCTACCGGATGTGGTACTACCCGGGGTTCGTAGCCGCCAGCCACGAGCTGGACCTGGCTCTGGGCGGGGTCAACACCGTCGTGCTGATCGGCAGCTCGCTCACCGTCGCGCTCGGCGTCCACGCCGCGCAGACGGGCAAGCAGCGGCAGACGGTGAACTACCTGCTGCTCACGGGCGTGCTGGGACTCGTGTTCCTGGTCATCAAGTACTTCGAGTACTCCTCGAAGTTCGACCTGCACGCCGCGCATCACAGCGCGTCGATGATCCGGCTGTTCCCGGGAGCGGGCATCTTCGAGGTGACCGGCGAGCACGCGGGCATCGCCTCCCAGATGCGGATCTTCATGGTCCTGTACTTCGCGCTGACCGGGATGCACGCGTTGCACATGATCATCGGCATCGGCATCCTGGCCGTGATCACGTGGATGGCGATGAAGGGCGAGTTCTCGCCGCAATGGTACGCGCCGGTCGAGATCTTCGGCCTCTACTGGCACTTCGTCGACATCGTCTGGATCTTCCTCTTCCCGCTGCTGTACCTCGTGAACCGACACGGATGACCTCGCGCATGGACGCCCACGCCCGCCACGCAGACCTCGGCCACGAGCACGTCACGCCGCTCAGCGTGTACCTCGGCATCTTTGGAGCGCTGATGGTGCTGACGGCCGCCACCGTGGCCGTTGCCTACGTCAATCTCGGCACCTTGAATGTCCTGGTGGCGCTCGGCGTGGCCTTCTTCAAGGCCAGCCTGGTCGTGCTGTACTTCATGCATCTCAAGTACAGCTCGAAGCTGACCTGGGTCGTGCTCGGCTCGGGGTTGTTCTGGATGGTGATCCTCTTCGGCATCATCATGTCCGACTACCTTACCCGCGGCTGGATGCCCGGTCCGACGATACTGCGTTAGTCAACGAGATTTCTGCCGCAATCCCCGCACCTTCATCGGCAGCCCGAACAGGTCGATGAAGCCGCGCGCGGCGGTCACGTCGTAGCCTTTCATCGCGAAGCTGGCCAGCCTGGTGTCGTAGAGGGACTTGGGCGAGGTCGCGCTCACCGCCGTCGCCCGGCCCTTGTACAGCTTGACCTTGACCTTGCCGGTCACGACCTGGCTCGCGGCGTCGACAAACGCCTGGAGCGCTTCGCGCAGCGGGTGGAACCACTGCCCGTAGTACACCAGCTCGCCGTACTTGATCGCGGCCTGCTGCTTGTAGTGATACAGGTCGCGCTCGAGGCACAACTGCTCGAGGGCCTTGTGCGCCTCGTAGAGGATCGTGCCGCCGGGCGTCTCGTAGACGCCGCGGCTCTTCATCCCGACCAGCCTGTTTTCAACCAGCGTCACCTGCCCGACTGCGTGCTTGCCGCCGATGCGGTTCAGCGTGTCGATGAGGTCGTGTCCGGCGCCCTTGAACGCCTTCCCGTTCACCGCCACGGGGTTGCCGCGCTTGAACTCGACCTCGACGTACTCGGCCTTGTCCGGCGCTTTCGAGACGGGCACCGTGATGGTGTAGACCTGCTCGAGCGGCTCGTTGGCCGGGTCCTCGATCTCGGCGCCTTCATGGCTGATGTGCCAGAGGTTGCGATCCTGCGAGTAGATCTTCTTCTTTGTCTGCGTGATGGGGATGCCGTGCTTTTCGGCGTACTCGATGGCGGTCTCGCGGTCGGTGAGGCCATCTGCGAGGAACCGCGGATCCTTCCATGGCGAGATGATCGCCAGCGTCGGGTCCAGCGCCATCGCGGTCAGCTCGAAGCGCACCTGGTCGTTGCCCTTGCCGGTGGCGCCATGCGCGACCGCGTCGGCGCCCGTTTTGTGCGCGACGTCCACCTGCGCCTTGGCAATCAGCGGCCGCGCGATGGAGGTGCCCAGCAGGTAGTCGCCCTCGTAGGTGGCATGCGCGCGCAGCATCGGGAAGCAGGTACTGCTCGGCGAACTCCTTCCGCAGGTCCGCGACGACCACTTCGTCGGCGCCGCTCTTCCTGGCCTTGCGCTCGATGCCCTTGAGCTCGCTGCCCTGGCCGAGTTCGGCGGCAAAGGCCACCAGCGTCACGCCCGGATAGCGCTCTTTCAACCAGGGCAGGATGACGGAGGTATCAAGGCCTCCCGAGTACGCAAGGACGATCTTCTTCGGATTGCTCATGAACGAATGGCCCTCGATAGTGATGTTAGTCCGTGCCTTCCAACCCCAGCACGGCTCGCACGAACTGTCCCTCCGGCAGGGCGCCGAGAATCTCGATCTCCTCGTTGACCACGGTCTTCGGCACGCCTGTGACGCGATATTTCCGCGCCAGGTCGTAGAACTCGGTGGCCTGGACAGAGGTCGCCGTGATGTTCGGATTGTGGAAAGCCATTCTATTGGCGAGGCCCACGGCCCGCGGACAGTGGGGTCAAGTCGGGGTGACGAACACCTCGATCTTCCGTGGCTCGGTGACCTGCGCCAGCAGCTCCATGCTTTCGCGGGTCAGCGGCGCGTCGCTTGCTCCCGAGACCGCGAGAATCGCATCGACCAGCGCCATGAAGTCGTAGCCGGCCGGCGAGCCCAGCATCCGGATGCGCGTGTCCTGCCCACCGGCGAGCAGCACAATGCCGGGTGCGCGGTCGATGCCGTACGTGGCGGCCTGCTCCTTGTCGAGTACCAGGTTGACCTCTTCGACCACGATCTGGTCGGTCAACCCCGTCAGCTCTGAGAGGATCTTTCTCGTTTCGTCACACGTCTCGCACCCAATCGTCTGAGTGAAGAACAGGATCGTCACCGGCTGCGTCATGTCCGCGAACATGTCGCGCAGCGTCTGCTGGTCGGATGGGGAAAGTAAGGACATGCAGGCTCTTGGCTCCTGGCCCAAAACTCGATTATCCCACGTGCTAGCATCCTTCCGCATGACGCGGAACGGGTTCGATCAGGTTGGGTCAGGTGGGATCGGGTTCGGTCGGGTTGGATCGGGTTGGGCCAGGTTGGGTCGGGTTGGGTCAGGGTGGGTCGGGTTGATCGCGTTGCTCGCGACAGTCACCGCGGCCACCGCGTGGGCCGACCCGATGGTCGAGTACCCGCTTGTCGTTCCCGGAGCCGCAGCATCGGTGGATGCAGGTGGAGGTGATCTTTCCCGAGGTGCCTGCCGGGCCGCTGCAGGTCCGCATGAGCCGCACTTCGCCCGGGCGCTACGCCCTTCACGAGTTCTCGAAGAACGTCTACGACGTGATCGTCACCGACGGGGCCGGGCGGCCGCTGACACCGGCGCGGCCGAACCTTCACCAGTGGGACATCGGCGGCCACGACGGGACCGTCCGCGTCCGCTATCGTGTGTTCGGCGATCGGATCGACGGCACCTATCTCGGCATCGACGCGACACACGCGCACGTCAACATGCCCGCGGCGCTGATGTGGGCGCGCGGCCTCGAGCACCGGCCCAACCAGGTGACCTTCGAACGGCCGGCCGGCACGTCGTGGAACGTCGCCACGCAGTTGTTCCCGACCGGGAACCCGCTGGTGTTCACCGCGCCCAACCTGCAGTTCCTCCTCGACAGCCCGTCCGAATTCGGCCCCGGCATGCTCGAGACGTTTGCCGCGCCGATGGCGCCCGGCGACTCGCGGCCGGCGCCGACGATCCGGGTCGCGCTTCACCACTCGGGCACCGCCGCCGACGTCGCGCCCTTCATCGACGGCGTCCGCCGTATCGTCGAACAGGCGCGACGGCTGTTCGGTGAATATCCGGCCTTCGAGAACGACACATACACGTTCATCGCGGACTACCTGCCATGGGCAAATGGCGACGGCATGGAGCACCGCAACAGCACGGTGCTCACCAGCCGCGCGACACTGGCCGATTCTCGAATCGACCTGCTGGGCACGGTGAGCCACGAGTTCATCCACGCGTGGAACGTCGAGCGCATCCGCCCACGATCGCTCGAGCCTTTCAACTTCGAGGACGCGAATGTCTCCGGCGAACTGTGGCTGGCTGAAGGCGTCACCAGCTACTACGACGAGCTGCTGATGGCGCGTGCCGGCCTGATCGAGTTGCCGGAACTGCTGAACGACCTCGCAGCGGTGGTCTCGCAGGTGACGTTGAGCCCAGCCACGAGGTTCAGGTCGGCGGAAGACATGAGCCGGACAGCACCCTTCGTGGACTCGGCGAGCTGGACCGACCGCACGAACTGGCCCAACACCTACATTTCGTACTACGTCTACGGCGCCGCGCTTGGCCTGGGGCTGGACTTGTCGATCCGCGAAAAGACCGGCAACACCAGATCCCTCGACGACGTGATGCGCGCGCTGTGGAGGGCGCACGGCAAAGCTGGTGGACGTGAAGTGGGGTACGTCGATGCCCCGTACACGGCCGATGACGTGCGGAACACCATCGCGGAGGTCACCGGCGACCCGACATTTGCGGCCGATCTCATGCGGCGCTTTGTCCAGGGGCACGAGATGATGGACTACGCGCACCTGCTCAGGCAGGCCGGCCTGGTGCTGCGCGGCCGGTTTCCCGGACGGGCATCGCTGGGGCTGTTGCAAACGGACCAGTCCACCGGTGGGCTGCGAGTGGCCGGCCCAACACTGATCGGGTCGGCGGCGTACAGGGCGGGCATCGACGTCGACGATGAGATCAAGGCTGTCAACGCACAGAATGTCAGGACCGTCGAGCAACTCGACTCCGCGCTGAAGAAGATCAAGCCCGGCGATCGCGTGACGTTGACCTTCCTGCGGCGGGGGCAGCTGGTGAAGTCAGACGTTACGGTCGACGAAGATCCGCGGATCGACATCGTGGCGGTCGAGGCGTCGGGGAGGAAGCTGAGCGAGGCGCAGGCGGCATTTCGCGCGAGCTGGCTGGCGGGGCAGTAAGCCCCTGGCGACCTCATCGCCACAATCACGATGGCGCGAAGGCACGAAGGCGCGAAGGATCCGATGGTCGAGCCAGGCACTTGTGCGCAGACTGTCCGTGCCATATGCTCCGAATCGCCACTGTCTGCCCGATGACCTGGTATCGGGCCCATGCTCTTCCGCACTGTCCTCGGCCTCTTCTTCGCCACCGCCCTGACGCTTGCGGCCCAGCAGCCTCCCGCTGCGACGCCGGCCGACCAGTCGCAGACTGCGCGATTCGGTACCGCCGCCTCCGGCGTCGTCGTCGACGCCGTCGTGCGCGACAAGAAGGGCCGCCCGGTTACTAACCTCGCCGCGAGCGACTTCGAGATTCTCGAGGACGGCGTCCGCCAGAAGATCGTGGCGTTCGAGCCATACACGCCAGCCGACGCGCCCCTCCGAGCCGAAGACGCCGCGCGCGCGGCTGGTTTGGTGGCGGCCACGCCCACCTCGGCACGGCGACTCGCGGAGGGGCCGCCGGTCATCGCGCTGGCGTGGGATCGACTGGAGCCGGAAGGCCGGAGGATTGCCTACCGGGCGGCGCGGCGACTGGTCCAGACCAAGGCGCCGGGGGAGTTGGTCGGCGTCTTTCTGACCGACATGACGCTGCGGACAATCCAGCCGTACACGACAGACGGCCGCCTGCTCGGCGAGGCGGTCGAGACGCTCGGGACGGCCGCCACCTCGTCGATGAAGCGCGAAACCGGCCCGCTCGACGGCGTCGTCGGGCGCGCTTCGACGCCGGCCACGGCAAGTGCGGCCGAAGCGGGCAATACGCTGGCGGGATTTCCCAAGCCGGTGCTCGCGGGGGACCGTGCGCTCGAACAGATCATCAAGATACTCGAGCGCATGGAGCGCACCTACCAGGCGCAGCTCTACGAGGCCCAGGGCCGGGCGTCGATGCTCGGATTGTTCGCGTTGATCGACTCGTTGGGCCAGCTGCCTGGCCGCAAGACGGTCTTCTATTTCTGCGAGGGACTGACCGTGCCAGACTCGCAGCTGCTGCGATACCGCGCGGTCATCGACGCTGCCAATCGCAACAACGTGAGCATCTACACCTTCGACGCCGCGGGCCTGCGGGTTCACAGCGCGCAGCAGCAGACCTCGCGCGAGATGCGGGAGCTCACCTTCACGGCCCTGGGGTCGGACGCCAGCAAGCCGGACGCGTTGACCCAGAACCTCGAGACAAACGAACGGCTGCTGAAAATGGATCCGTCGGTCTCGCTGGGCATCCTCGCCGAACAGACCGGCGGGCTCCTCATCGACAACACCAATGCGCTCGACCGCGCGATCGATCTCATCAACAACGATCGCCGGCATCATTACCTGCTCTCGTATGTGTCCACCAATCCCACACCCGATGGGCGGTATCGCCGCATCGACGTCAAGGTCGCGCGACCTGACGTCGAGGTCAGGGCCCGTCGCGGCTATCGTGCCTCGGCCGAACTGTCGACTGCACCTGTGCTTGAATACGAGCGCCCGGCCATGACGGCGCTGTCGTCCACGCCGGCGCCCTCGGCGTTTCCCATTGCCGCACGGGCCATCCGCACGCCGATGCCCGACCGGCCGGGACTGATCTCGGTGCTGGTCGCCGTGAACGGCCGTTCCCTGGCGCTTGGCAGGAACGACGACGGGAGCCAGTATTTCTCAGGCGCGACTGTCATGACCCGCGTCGTGGACGCCAGGCAGCGGGAAGTCGCACGCGCGAGCCAGCAGTACCAGTTCACGGGCGACTACCAGCAGCGCCATACGCAAAGCCGTGGAGTTCTCTTTTTCAAGACCGCGACACTGCGGCCGGGTCCTCACAACCTCGAAGCCGTTGTCTACGACGTGATGGCTGAGAAGAGCTCCGTGTTGCGGCTGCCAGTAGAGGGGATGGCGGCCTCCGACTACGCGTTGGTCGGGGACCTGATAGTCGCCAGCCGCGTCGAGCCTGTGCCTGCGGATCAGCCCGGTGCCGCGCAGCATCCGTTAGTGTGGCAGGGCCAGCTGTACACGCCGTCGTTGGGCGAGCCGGTGAGCGCCTCGGCGCAGTTTGCGGTCACCGTTGCGCTGCCGCTGGTCGTGGTGGGCGACGTGCCGAAAGCGACGCTCGAATTGCGACAAGGCGTAGAAACACTCAAGGCCGTGTCCCTGTCTGCAGATACGGCCCTGCCCGATGGCAGGCTGATGCTCGTGTGGCGGATGCCGATCGACGCCGTACCGGTGGGCGAGTACCAGTTGCGAGCGTCGGTGACCCAGGCCGGGCAGACGGTGATGCGGTCGGCGACGATGACCGTGGCGCCGTAGGTGCGAACTGCCATCGACAAATGGCCGCCGGCCGTGTATGAACTGATGGCGATACTTCCATGACCCCACACCTTCAACGACTGCTCGTCATTGGCCTGGTCGCGGCCGGCCTGCGCCTGTCGGCGCAAGCGCCCACGACCCAGCCCCCGGCTCCACCCCAGCCGCGCTACGGCACCGCGACCTCCGCCGTCGTCGTAGACGTCGTTGCGCGCGACAAGAAGGGGCCTGTGATTGACCTCACGCAGGCCGACTTCGAGGTATTCGAGGACGGCAAGCCTCAGCAGATCGCGACCTTCGAGCGGCGCGCGCCCGACGCGCTGCTGACGCGCGTCGGCGGGGAAGCGGCTACCGGCGTGGGCACGCGCGAAGTGGCCATGCCGCCGGTGGTAGTGGCGTTGGCCTGGGATCGACTGACGCCGGAAGGCCGCGCGCTGGCCATGAAGGCGGCCCAGAGTTTCGTGAGCACGCGCCAGCAGACCGAGATGGTCGGTGTGTTCATCGTCGATCAAGCGCTGAGGACCGTCGAAGGCTACACGACCGACGAGGCGAAGTTGAAGGCGGCGGTGGAGCGTGTTTCCAGCACCGCGACCACCCAGACGGAGCGCGTGCGAGACCCGCTGCGCGATTCTCGCGTGCCCAATCCGGCCGTCCCGGTGACGGCAGGCGCAGAGCATGCCGGCGGCATCGGATCGTCGGTCGCCCCCACTCCAACTCCGGGTCAGGGCGTCGATACGGCCGCGCTTGGCGCCGGCGTGGCTGAAGCCGCCACGCGACAGGCCCTGGACCGCATGGACCGCAGCTATCGGGATCTGCAGTCCAACATCGAAGGCCAGGCGTCGATGAACGCGCTGCTCGCGCTGGTCGACTCGCTCGGCGCGCTGCCGGGGCGAAAAACCGTCGTCTATTTCTGCGAGGGCCTTACGGTAGCGCCCGCGGTCGAGGCGAAATTCCGATCGATCGTCGCCACCGCCAACCGCAAGAACGTCAGCTTCTACGCGCTCGATGCCGCCGGTCTGCGTGCCCACAGCCAGCAGGCCGAGACCGCACGCGAGCTCACGGGGTTGTCCACCTCCGCCGTCACGGGCGTCGAAAGGAGCGACAACAGGAAGTGGACCGAGGATCTCGAAGTCAACGAGCAGATGCTGAAGAGCGATCCCTCCGCCGCCCTTGGCATCCTCACGGGCCAGACCGGCGGCTTGCTGATCGAGAACACCAACGATCTCAATCGCGGCATCGGCCGTATCAACGACGACCGGCGCAACTACTACGCGCTGACCTACACACCCACCAACTCGGCGCTCGATGGCACGTACCGGAAAATCGAGGTCAAGGTGAAGCGGCCTGGCGTGGACGTGCGGTCGCGGAGCGGCTATCTTGCCGTTCCAGCCAACGAGGCGTCGCCCATCCTCACCTTCGAGGTGCCCGCACTGGCAGCCATCACGGCGACGCCGCGGCCCAGCGCGTTTGCCGTGCAGTCGCGCGCACTCAGCGTGCCGATGCCCAATCGGCCGGGCCTGACCGCCATCGTCGCGTCGTTCACCGGTGATGCCGTGACCTTCAGCGACGACCAGAAAACCAGGACGTATGCCGGCGACGCGGTTGTGCTCGCGCGCGTCACCGACGGGACCGGCACGCCACTGGCCAAGCAGAGCCAGCAATACCAGTTGACCGGGGCGCTCGACGATCTGGCCAAGGTGAAAACCGGGAACCTGGTGTTCTTCCGCACGCCGGATCTGCCGCCGGGACAGCTCACCGTGACGACCGCAGTCCACGACACCAAGGGGAAGCGCTCGAGCGTGGTCGAGACGTCGGTCGAAGTGCCCGGCGGGCCAGCCCCGGTCGTCGGCTCGCTCTTCATCGTCTCGCGCGCGGAGCGGCTCGACCCGAAAGATCCGAGCGCCGCGTCACACCCACTCGCCGCCCAGGGCGTCCTGCTCTATCCCTCGCTGGGCGATCCGATCAGCAAGAAAGCGCAGGCCGAGATCGCCTTCGCGTTGCCGCTGCTGCTCGACGCGGCCGCGGCGGCGCCTACGGCGACGCTTGAACTGCTGCAGGCCGGCCAGGTGCTCGCGCAGATTCCGCTCCCGCTCGACAAGCCCGACGCCACCGGCCGCCTGATTCAAACCAGCAGGCTGCCCTCGGCTGCAATCCCGCCGGGGACCTACGAGCTCCGCGTGACGATCGCGGCGGGCTCCGCAAAGTCGATGCGAAGCACAGGTCTGACGATCACCGACTAGCGCTGACACTCGGCCAGCGCGCGCGAACTGCTGCCGCGTGGCGGAGGATAAAATGGGCGTGATGTCGTTGCGCCTCGTCCTCCGCCTTCCCCTGCTGATCCTCGCCATGTCCATTCCGTCCGACGCCGCAGTGCAAGCGCGGCAGCCTGCCGCCGCGCCCGAGCCGCTCCGCTACACGCTGAGCTTCCCGGCGCCTCAGACGCACTACGTCGAAGTCGAGGCTGCGGTGCCCACCCGCGGGCGGCCGCAGATCGAGCTCGAGATGGCGGTGTGGACGCCAGGGTCGTACCTCGTGCGCGAGTACCTCGCGGCACGTCGAAGACGTCAAAGCAAGCGCGGGAGGCCAGGATCGCCCTGTCGAGAAGACGGCCAAGAATCGATGGCGCGTGCAGACCGGCGGCGCGCCGTCAGTGACGGTGCGGTATCGCGTGTACGGCCGCGAGATGGGCGTCCGGACGAACTTCATCGAAGCGGACTTCGCGCTCATCAACGGCGCGGCGACGTTTGTCACGCTGGCCGACGACACCGGTCCACGGCCGCACGAGGTCGCGCTGACCTTGCCGGCTGCGTGGAAGACGACGATGACGGGACTGCCGGAAGCCGCCGATGGCCCGGCGCATCATTACCGCGCCGCCGACTTCGACACACTGGTTGATTCGCCCATCGTCGCCGGCAACCCGGCGGTGTACGAGTTTTCGGTGAAGGGCAAGCCGCATTTCCTCGTGAACGTCGGCGAAGGCGGTGTCTGGGACGGCCCCCGTTCGGCGGCCGATGCGCAGAGGATCGTCGAGACGCAGGCCGCGTTCTGGGGACACCTTCCATACGACAAGTACGTCTTCATCAACATGATCACCGAAGGCACCGGAGGCCTGGAGCACAGGAACTCGACAGTGTTGATGACCAGCCGCTGGCGCACGCGCGAGCGACGCGGCTACGTGGACTGGCTCTCGCTGGTCAGCCACGAGTTCTTCCACGCCTGGAACGTGAAGCGTCTGCGGCCGGTGGAGCTGGGACCGTTCGAGTACGAGCGCGAGAACTACACGAGGACGCTCTGGGTCGCCGAGGGCCTGACCGACTACTACGGCGACCTGCTGGCCGTGCGCGCCGGCGTCATCACCCCCGAGGAGTCTCTCGGGGCGCTCAGCGAGGCGATCGCGAGCCTGCAGACGACGCCCGGCCGGCTCTCGCAGTCGGTGGAGGAGGCCTCGTTTGACGCGTGGGTACGCTACTACCGCCAGGACGAGAACACGCCCAACACCACCATCAGCTACTACACCAAGGGCGCGGTGATCGGGTTCCTGCTCGACCTCGAGATCCGCAAGGCCACCAACAACTCGCGTTCGCTCGACGACCTCATGAGGCAGGCCTACGCGCGCTACTCGGGCGCGGAGGGCTTCACGTCGGCAGAGTTCCGTGCGCTGGCCTCAGAGGTGGCAGGCGTCGACCTGTCGGCGTGGCTCCATACGGCGCTCGATACCACCAACGAGCTGGCCTACGACGACCTCGGGTGGCTCGGTCTCCGGTTCAGGCCAGAACCGGCATCGACCAGGTCGTGGGTGGGCCTGACGACGGTCACACCGGGCGCGACGCTTCGCAACGACGACGGCCGCCTCGTCGTTGCGCAGGTGCGCCGGGGCACACCGGCTTTCGCCGCGGGCGTGAACGCCGAGGACGAGATCGTCGCCATTGGCGGGTACCGCGTGCGGCCGGACCAGTGGGAGGCGCGCCTGCAGGCTTTCAAGCCAGGCGACAAGGTGCCGCTTCTGGTCGCGCGCCGCGAGCAGTTGTTGACGCTCGACGTCACGCCCGCCGCCGAGCCGCCCAGGACGTGGCGGTTCGAACAGGACCCGGCAGCGTCAGACGCGGCAAAGGCCAGGCTTGCGGGCTGGCTCAAGCCGTAGATGCTTCGCCGCGGCTCACGCGAGTTCCTCAGCGACCGGGAATACTTGAATCCTGTAGTCCGCGGATACTTTGCCGCCGCACGCCAATGGAACCGAGGCCAACTCCACTCGGAGCGTCGTCACTCGGTCCGCAGCGCCGACGCCGGGTCGATACGGCTGGCGCGCCGTGCCGGCACCCAGCCCGCGGCAAGTCCAGTCGCGACCAGCAGTCCCGTGACGAGGCCCAGCACCATCGGGTCAGACGGGCTGGTTCCGACCAGCAGGCTCGACGCCACGCGGCCGAGCGCGATCCCGCCGGCGAGTCCGATCGCGGCGCCTACCACCAGCAGGCGAAGCGCCTGGCCCGTGATCATCCGGACGACGTCTCCTGACGCGGCGCCCAACGCCATGCGGATGCCGATCTCCTGGCGCCGCGCAGCCACCGACTGCGCCATCACCGCGTAGACGCCCAGCGCGGCCAGCACTACCGCGAGCCCGGCAAACACGGCGAGCAGAATCGTCGAGACGCGATGCTGCGCCGTCGTCTCCGCAAACGCCTCCTCGAGCGTGCTGATGGCATAGACGGGCTGCTCAGGGTCGACGGCCGCGATGAGCCGTCGCACCGTCGGCAGTATCAGCGAGGGGTTGCCGGCCGTGCGGATCAGGAGGAACAACTGGTTCCACTTGTCAGGGTCCTGCTCGATCGTCATGTAGATCTCGGGCTCGGCGCCGGCGGCCATCCCTCGCCCGCGCGTGTCGCCGACCACCCCGACGATCTCCCACAACCGGGCTCCATCTCCTTCGCCGGTCGCGATGCGCTGGCCGACGGGCGATTCGCCCGGGTAGTAGCGTTTGGCGAACGACTCGTTGACCGCCACGACTGGCGGGGCGCCGGCACGATCGGTCTCCGCAAGAAAACGCCCTTCGCGCAGCGGGATACCGAGCACCCTGAAAGCCCCGGGAGTTGCGATGGTGAGGTCGGCGTTTGGCAAGCTGTCGGGCGTCAGCTCGCGCCCGGAGATCCTGAACCGCGTGGACGAGAACACCGACGGCGGGAACTGCGAAGCTGCCGCGGCGTCGACGACCCCCGGCGTTGCCTTGAGGCGAGACACCAGATCGGCAAAGAAGCCGGTGATCGCCGCGTCCCGGTATTTCTGGGGCGGCAAGGTCACCCTCATCGTCAGGACGTTGGCGGTGTCGACGCCCGGGTCGAGACGTTGGAGCTCGCGCAGCGTGTGTGCCATCAGCCCGGCGCCAACCAGCAGCACCAGCGCCACCGCGATCTCGACGACCACCAGCGCCTGCCGCACGCGATGCGGCCGCCGTCCGGCGGTGGTCCCGCGAGACTCGGCCTTGAGCGAATCTGCCGAGCCCATGCGGCCGATCAGCATCGCCGGCAGCACCGCGATGGCAACCGCGGCCAGAATCGCCACGGCGATTCCCGCCGCCAGCACGCGCACCGAGAAGGTCGCCGCGATACCGAGCATGGTCACGCGGTCGGGCAGCAGGGCCGTCGATGCGGCAAGTCCGGCGGCAGCGATCGCCAGGCCGAGCGCGCAGCCGACGAAAGCGAGCACCAGGCTTTCGGTGAGGAGCTCGCGCGTGACACGCCAGCGGCTGGCGCCGAGCGCCATGCGCACCGCGAGCTCGCGCTGTCTGGTCGACAGCCGAGTCACCTGCAGGCTCGAGACGTTGGCGCAGACGAACAGCAGCATGAACGCCATGGCCGCAGCGAGCAGTTTCGCGGCGGGTCGCAGCGACTCGGTCAACACCTCGGCCCACGGCACGGCGGTCAACCGCCAGCCGGCGTATTCCTTGAACTCCGAGCCGTAGTCGACAGCCGTGCGCGCGGCCAGCGTGGACAGCTCCGCGTTCGCCTCTGCGCGAGTCGCTCCTGGCCGGAGCCGCGCGAGCACGGTGAACTGGCGTGCCGTTCGCGGCCAGTCCGATGGGCTCGCGGCCAGCGGGAGCCAGAGGTCCGCCCCGATGAGCAGCAGCTTCGGCGGCATCACGCCGACCACCACCGTCGGCTCGCCGTTGACCCCGATGGCGCGGTCGATGATGGCAGGGTCACCGCCGAAACGGCTGTGCCACGTGCGATGACTGATGACCGCCGCGCGCGGGCCGCCGGGCGCGAGTTCCTCGCGCGTGAACCCGCGTCCTACGACTGGCGCCATGCCCAGTGTCGGAAAGGGGTCGCCCAGGACGAGCGCCGTGAACACGCGCTCCGGCACGTCGCCGCCCGAGATGTTGCGGTTGCCGAGGTCGAAGGCGACGACATTCTCCAGCGACCGCAGCGACGCGATGTCGGCAGCCTCCAGCGGCGAGATGGACTCGATGAACCGTTGGCGATCGCTGACGCGTGGAAACGTCACGCCGACGCTGACAAGGCGGTCTGGATCCGGATAGGCGAACGGCCTGAGGACCAGGCCGTCGATGAGCCCGCCGACCAGGCTGGCGCCGCCAATGCCGAGCGCCAGCGTCAGGACGGCCGGCCAGGCCAGGCCGGGCCGAAGGACGAAAAGGCGAAGAGCCTGACGGAGATCCTGCCGCATGATGTCCACCTGTCGGCGCGAACGGGTCGGAAACGCGTGGACGTGCGGGCTCGCATTACGGATGAGCCAACGGGCGTGCCGCTGCTCGCGGCGCAGCCGCAGGGCAGTCGTACCCACGTCCCATGTGGTGTCGCGACACAGCCGCAGAGCGCCAAGCCAGCCGCGGTAGGCAAACTCCGTGCGCTGCTGCTCGACGAAAGCCAGCACCTCGCGGCCGTACGCCTGTCGGAACCGCGCAGGCAGCAGCAGGATGGCCAGCCGGGAAACGAGGCGGGTCATGCAGAGCCCGTCCTGCGCAAACGCGGCTTTGTCTGGGCGTGTTCGAGCAGGCGCTGCAGCCGGTCCACTTCGTCGCGCAGCACGCTCCACCCGGGCTTGGTCAGGCGGTAGAACCTTCGCGGCCGGTCATCGTCCTGCTCGGGCGCGTCGACTTCGGTGATGAGCCCGGTGTGCTCGAGCCGCTGGATGGCTTCATAGAGCGTCCCGGGACCGAGGCGCACACCGCCTCCGGTGTGACGTTCGACCTCCTGCTTGATGCCGTAGCCGTGGCGGTCGCCGTCGGCAAGCGCCAGCAGGATGTGCAGGTGAATGAGCGATGGCGCGCGGCCCGGTGTTGGCATGTCGTAATCCGATATATCGGAGAACGATAACACCGGCGGAGGGGTTACGCAAGATCGGTTGATGCGCTCGGGCCATCCCGCCTATCCTGACGGTGCCTCATGACGGCCGGCCCCTCCGCATCCGCGACGGCGGACATCGCCCTGCTGGCGCGCGTTGCCGATCGCGACTCCGCGGCGCTGGGTGAACTCTACGATCGCCATAACCGGCTGCTGTTCTCGCTCATCCTGCGGATCCTGCGCGACCGGGGCGAGTCGGAAGACGTTCTCCAGGAAGTGTTCGTGCGGATCTGGGATCGCGCCGACAGCTACAGCCCGGTGTTGGGAACGCCGTCGGCGTGGCTGGTGCGGATTGCCCGGAATCGCGCGATCGATCGGTTGCGGTCGCGCCATGTGCGAGCCAACGTCTCCGAGTCCTACGACGCTCCACCGGTCGCCGCCGACCCGACGCTGGCGGCCAACCCCGAGCTGCTGGCCCGCACCGCCGAGCACCGCCGCGCCATCCTGGCCGCGCTCGACCAGTTGCCAGCTGAGCAGCGGACGCTCATCGACGCCGCGTACTTCGAGGGCTACACGCAGTCGGAACTGGCAGAGCGGTTCAAGCTGCCGCTGGGGACGGTGAAGACACGGATTCGAACGGCGATGCAGGAGTTGCGACGCACTCTGGGTCCGCTCGTCGGCGGCTAGCGAGGACTTGAACCATGCCGAGCGAGCGCCGGAAGATGCTCGCGGGAGAACTGTACGACCCGTTGGATCCCGAGCTGGCCGCGGCCCGGGAGCGTGCCCGCGACCTCTGTCAGGCGTTGAACGCCACCCGCGAGTCACAGCATCAGGAGCGGCGGGGAATCCTGTGCGAGCTGTTCAACCGGGGCGGCGACACCGTGTGGATGCAGCCGCCGTTCTTCTGCGACTACGGCTCGAACATCGAGCTCGGTGAGCGCGTCTTCTTCAACTTCAACTGCGTCGTACTGGACGTGTGCCTGGTGCGTATCGGCAGCTTCACGCTCTTCGGCCCTGCAGTGCAGATCTACACGCCGATGCATCCGTTCAATGCCAGACTGCGTCGCCAACAGGAATTCGGAAAACCCGTCGACATCGGCTCCGACGTGTGGGTCGGCGGTGGAGCGATCATCCTGCCGGGCGTCCGGATCGGTTCTCAGGCTGTGATTGGCGCCGGCAGCGTGGTCACACGCGACGTTCCAGACGGGATGTTCGCGGCCGGCAACCCGTGCCGTGTCATCCGCGCGATCACAGAGTAAGAGCACGCGTTTGCGCGCCGCTACGTCTTGTCTGGCAGCAGATACGGCGCGCGATAGGCACGACCGAGAAGCTTGTCGGCCTCTTCGTCGCCCACGAATTGCTCTCGCGCCCCGTCGAACTTCACCGACCGGCCGACTCGATACGAGATGTTCCCGAGATGGCAGAGCGTGGTCGACAAGTGTCCGTCGGCAAGAGCCGCCTTCAGGTTCTCGGACTTGCGTGACCGCACGCAATCGATGAAGTTTGCGAAGTGTGCCTGTCCCTCGTCGTCGTCGGCTTCGCCGGCAGACAGCGTGGGGCCAGGGTCGTTCTTCCGCCCGAAGAACACCTCCGCTTTGTCGTCGCCGACCTTCATCCAGCCCTTGCTGCCGAAGATGTACACGCCCTGAGCTTCTGGCGGGCCGCTGAACCAGTTGCGCAGGTCGCAGTGGATCTCGGTCCCGTCTGCATATCGATACGTGGCCAGCTGCGTATTGGGCGTCGTCTGATCCGTCGGGTCGCCGGCCTCATACAGTCCGCCAGTGCAGTGCACCGACACGGGATGTTCCTGTTTCCCCACAAGCCATCGGACGGCGTCCAGGGAGTGGACTCCCGTGTTGCCGAGATCGGTCGTGCCGTACTCCCAGAACCAGTGCCAGTGGTAGTGGAAGTGGTTTTCGTTGAACGGGCGGGACGGCGCAGGTCCGAGCCACAGATCGTAGTTCACGCCGGCGGGCACGGCGCTGTCGGCAACGACTCCGATGGGAGTTCTCGGGCGGTAGACCACCGTCTTGCCCGCATACACGATGCCCAGTCCTCCGTCCCGAAGGAACTGGACCGCCTTGGCAAGCACGACGTTGCTCCGCCTCTGGGTTCCGACCTCGACGATACGGTCGTACCGCCGCGCGGCCTCGATCATCCTCCTGCCCTCGACGATGTTGTGGCTGATGGGCTTTTCGACGTAGACGTCCTTTCCCGCCTGGCAGGCCCAGATCGTCATGAGCGCGTGCCAGTGATCGGGAGCGGCGATGGTCACCGCATCCACATCCTTGTTGTCGAGCACACGGCGGAAATCGGTCGCCGTGGCGGGGTTGCCCCCGTACTTCTGCTTCATCTCGGACAGTGAGCCGTTGAAATGACGTTCGTCGATATCCACCACATGTGTGATGCGAACGTTGGCGATGCCGCTGAGATGTTCGTAGTGATCCTGCCCGCGGCCCCTGGCGGTCCAGGTGGCGTGGCCCTTGTTGTCGCCTCGAAGCCCGATGATCGCGACGTTGACCGTCTCGTTTGCGCTCGTCTGCGCGGCACCGCGCCTGGGGAGCGCCAGAGCCAGTCCGGCAGTGGCGGCCGCGCTCGTCCGAAGAAAATGACGACGGTTCATCTGTTATCTCCCTTGCGTGACGTCGGCCATCGAAACGGGCGCACCGCCGCGGGCCTTGCTCAACTCGGCGGCTTCCATGAACGCGATGATCTCCAGTGTCTCGTCCGGCGTGACGGGCGGCACCCCCGTCTGGAAGAACTTCACGATCTCGACGAGCAGGCCGCGATAGTCGCTCTTCATGGGCACCGGCGTCGCGAGCACGGCCTTCATCCCGAACGCCACCGCTCCGTAGTCCTGCCTGCCCTGGATCAGGCCGCGCATCGTGCCGATGCGCCCGTCCTTCCACCTTCCAACCACCGTATCGCCGCTTTCGGTCTTGACGCGCGTGACCTGCTCGCAGCCAGGTCCGAGCAGCGTGTAGAGCATCTCAACGGCGTGGATGCCGTACCAGAACAGATCGGGATGGTGCGGCTCCAGGTTTTCGGGCCCGAACGTGAAGGCGCCCTGAAGCCCGCCGTGACTGTCGCTCGTCCTCATCGCCTGGACGTCGGCGGCAAAGCGCAGGCTCGACGAGCTGAAAAACGGGACGCCGGACTCGCGCGAGAGCCGTACTATCTCACGAGCATCGGCGTAGCTGGCCGTAAACGGCTTGTCGACGAACACGCGCTTTCCAGCCTTGAAGACCGGGCGCACCTGCGCGAGATGCGGTCGTCCGTCCACGCTCTCGAGCAGCACCGCATCCACTTTCTCGCACAGCGCCTCGATCGAATCGACGAACTCGACTCCCCACTTGTCCTTGAGCTCCGCCGCGAAACGGTCGACCCGGGTGCGGCTCGCCTCCACGTCGGGACTGCCGGCCTTGAAGGCGGCGACCACGCGCGCGCCAGCGACGTGGTTCGGGTCGTTGCTGTCGTTGAGCAGCCTGGTGAACGCCGTCACGTGCGAGGTGTCGGTGCCGATGATGCCAACCTTGATGTCCGGTGTTTGCGCGGCCAGTGGCACGGGGGACGCGCAGACCCAGGCGAGGGCAGGCCAAATCAGCGTCGCAAGATTGGAGATCTTCACGTTGACCCCCTCCGGTCATCCCGCCTTCGCGTTCGCCTTCGGCGCGGCGGACTCCGCCCTCGGCTTCGGCGCGGCAGACAGCTCGTACGCTTCCTGAAGCCAGTCCGTGACGGGCGGTTCCACTTCGTCGCGATGTCTGATCTGGATGACGTGTACGACCTTCGACCTGGAAGACTGATCGGCGCGTCGCACCTGTGGCGCCTTCACCGTCCGGCCAAGAAATACACAGAGCTCGAGGAAGTTTTTCTTCGGGCGCACGAAGAAGTGGCAGGACTTTCGCGAGAACATGATCGAGTTGTGCGAGGCGTAGATCCGCTGCTCGCCCAGCGCCATGGCGCTCTCGCGCAGCCGCTCCCAGGCGTCCCGCAGGTCTTCCGAGAGATCCTGCGTGAGCGCGGCCTCCGTCGTCGTCCAGCAGTCGTGGGCGTCGCCTTCCTCGACCCACTGCTTGCAGTGGTAGCACTCGTGCCCCGCCTTCGCCGCTGGCTTCGGCGCGACAGGCGCCGCTTTCGCCTTCTTCGGCGCGGCAAGCTTACGCATGGACGCCTGGTGCTTCATGACCCGTCCGTTCGACGTACTCAATATACGACCCCGGATAGGCGTGCGGGTGTGAATCCGTGCCCGACTCGCCGCCCAGCTCCAGGACGCGGTTGCTCAAGCCGCGCAGGAAGGTCCGGTCGTGCGAGACGAAGATCATCGTGCCTTCGAAGTTCTCGAGCGCGGAGACCAGCATGTCCTTGGTCGCCAGGTCGAGGTGGTTGGTCGGCTCGTCCAGCACGAGGAAATTGGGCGGATCGAACAGCATCCGCGCCATCACCAGGCGCGACTTCTCGCCGCCGGAGAGCGATCGGATCCGCTTGTCGATCTCGTCGCCGGAAAACTGGAAGGCCCCCAGCAGGCTGCGGATGAGGCCCACCGACTCGTGGGGGAAGTCCTGCTGCAGCTGCTCGAAGACAGTGATGTCGGGGTTCAGCAGGTCCAGCGCCTGCTGGGCGAAGTACCCCAGCTTGACGCTGGCGCCTATCGTGACGTCCCCCGAATCTGGCTTCAGCGCGCCAGCCATCATGCGCAGCAAGGTCGTCTTGCCGGCGCCGTTGCGCCCCATCACCGCCCAGCGCTCGCCGCGCCGAATCGTCAGGTTCAGGCCGTCGTAAATGACGCGCCGGCCGTACGCTTTCGTGACGTCCTCGACGACCGCGACCTTGTCACCCGAACGCGGCGGCGCGCGGAAGTCGAAGTTCACCACCCGCCGTTTCTTGGGCAGCTCGATCTTCTCGATCTTCTCGAGCGCCTTCACGCGGCTCTGGACTTGCCCGGCCTTGGCGGCGTTGGCCGCGAAGCGGTCGATGAACCGCTGCTCCTTGGCGAGCATCGCCTGCTGCCGCGCGTACGCCGCCTCCCGGTTGGTATCGCGAATGGCGCGCTCGCGCTCGTAGAAGTCATAGTTGCCCGAGTAGACCGTCACCTCGCCGCCGTCGATCTCGGCGACCTTTGTGACGACGCGGTTCATGAAGTCGCGGTCGTGACTGGTCATCAGGAGCGACGAGGGCTGCGACTTGAGAAACGCCTCGAGCCAGATGATCGACTCGATGTCCAAATGGTTGGTCGGCTCGTCCATGAGGAGCACGTCGGGCTTGCCCAGAATCACGCGCGCCATCGCGACGCGCATCTTCCACCCGCCGCTGAGCGCGCCGACGTCGCCGTCGATCCGCTCGTCGTCGAAGCCCAGGCCATGGAGGATCTCCCTCGCCTGGCTTTCAATCGCGTAGCCGCCAAGGTGGTCGTACTCCTCCTGCACCTCGCCGAAACGGGAGAGGATGCGGTCCATGTCGTCGGCCTGCGCGGGGTCGGCCATGGCGTGCTGCAGCGCTTCGAGCTCGTGGTGCAGATCGCCGAGGCGGCCGCTGCCGGCAATCACCTCGTCGATGACGGACCGGCCCGACATTTCCTCGACGTCCTGCCGGAAGTAGCCGATCGTCATCCTCTTCGGCACCGAGACGTCGCCCTCGTCGGGCTGTTCCTCGCCGACGATCATCCGGAACAAGGTGGTCTTGCCGGAGCCATTGGGCCCGACCAGGCCGACTTTCTCGCCTGGATTGAGCTGGAACGAGGTGTCGACGAACAGGACCTGCCGACCGTACTGCTTGCTGATGCGGGTAAACGAAATCATGACGTCCTACATGATGACGTACGACAACCACAGGGGCACGGAGACAGCGAGGACGCACGGAGAATCCCCCGGGTATCGTCATCAAGTCGCTATACTTGCCACCGATGCGCTTTGCCCCCGAATACATCAAATACGTCCTCAACGAGAACTTCGAGGACGCCAAGCGGCAGTTCGTCGCGCCCTTGATGGCGATTCATTACGCGCACCTGGCAATGCTCGCCGACCGCACGATCGTCGGGCCGGCAGACTCGCGGCGAATCCGCGAAGCCCTGGACGCCATCGCCATTGGCGACATCACGCACGTCACCTACGACGGCACTTATGAGGACCTCTTCTTCTACATCGAGCGCCTGCTGACAACGGCGTGCGGCGAAGAGGTCGCCGGCCGGCTGCACACGGCCCGCAGCCGCAACGACATCGACATGACGATGTACCGGATGCGCCAGCGGGAGTTCATCCTGGCGCTGTACGAAGGGGTGCTCGCCCTGCGCGCCAGCCTGCTGGACCTTGCGGCCAGGCACCGCGAAACCGTGATGGCGGCGCACACGCATACCCAGCCGGCTCAGCCCACGACCGTGGCGCACTACCTGCTGGCGGTCATCGAGCAGCTCGAACGCGACGCCGTGCGCCTGCAGGCGTCATATCGGACGACGAACCGCAATCCGCTGGGCGCATGCGCGATTACTGGTACCGGGTTCGCGATCGATCGGCATCTCACGAGCGATCTGCTTGGCTTCGACGGCCCGACCGGCAACACCTACGGAAGCATCGCGACGGTGGACTACCTGCTCGAGAGCGTCTCGGCCTCCGCGGTGCTGCTGACCGGCCTGGGCCGCTTCGTGCAGGACCTGCTGCTGTGGGGGACGGTCGAGTTCGGGTACGTCCGCTTCGGCGACGGCTTCGTGCAGTCGAGCAGCATCATGCCGCAGAAGCGCAACCCGGTGGCGATCGAGCACGCGCGCGCCATCGGCAGCAAGGCGCTCGGCCAGACCCACGCCATCGTCACCACCGTGCACAACACGCCGTTTGGCGACGTCGTCGACACAGAGGATGACCTGCAGCCGCTTGTGGCATCGATGTTCCGCGATGCCGTCCGAGCCGTGAGGCTGGTGGCCGCGGCGATGCAGACCGCCGAGTTCGACACCGTTCGCCTCGAGGCGCGAGCCGGCGAGGGCGGCACGACGTTGACGGAGCTGGCTGACACGCTGGCGCGCGACCACGACCTGCCGTTTGTGACCGCGCACGCGATTGCCGGCAAGGTCCTGAAGGCGCGCGTCGAGAACCCCGAGGCGAACCTGTCCGCGGTGCTCGCGGGCGCGGCGATGCACACGGTGGGCCGCCCTTTGCTGTACAGCGACGGGGACCTGCGCCGGATCCTCGGCGCGCGGCACTTCGTCAACGTGCGAAAGACGCTGGGCGGGCCGGCGCCGCCTGAGACCGGCCGCGCGATCGACGAATCGGTGTCGTTGCTCGACCAGCACCACGCGTGGCTCACAGAACGTCGCTCCGCACTGGCAGCGGCCGAAGTGCGACTGCGCGAACGGAGCGCCGCGCTCTGATTGCACCATGCCAATCGACGTCGATCGCTCCTTCACCGTGACCGCGGCCAGGGTTCTGGCCGTCGAGGCCGCCGTCGTCCTGGCCCTCTGGTTCGTCGGCCGATACTTTTCGAGCTGACCGATGCATTGGCTTGACTGGCTGGTGGTAGCTGCCTATCTCGTCTGGATTGTCTGGGACGGGCTGAAGCGCACCGAGGGCGGCGACAAGGTCGAGGGTATTTCTCGCCAACCGCAGCCTGCCGTGGTGGGCCGTCGGCCTGTCGGTGATGGCGACGCAGTTGAGCGCGATTACGCTGGTCGGCACCACCGGCCAGGGCTACCGCGACGGCATGAAGTTCGTGCAGTTCTACTTCGGGCTGCCGATCGCCATGCTGATCCTGTCAGTGACGGTCGTGCCGTTCTTCTATCGCGCCGGCGTGTATACGGCATACGAGTACCTCGAACGCAGATTCGACGTGAAGACTCGCACGCTGACGAGCGCGCTGTTCCTCCTCTCGCGCGGCCTGCAGTGCGGCGTCATCATCGCCGCGCCCGCCGTGATCCTCTCGATCATCCTTGGCTGGAACCTGACGCTCACCGTGCTGGCCATCGGCTTACCTACCGCGTTGTACACCATGGTCGGCGGCGTGCAGGCCGTGACGTGGACCGACGTCAAGCAGATGGGCGTGATCGTCGCCGGCGTCGTGGCCGCCGTCGTCATGCTCATCGCTGGCCTGCCCGAGACGGTGACCCTGAATCATGCGCTGACCGTCGCGGGCGCCACCGGCCGGCTCACCAGTCTCGACTTCACATTCAACCTGACCGACACCTACACCTTCTGGTCGGGGGTGATTGGCGGCACGTTCCTGATGCTCTCGTACTTCGGCTGCGACCAGAGCCAGGTGCAGCGCTACCTCACCGCCAAATCGGTGGAGGAGGGCCGTCAGTCGCTGATGATGAGCGCCTACGTCAAGATCCCGCTGCAGGCGCTGATCCTGCTGACCGGTGTGATGGTCTTCGTCTACTACCTGTTCGTGCAGCCGCCGATGCTGTTCAACCCGGTGCACGAGACCGCGCTGAGGACCGGGCCCCACAAGGAGGAGTACGCGACGCTCGAGCGGCGATTCAACCGGGCGTTTGCCGATCGGCGCGAGGCAGCGACGGCCTACGCCGCCACCCAGCGCACGGGCAATCCATCAACCATCGAGGTGATGCGGCAGCGCTTTCAGGCGGCCGAAGGGCAGATCCGCGTGATTCGACGCCAGGCGGTCGATCTGGTGAAGAAGGCCTCGGGCGACGCCGCGTACAACGACGTCAATTACGTGTTTCCGACGTTCGTGGTCACGCAGTTGCCCCCCGGGCTCATCGGGCTCATCATCGCCGCGATCTTTGCGGCCGCCATGTCGAGCATCGCCGCCGAGCTCAACTCGCTGTCAACGGCGACGCTCGTCGACTTCTACAAGCGCCACTTGAAACCCGAGGCCGCCGACAGGCACTACATGACGGTGTCCTGGGTGGCCACCGGGGTGTGGGGCCTGATTGCCTGCGGCGTCGCGATCTTCGCGACCAACCTCGGGTCGCTCATCGAGGTCGTGAACCGATTCGGGTCGTTCTTCTACGGATCGCTGCTCGGTGTGTTCGTACTGGCCATCGGCACCAGGCGCGCCACGGGCACCGGTGCGTTCCTCGGCCTCATCGGCGGCATGTCCGCCGTCGCCTTTGTCGCCTTCCGCTATCCGCAAATCTCCTTCCTCTGGCACAACGTCGTCGGAGTCGTCGTCGTCGTGGTGGTTGGGATGGCAATCAGTCTCGTCACCGACCGTACTTCTTCATCGCGTCACTGAGCCGGTCGTACGGTATCGCTTCCACCGTCGTGTCGTTGATGCCGGTCATCGTTTCCGCTTTCAGCAGCGCGTTCAGCACCGCCTCCTCGACGGCCTCGACCGTCGCCAGAAACAGCGGGTCCATGTGTGCCGGGTTGTACCAGCGGATGGTGCGCTCCCGCGCCTCATCGCCGCGCTCGAACCGGTTCGCCGTGGAGAACGCCACGAAGATGTCGCCGCTGCCGTTGCCCGACCACGTGCCGGTACGCGCCAGGCCCAGCGTCGCGCGGCGCGACATCCGTTCGAGCTGGCGGGATGACACTGGCGCGTCTGTCGCCACCACCACGATGACCGAGCCCTCGCGCCCCATTGCCGGCGCTTCGAGGGCGGCGGCCTCACGCGCGAGTGGAATCTCGCGGCCCACAGGCACGCCGCCGATCATCAACGTGCTGCGCCGGCCGAAATTGGCCTGGAGCAGCACGCCGACCGTGAAACCGCCGGCTGACGCGGCCAAACGTCGCGACGCCGTGCCGATGCCGCCTTTGAAGCTGTAGCAGACCATCCCCGTGCCGCCGCCGACATTGCCCTCGGCCACAGGCCCGGCGGCCGCGGCGTCGAGGGCCGCGTACACGTGCTCGCGCTTCACGTGCAGCCCGTCGATGTCGTTGAGTCGACCATCCCAGGTCTCGCCGACCACGGGCAGGTAGCTGCCGCCGCCGTGCTTCTCGACGGCATACGCGATGGCGGCCTCGTGGACTGCGCCGACCGAGGCCGTGTTCGTGATGAGGACCGGCTGGGCGATCGTCTCGAGATCCCGCACCCAGTGCACGCCGGTGAGCTCGCCGTCGCCATTGAGCGTATGAGTGGCGCCCAGGACGGGCGCGCGCCAGACGTCTCGGTGCGGCAACACGGCCGTCACGCCTGTTCGCACGGGGCCCTCGCCCTTCTTCAACGCGCCCTCGCCTCGCACGATCGTCGAGTGGCCGACCAGGACGCCCTCGACGTCCGTGATCGCGTTGAGCGGCCCCGGCGCAAGCTCGCCGGTGACGATGCGGAGGTCCCGTGCCCGCACGCGCCCGGCGGGCAGCCCCTGGGCCAGCGGGAATGCGCCAACAGCCGGCACGACGGCCATCGACGCGGTGAGATCGAGAAAGTCGCGGCGATTCATGCGCAATCGTGGCTCAAGCGCCAGGCGTTGGCAACGGCTCAGGCGGCCTGAGCCGCCTTCGGCGCCGCTGACGCATACCCGGGCATGAGCGCCTCACGTTCGTACATGGCCTGGGCTGTGGCGGCGGCACTGACGCTCCTGCCGCACCCGCTCCAGGCGCAGGCACCAAATCCGCCGAAGCTGGACACCAGCGGCACAGTCGGGTGGTTCGCGAATGACCGCGAGATGCCGGATGGCCAGTTCTACGACGACGACACGCAGCACCGATGGGTGTTCGGCGGGGACGTTGGCTGGTACTGGACCGAGCACCTCAAGTCGGAGGTCGGCCTTTCAGCGACGACCACCGGGTCGTCCTTCGTCCTAGTGCCGATCCCCCCACCGCATGACCGCGCGTACCCCTACGCGAGCGGCCGGCGCCGGACCCGCGAAGTGAGGGTCCTCGTGCAGCAGATCTATCAGTTTGGCCACAACGCGTGGGTGCATCCGTATGTCGGCGCCGGCTTGGCTGTGGCGTGGGAAACCTCGCGCCTGGAGTTCGACGGGCCGCCCTTCGCGATGCCGGGAGTGCCTCTGCCGTCCGAGCGTGCGGAGACGGCAACGCGCGTGAAGCCCGTCGTGTCAACAGGGCTGAAGGCCTACATCTCGCCGCGTGCGTTTGTCCGCGGCGACCTCCTGCTTTCGCCCTGGACCACGTCGCGTGACGTCACCCTGCGTGTCGGGATCGGCGTGGACCTCGAGTAAAAAGGAGCTCGCCATGAGAACAGTTGTCTCTGCACTCATTTTGGCCTTTTCGACTGTCGGGTGCGCGGCTCGCAGCACTACGCCACATCGTGGAGCGCCGCAAGGCGATACGGCGTGGGGGGAGGCCGAGCGAGTGGCCGTGCTGCGTCAGTACGTCGAGCGGCTGCCCGTGGGTGGCCGCGTTCGCGTGGAGACCGTGAACGGCGAACGCTGGTCGGCGACGCTGCTTTCAGTCGATGACGAGCGGGTCGTCCTGCAGCCGCGCGGCCGCCTGACAGAACCCGCACGCGCGATTCCGATTGCGTCACTGCAGCTGATTGAGCCGGACACGCACAACGGAAACAGCCAGCTCGTGAAGGCGGTCGCCGTCGGCGTCGCGACCGGCGCCGCCACGTTCGTCGCGATGCTGATGATCGCGTTCGCGACCCTGGACTAGCCTCTTGATATGATCGAGCGTATGGCCACCAACGATCCGTCGCCGCTTGTCGGCATCATCATGGGCAGCAAGTCCGACTGGGAAACGATGCGCCACGCCGACCAGGTGCTCACCGATTTCGAGGTGCCGCACGAGTCGCTGGTCAGCTCGGCGCATCGCACCCCCGTCGAGACCGCCGAGTGGGCCCAGCAGGCCGAAGGGCGCGGAATCAAAGTCATCATCGCCGCGGCCGGCGGCGCCGCGCACCTGGCAGGAGTGGTCGCGGCGTACACGACCGTGCCCGTCCTTGGCGTGCCGATCGAAAGTCCGGCACTGAAGGGGATGGACTCGCTGCTGTCGATGGTGCAGATGCCCGGCGGAATCCCTGTGGGCACGCTCGCCATTGGCAAGCCGGGCGCGACCAACGCCGCGCTGCTGGCCATCGCTATTCTCGCGACCGCAGACCCCGCGCTGCGCGACAAGATCAAGGCGTACCGGACCTTGCAGGCGGCGCGGATCAAGCAGGAGAAGCTGCCCTGATCCGCCATCCCAATCGTCAATTTGACCGCAAGCTCCGGATCGCGGCGACCTGGCCATGTGCGCTCAAATGGGCGCATGATCACTTCAGTGGCTGCCGTTTCACTCACACCTGACGCGCGTTGGCTGGCGGTGCAGGGGCGCGATGCCCGCGCCGACGGCCGATTCGTGTATGCGGTCACCAGCACCGGCATCTATTGCCGCCCGTCGTGCCCGAGCCGGCGGCCCCGCGCAGACCGGGTCGCGTACTTTCCGACGCCGGATTCGGCCGAGCGCGCTGGCTTCCGAGCATGCCGGAGGTGCGATCCGCGCGCAGAACGATCGGTGCCCGAGCAGAAGGTCGAACTCGCGCGCATCTGGATCGAGACGCATCCCGGTCTGCGTCCGTCGCTCTCGCGGCTGGCCAAGGTTGCCGGCGTCTCGCCCTGGCACCTGCAACGGACCTTCAAGCGGCTGCTGGGCGTCACCCCCGCCGAGTACGCGCAGGCCCGCCGGGCAGCGCGCTTGAAGCACGAGCTCAAACACGGCCCGGTCACCGACGCCATCTACGCGGCCGGCTTCGGGTCGCCCAGCCGGGTCTACGAGGAGGCCACTGGCGTACTGGGGATGACGCCGCGGGCCTATAGGGCCGGCGGCCGCGGCGAGCGGATTCGCTTCACGACCATCACCACCCGGCTCGGCGTGATGCTGGTGGCGGCGACCGACCGCGGCCTGTGCCGCGTCGCGCTTGGCGACGATCCGGCCGCGCTCGAGCAGCGGCTCCGGGACGAGTATCCTGCCGCCGACGTGCGCCGGGACCGCGCGGGCCTGGAAGCCGCCGCGTCCGCGCTGCGCGCGGCTGCCGCCGGCCAGCCCATCGAGAGCGACCTGGCGCTCGACGTGCGCGCGACGGCGTTTCAGCGCAGGGTCTGGCGCACGTTGCAGGAGATTCCCGCTGGCGAGACGCGCACGTACGCCGACATCGCCAGACAGATTGGCCGCCCGCAATCGGCCCGCGCCGTCGCAAAAGCCTGCGCCACAAATCCGGTCGCGCTCGCCGTGCCATGTCACCGGGTGGTGCCATCGGCCGGCGGAACCGGAGGCTACCGCTGGGGCAGCGAAAGAAAGAAAAAGCTCCTGGCGGATGAGGCCAGAGTCGTCGACCGGTAGCTCGGCTGGTCAACGCCGGGGTTGACAGTCCTCCGGACAAAAAAAGACGATGGCCGGCGATGCCGGTGCGATATGGCCAGTCCCCGTGGGTGGCCCAGCTCCCAAAGTCCTCACGGCCGACCTACCCCAAGCTCGTCGGCCGACTCGACATCCCCATCGTGATCGTGGGCGGCGGGCTCACCGGGTGCGCCACCGCGTACGCCCTGGCTGCCGCCGGCCACCGCGTCGCGCTGGTCGAGGCCGGTCAGATGGCGGCCGGCGCGACGGGGCAGGCCGCCGGGCTCCTGCTGGGCTCGCCTGGGGCCGACTTCCTTGACCTCGAGAAGGCGCACGGCCTTCGCGTCGCGCGCTCGCTGTGGCAGGACACGCGCCGCGCGTCGCTCGACGCGCAGGCGACCCTGCGCCGCCTGAAGATTCGCTGCAGCCTCCAACCCTGCGATGCCATCGTTGCCGCGCGCACCGAAGAGGAGGCCACGCGCCTTCGGCGGGAACTGAACGCGCTCAAGGGCGCGGGCCTCGAGGCCGCGTGGTTGACTGGCAAGGCGCTGCTGCAGGCCACCGGCATCGACGGCGTTGGCGGGCTCAGATCGCGCGGGCACGCCTCGCTCGATCCGCTCCGCGCCGCGCTGGGTCTCGCGCGTGCGGCAGCCGTGCGCGGAGCGGCGGTGTTCGATCGGTCGCCGGTGCAGAAGATTCGCGTCACCCGCGATGGCGTCGAGGTCGTCGCCGGCAAGGCCACGATCGTGGCCGGGACGGTCATCGTCGCGACCGGTGAGCCCGGCACGCTCTTCTCTGCGCTCGCCCGCCACTTCGAGGACGCCGAAACCTACGTCGCACTGACGCCGCCGCTGGGGGCCGACGTGCGCCGCACGGCCGGCACGCGCGACGCGATTGTCGAGGATCGATCGCACCCTCCACATCGCCTGTGCTGGACAGCCGACGATCGCATCCTCTGGTCTGGCGCCGATCAGCCTCGCGTGGCGGAACGGTTGCGCAAGACGGTGCTGGTTCAGCGCACGGGGCAGTTGATGTACGAGCTGTCGCTGGCGCTGCCCGCGATCTCGGGCACGCCGCCTGAGTACGGCTGGCACGCGCCCTGGAGCCGCGCGCACGACGATCTGCCGTTCATCGGCACGCACCGCAACTATCCGCACCACCTGTTCGCGCTCGGCCTCGGCACGAACCTCACCGCGGCGTTTCTGGCCAGCCGCATCCTGGTGCGCGCCGTGCAGGGCAGCAGCGAGAAGTCCGACGAGTACTTCGGCTTCGGACGGTTGGCGGCCCGGCGGTAATCATGCGGCATCTTCCGGGGTCTGGTTCGCTCCTCGCGCTTCTGATCGCAGTTGCCTCCATCGCGACCCAGTCGGCAGGCCCCGTCACCGACGAGCGGGGTCTGGTCGGGCTGCAATTGGTGCTCCGCAAGCTCGCCGTCACCGGCACGGTGATGCACGTCACCGCGCATCCCGACGACGAGAACAACTCGCTGCTGGCCAGGCAAAGCCATGGGCAGGGGTTGCGCGTGATTCTGGCCACCGCCACCAGGGGCAACGGCGGACAGAACGAGATCGGCCCCGAGCTGTTCGAGGCGCTTGGCGTGCTGCGCAGCGAGGAACTGCGCGCCGCCCACCGCTTCGACGGCGCCGAGCAGATGTTCGGCCGCGCCATCGACTTCGGCTACTCGTTCAGCGTCGCCGAGACTTTCGAGAAATGGGGCAAGGAAGAGATCGTGGGCGACTACGTGCGTCTGATCCGCATGACGAGACCTGACGTGCTCATCACGATGCGTCCGGACCTCCACGGCGGCGGTCAGCACCATCAGGCGTCCGCCCTCATCGGCCTCGAAGCGTTCCGCGCGGCCGGCGATCCAAAGCGTTATCCCGAGCAGATCGCGGAAGGGCTGTGGCCGTGGCAGGCGTCGAAGATCTACAAGGTCGGCTACTACGGCTTCTTCCGCGGCGAGCCCGAGCCGCCGAAGGGCACGAAGCTGGTCGCGGTCGAGTCCGACGTCTACGACCCGCTCCTCGGCCGTACCTACGCGGAGATCGGCAGTGAGGCGCGCGCGATGCACAAGTCTCAGGGGTTCGGCCAGTTGCTCGCGCTGCCTGGGTCGTTCTCGGTGAAGTACCAGCTCGTGGACGCGACCATTCCTGTTCGGCACCAGAAGGACGAGACCGATCTCCTCGACGGCCTGGACCTGTCGCTGCCAGGACTGGCGCGGTTAGCGGGCTCCCGGCCGCCGGCACGGCTTGTGGCTGGTCTCCGGCAGATTGCCGACGCAGTCGACGCCGCCAGTGCCTCCCTGCGAGCGGCTGGGGAGGACACGGTCGAGTCTGCACTCGCGCGAGGGCATATCGCAACAAAGCAACTCCGTGCCGAGTTGCCGCGGCTCGGCTTGAGCGACGCCGCCTGGAACGAGCTCGACGCCAGACTCGAGCGCACGGAGGCCTTGTTCCGGCAGGCGTTGACCCTGGCGTACGGCCTTCGGATCGAAGCGCTGGCCGACGATGGGGTCGTGACGCCCGGCCAGCCGGTCCAGGTCCGGCTGCTGGTCGCAAACCGCGGGACCAGGGCCGTTCCTCTCGTAGACCTGCGGGTGAAGGGCTTCGACGGCGATACGGTCTGCGAGCGCCGCTCCGAGATTCCAGCCGGCGGGATCGTGACGTGCGAGAAAGCGGTCAGCGTGCCGAGGAATGCGCGCGAGACCGAGCCGTACTGGCGCCGCGACGGCACCGCCGAGCGATACGTGTTCGACCAGAAGGCGCCGTTTGGCCGGCCGTTCCGCCCGACGCCGTTCACCGCGCAACTGACCGTCGGCGAAGGCGACAACTGGTATCCGATCGAGATTCCAGTCGAGCACCGCTACGAAGGCAGCATCTTCAGCGGCGAAAAACGCACCGAGCTGCTCGTGGTGCCTGCCGTCAGCGTGCGCATCACGCCGGACATCGCGATCGTGCCGGTTGGCGCAGCGGCGCAGGCCGGCGCCGACGCAGGCCGCGAGGTTCGCGTGACGATCACGGGCAACGCACCCGGAGCCGCCGACGCCGACGTCACGCTGGACCTCCCCGGCTTGTGGCGCGCGACACCGGAGAGCGCGCGTGTCCACCTGGCGCGCGCCGACGAGGCGGCGACGTCCCGCTTCATGGTGTATCCGCCGAGCGGGGTCGCGCCAGGCGCCTATTCGGTCGCAGCGCGGGTGACCTCCGGCGGCCGCACCTGGACGCGCGGCTACGACATCGTCGAATACCCGCATACGAAGCGGCAACACATCTACATGACGGCCAGGACGACCATCAAGGCGCTGGAGGTTCAGGTGCCGCCGGGGTTGTCGGTTGGATACGTGATGGGGGTAGGCGACCAGGTGCCGGCGGCCATCGCGCAGCTTGGCGCGACAGTCCGGCTGCTGGATGAGAACGACCTGGCTTCGGCCGACCTGTCGAAGTACGACGCGATTGTCACCGGCGTCCGCGCCTACGAGCGGCGCAAGGACCTGCGAGCGCACAACCAGCGGTTGATCGAGTACGCGCGCAACGGCGGCACCGTGCTGGTGCAGTACAACAAGTTCGAGTTCAACCAGGCGCAATACGGGCCGTGGCCGGCCAAGGTCAGCGCAGACCGCGTGACCGACGAGGCATCCGCCGTGCACGTCCTCGTGCCCGAGCATCCGGTCTTCACCTGGCCCAACCCAGTCGAAGCCCGCACGTGGGCCGGCTGGGTTCAAGAGCGCGGGCTGTACTTTCTCGGCGAGCGAGACCCGCAGTACACCGACCTGGTGGAACTGGTCGACCCGTTCCCGGACAACGAGGGACCCAAACGCGGCGCGCTGGTCGAGGCACGTGTGGGGAAGGGCCGCTGGGTGTACGTGGGCCTTGGCTTGTGGCGTCAACTGCCGGCCGGCACCAACGGGGCGTATCGGCTGCTGGCCAACCTGATCTCGCTTGGCGCCGCCAAGCCGTGACACAATCTGCCCGGCTCGGCTCCAGGCGCTGTGGGCCGGTGGAATCTGGCTCAGCCGGGCTCGCGTAATATTGAGTTGACCAGGCCAGTGACCCACGAGCAACTTCGGACAAGCATCGACGCCTGGGCGCTGGGCGCCCTGCCGGAGGCTGAG
This sequence comes from Vicinamibacteria bacterium, assembly GCA_963806705.1. Taxonomy (GTDB): domain Bacteria; phylum Acidobacteriota; class Vicinamibacteria; order Vicinamibacterales; family JAENWD01; genus JAENWD01. Next base: position 47,467 of record CAWDZE010000004.1, read on the forward strand.
GCCCGCCAGGTCGAGGCGCATCTGGCCGAGTGTCCAGAGTGCCAGGCCGACGTCCGGTCCGCTGGCGCTGTCGCCGTCGGTCTGGCCCGTTCGGCTCCCGACCAGACGCCGTCGCCGGCGGTGCGCGCGAGGCTGATGTCTGGTGTGGAGGCGGAACTCCAGTCCATCACCGGTCCGCCGCGCTTTGTCGTGCGCGACCGGCCATCGCTGGCGGCCAGGACCGGGTGGCTCGTTGCTGCCGCCTCGCTGCTGCTTGCCGCCTATCTCACGTGGGACGGCCTGCGGCTGCGCGACCAGGTCGCGATGCTGTCGGCACAACTGGCCGAGGCCAAGGCGCTGGTCGCGGCCGCGGACACGCGCATCGCGATGCTGCAGCACTCCGCCGAACGCGGCACGTCGGCGATGGCCGTGCTGACGGCCCCCGACCTGGCGCGAATCGACCTGGTGGGACAGCCCGACGCGCCCGACGCGCGCGCCCGCGCCTTCTGGAGCCGCGAGCGCGGCATGGTCTTCAGCGCGTCGAAATTGCCACCACCGCCGCCAGGCAAGACCTACCAGGTGTGGGTCGTCACCACCGATCCGGCCCCGGTCAGCGCCGGCCTCATCGAGCCCGATCCTCAGGGCCACGTGGACGTCGTCTTTGCCACACCCCCCGACATCGCGCAGCCGAAAGCCGTCGCCGTGACGCTGGAACCAGCCGGCGGCGTGCCTGCCCCGACAGGTGCGAAGTACCTGGTCGGGCTGGTCTAGGTTCCGCGCAATCTGAAATTTCTCTGCCCCCGTAGACACCTTCGGATTACAGCCGCGGCATTCGACGCGGCAGGAGGTGTCGGGTGCGGAGATTGTTTGTCTTTCTGAGCCTCGGGATGCTCGTGGCGATTGGGGCCGCTACCACGCCGCGCGCATCGAGCCATCGCGAAGCGCCACTCATCAGCCAGGACCCCCTGGCGGATAACACCGACACGTATGCCTTTGTCAGCCCCGCCAGTCCTGACAAGGTCGTGCTGATCGCCAACTTCATCCCCCTGGAGGCGCCGTACGGAGGGCCGAACTTCTTCAAGTTCGACGACAACGTCCTGTACGAGATTCTCGTCGACAACAACGGCGACGCGGTGGAGGACCTGACGTATCAGTTCCGCTTCAACACCGTGACGATGAACCCCAACACGTTTCTCTACAACACGGGGCCCATCACCTCGCTCGACGACCCGGACTTCAACGTGCGCCAGTTCTACTCGGTGACCGAGGTGCGCGGTCCGCGCCGCACCGGCTCGGCGACGGTCCTTGCCGAGGATCTCGCGTCGCCGCCGGTGAACGTCGGGTTCCGCTCGACGCCCAACTACGCGGAGCTTGGCGGCGTTCATGTGATCGAGAGCGACGGCACACGGGTGTTTGCCGGCCAGCGCGACGACCCGTTCTTCGTGGACCTGGGAGGCACCTTCGATCTGCTCGGCATCCGCGGGCTGGACGGCAACTCGAGCAGCCGCGCCGACAGCCTGAAGGGATTCAACGTCCACAGCATCGCGCTCGAGATTCCGATCGAGCGGCTGTCGCGTTCGGGTACGGAACCGACGAGCCCCAACGACCCGGCCGCGATCATCGGTGTCTGGGCCACGGCCAGCCGCCCGTCGATGACCACGCGTGCCGCGGGGAGCGAAACGCAGAGCGGCTCGTGGGTGCAGGTGAGCCGGCTGGGTCAGCCACTGGTGAACGAAGTCGTGATTCCGCGCGCCCTCAAGGACGCCTTCAACGGACTCGAACCGACCGGCGACGCCGCCGCGCTGCCAGTCGTGCTCGATCCTGAAGTCCCGATGCTCCTCGAAGCGCTCTTCGGGATCCTCTCGCCGCCGGCGCCGCGCAACGACCTGGTGACGATCTTCCTGACGGGCATCCCCGGGCTGAATCAACCGCAGAACGTGAGGCCATCCGAGATGCTTCGCCTGAACATGGCCATTCCACCCACCAGCCGCCCCTCGTTGCTGGGCGTTCTCAGCGGCGACCTGGCCGGATTCCCCAATGGCCGGCGGCTGACCGACGACGTCGTCGACATCGCGCTGCGAGCGATGGCAGGCGCGACGCCGCTGACACCGGACTTCAACGCCGGGATGAACGCGCAACTCGGCGACGGCGTCGATCGCAGCGATATCAGGCCTCTCGATCGGTTCCCCTACGTGGGCGTGCCGTATTCGGGCAACGAGCGATAAGACCATGACGACCAGACAGCCGAAGAACTCGCCGATAGGACGCCGACGCGTCGTCGTGGCGATGTTTGTCGCGCTGGCGGCTGCAGGCGGCGTTGCAGGGGTGCGATCCCTGCAGTCGCCGCCGACGCTGCTGGCGATCGCGCCCTCGGAGCGCGCGGCGATGTCGGCCTCGACCACCAGCCGTGACGGCTTGTCGCAGGCGATGGCGACGCTGACAGCCCGCGTGGCGGCCAATGCCGCCGACGATCAGGCGGCCGTGGCACTGGCCGACGTGTTGATGCGGCAGGCGCGCGTCTCCGGCGACGGCTCGCTGCCCATGCGCGCGGAAGTTGTGTTGACCAACACGATTGCCGCGACAGACAGTTACCTGGGCCGCAGGATGATGGGCGCCGTATACCTGGCGCAGCACCGGTTCCTGGCCGCCCTCGAGGCAGGGCGCAAGGCCAGGCAGATGCGTCCGGACGACCCGTGGAACTACGGCGTCATCGGCGATGCCGCCATCGAGCTGGGGCGCTACGACGAAGCGTTTGCGGCGTTCGATCGCATGGCCTCGCTCAAGCCCGCCTCCGCCGCGTACGCCCGAATCGCGTACGCACGCGAGCTGCAGGGCAACCTGGACGGGGCCGTGACCGCGATGCGGATCGCCATCGAGGCCACCAGTCCGCAGGATCCGGAGGCCGTCGCGTGGGCCTGGTCGCAGCTGGGCGCACTGCACTTGCAGAAGGGCGATGTCGACGAGGCCGCGGCGGCCTACGACCGGGCGATGTTCGCGTTTCCGCGGCATCCGTACGCGCGTGCCGGAATGGCACGAGTCGCCGTCGCGCGTGGAGACTTCGAAGGCGGACTGGCGATCTACCGCGAGCAACTCGCGGAGGCGCCGACGCCGGAACTGGCGGCGCAGATCGGCGACCTCCTCCAGCGTCGGGGCGATGAGGAAGGCGCACGGGCCGCGTGGGCCGAGGCCGAGCGCCTCGAACTCGACGGCTGGAAGCACGAGTCGCCGCAGCCGGCGGCGCTTGCGCGACTTCTCGCAGAGCGCGGCCTGAAGGCCGAGCAGGCCGTGCAACTGGCGCGCGAGGCCGCGCGAGACCGCGACGACATCTTCACAAACGACGCGCTGGCGTGGTCGCTCTACAGAACGGGAGCCTTCGAGCAGGCCTGGACGGCATCCGAGCGCGCGCGCCGCACCGGCACGCGCGACCGCCGCATCCTGTTTCACGCGGCGGCCATCGCTGCAGCGCGGGGCGACAAGGTAACGGCGCGCACCTTCGCCGCGCGCGCGCTCGAGGGGCACCGGAGTTCGACTTGATTGCGGCGCCCGCCGCGAGGGCGCTGCTGGCGGGGTTGCTATGACCGGAAGATCGCCCGCAACGCCGGCTCCAGCGTCTCGTACCTGAACCGGAACCCCAGCTCGTGGGCGCGGGCGGGCGCCACCCGCTGCCCGGTGAGGAGCAGCGCATCGGCCATCTCGCCCATCGCCAGGCGAAGGACGGACGCCGGCACGCGGAAGACGCACGGGCGCCTCAGCACTCGCGCGAGAGTGTGCGAGAACTCCTCGTTGGTGACCGGGACGGGCGCCGTCGCGTTGACCGGACCATAAGCGTTGGGATGCGCCAGCAGGAAGCGCGTCAGCGCGATCCAGTCGGCGCGATGGATCCACGGCCAGTACTGAGTGCCCGACGCCAGCTGGGCCGCCCACGCCGAGACGAAATGGCGGGAGCATCGCCTTCAGCGCCCCGCCGTCGCGCTCGAGCACGAGTCCGGTGCGCACGAGCACGACGCGCGTGCCTCCCGACTCGGCCGCCTGAGCGGCACGCTCCCACTCGACAGACACCCGTCCAAGAAAATCGTCGGCGGGACCGTCGGCCTCGGTGACGACTTCCTCGCCGTGCGGTCCGTAGTAGCCGACGGCCGAGCCGCTGACGAGCACCGGCGGGCGCGCCTTCGCGCGGTCGATGGCCGCCACGAGACTCCGCGTCGACAACAGCCGGCTCTCGGTGATTGCGGCTTTCCGGGCGGGCGTCCAGCGAGCGCCCGCAATGGACTCGCCCGCGAGGTTGACCACGGCGTCGGCGCCTTCGAGCACTTCGGCCCACGGTCCGGCCGTTCCGTCGGGCTGCCAGGCGACCTCGCGGTGGCCGGAGGCGCCATTTTTCGGGCTGCGGGTGAGCAGGACCACCTCGTGGCCGTCAGCGCTCAGGCTCTCAACGAGCGGCCGGCCCAGAAACCCGCTGGCGCCGGCAAGTACGAACCGCATGAGCCAATTGTAGGGGCGTGCTTGCGCGCCCCCGCTGGGGCACCGCCGGATGCCGGCGGCTTGACGGCACAGGCGTCCTGGAGCTATCGTCATAATTAACTAACTGGTTGGTTAATAAATGTCACGCCCGCCCAAAAGCGCCAGGGGCGACACCCGGGGCCGCATTCTCAAGGCCGCCATCGACGAGTTCGCCAGCCACGGATACGACGCGGCCGGCGTCGATCGCATCGCCCGCCGCGCCCGGGTCAACAAGGCGCTCATCTACTACTACTTCGACAACAAGCGCGGTCTGTATCACGAGATCCTGCACGACAGCCTGCAGGGCCTGGTCGCGCCGCTGCGGCTGGTTGTCGACGGCCCGGGTGATGCCAGCGCGAAGCTGGCTACTTACATCGACACGCTCGTGAGGCACCTCGACCGGCACCCGCACCTGCCGCCGATCATGCTTCGCGAACTTGCCGACGGCGGCCGCCACCTCGACGTCGAGACACTGCGACAGATGCTCACGCTGCCGCCGCTGCTGTTCCGCCTGGTCGACCAGGGACGCGAGGAGGGCCTCTTCGCCTCGTTCGACCCCCTGATGCTGCACTTCGTGCTCATGGGTACCGCCATGCTCATGGCGAGCAACGTCCCCATCCGGCGCCGCGTCCGCCAGCTGGGCCTGGCGCAACCCCCACTCGACCCGGCTGCGACAACCGCGCTCCTGCAGGCCGTCGCCCGTCGCACACTTCGCAAGGACCACACAGATGCTCCGACCGCTCTTTGAGTCTCCTCGCACCCGCCTCCGCCAAGGCTTCGGCGGGCTGGTGCTTCTCGCACTCGCCGCCGGCTGTCGCCAGGACGCGCCGACCGACCGCGTCCGCGTCTCGGGCCATGTCGAGGCCGACGACGTGCAGCTGGCCGCGGAAGTCGGAGGACGCGTGCTCGAGCTCACCATCGCTGAAGGCGACCGCGTCACCGCGGGTCAGGTCGTCGCGAGGCTCGACACGCGGGATGCCGAGCTGGGCGTCGCACGATTGCGCGCGGACCGTGCTCAGGCCGACGCGCAGCTTCGGCTGCTGATGGCCGGGTCGCGGCCCGAAGACATCCGGCAGGCGGCCGCGCAGGTCACGGCCGCCGAAGCTGACATCGCGGCCGCCGAGTCGGAACTGCTCAACGCCCAGGCCGATCTCGACCGGTACGAGGCGCTGCTGCAAGCCAACGCGGGGTCGCGCAAGGCTCGCGACGACGCGCAGGCGAGGCGCGATGTCGCGCGCGAGCGAGTCGCGGCCGCGCGCCAACGCGCGAAGGCAAGCGCCGAGGGAGCCGCGCGTCTGAAGGCGGGCGCCAGGCGGGAAGAAATCGAGGCGGCTCGCGCCCGCGTCGCCGTCGTCGACGCGCAGATAGCGGCCTCCGAGAAGGCGATTGCCGACGCGACGGTGACAGCGCCTGCCGCGGGCACCATCACGAGCAAGCTGGTGAACGTCGGAGAGATCGTCGCGCCACGCGCGCCCCTGGCGGTGATGACCGACCTCGATCATGCGTGGGGCGAGGTATTTGTTGACGAGCCGCTGGTGCCGCGGCTCGCCCTGGGCCAGCCCGCGACGCTTCATACCGACGCCGGCGGCGCTGGCCTGCCAGGGAAAGTGACCTTCATCTCGCCCAAGGCCGAGTTCACGCCACGCAACGTGCAGACCGCCGAGGAGCGGTCACGACTGGTCTATCGCATCAAGGTCACGGCGGACAACAGCAAGGGCATCTTGAAGCCCGGCATGCCGGTCGAGGCCGAACTGCCACTGCGATGACTGCCACGCTTTCGCTCGATCGGGTGACCAAGCGCTACGGCGCGCTCACGGCCGTTTCCGACGTGTCGTTCGACGTCCAACCCGGCGAGATGTTCGGCCTGATCGGCCCCGACGGCGCCGGCAAGACGACGACGATTCGCCTGCTGTGCGGGCTGTTGCACGCCGACAGCGGGTCGGTGCGGGTCCTGGGCCGCGATCCCGTGCGCGAACACGCCGCCGTCACGCGATCTGTCGGCTACCTGTCACAGCGCTTCAGTCTGTATGGAGACTTGAGCGTCGACGAGAACATCGCGTTTTTTGCCGAGATCCACGGCCTTTCCAGCTACGAGGAGCGGCGGCGCCGGTTGCTCGAGTTGACCAACCTGCTGCCGTTCCGGGCGCGCCTGGCCGACCGGCTCTCGGGCGGGATGAAGCAGAAGCTCGCGCTGGCCTGCACGCTCGTGCACGAACCGCGCGTCATTCTGCTCGACGAGCCGACGACCGGCGTCGACCCGGTCTCGCGGCGTGAGTTCTGGAAGCTGCTCGCCGAGTTCCTCGAACAGGGCATCACGATTCTCGTCAGCACGCCGTACCTCGACGAAGCCGAGCGCTGCCACCGCGTCGCGCTGCTGCACGAGGGGCGCCTGCTCTCGCTCGACACGCCAGACCGGCTGCGCCGCGGTCTTCCCGGCCAGATGGTCGAGGCCATCGTCGAGGACCAGCCGCGCGCGGTCGCGATGCTGTCGGCACACGCGGGGGTGGCCGACGTGCACGTCTTCGGCGAGCGGATGCACGTGAGGCTGGCGCCGTCGGTCACCGAGGACGGCGCGGCGCTGGTCCGCGCGGCGCTTGCAAAAGCCGGCTTCGGCGTGCGCAGCACGCGTGTCGTGCCGGCATCGCTCGAGGATGTGTTCATCGCTCAACTGTCTGGAGTTCGAGAGCATGCGTGACCTGACTTTGCTCGGCCTGTTGGTGCTGGTGGCCATCGCGCCTGCCGCCGCCCAGGATCCGCTGCCCGCGCGGCTGACGCTTGACGAGGCACTGGCGCGCGCGGCCGCCAACAGCCATCGCCTTGCCGAATTGCGGGCGAGGGAATCGGCCGCTGGGGCGGTCCTGGACCAGCGGCGCGCCGCCGACCTGCCCATCGTCTCCGCGCAGGCGGGCTATGAGCGCACCAATCACGTCGACCCGTTTGGCTTCGTGCAGAACGGCCGGCTTCTGATCCTGTATCCGGACGTCCCGGACAACTGGCGCGCGCGGCTCGACATGGAGTGGCCGATCTACACTGGCGGCCGCACGAAGGCCCTGGAGCAGGCGGCCGTCGCCGAGCAGAGCGCGACGGGAAAGGACCTGGAATCGGCTCGAGCCGACTTACGGCTGGAGACGACGCGGGCATTCTGGGCGCTGGTGACTGCGATCGCCTCCGTGTCGGTCTTCGAGGAGTCGGTCAAGCGCATCGAGGCGCAGCTTGGCGACGTGCGCGCCCGGTTCGATGCCGGGTTCCTGCCGCCCAACGACGTGCAGACGGTGCAGTTCCAGGTCGCCTCGCAGCGCACGCTCCTGATCCAGGCAAAAAACCAGCGCGACGGCTCGCGCGCGGAGCTGGCGCGGCTGATGGGCGCGCCCGTTGACGCCAGTTTCGAGGTCGACGCAGTGTTATCCGATATCAACCTGGCCCAACCAACGTCAACCAGGCCGAACCAGACCGAACCCGACCCAACCCGACCCAACCTCGACCGCGCTGACCGTCAAGCGCTCGCCTTTCGCGTCGAGGCCGCCGAATCACTCATCGAAGCGGCTCGCGCGGACGCCAGGCCTTCGATCGCGGTCGGCGGCGGCTACGACTACGCCAAGCCAAATCCGAAGATTTTCCCGCGCCAGGACGTCTGGGAAAACTCGTGGGACCTTGGCGTGAACGTCACATTCACGCTCTGGAACGGGGGGCGTACGGCTGCGCAGGTGGCCGAGGCGCGCTTGCAGGCCGACGCTATGCGCGAGCGGCTCGCAGAGGCCGACACGCAAATTGCGCTCGAGGTCCGTCAGCGACAGCTGGATCTCGACTCGGCGCGATCTCAAGTGGAGACTGCCGGCGCCGCGGTCGCCAGCTCGACGGAAGCCCGCCGGGTCGTCGCCGAGCGCTTTGGCGCCGGAGTCGCGACGAGCACGGACCTGCTCGACGCCCAGGTGGATCAGTTGCAGGCCGAGCTCGAACGCACCCGTGCCCTGGCCAACGTGAAGCTGGCCGAGGCGCGGCTGGCACGCGCCCTCGGGCACTGAAGACGACACGCTACGGGCCGATCATGACGCCAGCTATTGCAGTGAGCCATCTCTCCCGGCGCTTCGGCGACTTCGTCGCCGTCGACGACGTCAGCTTCGATGTGGCGCAGGGCGAGATCTTCGGCTTCCTCGGCGCCAATGGCGCAGGCAAGTCGACGACCATCCGCATGCTCTGCGGCCTGCTGCGGCCGACGAGTGGAACGGCCACCGTGGGAGGCGTCGACGTCGCTCGCGATCCCGAGGCGGTGAAGGTGCGCATCGGCTACATGTCGCAGAAGTTCTCGCTCTACGAGGCGCTGACGGTAGACCAGAACATCCGCTTTTTTGGCGGCGTGTACGGGCTCGAGGGCGAACGGTTCGCGGCACGCCGGGCCTTTGCGCTCGAGATGGCGGGTCTGGTCGGGCGCGAGAAGACGCTGACACGCGAGCTCGCAGGCGGATGGCGGCAGCGGCTTGCGCTGGGGTGCGCGATCCTCCACGAGCCCCCAATCGTGTTTCTTGACGAGCCGACCGGAGGCGTGGACCCGGTGTCGCGCCGTCAGTTCTGGCGCCTCATCGACCACCTGTCGCAGCAGGGCACGACGGTGCTGGTCACGACGCACTACCTCGACGAAGCCGAGCATTGCCACCGCATCGCCGTGATGAACACCGGCAAGCTTGCGGCCCTGGGCACGACGCACGAGCTCAAGCAGGTGTTCTCCGGCCGGCCCATCATGGAAGTGCAAGCGCCGTCGGCGGTTGCCGCCATGCGCGCCCTCGAACAACTGCCGGAGGTGGAGAAGACCAGCCTGTTCGGGACCGCCGTCCATGCGGTCCTTCGATCGCGAGAGACAACGGCGGCCAGCGTGGCCGATGGGCTGCGCGCATCAGGCGTCGCGGCGACATCGGTCATGCCGGTCGAGCCGTCGCTCGAAGACGTCTTTCTCGAACTCGTGGAGAGGACCAGCGCATGAGGAAGGCGCTCGCGGTGGGCCGCAAGGAGTTCCGGCAGATTCGCAGGGATCGGCGCACGCTGATGATCCTGCTGTTCATCCCGGTGTTCTTCCTGCTGCTCTACGGCTACGCGCTCAATTTCGACATCAAGCACGTGAAGCTCGCGGTCGAGGACCGCGACTTGTCGCCCGAGAGCCGCCGCCTCGTGTCGGCCTTCGTCAACTCCGGGTACTTCGACCAGGTCGCGTCGGTGACGACCGAGCGCGAGATTGTCGACCTGATGGATCGCGATCGTATTCGCGCCGCGCTCATCATCCCGCGCGGTCTCGGCCGCGACGTCACACGTGGCGTGCCGGTCAGCGTCGAGGTTCTCATCAACGGCGAGAACGCCAACACGGCGACAACCGTCCTGGCCTATGCGTCAACCGTGGTCAACACCGAGTCGTCGCGTTACCTGGGACCGGCGACGGGCGCGTCGGCTCCCATCGTCTCGCTCGAACCCCGGGTCTGGTACAACCCCGACCTGCGCAGCTCTCTCTTCCTGGTGCCGGGCCTGCTGGCCTACATCGGGATGATCACCGCCGTGGTCTCGACCGCGCTCGCCGTGGTTCGTGAAAAGGAGCGCGGGACGATGGAGCAGGTGCGCATGGCGCCCATCGGCACGCTGTCGTTCATCGTCGGCAAGAGCCTGCCGTATTTCGTCGTGTCGATGACGGCGGCGGTTGGCGTCGTGCTGGCGTCGATTGTGTTGTTCGACCTGCCCGTTCGCGGCTCGTGGTGGCTGCTGCTGCTGGCCATGGGCTTGTACTTGTTCGGCGCCCTCGCCATGGGCCTGTTGATTTCGACGATCGCCGAAAGCCAGCAGGTTGCGTTCCAGATCGCGCTGCTCATGTCGTTTCTGCCGACGATGCTGTTATCGGGATTCATCTTTCCGATTGCCAGCATGCCGACGTTTCTGCAGATCATCACGCACATCGTCCCCGCCCGGTACTTCCTCGTGGCGCTGCGGGCCGTGCTGTTGAAAGGCAGCGGGTTCTGGGCGGTGGCCGACTCGCTCGGCGCGCTGGTGCTGTTTGCCGTGATCGTCACCAGCCTGGCGGCGATCAGGCTGCGCCGGGAGTGGGCCTGACATGCGACGCCTCTGGTACGTCATGTGGAAGGAGCTGCTGGAGCTGCGCCAGGACCCGCGGCTGTTCGGCGTGATCTTCATCGCGCCTGTCTTGCAGCTGACGATGCTCGGCTACGCGGCGTCCACAGACGTGCGCGACGTGCCAATCGTGATCGTGGACCAGGACCGATCCGCGCGAAGCCGCGAGCTCATCTCGCGCTTCGACGCATCGCCGTACTTCACTGTCGTGGGGACCGCGAACAATCTCAACGACATCGATCCGTGGCTCGAGCGAGGCCGAGCGTGGATGGCGCTCGCCATCCCGGGCGACTATGGGGACACGCTCGGCAACGGCCGCCCCGCCACGGTGCAGGTCGTGGCCGACGGCACCGACTCGAACTCGGCCGGCGTCGCGCTGGGCTACGCCGCCAACCTGGTCGCCTCCTACAACCTGGAACTGGCCGAGCGGCAGGCGGCGTCGATGGGGCGGACGCTGCCGCCGCGGCCGATCGAGGCGCGGATCCGCGTCTGGTTCAACCCCCAGCTCGAAAGCCGCGATTTCATGATTCCGGGCATCGTCGCGCTGCTGCTGCTGGTCATCACGACGAACCTGTCGTCGATGGCGATCGTGCGCGAGAAAGAGCTGGGCACGCTCGAGCAGCTCAATGTCACTCCGGTCACGAGGTGGCAGCTGATCCTGGGCAAGCTGCTGCCGTACGGGCTGATCGGGCTCATCGACGTGGTGGTCGTGTCCCTGGCAGCGGTCCTGTGGTTCGAGATCCCCTTGCTGGGAAGCAAGTGGCTGCTGTTTGGCACCAGCGCCATCTACCTGCTGACGACGCTGGGGCTGGGGCTGTTCATCTCGACGATCTCGAACACGCAGCAGCAGGCGATGATGACGGCGACGTTCTTCTTCCTGACGCCGATGCTGTACCTGTCGGGCTTCATCTTCCCGATCGAGAACATGCCGGCCGTCATCCAGCCGATCACCTACCTGATTCCGCTGCGGTACTTCATCGTGATCGTGCGCGGCATCTTTCTCAAGGGCGTCGGTCTGGCAGTGTTGTGGCCTCAGATCCTCGCGCTGCTGACGTGGGGGTTGGTCATCGTGGGGCTGGCCGTGGCGCGGTCGCGAAAGACGTTGACGTAAGAGGGGCGGCCGGCTGCGCCGCCGCTGGGCGCCTCGCTTCCGCTCGGCGGCGGGGACGCTCGCTACGCTCGCGCGGAGGGCGCACTCGCTGCGCTCGTGCGGGGCGCAATCACTGCATGGAATCGTGAGGACGAACTCCACGCCAGCCTGAACTAGGTCGTCGCCGTAGTTCCAGCAGCCGTCGCCTATGACTTTCCGGTCCACCAATCGGGTAGTTACTCGAGCGCGGTGCTCAACACGAAGGGGAGTCCTTCCTCGGCCAGAGGCCCAACCTGCCGGTAGTCCCAGTAGCCACCGGCATTGCTGACGGCCACCAGCACCTGCTGGCCCGTGACTACCGTCATGCGTGCTAAGACGGGGTATTCCCAGGCGCAGCAGCCCGACGGGAAGTCGGTTCCGTTGAGCTTCAGCCGCAGCACCATCGCGCCGGAGTCCTGTACTTGCGGCGGCAGCGTCAGCCGGACCGCCAGCGTCCCGTGAGACGGCGCCGTCACGACAAAGTGCTTGTCTTGATCGACAAGCCGGTCCTTCACTTCCTCGCCGAGCCCGATGACCCGCGTCCCGGGCGGAATAGACGGCGGCGGCGGTGGCGGCGGTGGCGGTGGTGGCGGCGGAGGCTCGGGAGTGGGCACGACCGGTGATGGCTGGGGCAGTGGGGAACGGCGTTCGGGTCCGCCGTCGCACGCGCCGAACATGACGACAGCCGTGAGCACGATAGTTAGGGATGAAGCATTGCGCACAGCAGTCACCTCCAAGAGTCGTCCGACAACGACGGGCCAGTCCGAATCGGAACATCGGTTCACCCTGCGGTGACCGTCACCGGTGTGCTTCGAGCGGCATCGACATACCCGTCGTCCAACAGATATCGAAATTCATACTGGCCCGGCGTGGTCGGCGCGTCGAGCGTCAGCGTGCCTGAACTCCCCCCACCCGTGTACTGCCACCATCTGAATTCGTAGTCATAGCTCGAGTCAGTCACTTTGAAGAAGCCTATCCAGTCCGACGCCCCTCCTCTCGGGGCGGTCCAGCTTACGCTCAGCTGGCCTCCAGCGGCGACCGTGCTAGTGCTCGACGTGATCGCGTAAAGCTGATCGACATAGGTGAACGCCGCGGCCAATCTTGCGCTCGGGCCGGCGGGGTTGGTCACGACGACGTCGACGATGCCGGCCTCGTGAACCGGGGCCATCGCCGTGATTGTCGTGCCGTCGATGACGTTCACGCCCGTGGCGGCGGCGCCCAGTGTCACTGCCGCGCCCGCGAGAAATCCCGTACCGCGTATCGTCACGAACACGGGGCTGGCGCTCGACCCCGTGCTTGGCGCGATCGCGGCCACACTGAGTGGTGTGGTCGGCGGCACCTGTGTTGGGGCCGAAGGCGCCCGTTGCCCGCAACCCAGCGTCAGGCCAACGAGGGCCAGCAGGCCAGTGCCGACCGTGTTCGTGGTGAAACGGTCATACATCGGACAGCTCCGCTCAGTAGTCCCACCAGCCGGCGAGCCGTGTTTCCAGCACCGCGACAAATGGCCCACCGGAGTCGATCAACAGTTCGGCGGCAAATTCAACGACGGCGCCATGATTTTCAAATGAAATCGAGGTGATGAGAGCTCGAACCGTCAGTTCATCGACGTCGTCACCACGAACTCGGCGCCGGTATCCGCGAGGGGGTCGACTCGCAGGTAGTCCCAGCATCCGGGGCCCATTCCCACTGCGATCCAGACCTGCTGGCCCGCGACGACGTGCGCACGCCCCTCGAGCGCAAAGTACCTTATGGCCCCCTCAGGCATCGCATCCTAGCGCCCCGGCACGGCGTGCGGCAGGGAAACGAGGTGACTTCACAGTGAAACGGCCAGCGCCAGGTCCCTTGCGGCGTGAACCCGCCGCCGATATCCTGCGCAGTACCGCGACAAGGCGAGGTGCGAACATGCTTTCGGCGGGCGACCCACGTGCTGGAGGGGGCGGTGACGCAGTCTCGTCGGACCTCGTCCGCGAGCAACTGGGTCGCATCCTGCGCAGCCGGCGCTTCGTCGAGGCCCCCACCCTCGGCCGATTGCTCCAGCACCTGGTCGATCGGACGCTCGAACGCAACGCCGGCGGGCTGAAGGAATATTCGATCGGCCTGGAGGTCTTCAACCGCGGCTCGTCATTCGACCCGCACACCGACACGATCGTGCGCGTGCACGCGCGACGCCTGCGGATTCGTCTCGACGAGTACTACGCAAGCGAAGGACGCGACGACACGATCGTCGTCACAGTGCCAAAGGGCCACTACGCGATTGACTGGCGCATCGCGGCCTCGAGCGTCGGCCTTCTCGACACCATCTCCCTTCACCACCGCCCGTCGATCGTTGTGCTCCCGTTCTCGAACGTCAGCGGCGATGGCGACAACGAGTACTTCGCCGACGGACTCACCGACGAGATCATCAACGCTCTGGCATCGCTGCCGGACGTGCACGTGGTGGCGCGAACATCGGCGTTCCAGTTCAAGGGACGCCACGAGGACATTCGAAAGATTGCCGCCGCGCTCGGCGTCGAGTTGGCACTCGAGGGCAGCATCAGGCGTGACGGCCCCTCGCTCCGTGTCGCGGCGCAGCTGATCGACGCCCGTACCGGGTTTCACGAGTGGTCGGCGATTTACGATCGCGACCTAACGAGCGTCTTCAAGATTCAGGACGAGGTCACGCGTGCCATTGTGGACGCGCTGTGGACCCGCCTGGGCGCGACGACTCCCGCTGAAGTGCGCTCGATCGTGCCCGGCAGTGACGAGGCGCATGCCTGCTACCTGAAGGCCAGGTACTTCTGGAACAGAGCGACCCTGGAGGATGTCGCCAAGAGCATCAGATACCTCGAGCAGGCCCTTGCGCTCGATGGCAGCTACGCCGCCGCGCACGCGGCCCTGGCCGATGCGTACGTCTTCCTGGCTACCATTGAGGCCGAGGCGCCGGGGCCGCTCATCGAGGCGGCACGAAAGTCGGCACAGAACGCGCTGGGACTGCAGGACCTCGCCGAGGGCCATAGCGCAATGGGGACGGTACTGGGCATCGGAGACTGGGATTGGGCGGGCGCGGAGCGAGAATTTCGCAGAGCCCTGGAACTGATGCCGTCTTTCGCGCATGCGCGTGGAGGATATGCCGTGGGATGCCTGACTCCCCTCCGCCGGCACGACGAGGCCGTCGACCAATTGCGGCAGGCCGTGCGCCTCGATCCGCTGTCGGTCTTTCTGCGAACCATGCTTGGGCAGGTGCTTCTGCTGGCCGGTCGTCCGGATCACGCCATCGAAGAACTTCGGCTCGGTCTCGAACTGGACCCTTCGCATCTGGCCGGAAACCTCGCCCTGGCGTGGGCGCATCTGGCCAAGTCCGCGTATGCCGAGGCCCTCGAGGTGCTGCTTCACTTGCCGCCGTCGGCAAACGAGTTCCCGACCTTTGCCGGCCATCTCGGTTACACCTACGCCAGGCTTGGCGACCGCCCGCGCGCTGAACACGTCCTGCACGCGCTCCTCGACCGGTTTCAGGGGCCATGGGCACCTGGAGTCGACGTCGGCGCCATCTACAACGGCCTGGGCGAGCGTGAGATGGCCCTGCATTGGGTCGAGCGGGCCCGTGAGCTTCGCTGTTTCGACGCGACGATCGTGATCGACGACCCACGGTTCGTCGAGCTGCGGTCCGAGCTGCGTCCTGTGGTATAGCTCCCCTCGCCATGAACCTGATTGGTCGGATATGCGCTGCCGCGCTGGGCGCCGGCGCTTGCGTTGGGCCCGTGGCTGCCCACGCTCAAGCACCGAGCCGACGCATCGCGATAGAGAACACGCGCGCTGGGTACCACCGACTGGCTCCTGACCAAAGTCGCCCCGGTCGCCGTCAACGTGCGTGACGACCGGTACCAGCGTCAGCGATCGATTGAAGGCTTCGTCTCTCACGCCAGCATCCGTGCGGGCGAAACGCTCACGGGGTATGTCAGCACCAACCCCGCCGCGCCATACCGTGTCGAGGTCTACCGCATGGGGTGGTACGGCGGTAAGGGGCGGCCGCCTGATGACGACGCTGCCCGTGCGGCCCGGCGTCATCCAGCCCGAGCCGGTCGAAGGCGACAAGCAGTTGATGGAGGCGCGCTGGACGCCCTCGTTCGAGATCGCGATTCCGGCCGACTGGCCGAGCGGCGTGTATCTCGGGAAATTGACCAACGAGCGGTCCGGCGACCAGAGCTACGTCATCTGGGTTGTCCGCGACGATCGCAAGGCCGACTTGATGTTCCAGGTATCCGACTTCACCTGGCAGGCGTACAACCGCTGGCCCGCGTGGCGATCGCTTTACGACTGGAAGCAGGAGCGCTGGCGCACGACGCCAGGCTCGAAGGTCAGCTTCGATCGGCCCTACTCGTTCTACTACAACATGCTGCCGGCGACGCTGTCGACGCTCAGCAACGGCTCCGGAGAGTTTCTGCTCTGGGAGTTTCCGCTCGCGTTCTGGCTCGAGCAGCACGGCTACGACGTGACGTACGTGTCAAACGTCGACACCCACCGGGACGGCCCAGGACTGCTGCGCGTGAAGGGATTTCTTTCTGTCGGACACGACGAGGTACTGGACCCGCACGATGGTCGACAACGTCGCCCGCGCGCGCGATGGCGGCGTGAGCCTGGGCTTCCTGAGCGGCAATTCCGTGGACGGCGAGATCGTGCTCGAGGCATCGACAAGCGGCCAGCCGTACCGCGTCTTCGGCCGCTTCGAGGGGCGTGGCGAAGACGATGACATGGCTGATGAGCAGCAGTTGATGGGGTCGTCCTCCTACGGCGTGGGCCTTGGCGACTGGGTCGTCACGGCGCCCGAGCACTGGCTGTTTGCAGGAACCGGCATGAAGGCGGGCGACCGTGTGCCTGGACTGGTCGGGTGGGAGTATCACGGGCCGCCGCTCAAGGACGACCCGACGCTGGTCGTCGTGGCGACATCCAAGGTCGTGTCGATGAGCGGCGCCGAGCAGAAACCGGAGTTTGCGGCCGTCGTGTACGACGGCCCGAAGGGCAACGTGGTCTTCAACGCCGGCACATGCTGGTGGAACATGGTGCTGTCCTCGCCGCCCGGCTTCGCCAACCCGCCGGGCAGAGACTTCACACGCGACGATCCCCGCGTGCAGCAGATCACGAAGAACCTGCTGGCCCGCATGATCGACCGGAAACCCGGTTCATAATGCTGCGCATGAAACTCAAGGGCAAACACGCGCTGGTGACGGCCGGCGCGCAGGGCATCGGCCTCGCGATCAGCCGCGGGCTCGCCGCCGCCGGCTGCGACGTCTTCGTGCACTACCGGTCGAGCCGCGACGCGGCAGAGGCGTTGTGCGGCGAGTTGGAGGGCAGTGGCATGCGCGCGACAAGCGGCGCAGGCGACCTCACCGATGCCTCGGAATGCCGTCGCGTGGTGGACGAGGCGGCGTCATGGCTCGGCGGCCTCGACGTGCTCGTCAACAACGCCGGGTCGCTCGTCGCGCGCCGGAAGTTCGACGAGGCCGACGACGCCTTCTGGGAAGAAGTGATGCGCCTGAATTTCGACAGCGCCCGGTGGGTGACACACGCCGCCCTTCCATATCTTGTCGACGCCGGCGCCTCACGCGGGGGCGCGAGCATCGTGAACCTGTCCTCCGTCGCGGGCCGCCACGGCGGCGGGCCTGGCGCCATCGCCTACTCGACGGCCAAAGGCGCGATGCTCACGCTGACCAGGGGGCTCGCATCGGAGTACGCGGCCAAAGGGGTCAGGGTCAACGCGGTCACGCCAGGGCTGATCCTCGGCTCGGCGTTTCACGCGCAGCACACGCCCGAGGAGATGCAGCGGAAGATCATCACCGGCATTCCCCTCGGCCGCGCAGGGACCACTGAGGACGTCGCGCGCGCGGTCGTCTACCTGGCGAGCGAGTTCGACGGCTTCATCACCGGCGCCACCCTCGACATCAACGGCGGCGTGTATTTGATGTAGCGGTCGATCCGGTTCGGTCAGGTTGGGTCGGGTTGCGTCAGGTTGGCAGGCGCAGCTCGACTCGCAGGCCGCCAAGCGGCGACTCCCCGAGGGCGATCGTGCCGGCGTACAGCTCCACGAGGTCTCGGACAATCGCGAGCCCCAGACCCGATCCAGGCCCGGACTGGTCCGCCCTCACCCCGCGCTGCAGCACGGCGGCACCGAGCGACGGTTCGAGCCCGGGGCCGTCGTCGTCGATCGTGACGACCGCCGCGCCATCCGACTCTGCCGCCGCCACGACGACGCGCGACCTCGCGAAGCGGCAGGCGTTGTCGAGGACGTTGCCAAGCATCTCGTCGATGTCCTCCCGCCGCCCGTGCACGAGCAGAGTCGGGTCCACCAGCACGTCAATCGTCAGTTGACGGTCGGCATGGAGGCGGTCGAGCGCGCGACGCAGCCCTTCGACCGACTCGCGAAGCGCGCATCGATAGCCTGCCTGCCGTCCCGACGCGGCGCGCGCGTGCGCGAGGTGATAGTCGACCTGCCGACGCATGCGGTCCACCTGTTGGTGGACGGATTCGGCGACATCGCCAGCGCCGGCCGACGCCGCCCGGTCAGCTTCGTGGGCGATGACCGCCAGCGGAGTCTTCAAGCCATGCGCCAGATCGCCTGCCTTGGCGATCGCGCGTCCGACGGCGCGATCGCGCTGGTCGAGCAGGGCATTGAGATCGTCGACCAGCGGCTGCACTTCGGACGGGTACGCGCCTTCGAGCCTGCGCGCGCCGCCGGTGTGCAGGACTTTGAGGTTGCGACGAATGGCATCGACCGCCGACAGACCGCGCCGCACCTGGATGAAGCCGCCGAGCATGAATGCACTGGCAATGACGATCGGCAGGTAACCATCGAGCGCGCGGTGGACCCGACTCGGGGCGCCTGGATGTATGACCATCACATGAGTCAGGGCGGTGCTCGCCAGGACCACCAGGCCCACGGTCCAGAGCGCCGCGCCAATCAGCAGGCGCCCGCGAAGCGAGAGGAGGGTCTTCACGGCGCGATCTGGTAGCCCATGCCGCGGACCGTCCGGATGAACGAGGCTCCAAGCTTCCGCCGCAGCCGTCCGACGAAGACCTCGACGGTGTTCGACTCGCGTTCGGCATCCTGCGCATAGATGTGCTCGACGAGCTCCCCGCTCGACACGACGCGATCCTGATGGTGCATCAGGTACGCGAGCACGCGAAACTCGTGGCTCGTCAGCCTGACCGCTTCATCCTTCAGCGTCACGCGGCCGTTGCGCGGGTCGAGAGCCACCGGTCCGGCGACGAGCACAGCCTGTGTGTGGCCGCTGGCGCGCCGGATCAGCGCACGGAGCCGTGCGAGGACTTCCTCGATTCGGAAGGGCTTGGCCACGTAGTCGTCGGCGCCGCCGTCGATGCCCTGTACTTTTTCGTGCCAGCTGCCGCGAGCGGTCAGCACCAGGATGGGGGTCGCAATGCCCGACGTCCGCCACGCGGCAAGAAGGGTGAGACCGTCAACGTGCGGGAGACCAAGATCGAGCACGATCGCGTCGTAGGATTCGGTCCGAACCAGGAAGTCCGCGCGCTCTCCGTCAGCGGCGGCATCAGTGGCGTAGCCGGCACCGCCAAGCGCGTGTGACAGCTGCCGCGACAGCGCCGGCTCGTCTTCGACGATGAGGACTCGCACCAGGTGCCCCGCCACCGTTATACCGCACGCGCGCCTGAACGCACGCTGAACGGGCGGTTCAGGCGGCGTTCAGCAGCGCAGGCGTAAGGTTGGCTCATGACATCCTTCGACTTCGGTTACACCTGGGTGTGGACGCACGGCCACCTCGTGCCGTTGGCGATCTTTGCCGTACTGCTTGGCCTGGCCGTATGGCGGAAATGGTCGACTTGGCTGCTGGCGGTGTTTGCGGCGCTTTCGCTGTGGGCCGCCGCAGGCTTCGTGATCGTCCAGCACGTCCTCAACGCGAACCAGCCGCTCGGACTGCCGACTGCCTCGTTTCTTCAGGCGGGGACCGGCCGCGTCCTGGACCTGGGCGCGGGCTCGGGCCGATCGACGCTGATGGTGCTGCAGGCACGGCCGGCAGCGCACGTCACCGCCGTCGACATCTACAGCGGGTACTTCGGCATCGACGACAACACGCCGGCGCGCATCACGGCTAACGCCCGTGTAGCTGGAGTTGACGGCCGGCTCGACGTCAAGACGGCCGACATGCGCGCGCTGCCGTTTGCCGATTCGAGCTACGACGCGGCCGTCAGCGCGTTTGCGATCGACCACCTCGATCGCGAGGGCGTGACCAGGTCGCTGGCCGAGGTCTCACGAGTCCTGCGACCCGGCGGCGAGTTCCTGCTGATCGTGCTGAACGTCGATTGGTGGGTGAAGGCGGCCTATCCGCTGCCACACGGGCACGGATACTTCAGCCACTCGCCAGCCGCGAACCGCTGGACGTCCGCGCTCGAGGGCGCCGGCTTCCAGGTCGTGGAGCAGGGCACGCAGCCGGCCATCCTGTACGTCCTCGGCCGGCGGCCGCCGCCATAGGCGTCACCGGCTGGCGGCCAGCTTCTTCCGAGCGGCATCGCGATGCGCGCGGAACGCATCGAGGAGCGGATCCTTGCCCGCTTCGCCGCGTTTGATCGCTTCCTCGGTACTTCGCCAGCGCCTCGTCGACCCGGCCGGCGGCCTCCAGCGCCTCGCCCAGGCTGTCGTAGGCGTTGGCGCTCTCGGGGTAGTTGCGGACGTTGGTCTGGAGATACTCCAGCGCGTCGTCGATCTGGCGTTCTCCCAGCGCCGCATATCCCAGAGCGTTGACCGTGACCTCTGGCGGCGTGATGGCCCAGCCAAGGCGGTCCGACAGCCTGGCGTAATGGGCCTCCACCGCTTTCATGCCGCCCTTGAACGTCCCTGTGCGAGTGCGCGGCAGGCGCCATCCCTCGAAGATCTTCTCGAACGCGTTGTAGTGGCTGCGAAGAACGATGGACCCGTGATCCTCGTCGAGCATCTCGACCAGGTCCCAGCGCATGCCCTTGCCGGCCTTCTCCTCGAGCACCGTCCGCAGGCGGTCGAGCCCCGCCTTCATCCCCGGGCCCTCGTCGCCCAGCGTGACGTACAGCGAACACTTCAGGGTGCGCTGCTGCGCGAGCATCGCGTCGATGCGCTTGACCGATTCCCCCTGCCGCCAGGGCAGCGTCGGGCTGACGGCGACAATCGCGTTGAAGAGGTCGGGCCGGCTGGCCAGCGCGTGCATCGCAAACAGCCCGCCGAAGGAATGCCCTGCAAACGCACGGAACTTCTGTGTCCGGTACTTGCCCTCCACCCACGGTACCAGCTCGGTCTCGACGAACTGCAGAAAGCGATCGGCGCCGCCGGCCGTCGGCAGCTGGGCATCGTCTTCTTTGTCCTTGTAGGGCGTCAGGTCCCGTGTGCGGTCGGTGTTGAAGAGGCCAACGACGATCATCGGGGGCATGCGCCCGTTGCGCGACAGAAAGTCGATGGTCGTCACCGTGTGCCCGAACTGCCGTTCCGCGTCGGTCAGATAGAGCACCGGATACGCGCGGGTGTCCCCCTCGTAGCCAGGCGGAGTCCACACGAGAACGCGGCGCTGCTCGCTCAACACCTTCGAGTCCACGTCGAACAGGTCGCCCATGGCGATTGGCGTCTGGGCCCTGGCGCCCACGGCCCCGGCAAGCACGCAAACGACGACGGCCAGCACGCGCACGATGGTCATGCCGGCAAGACTAGCCGGGAAGGGGCGGCCGTGAGAGGGAATGACGCGAGGCGAGTGTCGGCTGGGACGAACCGAGTCCCGAAGCCGATGGTTCGCGGCCTGGACTCCGGGCTATAGTCGGGCCCATGCTCCGCCGGACCTTCATGCAGCACAGCGTCACGGCCGCCGCGTCGCTGGCCGCTGGCGGCGCCTCATTTGCGCAGCCGCCCTCCCGCCGCTTCACGACGAACCTGGTCACGTTCATGATCGGCGTGACGGTGAAATCGCAAGCCGAGGCCAACGCGCTGGCGGCGCGCCACGGGTTTGAATCCGTCGAGGCCCGGGGGCAGGACTTCCTGAGCGATGAGCGACGGCGATCTGGCGCGGCTGCGTGACCAGATGCAGCGCGACCGCCTGGTGTGGGGGGCCGGTTTTCTCCCGAACGACGCCAGGGCGGACGCGGCCAGGCACGACGAGGCGATCAAGGAGCTTCCCGCCTTTGCCGCGGGGCTGCAGCGAGCGGGCGTGACTCGCGTGGGCACCTGGATCAGCCCCTCGAGCGACAGCCTGACCTACCTCCAGAACTTCAAGCGCCATGTGGAACGGGTACGGGCCATCGGCCGAATCCTCGGTGACCACGGAGTCCGATTCGGCCTCGAGTACATCGGCACGCCGTCGCTGCGTCGAGGCCGCCGCCACCCCTTCATCCACACGATGGCGGAAACAAAGGAACTGCTGGCCCAGGTTGGCGCCGGTAACGTCGGCTTCGTCCTCGACAGCTGGCACTGGTGGACCGCCGGCGACACCGCGGCCGATATCCGCACACTAAAGAACCAGGATGTCGTCGCCGTGGACCTCAACGACGCGCCGACTGGTGTGGCGCTGGAAGACCAGCGGGACAACCAGCGCGAGCTGCCGGCCTCAACCGGTGTCATTCCGATTCGAGACTTCGTCGCCGCGCTTGTCGACATCGGCTACGACGGCCCGGCCAGGGCCGAGCCGTTCAATGCCGCCCTCAACGCACTGGACGACGACCCGGCCTGCGCGAAGACAATCGCCGCGGTGAAACAAGCAGTCGGTTAGGGCTGCCCGGCGGCTATCTGCACCACACGCCAGTTGGCGTTGTTGCCTTCCTGACTCTCGACGACGGCGCCATCGCCGTCGGCCTTCACGAAGAAGTAGTACGTCCCTGGCGTGGTGCCAGCCGGGATGGTGATCTGCGTCGTGCCGCCCGACGAGCCCGCAGCAATCAGCGCGGGCACGCCGCGGCTGCCGTTGAGCTCGACGTCGGCGGCGTCGAGCGTGATGTTGCTCGACAGGTAGAAACGCGTCGTCGACGCTCCCGCGGCGCCGGCGCCCTGGTTGACCACGGTCTCGGTCACCGGAATCGTCGAGCCCGCGACGACGCTGTAGGGCACCGCCATCATGGAGATCGACAGGTCAGGTCCGATAGCGACGCTGCGACCGGTGGTGTTGTTGGCTTCCTGCGTCTCGGCCACGACGCCGTCGGCGTCGGCCTTCGCGATCAGGAAGTAACTGCCCGTTGTCACGTTCGCCGGAATGGCGACCGTCGTCGTGCCCGCACTGCCGGAACTGACGCCCAGTGCGGGAACGGTCCGCGCACCAGTCAGCAATACGTCCGACGCGTCGAGCTGGAAGTTCGCGGACAGGTAGAAGCGTGTGGTCGAGCCCCCGACCGAGCCCGCGCCCTGGTTCGTCGTCGTGTCCGAGACGACGATCGAGGTGCCGGCGCCAGCCTTCAGCGGCACCGTCATCGCCGTTACCATCAGGTCGCCGCCCACCTGGATGAGCCGGAGCGTCGTGTTGTTGGTTTCCTGCGTCTCGCCGACGGCGGTGTCGGCGTCCGCCTTGGCAAACAGGTAATAGGCGCCGGTTGCCGTGCCCGGAGGGATCGTCACGGTCGTGGTGCCGGTGCTGGTCGCGCCCGCCGCGAGTGCAGGCACCGCGCGTCCGCCGGCCAAGGCCACATCCGCGGCGTCCAGCATGGTGTTGGCCGACAGATAGAAGCGTGTCGTGGACGCCGTGCCCGCACCTCCGCCCTGGTTCTTCACCGTGTCCGACACGGCAATGGCGGTTCCGGCCCCGGCGGAAGTTGGCGCTGTGAGCGAGGAGACCATGAGGTCCGGTCCGACGTTCACGACGCGCCCCAGCGTGTTGTTGAACTCGTTTGTTTCGGCTTCGAGGCTGTCCGCATCGGCCTTGGCGATCACGTAGTAGAGCCCCACGGCCGTGTCAGCGGGTATGTCGAGGGACACGACGGTCGCCGTGACGGCGGATGGCGTCAGGGCAGGAACCGCTTGCACGCCAGCCAGCTGCACGTCGGTCGCATCGACCATCGAGTTGCGCGACAACCAGAACCGCGTCGTCGACGGGACCGAGGTCCCGGCTCCCTGGTTGCGCGTCGTCACCGACGCGGCGATGGTGGTAGCGGCTCCCGCACTTGTTGGAACGGTCAGCGTTGAGACGAGCAAGTCGGCAGGCGCCTTCGGTGTGGCTGACGCCTCGTTCGAGTCGCCGCTGGCGCCGAGCCCGTTGGTCGCCGACACCACGTAGTAGTAGGTTCGTTCGTTCACAACGGCGGTGTCGACATACGTCGTGCCCGTGACGTCGGTCGCGATGGGAGAGTAGGGGCCGCCAGAGGTCTCGGACCGCTTGATCACGAACCCGGTCGCCCCCGCGCCGCCCGTCCAGCGCAACGCCACCGATGCGTCCCTGCCGGTGGCGGTCAGGCCCGTCGGCGACGCCGGCGGCGCCATGCACGACCTGATGGCGCTGTGGACGTCCAGGCGGCCGCCCGTCGTTGTGATCGAGGCCAGGGCAGCGACCGACTCCACCGTGCTCAAGAGCGTGGTCTTCAAGGCCAGCGCACCCAGGTTGCAGCGCGACAACACCAGCGCCGCCGCGCCCGAGACGTGCGGCGTGGCCATCGACGTCCCGCTCGAGAAGCTGTACGTGTTGCCGATCGTGGTCGACAGGATGTCCATGCCTGGCGCGCCGAGGTCGACCGACGCCGCGCCGTAGTTCGAGAAGAACGCGCGGGCATCTGTGTTGGTCGTCGCCGCCACCGAGATGATGTTGTCCACGTCGTAACTGGCCGGATACGTGGGCAGGAAGTCGTTGCTGAAGCCGTCGTTGCCGGCCGCGGCCACAAACAGCATGTCGGCGTCGGCCGTCGCGGCGATCTCGTCTTGGAGGGCCTGCGAGAAGCTGCGCCCTCCCCAGCTGTTCGAGAGCACGCGCACATCGGCGCCGCCGGTGGCCGAAAACGCCTGACGCGTCTGCATCACGAAGTCGAGCGCGTTGATGGCATCGGCGATCGTCCCGCTGCCGCTTGCCGCAATGAACTTGACGCCCATCAACCTGGTGACCCAGTTCACGCCGACCACGCCGACGCCGTTACCCGCAGTGGCCCCGATGGTGCCGGCGACGTGTGTGCCGTGATTGTGGTCGTCCATCGGATCGCACGTGAGGGCGATGGCGTTGAAGCCGTGGGAGCCCGCGGGACACGTGATCGAGACGCCGCCGACGGTTACCGAGAACGGCGCCGGTGCGGACCAGAGATTGTCGACCAGGTCGGGGTGCGTGTAGTCGATGCCGGTGTCGATGACGGCGACCACGTGGGCCGCCGACCCCACCGAGACATCCCAGGCTTGCGCGGCATGGATATCGGCCCCCGGCTGGCCCGCGAGCCCGTTGTTGACGGCCTGACCCACGTTCTGCAGCCCCCACAGTTGCGGCGCCAGGGGATCGGAAGGGTCCGCAAACGTGCGGACGATATAGTTTGGCTCGGCGTAGGCGACGGCGGGATGGCTGGCGAGAAGGCGGACGAGCGCGGCGGCGTCACGCGATCGCGACCGCAGGCGCCGCACGCCCGTGCGGCCCAGGGACCTGACGGTGTCGGCGTCGGCGAGCCGGGCGATCTCGCCGAGATCGAGCGCCGCTGACGGCCCCCGGAATTTCACGAGAACCTCGCCAGCCACGGCATCTCGCCCGTCGACCTGCTCGACTCGCAGCCTGTTGTCTGCGCGAGGCTGGGTCGACGACTGCGTGGTCATCAGGACCACCCCCGCCAGGACTGCCGCCACGAGTGCGAACCGCCGCATGGTGCCCCCTCCCAGACCACCAGGCTGCCCAGCGGCCGCCTGCGGTCATTACAGAACTGCGAGCCGGACTACCAGAATTCGTCGCAAAACCGGCGTACAGGCGCTGATTGTCGGGGAGTGCCGCGGATGGTGCGAATCGGGTGCCAGGGCGGGTGGTTGGGTATACTCCCCTCCACGTCTCAAGAAGAGCTTGGGTTCCGCACGAGCGAGAGGACCTGATGGAGGCAGACGCGAGCGCGTCGGATCTTGGCCGGTACCGGCTGGGCAGACTGCTCGGCCGGGGCGGGATGGGCGAGGTGTATCTCGCCCACGATCAGACGCTCGATCGCGACGTCGCCATCAAGTTCGTCGCGGCCGACAAAGTCGGCGACGAGGCGGCCGGCCGGCGGCTGCTGCACGAGGCCCTCTCGGCCGCGGCCCTCGACCATCCCTGCATCTGCACCGTCTACGAAACCGGCCGCACGCCCGAAGGGCATGCATTCATCGTCATGCAATACGTCGAGGGCCAGCCGCTCTCGGCCACGTTGCAGGCGGGACCGCTACCCGTGCGGGACGCCCTGAGCATCGCGGCAAACATCGCCGAGGCATTGGGCGCAGCGCACCGGCGCGGCATCATCCACCGGGATCTGAAACCGTCCAACGTGATGGTCACGCCGTCCGGGCGTCCGAAGCTGCTGGACTTCGGCATCGCCAAGCAGGTCGTGCTGCCGCCATCGGCCGTGAACGCGCCGACAGGGTCGGAGGACTTCACGACGGCCGGCACCGTCATCGGGACGCCGGCCTACATGTCGCCCGAACAGATCCAGCAGCGCCCGCTCGACGGGCGCAGCGACCTGTTCTCTCTTGGCGTGCTGCTATTTGAAATCCTGACCGGCCGTTGCCCCTTCGAGGGACCGAGCACCCTCGAGTCGATCGCCAACGTTTTGCACCTGCATCCCCCGGCGGCATCCAGTCTCCGCCGGGAACTGACCGATCGTCACGATGAACTGTGCCGTCGCCTGATGGCAAAGGAGGCCAGCGACCGTTTTCAGTCCGCGGATGAAGTCGTCGGCGCGATCAAGCTGCTGATTCCCGACACGTCGCGGACCGTCGTGCCGCCTGACTCCCGCGACCTCAAGCTGCCCCGGCCAGGGCTGCGCGTGTCGCGCCGTGCCCTGATTGCCGCAGCCGCCGTGGCCGTCGTCGCGGTCGCTGGCTTCACGATCTGGAGTCGGCCGGCTCCGCTGCCGCCAGTGCCACCGGAAGCTGACCGCTGGTACCAGCGGGGGACGGAAGCCATCCGGGAAGGTGCGTACCTGAGCGGCCAGCGTGCGCTGGAGCAGGCGATCCGCCTATACCCGCAACACGTGCTGGCGTACGCGCGCCTGGCCGATGCCAACGTGGAGCTCGACGACGAGCGGGCCGCGCAGAACGGACTGCTGACGAGTGTCGGCTCTCGTGCCCGACGAGTCGCGGCTGCCGGGTGTCGAACGGTTGCGTGTGCGGGCCGTCCGCGCGTTCTTCCTGCGCGACGTGGATGGCGCGGTCGCGCTGCAGCGCCAGTTGGTGGACCTGCCAGCCACAGGAGGCCGGCGCCTGGCTCGATCTTGGCCGCGCTCAGGAAGCGGCGGGTCTGCTCTCGGAGGCTCGCGAGTCCTACAAACGGGCCATCGCGCAGGATGGGCAGTATGCGGCGGCATACCTGCGACTGGGTTACCTGGAGGGCCTCGGGTCGCGCAAGACCGAGTCGCTCCAGGCATTTAGTGAAGCCGAGCGCCTGTATCGTGCCGACTCGAACGTGGAGGGCCTGACCGAGGTGGCCATGCGACGCGGTGCGATGCAGGACGCGTTTCGGCGAGCTACAAGGAGGCGCGCGCGGATCTCGAACGGGCGTTCAAGCTGGCCGATAGGGCGGAGGCCTCATACCAGCAGGTGCAGGATGCGCTCTGGCCTTGAGCAGCGTGACTGCGTCCGAAGGGAGGTTTGCGGAGTCCGAGCAGCTGGCCTCTACCGCCGTGCAGGACGCACTGGCGGGCGGCCTCGAGACGATCGCGGCCGATGGCCTGATCGACCTGACGGCAACGCTGCTGCAGCTGGGTCGAAATGTCGAGGCACGCGATCACGTGACCGAGGGCGCTGCGGCTTGCCGAACAGCGGGGCGCTCGGCGCACGACTGCCCGGGCCCAGGTCCAACTTGCGGCCGTGCAGCACGCGCAGGGCCAGTATCGAGAGGCACTGGCGACGACCGGTAGCGTGCTGCCGTTCCTGAAGTCGCAATCGTTACCGCCGCTTCGAACTGCTGGCGCTTGTCCGTAGCGGCGCGGGCGCACGAGAGCTCTGGATGAACTCGATCAGGCTAGAGAAATCTCCTCAGAGGTCCTGGCCGCGGCCGAAGCGGTCAAAGACGACTCTCAGGTCGCGCATCGCCGCCAACAACCTGGCCAGCGTGACGACGATCCTTGGCCACTATCCGGAGGCGCTGCGCCTCCGCGAGCGTGCGGAGGCCATTCACCGGCGCCAGGGCGATCAGGCGTCGCTGCCGTACGATCTCGCCAACCGCGCGGATCTGCTGATTCGCCTGGGTCGCGGCGGCGAGGCAGCAGCCGCCCTCGACGAGATCGACAAGGGCATCGCCGCCGGCCTGCCCGCGTACCAGTCCCGCGCTCGCCGCATTGCTTTTCTTCGAATCTATCGCCGCATGGAACGTGCGATGCGGTGCGACGAGGTAGACCGGCGGTTTGGCCAGTTGCCGACCGACGACCGAGCACTGGCGACGCGGCTGGCGTGCTCGGCCCGGTCGTCGCGGACTTCTGCCGGGCGCGCCTGCGGCCGCCGCCCAGCTCACCATCGAGCGAGTGCCGGAAGGGACGCTCGGCCGGCGTTCGACCGGCGAATGGGCGCTATTGGCGTGCTGCCGCGGCCCTGGAACGCGCCAGCAGCCCGCGTGCGGCCCTCGAAGAGGTCAACCGCGGCTCTCAGCAGTTCCCGGCCCGCCACCACCGGACGAGGTGCGGTGGAGGCTTGCCGCACTCGGCTCGGTCGCCGCCAGGGAGCTCAACGCAATGACGCAGCTAGGGCGACGCAACTGGGCGGAGATGAGTCGTGAGGCGGTCAAGCGATTACGCGAAGACGTGGAAAAGTGACTTCGCGGAGTACGGAAAACGGTCGGACGTCGTTTACCTCATCAGGCGGACCGGAAAGAAGTAGACGGCTCGCTCCAAGGAAGGAACTCCCCATGGGTGACGGTCAGAGCATGTCGACGATGAAAAAGATTGCTGATAGCCGCAACGGGATTGTGGCGCTAGGGGCAGTCCGCGCGTATGCGCTTTATTACTACGTCCAAGCCACAGCGGCGGGCGATGAGCCGCCGATTCGAGTAAGAAGGCGGTTCCATTGGGCGTCGAGATCGACTGAATGGTGAGGAAAGCGCGAGCAGCGGCAACTGGGACCTGGTATCAGAGTGGCGCCAACTGGTTCGGCAAGAATGACTTCGTCGAGATCGTCCAGCTCAGGTGGGACATTGCAGTACGCGACACGCCACTCGACCGTCGCGAAAAGCAGGTGATCGCATGTGACCATCCGGGCGAACAATTTACCATCCAGCACGCATGGCAACAAAACCAAGACTCAAGCACGTTGGGTAATGCGACCTCACAGAACCAAAGAGTCGTTTTCCACCAAGGAATGCGCCGGTGGCAGATTTGCTGACGAAGATTTGCGGTTCAGCAGGTCCCGGATGGAGGTACAGCACCTGGACGTGCGAATTCAAGGTGGGCGAATTCAAGGAAGCTTGCCTGTGTCGTGAGTGAACGCGCACGTGTGCAAGGCTCTGCAACTACGCCGAACTGGAGAACCTGGCGCAGCTCACTCGATCGGCAGCGCCCTGCCGACCGATTGAGCCGGCGGCGGAATGCCGAGTAAGCGCGCAACGGTAGGGGCGGGGTCGACCTGGCGGACGATGCCAGGTCGGGCGCCCGCCCGCACGCCAGGTCCCACTGCATAGAAGATCCCGTGCAGCCGCCGGCGGGTCGGAAACGGCCCGTGCGCGCCCATCCCCATCGTGACGGCTGGGCCGACCACGTCCTTGGAACCGAATCGCCCGCTCGCCATGTACCCCGGCGTCGGGTCGAAGTACAGGTCCGGCGCGAACTCGCCGCCGACGCCGAGCGCTTCGCCGTCGAGGTCCGTGTCGACGACCGCGCGCACCAGCGGCGTGCCCGACTCGGGGTCGCGAGCCGACAGCAGCGCCGCGCGTACTGCCGCCTTCACCTCGCCGCGTTGGCTGTCGGCGACGATTCCGTTCTTGAAGCGCGTGGAGTTCAGGAAGATCCCGCCGCCGTGTGAATAGAGGAACAGCGCGCGAGTGGTTGCCAGGTCGACGCCGCCCCTGGCGTCCTCGCCGAGCAGGCCTGCTTCGCGCAACAGCGCGTTGGGATACCACCACCGCCGGTTGCCTTCAACGCCGTGGTCGGCGCCGATGACCAGTGCGGCATCGGGCACGAGCTTCCGAATGGACGTCACGTAGTCGTCCATGCACCGCGCGAATATCTCCTCGTAGACGGGCCAGATCTTCTCCGCCAGCACCGGATCGTGGCCGGGTGTATCCGGGTCGAGCATGCCTGCAAGGGCGTGGCCGGCGGCGTCCATGCTGGGGACGTAGAGCACCAGCAAGTCCCATCGCTGCCCGGCGGCGTACCGGAGGGCCCCGTCGAAGTACTGCTGGTTGGCGAGCGTCGCGTTCACCAGGTGGCGCTCGGCGCTGCCCGTGCCGCCATCCGCCAGCGTCCGTCCAAAGGCCCCGGACTGGTAGTAGCCGCTGCCCACTTCGCCGACGGTGACGCCGGCCTGGGCGAGCATGCCCTCGCGTGCCGCCGCATCGGTCGCGACCAGCCGTACGACGTCTCCGCGCAACAGCAGGACGCGGCCGGTCGCCGCGTCGTACTCCAGCAGGCCGACACGGGTCTGACCTTCTACACCGCCGACCCGGACGGTCATGGGCGGAGAAAACGCCGCGGTCCCCGGCGACAGCGCGACCTGCGCGTCGCCAACAGCCAGCGTGATCGACTGCTGGTCCCTGACCGTGACGCGCGCCGGCGTGTCGCCAATCGTGAAGGCGAGTCCGTTCGGCCCGACGACGTCGTTGACGATGGCGCTGCGGAGCAGCTCGTTGGCATAGATGTCGAACTGCGTCAGCCGATCCGGAAAGCGATTGGTGAACGGGAACCCGTTCGAGGCTTGCACCACCATCACGCGCTTGCCGTGGCGCGCGGCAGCATCCCAGATGGGCTCGGCGCGGAGCACGTCGCTCAGGTACCCCGAGCGTCGTTCGACCAGCGAGTGCTCGGCGGCCGGCGCCATCGGCATGTAGTTGTCGGTGGCGCCGTGGGACCTGGGGAAAGCGCCCGTCCACAGCGACGCGTGCGCGACGGCTGTCAGCGACGGGATCACCGAGATCATCGCGTCGGCTTGCGCGCCCTCGCGCGCCAGCGCGGCAAAGGCCGGCGCCTTTCCGGCGGCAATCAGCCGATCGACGATCCAGTCCGCGGCGGCGTCAAAGGAAATCAGCACCACGCGCGGCGCGGCAACCCGCGCGGTCGTGGATGTGGCGGGCAATGTCGCGCAGGCCATGGAGACGACGACGGCGAGCGCGAGAACCGGTCTGGGGGGCATGCGAAAGCGATGCTAGCACTGCCCCTGCGTTACCATGACGTCATGAGCTGTCGCACCTCAATCATCCTCACGTCGATTTGTCTCCTTTCAGGCCTGCCGGTGGCCATCGCGCAAGAGGCACCTGACGCTTCAGCTTTGGTGCAGAAGGGTCGGCGGCTGGTTGCCGACGGGGACTTTGCCGAGGGGCTGGCGCTCTACGAGCAGGCGCTGGCGGCGCAGCCGGGCCTGGCCGATGCGCACCTGGCCACCGGCATCGTGCTCGATCTCATGGGGCGCTACGCCGACGCGCGCAAGCACCTCACGCAGGCGATCGAGCAGGCCCCACCAGAACTCAAGGCCAACACGTTGAACGCGATGGCCACCTCGTACGCGTTCGAGCGGCGAGTCGCGGACGCGGCCGGGTTTTTCCAGCAGGTGTACGACCTCGAGCAGGGCGCGGGGCGGCCCGCCGGGGCGGCGGCCGCCGCCAATGCGCTGGGCCGGCTCTATCTCGAGACCGGCGATCTCAAGAAAGCCCGTCAGTGGTACCAGACCGGCTACGAGATGTCGCGCCGGCAGCCCGACGAGCCGGCCTCGCAACTGGCGCTGTGGGAGTTGCGCTGGCTGCACGCCCAGGGCCGCATCGCCGCTCGCGCCGGCGACGCCGCCACGGCGCGTCGCCATCTCGACGCCGCCCGGCAACTGGTCGCCGCCACCCCCGCGCTGAAAGACGAAGGGCCCACGGTGGCGTACCTGGCCGGGTACGTCGCGCTCTACACCGGCGCTGTCGCCGCGGCCCGGGCCGAATTGTCGAAGGCCGACCAGCGCGACCCGTTCAACCTGATGCTGCAGGCCGAAGCCGCCGAGAAAGCCGGTGACAAAGCCGCCGCCAGGAAGTTCTGGGAGGAGATCCTGACGATCAACGGCCACGGGCTGCAGCACGCGCTGTCACGGCCGGTGGCCGAGAAGAAGGTCAAGTAGCTCTCGCCGCTCGCTGACCTTCTTCGACGTCCACCATCCACAGCAGCACGGCGCCGACGACGAAGAAGGCGATCACCGACAGAATCGCGTTGCGGCTCGAGCCGGTCATGCGCACGGTCGCCGCAAACAGCAGCGGGCCGATGATTCCAGCAAACTTCTCGAAGACACCGAAGAAACCAAAGAACTCCGACGACTTGTGCTTGGGGATCATCGTCGCAAACAGCGACCGCGAGAGCGCCTGGCTGCCGCCCTGCACCGTGGCCACCATGAAGGACAGGAGGAAGAACTGCCAGATCGTCGTCATGAAGTAGCCCACCAGGCTGATGAGCACGTAGACGACCAGCGCGATGAAGATCGACGGCTTGGCGCCGATGCGGTCGGCGAGACGGCCGAAGGCGAACGCAAACGGAATCCCGACAAACTGCACCATCACGAACGCGGTGATGAGGGCATCCTGCGGCAGCCCGATCTCCTGGCCGTAAGGGCCGGCCATGCGGATGATCGTGCCGATGCCGTCGTTGTAGATCAGGAACGCGACCAGCATCAGGAAGGCCTGTCGATACTGGCGCAGTTCACGCAGTGTCTGCGCGAGCTGGCGAAAAGACGCCATGACCGGACTTGCGCCGGCGGCAAGCCCGTTGTGCCGCACGTCGGGCTCCGGAACCTTGCGGAAGAGGGGAATGGCAAACGCGAGCCACCAGATGGCGACGCTGAGAAACGACAGGCGAGAGGCCACCCCCGCGTCGGCCAGGCCAAACCATCCGGGCTTGAGGATCCACGCCAGGTTGATGGCCAGCAGCACGCCGCCCCCCAGGTACCCCAGCGCGTAGCCGGCACTCGACACGCGGTCCATCTCCGCGTCTTCAGCCACGTGGGGCAGCAGCGAGTCGTAGAAGACGAAACTGCCCGAGACGCCGATGTTGGCGACGACAAACAGCGCCGCCGCCAGCAGCCAGTCGCCGCTGCCGATCTGCACCATCGCGGCCGTGCTGATGACGCCGACGCCCAGGAAGATCGCCAGCAGGCGTTTCTTCGCGCCCGCAAAGTCGGCGTACGCGCCAAGGACCGGCGCGATGATCGCGACGATCGCCAGCGCCAGCGTGGTCGCCGTCGCGAATCGCTCGGTGGCGACGGCCGGCGGCAGGTTGTCGGCCGCCACCGATGCGAAGTACACGGGGAAGACCGCCGTGATGATGGTGCACTGGAATGCGGAGTTGGCCCAATCGTACGTGGCCCACGCACGCTGCTGTTCTGTACGGAGCCCCAGTTTGATGAGCCAGCGGGTGAGCATCAGAAGGTTCTCCGCGCGATCCATTCGCGCATCAGCGAATCGACGACGACGTACCGATCCGAATCGCGCGTGACCACGTCCTGTTTCTGAAGCGCGCCCAGTGCCGCCTGCACCGAGGAGGCGCCGCCCAGCCGATATCGGGAACGCACGTCGGCCGACAGCAGGCCGCGCCCCTCCTCGAGCACCAGCGCGCGCAGGACGCCCCGCTGGCCGAGGGTGAGCCGTTGCCACGCAGCCTCGAAGAACACCTCGTGCTCGGCCAGCAGTCGATGCAGCGTCTGGTGCAACTGGTCGAGCCCCACCCGCCGAAGGCCCGCGGCGCGGCCATCGTCCCACACCTCGTGTGCCAGGCGCTGGACGTCGTAGGGGAGTTGACCGGCCAGATCGACCACTGCGTGACCCAGCCCCGCCTCGGGCTTCATCCCGGTCTTCAGGAAGCGTTGTTCGATGAACGACGCGAACAGGTCCGCGGGAATCTTGTCGAGCCGCATGACGGGACCGGCCTTGTAGAACGGGCGCCGGGGTCCAAGCATCGCCTCCATCAGGGACGGCTCGGAGCCGGCAAAGACGTACCCCACCTGGCGCTGGTGCTGCACGGCCGCGCGCAGGGCCTCTTCGACGCTGCCGCCGTTGAACCCGCCGATGGCCTGGAACTCGTCGAGGGCGACGACCACCTTGCGGCCGCGCGCCTCGGCCAGCCGCGCCGGCAGGGCGAAGATCTCCGGCGCCAGCCGCGAGACGTCCTTGGCCGACCGAACAGCCGGAAACGCCACGGCCACGGCCGGTGCGCCGCCCGGCTCGGTTTCCAGGCGCACCTCGGGCCGGGTCGCCCCGATGGCCTCGCGCAGCCACGACAACGCGCGTGACACACGCGTCTCGGCGGCCAGCACGGCCCTGGCGTACCCCTCGAGAAACGCGAGATAGGAGCTGTAGCTGCTGACCGTGGCCTCGACGGTGAGGCAGCCGGCGCGTTCGGCATTGGCCAGCGCGCGGCCGATGAGCGACGACTTGCCGTAGCGCCGCGGCGAGATCAGGAACACCTTCTGCCCGGCGAGCAGATCGGCCGACAGGCGCTTGAGCTCGTCGTGGCGATCGACGAAGGCCGACTGCGGCACGACCTCGCCGTACACGAACGGGTTTTCCACGTGCGTCACCTCGAGTGCGTTACGTTACTTAACGTAATGACTACGGAGTTTACCGTAACGGCGTGACGTCCACCACCTTGAAATCCCACGCGATGCCCGGCCGGCTCAGCCAGGCCGGCAATCGGCCGGATGCCGGGTCGACCGGCCGGGGACGGCCGAGCAGCAGGCGGCCGTCACAGGCCGGGCCCGCGCCATCGGCCTCGAGCGCAAGGTGGAAGGTGATGCCTTCGGGGGGAACAGCGACGTATGCGGCCGACCAGTGACCGCCGCGCACCAGCCCGGGCCAGTTGCTTCGCAGCGGCACGCGTCCCGGAGGCAGCTCCAGCCGCGCCTGCATCCCCTCGATGGCCGGCACGACGGTCAGTGCCAGCCCCAGCTCGCCTGGTGCCGCCGGTGTGTCGACGCAAATGCCGCGGCCAGCCGGTTCGGCCTCCGGCACCATGCCGAGGGACACGAAAGGCGCTCTTCCGGTGAAGCGCCTGACCAGCTCGGGCACCGAGGCGGCCGGCGTCAGGAGCGGGGCAGTCGAGCCCAGGTCGACGGCCGGCTCGTTGCCGGACACCGCAAGCACCGTCGACGTGCGCGGCCCGTCGCCATCGCCCACCGCCACCAGTGCCATGCGCAACGGCCGTTCGGGTGTGTAGCCTGGCGCGCGGTACGCCCAGACCACCGACAGCGCCGTCGCGACGAGCACAGCGCGCGTGACAAAGCGTGGACGCGGCCATCCGCTGGCCACCATCAACGCCACTGCCGGCGGCGCAAGCATCAAGGCTGCGAGCAGCAGCAGAGACGGCAGCGTCCAGACAGGCGCGACGACAGGGAGTGCGCCCATCAGCGCGACGACAAAGCCAAGCATCGAGGTGACGTCGGGAATCCACAACACCGACCCGGTCACCAGGCCGAGGGCCGACGCGAGCAGGATCGCTCCTCGACTTGCGCCGCCAAGCGCGAGTGGCGCCGCCGCTGCCAGCAGCGGCAGCACCCACAGGTACGCGGCTCGCGGGGCCGCCCAGCCCATGAACGCCGCCAACGCCATCCAGAGAATCAGGGTGGGCGCCCAGACGAAGTCGCCGCCGCGCGGCAACCGCATCCTACCCGGCAGGTGCGCGGCGAGCCGATAGAGCAGCCACGCCGCGGCGCCGCCTGACAGCACGACCATCAGCGCAAATCGCCCGGGCGTGGCGTACCACGGGTGGTACACCTCGCGCACGGTGCGCACCAGCGCGACGCTGCCGATGGACGCTCCCGCAACGGCCAGCGTGCCGACGATGGTCCACAGGATCACGGCGAGCGCGCCGCCGAGACCGGCGGCTCGCCAGCACGCGGCGGCCATGCGCCCCCACGCGACGACGCCAAGCGCCAGTGCCAGCGCCAGCAGCACGAGATCGTCTGTCGGACTCCAGGCCAGTGCCGTCACGCCGAGCAGGTCGAAGTACGTTGCCTGCTGCGCGGTGCGTCGCGTGATGTCGTCGCGCTGAAGCCGTGTGGCGACCGCCACGACGGTGGCGCCAGCATCCTCGAGCGCCCGCGCGGTGACCCGCTCGGCGACGTCGATGGCCGTGTGATACCCATAGATGTCGCCGACGGCTGCGAAGTTCAACCCCGGAATGCCCGCGCGCTTGAACACCGAGAAGTCGGTGTCGTTCGGCATGCGCCGATAGATCTCGAAGTCAAACGACGCGCCGCGCGGGTGCGGCGCCGCCTCCGCCCAGACCCCGGCCAGCCAGCCGTTGGCAGGTCCGGTTTCGAACAGCCGCACCGGTTGGTCCGCGCCCATCGCCTCGACGTTGATCACGACTTTCAGCCGTTCGCGGACGTCCGGGTCTTCGACGACCGCGCAGGCGCCCAGCAGGCCAACCTCCTCGGCATCGGTCAGCAACACGATGACGGTCCACTGCCGCTCGCGCATTGCGGCCAGCACTCTTGCGGCTTCGACCACCACCGCGCTGCCAATCCCGTCATCGGCGGCGCCGGCGCCTTCAGGGACCGAGTCGTAGTGCGCGACCAGGCCAATCGCCTCGCGCCTGGCGCCGTCGTTCACGGCCGATGATGTTGTGCACGCGGCCGCTGACGCCGAGCTGCGGGTTGGAAGCGTCGGCGGTTTGAATGCGCACGGCGAAACCGGCGCGGCCCAGCGCGTCGGCCAGATACGCGCGCGCACGTGCGTTGGCAGCGGTGCCCGCCGGGCGCGACCCGATGGCGCCGGCCAGCTGCACCAGGTGCGCTCGCGCGTTGTCGGTTGAGAATTCGGAAGGAGGGCGCCTGCAGCCCGGGGACAGGACCAGACCGGCGAGAGCGAGAGCGGTCACCCCGCGCACGGGGGAAGCGTATCACGCGCGCGGAGCGATAGCGGTCACGCGTCCTCGTGACCTTCGTGTCCGTCTTCGTGACCTTCGTGTTTGTGGGCGCTATTTCACGAGCCGCACGTCACCACTGAACGTCTTGAACGTCAACTGGCCACCGGCGGCGTCGTTGAGGCTCGCGCGCATCGTGCGCTTCGACTTGCTCTGCAGCGTGAGCGGCACGGCGCTGTCGACGTCGCCGCTGAACGAGTCGAATTCGACCGTGCCGGCGGCGCTGTCCGGCAACCGCACTTCGATGTCGCCGCTGAACGTCTTGGCCCGCACCGACTGGCCTTGCTGCCAGGTCGCCGGAGCCAGGTAGATCTGGCCGCTGAAAGTCTCGGCGTCCACCGGTCCGGTGACCTTGTCCAGCCGCAGGTCCGACGAGAACCCGTGCACTTTGTGCGTGCCGGTCACGCCGCTGATCTGCACGGGACTGCTGAACACCTTCAAGTCCAGATTGGCGCTCTGGGGCACCTTGATCGTGAAGTCGGTCTCGACGACGTTGTCGTCCTTCTCGTCCCAGTCCTTGTCGCGTTTGTTGGCCTCAATCGTGACCGAGCGGCCATCGGACTGGATGTCGAGCTTGATGCGGTCGAGCCGCTCGCGGGTCGCCTTGCGGATCGCGACAATCGCGACGTCGGTTCGCGGTTCGCCGGTGATCTCGACGCGGCCCGAGAAATTCTTGAGGGTCAACGTGCCACCCGCCTGCATGGGCACGGTGCGCTCGACGCGTTCGGTTTCCTTGGTCGCGCCAGCCGACAGGGCAGGGATGCCCATCGCCAGCAGGGCAAGGGTCGCGGTCAGCGGGGCACGAGGGGTGAAGGAATGAGCCATGGTCAGGGGTCTCCTGCGGTCGCGTAGGAGTAGACGGAGAAGAGGTGCCGAGGGTTGCCCGCCTACGGCGAGGCTGGCTTTCTGGGCGTCAGGCGCCCCGTGTAAATCGCCATCCCCACCACCGCGTCCACCCCCAGGGCGTCGAGCTGGTCGATTTCCTCCTGCGTCGTGATCCCACCAGCCGCGACGACCCGGCGGCTGGTCGCGGCCCGGACCGCCTGGATGGCGCCCATGTCGGTGCCCTGCATCAGGCCCTCCATGTCCACGTGCGTATAGAGGAACTCGGCGCAGTACGGCTCCAGCGCGCGCACGGCCTCGACCGCCGTGACGGGCACGGTCTCCCGCCAGCCCTTGACGGCGACGCGTCCGCCCTTGGTATCGACCGCCACAATGACGCGGTCCACGCCGACTGCCTCGGCCAGCTCGGCGGCGAAGTCCACCGCCGGGCGACCGTCCTTGAACATGGACGAGCCGATGATGACGTGCGTGGCGCCTTGAATCAGCACTTCGCGCGCGCGCGGAATCGACCGAATGCCGCCGCCCACGCGGCACGCGCGCTGGCCGCAGACGTAGCGCACCAGGGCGTCGTTGTTGCCGGTGCCGATGGCGGCGTCAAGGTCGATGAGCTGCAACTTTGGAAAGGCGGCAAAGCGACGGATCCACGAATCGAGGTCGGCGTCCTCGAGGGCGAGACGATCGCCCTGGACGAGCTGGACGACTTTGCCGTTGCGAAGGTCTATCGAGGGAATCAGCATTACAACTCACATCACGAAGGACCACGAAGGTCACGATAGTGACAAAGGGTCCATCCACGATGGCCACGCCGAGGAAGCCCGGCTAGAATTCGTGGCCTTCGTGCCGTTTCCCTCGTGACCTTCGTGGTTGTCTCGCGCTACAGGCGCACGGGAATGCCGCGTTCCCTCAGGTACCCTTTCAACTCGCTCACGCTGTGCTCGGCATAGTGAAAGATCGACGCCGCCAGCGCGGCGTCGGCGCGGCCGCCGGTGAACACGTCCACGAAATCGTCGAAGCCGCCGGCGCCGCCGGAGGCGATGACCGGGATGTTCACAGCGCCGGACACGGCGGCGGTCATCTGGCAGTCGAACCCTGACCGCGTGCCGTCGCGGTCCATCGAGGTCAGCAGGATCTCTCCCGCGCCGCGCGCCTCGGCCTCGCGGGACCATTCGACGGCGTCGCGCGAGGCGGCCGTGGTGCCGCTGCGTGAGTACACGGCGAAGTGATCGCCCTCACGCCTGGCATCGATCGCCACGATCACTGCCTGGCTGCCGTACTGCTGCGCAAGCCGGGTGACGATGGCCGGATCGGCGAGCGCGGCCGAGTTCAGGCTCACCTTGTCCGCCCCGGCGTCTACCACCGCCGCGGCATCGTCGGCATCGCGGATCCCGCCGCCGACGCACAGCGGGATGAACAACTCGCCGGCAACCGCGCGGACCGTGCGCGCCATGGCGAGACGCTTTTCGAGCGTCGCCGTGACGTCGAGAATCACCAGCTCGTCGATCCCTTCGACGTTGTAGCGCCGCGCGAGCGCGGCCGGGATCGCCTGCGGAGCGGAGCCCTTCGAACTTGACGCCCTTGACTACCTGTCCGTCGCGGACGTCGAGGCACGCGATGATGCGTTTGGCCAGCATCAGCGCGCCACCTGAGTGCTGCGGGTGACGAAGCGCAGGAAATTGCGCAGGATGGCCAGGCCGGCCTCGCTCGATTTTTCCGGATGAAACTGGACGCCCATGACGAGGCCATCTTCGACAGCCGCGGCAAATCGCTCGCCGCCGTACTCTGTGGCCGCTGCCGTGGCCGCATTGACCGGGCCGGCAAACGAGTGGGTGAAGTACACGCTGCTCTGGTCGGCCAGTCCCTCGAGCAGGCGCGAATCCCCGGCCAGATCCAGCGTGTTCCAACCGACGTGCGGCACTTTCAGTCGGTCGGGTCCGCCGGTGAGCTTCGTGCAGCGGCCCTCGACGACCCCCAGTCCAGGGCACTCCGGCGCCTCCGTGCTGCCCTCGTAGAGCCACTGCATCCCGACGCAGATGCCAAGCAGCGGCGTGCCGGCAGACAAGGCCTCGCGCACGGCCGCGTGCCAATCAGGCGTCAGCGAGCGCGTGGCCGAGAAATGGCCGACGCCTGGCACGACGACGGCCGTGGCAGTCGCCAAATCGGCAGGCGACTCCGGCGTGTAGATCTCCGCGCCGAGGTGCGCGAACGCCTTGCGCACCGACGTCAGATTTCCCGCGCCGTAGTCAACTAACGCAATGGGCATGAACCCGTGAACCCGTGAACCCGTGAACCCGTGAACCCGTGAACCCGTGAACCCGTGAACCCGTGAACCTGTGAACCTGTGAACCCGTGAACCTGTTAGATCAGGCCCTTGGTACTCGGCAACGCCCTGGCCAGCTGCTTGTCCTTGCTGCACGCCACACGAAGCGCCCGGGCGAATGCCTTGAACACTGCCTCGATGTGGTGGTGGCTGGACCGGCCGTACAGGACCTTCGCGTGCACGTTTGCTCGTGCGCCCATGGCGAAGCCTTCGAAGAAATCGTGGACGAGTTCGGCCTGCAGATCGCCCACGTAGCGGACCTTCACCTTCAGATCCACCGCTGCATGCGGCCGGCCGCCCAGGTCGAGCGCTACGACGGCCAGCGTCTCGTCCATCGGCATGACGAAGTAGCCGGCGCGGTTGATGCCTCGTCGATCGCCAAGTGCCTGCGACACCGCTTCGCCGAGCGCGATGCCGAGGTCCTCGACCGTGTGATGCTGATCGACATCGAGATCGCCGGTGGCTTTGACGTCGAGGTCGAAGGCGCCGTGCCGCGTGAACAGCTCCAGCATGTGATCGAGAAACCGGATGCCGGTCGAGACGGCATAGCGCCCGCGGCCCTCGATGCGTCAGCTTCAGCTGGATCTGGGTTTCTTTGGTCTTGCGATCGATCACTGCGCGCCGCACAGGTACTCCTCCATCGCGGCCACGGCCGCCTCGGTGGCCTCCACGGTTCCGGTGGTCACCCGGATGCAGCCGGGGCAATTGGGATCGGCCGACTTGTCCCGAATGTAGATGCCCTTGGCTCGAAGGGCACTCGGTCATTGCCGTGGCGTGCTCGCCGACGCGGGCCAGCACGAAGTTCGCGCTGCTCTCCCAGTACTCGAAGCCGTGTGTGCGGCAAAACGCGTAGAAGCGCTCCCGTGAGTCGCGCACCTGGCCGACGTACCAGTCGAGGTAGTCGCGATCGGCCAGCGCCGCGCGGAGCGCTGTCGCAGCGGCGACGTTCAGGCTGTAGGGCGGAATCACGGGCTTGAACGCAGTCGAGCGTCTCGGGGACGGCGACGATCGCCCCGGCTCTCAATGCCGCCAGGCCCTGCGCCTTCGCGAACGTCCGACCCACGACGACGTTGGGCAGGCTGCCCAGCTCGTGCACGACCGTGTCGCCGCAGAAGTCGTGATAAGCCTCGTCGACGAAGACGAGAGCCTCGGCGGGCAGGGCTCGCGCGACGGACCGGATGGCGTCGTTGCTGACACGGACTCCCGTCGGGTTGTTCGGGCTCGTGATGAACACGAGTCGAGTGCGCGGCGTGATCGCGGCCAGAGTGTCGTCGAGGGGGAACGTGTAGTCCGCCTTCGGCGAGACGAACACGAGCCGGCCGCCGACGGCCTCGACGGTGATCGCGTACATGTCGAAGGCCGGCAGGATCACGATGCTCTCGGCGTCGCCATCGGCCGGGCGACGTTTTTGTCCGATCACGGCGGCCAGCAGGATGCCCTCGTCGAGGCCGTTGGTGAGCAGCAGCGACGTCTCGGGCACGCCGAGGTACTGCGCCGTCTCGCGGTATACCGCCTCGTAGTCCGGATAGAGCGCGATGTCGTCGCGGCCAAGCGCGCGCAGGGCTTCGACCACCTTCGGCGAGCACCCCGCGGTGTTCTCGTTCAGGTGGAGCCGCAACGCGCCTGCGGCGGTGACTGGGTGTTGATATGCCTGGCTCACACGCCCCTCACAATCATGGACTGCGCGTGCGCGGTCAGCCCCTCGGCCAACGCCAGGGCGCGCACGGTGGGTCCCAGCGACTTGAGTCCGGCTGCCGTCACGCGCTGTACCGAGACCACACGGACGAAGTCTGCCGCGTGCAACCCACCGCGAAGGCGCGCGGCGCCGCTGGTAGGCAGCACGTGGTTGGACCCGATGGCGTAGTCGCCAGCCACCTGCGCGGTGTGCCGGCCGATGAAGATCGCACCGGCGCGCGTGATCTTCGCAGCCGTCGCCTCGTCGTCGACGACCAGATGCTCGGGCGCCATCCGGTTGGCCAGCGCCACGGCCTCGGCATGTCGTGCGCGTGACGATGATGCCGCCATGACGCGACAGCGCCTCCCGTGCGGGGCCGCTGACTGGCATCTGACGGACGACCTCGCGTGCGACGGCTGCCGCCAACGCGGCCTTCGACGTCACCAGAATCGCGCGGGCGTCCGGGTCGTGCTCGGCCTGAGCGATGAGGTCGGCAGCCAGCCACGAAGGGTTGCCGACGTCGGACAGCACGAGGATCTCGCTGGGGCCCGCCTGCATGTCGATGCCGCAGTCCGCGGACGACGAGCATCTTGGCGGCTGCGACGTATTTGTTACCGGGACCGACGATGCGGTCGACACGCGGGATCGTCGGCCGTCCCGAACGCCAGCGCTGCGATGGCGTGCGCGCCACCGAGCTGAAACAGGCGCGTGACGCCGGCGGTTTCGGCCGCCGCGAGCACCACCGGGTCCGGCCGCGGACAGACGGCGATGATCTCGGCAACACCGGCGACCCGCGCCGGAATGGCCGTCATCAGCAGCGAAGAGGGCAGCGGATACCGTCCGCCCGGCACGTAGCAGCCGACGCGGTCGAGCGGGCAGCACGCGCTGCTCGACATTGACACCTGGCGCGACCTGGAGGCGGAACGGTCGCGGCACCTGCGCGCGAGCGACGCGCGCGATGTTCCGGGCTGCCGCGGCAATCGCACGCCGAACCTCAGGCGGCGCCTCGCGCGCGCCGCGCGTCCACTGGTCGCGCGGGATTTCCGCCGGGCCGCGGAGGCCATCGAACTTGCGCGCGTAACGCGCAACGGCCTTGTCTCCGCCCTTTCGCACGGCCTCGACGATCGCGGCGACTGCCTTCCGTGTGGCGGCGTCGTCGTCACGCCGAGGCGAGAGCAGCGCGTCGACGGCGGCGCTGTCGGTCGACTTGATGGTCCGGATGCTCATGACGGCAGCCTTACACCACGATCTTGTTGAGCGGATACTCGACGATGCCCTGCCCGCCGGCGAGCTTGAGCCTGGGTATCAGGTCGCGCACGGTGCGCTCCTCGATGATGGTGTTGACCGCCACCCAGTCGCCGTCGCTCAGCGGCGAGATGGTCGGACGCTGCAACGCGGGCAGCAGCT
Source organism: Vicinamibacteria bacterium (assembly GCA_963806705.1). Lineage (GTDB taxonomy): Bacteria > Acidobacteriota > Vicinamibacteria > Vicinamibacterales > JAENWD01 > JAENWD01. The sequence goes on from CAWDZE010000004.1 coordinate 90,583, forward strand.
CCAGGATGCGATCGAGATCGTCGCGGCGCACGTTGAGCATCATCCCCACCTTGCCGTGGGCCTCGATGGCGGCCTTCAGCAGGAGGGCGATGTTGTCGATCTTCGTGCGTTTCCAGGCATTGCCGAGCGCGCCCTTGTTGGCGATGAGCTGCGTGTTCGATTCAAGCAGCGTCTCGATGATCCGCAGGCGATTGGCGCGCAGCGTCGAGCCGGTTTCGGTGGCCTCGACGATCGCGTCGGCCAGGACGGGCGGCTTGACCTCGGTGGCGCCCCACGAGAACTCGACGTCGACGGGCACGCCGCGCTGCTCGAAGTAGGACCGCGTGACGCGCACCAGCTCGGTCGCGATCGTCTTGCCGGCCAGGTCCTCCGGGCGCTTGAAAGGCGAGTCTTCCGGGACGGCGAGCACCCAGCGCACCTTGCCGAAGCTCTGCTTGGCGTAGATCAGGTCGCAGATGGGCTCGAGGACGTCTTCGTCGGGGTGGCCGACCTGGTGCTCGCGGATCCAGTCCTGGCCGGTGAGGCCGGCGTCGATGACGCCGTCGGCGACATACCGCGCCATCTCCTGCGCGCGGATCAACATGCATTCGATCTCCGGGTCGTCGATCGACGGGAAGTACGAGCGCGAGTTGACATAGATGGTGAAGCCCGCGCGCGCGAACAGCTGCACGGTGGCGTCCTGCAGCGAGCCTTTGGGAATGCCGAGTCGAAGGGTGGCCATATGCTAGTCCAACGTCCTGTAGAAGCACGTTCGCTGGCCGGTGTGGCACACGTTGCCGTCGCCGAGCCTCCGAGCGCGCACGAGCAGCGTGTCGTTGTCGCAGTCCACGTGCAGGCTGACCACTTGCAGCAGGTTGCCCGAGGTCTCGCCCTTGGTCCACAGCGTGTTGCGCGATCGGCTGAAGAAGGTGACGTACCCGGACTCGCGCGTCCGCTTCAGCGCATCGGCGTTCATGAAGCCGACCATCAGCACTTCGTTGCTGGTGTCGTCCTGGATCACCGCCGGTATCAAGCCATCGAGTTTCGTGAAATCCACGGCTGCCTTCCCATCATGGCTGCAAAAAAAAACCCCGCCGGTGACCGGCGGGGCTGCGTGCCTTCTTTCGTGTTTCTCGTCAGGTTTGGCGTGTTGTTCGCCTTACGCGCAGCTCGACCGGCCCGGGACGTTGCCCAGGTGGTGATGGTGATGCGCGTGATGGACGAAGCCAGCCATGACTGGCCCAAAGGCTAACGCACGCTTGCGCGCGTGTCAAATTGCCGGGCCACACTGAGAAGCCGCTGGGCACGTGCTCCTGTGGCATATTCCCTTGGTGGCTCGGTGCGCGAACGCTCGTCGTGGCAGTGCTGGCGGTGGCGACGCGGCCGGGTGCGGCGGCCCAGTCGCGCGCGCCGCTTCGCGTGTCTGCCGCGGTGAGCCTCACCGAGAGCCTGACCGCCGCCGTCAGGCAGTGGGAGCGCGAGACCGGCGAGACGGCCACGCTCAACTTCGCGGCGTCCAACGTGCTCTCGCGCCAGATCGAAGAGGGCGCGCCGGCCGACCTCTTCATCAGCGCGGACACCTTGCAGATGGAGCGGCTGGTCGTCAGGGGCGTCGTCATCGCAAGTTCAGTGGTCCCGCTGCTCTCGAATCAGCTGGTCGTCGTCACCCCGATGGACCGGCCGCTGCCGGCGCCGGCGCCTGGTGGTCTGGCGGACCCGCGCGTCGGCCGGGTCGCGCTTGGCGATCCAGCCGCCGTGCCGGCCGGCATCTACGCGCGACAGTGGCTGGAGCGCATCGATTTGTGGCCGCGCGTGGCGTCGAAAGTCGTGCCCACGTCCAGCGTGCGCGCGGCACTGGCCGCCGTCGAAGCGGGCAACGCCGATGCCGCCGTGACCTACCGGACCGATGCCGTCGGCCGCGATCGGGTGCGCGTCGAGTACCTCGTCCCGGCCGATCAGGGGCCGCAGATCTCCTATCCAGTCGGCATCGTCGCCGCCAGCCGCCAGGCCGAGAAGGCCAGGGCGCTGCTGTCGTGGCTGCGTGGCGACGCCGCGACGGGCGTCTTCAAGGCGGCAGGCTTCGACGTGCCCGCTCGGTCCGCCGTCCAGTGAGCGCCGAGCTGGTCGACGTCATCGGACTGACGGTGACGGTGGGATTGGCTGCGACGCTGGTGATGCTGCCCCCGGGCATCGCGCTGGCGTGGTGGCTGGCGCGCACCCAGTCGCGGCTCCGCGCTGTCGTCGAGACGCTCGTCGCCCTTCCGCTGGTGTTGCCGCCGGTCGCCACCGGCTACCTGTTGCTGCGGCTGCTGGGACGGCGAGGCCCGTTGGGCGCGTGGCTGGATCGCATCGGCCTCGAAGTCATCTTCACGTGGAAGGCCGTGCTCATCGCGATGGTCGTGATGGGACTGCCGCTGCTGGTGCGCACGGCCCGCGCGGGATTCGAGCAGGGAACACGCCGCTACGAGCAGATTGCCGAGACGCTGGGCGCCGGTCCGTGGCGCGTGTTTGTCACCATCAGCCTGCCGCTTGCCGGCCGCGCCGTGCTGGCGGGCGCGCTGCTGGCCTTCTCCCGCGCGCTCGGCGAGTTCGGCGCCACCATCGTCGTCGCCGGCAGCATCCCTGGCGAGACCCGCACACTCGCCGTTGCGATGTACGGCTACCTCGAGACCGGCCGCGACGCCGACGCGACTATGCTGTTGTTCGCGTCGCTCGGGATCGCGCTGGTGGCCGTGTGGGTCTCGAACCGTCTGAGCCGGGAGGCCGCCTGATGGCCGACAGCACCGGTCCTGACCCTCGACCTTGCCGTGCGGCAGGGACGCTTCGCGCTCGACCTGAAGTGGAGTGGCGCGCTGGGCCTGCTGGGCCTGTTCGGCCCCTCGGGCTCGGGCAAGACCACCGTGCTCGAAGTGATTGCCGGGCCTGCGGACGCCGGCATACGGCCGCGTCGCGCTGGGATCGCACGTGCTGGTCGATACGTCCGCGCACACATGGGTTCGGCCGCGACACCGCGGCGTCGGCTATGCCCCGCAGGACGCGGCGCTGTTTCCGCACATGACCGTCCGCCAGAACGTGCTGTATGGGGCCGATCGCGCGGCGTCGACGCCGCTTGATGCGGTGCTGGAGATGCTGGAAGTGGAGGCGCTCGTCGATCGCGAAGTGGCGGGTCTGTCAGGCGGCGAGCGTCAGCGCATCGCGCTGGCACGTGCGCTGGTGTCGGGGCCGTCGCTGCTGCTGCTGGACGAGCCGCTGTCGGCCGTGGATGTGGCGCGCCGGCGTCGCATCCTCGCGCGCCTGGTCGCCTGGCTGCGCGAAGGCGGCCTGCCCGCGGTGCACGTCTCGCACGACGCCGCGGAGCTCGAGTCGGCCGACCACGTGCTGGTCCTGGGCGACTGACACAGACACGCTTGAAGGATCCGCGGATACTTCAGCCGCCGCTCTTCGTCGAACAGCCGTCCAGACCTACTGCCCTGAAGTCAGCACGCCTGCGCGCGTCAGCGCACTCAGCGCGCGGCCGCGCTCGAACTCGCTGCCGATGCCCATCGCCGCATCGGCCAGTGCCTTCCTGGTCGCCGTGCCAAGCGGCGCGTTGCCGCTGAGGCCGACAATGGCCTGCGACTTCTCGAAGTCGCTGCCGATTCCAGCCGCCAGCGCGACGATCTGGGCCATGGCGGCGTCGGACAACTTCACCCTCGACAGCGCCTGCACGACGTTGCGGCGCTCGAAGTCGGACTCCACCTCGCGCGCCGCGTCCAGGTAGGCCGCGACATTGGCGTCGGTGACGTGTCCGCCCTTGGCGGCCGCTTTCAGCAATTGCCCGAGCTCGAAGTCGGAGTCGATTCCCGCTCCGCCGGCGCCTGGCGTGGCGGCTTTGAAGATCTCGCCGGCGGCTGCGGCGGTCAGGCCTGGTCGAGCCGATGGCCTTGGCAAGCACCTGGCGCTGCTCGAAGTCCGACTCGATGGACCGCGAGGCCTCGATGAACGCGGGCATCGCCTGATCGATCGGCTGGTGCATCGGCGGCGGCCTTGAGCGCCTGCCCGAGCTCGAAGTCGGAGTCGATTTCGCGCGCGGCCTGCTGAAGGCTCCGCGTCAGCGTCGGCGGGTCCAGCTGCGTCTGCTTGTAGAGCTCGCGCATGTAGACGCTCTTGGCAAACGCGACTGTCGGTCTTGCCGATCTCGTCGAGTACCAGCGCCGGGCCGCCCTTGGCGAGCTGACGCGCGACGCGACGGTCGGCATTCACCGCCATGTTGCGCAGCATCTCCGGCAGGAACGTGGCCAGCCACTTGCGGCCTTCGTCGGCGCCGAGCTCGCGGCCATCGACGAAGAACTTGCGCTCGACGGCGCCGTTGCGCTCGCGCGCCTCGAAGCGCTTGGTCGTCCGAGGCAAAGAACCCGCCGATGCCGCCCACACGCCGATCCACGACGAACCAGCCGCCCGAGGAGATGCTCTTCACGTCGCTTTCGTCGTCGGTGAACTCGACGTCGCCGCTGGCGCTGATCTTCAACGTCGTGCCGTTGCTGCTGTGCGTGGTATTCCACGACCTCGACTTGTCGCCCGAGTACCAGAACCCATGCGCCGGCGCCGGGGGCGCTGGCGGCGCCGGGGGCGCAGGCGGTGCCGCTGGCGCGGGTGCGGCGATGGGAGCTGGCGGTGCGGGTGGCGCCGCTGGAGCCGGTGGCGCGGGCGGAGCCGGCGGCGCGGGTGGCGCCGGCCAGGCATAGAAGGCTCTTGGAGCGTCGGGTGCTTCAGGAGCCTCAGGCGCTTCGGGCGCCTCCGGGGCTTCAGGCGCCTCAGGGGCTTCTGGGGCCTCAGGGGCTTCTGGTGCTTCCGGTGCCTCGGGCGCTTCCGGTACGTCTTCCGACCACCACGACCAATGCGCGTGCTGGGCGTCCCTGATGGCACGCGCGGCATCGCGGGCAGCCAGGTGGGCCGTGCGCATCATTTCGTGAGCCTGCCTCATCGCCTCGCGGGCCACCTGCCGCGCCTCGGCGGAAGCGCTGCGCGATTCGCGCGCCTGCTCGGCCTGCTGCGCACGTTCGACAGCTCGCGCGGCGGCGACGAGGGCTCGTTCCTGATCCGCCATCGCCCGTTGCATTGCCCGCTCGGCCGACTGCACGGAGCTGTCTAGCATGGCGCGTTCGTGACTCTCCGCCATGATCGGGGCGTCGGGCGCCGACGTGCGCCTCTTGTGGCGCCTGCCCTCTGCCTTCGATGAACTCGACCGGCACGCCGCGTATCCAGCTGGTGACGCCAGCGCCTGACACCATCACGACGGTGAGCAGTGCGACGATCCAGCCCGACGAGGCGGCGGTTGCGGGAGGCTTGGCGCCGAGCAAACGGCGCACGCGCGCCAGCAGCGGCGATCCGGTGACGGCCATGGCGACTCCCAACTCTTCGTGTCGCAATGTCTCGATGGCCGTCAGCGCACGGGCGTAGAGCACCGCGTCGCCGCACGCGACCACCGCCAGGTCGTCGCAGCAGTGCTCGCGCTCGGTGCGGACGGCGCTCGACACCCACCACACGGCGGGGTGGTAGAACAACAACGTCTCGACGGCCGACTGCAGCAGGTTGACGATGTAGTCGTGTCGCCGGATGTGGGCCAACTCGTGCGCGATGACCGCCTCGAGCTGCTGCGGCGACAGCCCGCCGAGCACCGCCGTTGGCACGAGCAGCACCGGTCGCAGCCAGCCCACGACGACCGGAACCTGCAATCGCGTGGATTCGAGCAGTCGCACCGTGCGCGACAGCCCCAGACGCGCGGCGAGTGTGTCCTTCACGTCCTCCCAGTGCGCGGCAATGGGCCGCGTGCCCAGCCGCACGAGCCGGCGGGCCTGCCACCAGCCGCCGGCCAGCCGCATGGAGCACACGAGCACGCCGATCGCCCACGCCATGACGACCCACGGCAGCACGTGATTGGCGTCGACGACCATGCGTGCGGTGTCGCGCGATGGAGAAGTGCGTGGGAGCGGCGTCGTCGAATCGCCCAGAGCCTCCGAGCCAGACGCGGTCGTCGCCACGATTGCCGACGCCTGCACGTCCTCGAAGTACGGCGAGGCGGGATCGCGCGGATCGGCGAGCTGCCAGATAGTGAAGGTCGGCGCCAGGAGCATCAGCGCGAGCGTCACGCAACCGGCGACATACCGCGCCCGCGCAAAGCCGCGTGGCAACACGAGCAACGTGAGGCCGAGCAGAACGGCCAGCACGGTGCCCTGCCACAGGAAATGGATCAGCCCCCAGCCGATCACGTCGGAGACACGATCCAGAAGAGCAGGGTTCGTCATCGCTTGTCTCCGTCGTGTTCGTCGAGCAGTCGGCGAATCTCGGCCAGGTCGGCGCCCGATGTCTGGCGGCCCGACAGCGCGCGCATCACCAGTTGCATGGCCGATCCCCCGAAGGCCCGATCCATCAGGTCGTCCACGAGCTGGCGCTGGGTGGCGGCTTCGCTGAAACTGGCCCGGTAGATGTGCGTGCGGTCGGACTCGTCGCGGGCCACCAATTGCTTGTCCGTCATGATCTGCAGCAGTTTCAGCGCCGTCGTGTATCCGGTGGCGCGCTCCTCGTTCAGCGCATCGAGCACCTGGCGCACGGTGCTGGGCCCGCGTGACCAGAGGACACGCAGGATGGCTAGCTCGGCATCGGTGGGTCGTGGCGGCATGGCGTCGGTCATCATCTACGAGACTCTTCGTAGGTGTCAACGAAGATCTTCGTAGGTTTGTTCCCCGGCCCAGATTTCCGTTGTGACGAACGGAGGGACGAATTACGTACGGCCGGCCCGCATGAAGACTGGAAAATACACATCCCGAACCAGTTGGCGGCCACCCCAGCGGGTCTCGATCGCGGCCACCAGGTCGGGCACCGGGTCGGCGCCGTCGTGGGCGCTGCGGTAGCGATTTGTCGCCGACTGGGTGCCGAGGTAGTGAGCGAAGTCGTCGAGCGTCCAGGCGCAGCGCATCTCGAACTCCGGCGCCTCGATCTGGCTGAAAGGAAACTCGATCGTCGCGAACCGGTCGAGTACGAGGCGTCGCTCCGGCGGCCAGTAAGGCCCGACGACCTCGTCGTGGAAGTGCCGGATGGCGGCGTCGATCTCCGCCTCGCGCACCATGGGCGATGTGGTACCCCCACACCGCGACCGGAGACCCAGGGCGCAGCACCCGGCGCGCCTCCGCGAAGAAGGCCTCGCGCGGCAGCCAGTGCAGTCGCCTGCGCGCAGGTCACCAGGTCGACGCTCTGCGCTGGCAAGCCGCTGGCGTCGGCGCCCGCCTGCCGGTACTCGATGTTGGGACCAGGCGTCGCGTGACGGAGCTGGTCGGGGCTGGCGTCGGTGGCGACCACGCGCCTGAACCGTTCGGCGAGGCCTGCCGCAGCCTGGCCGTTACCCGTCGCGCAATCCCAGGCGAGATCGCGTGCGGTCGACCGTCGACGCCAGCCAGTCGAAGAGCGCAGCGGGGTAGCGTGGCCGGTATCTCGCATAGCCCGCCGAGTCGCGGGAGAAGTGGTCGTGGAAGGTCACACCCCGTAATCGTCAATCGTCAATCTGCAATGACAGCGTCAGCCTCGATCTCCACCAGCATCTCTGGCGACACCAGGCCCTTCACTTCCACCATGGTGCTGGCCGGACGAATCGAGCCGAACACCGCGCCGTGCGCGCGGCCCACGCTTTCCCACTGCGTGATGTCGGTGACGTAGATGCGCGTGCGGACCACGTGGTCGAGCCGCGCCCCGGCCTTCTCGAGAGCGGCCGCGATGTTCTGCAGCGTCTGCCGCGTCTGCGCCGCGGCATCGCCGATGCCCACGATCTTGCCATCGGGCCCGGTGGCGGTCGTGCCGGCGACGTGGACCTGCGCTCCTACACGCACGGCCCGCGAGTAGCCGACGATGGGCTCCCAGGGGGCTCCCGACGAGATGTTGACTCGGCTCATGTGGCCCTCATTGCCGGATGGCGATCAGGCGCCCGCCGACGAAGACATGCTTGATCTTCACCTTGGCGTCGAGCAGGTCGCCTTCGGTCACGAGGAGATTGGCCCGCTTGCCGCGCTCGATCGATCCAAGCCGGGCGCCGGCGCCGGAGAGCGCAGCGGCGTCGAGCGTCAACGCGCGAATGGCCGCTTCGCGTGCAAGGCCGCGTTCGGAAGCGAGACGAACGTTGGCGACAAAATCCTTAGGGTCCTTCAAACCGACAGACCCGAAGCCAAACGGCACTCCGGCAGCGGACAGCGCCCCGGCGGCGCGCCGCGCCGCGGCGCGGGCCTGCAACGCCTCGAACGACTCGTCGGCGTCCGGCGCCAGCTCCTTGGGTCTTGTCGGGTAGTTCACGCTGACGACGACCCGCGCGCCGGCGGCCTTCAACTCCTGCGCGACTTCCTCGGCCCCCTGCCCGCCGACGATCATGGGCGCGACCGAGAACTCCTTGGCGAAGGCGAGGGCGCGCCGGATCTCGCGTGGCGTCGACGCGCGAAAGGCCACGGGCAGCGTGCCGTTGAACACCGGGCCCATCGCGGCAAGCGCCGCGTCGTACGGCTCGCGCGAAGACTCCGCCAGCGCGGACGCCTTCTGGTAGTGCTGCGCGTCTGCAAATGCCTGCCGCACAAACGCGATGCCGCCCATCAGCGACGCCGGATAGGCGCCCAGGAACCCGCGGCCGGGAAACGCGACGTGCAGCGCCACGGCCGGGCGCAGGACCATCGGTCCGCGCAGGTCGACGGCGAGCCGGCCGACCTGCGGGTCGATCTCCGGCGGGACGACGTCGATGAGCGCGCTTTGTCCGGCAATGGCTTCGCCGTCGGGCACGATGACCGCGTTGGTGAAGCCGGCGCCGGCCAGCTTGCCCAGGTCGGCCGCATCAGGCCGCAGCAGATCGGCGGCCTGCACCTGCGCGCGCAGCAGTTGCAGACGCCTGAACCGTTCGGTGACCTCGCGGCTCTCGGGGTTCTGCGGCGCGGTTGCGGCCGGCTGGTCGAGACCCGCCGAGGCGTGCAGGTCGATGAGGCCTGGATATACGGTCAGGCCAGCGCCTTCGATGCGCTGCACGTCGCCCGGCGAATCGGTCCCTCCATCGACTGCGACGATCTCGCCGCCGCGAATGACGACGGTGCCCTTCTCAATCGGCGGACGCGAGACCGCGACGATGCGCGCGCCGACAATCGCATAGCCCGGCACCACCACCGCATGGGACGTCGCCATCCCCGTTGCCGCAATCAACGTCGCCGTCAGAACCAACCTGCGCATCAGATGCTCCGTCGTCAACCAGACCCAACCCGACCGAACCTGACCCAACCCGACCGAACCAGACCCAATCCCGACCGACCCAACCAGGCTAAACCTGACCCAACCCGTCTACGGTCTGGCTGCGTGCTTTTCGTACAGCCGCTTGTGCATGTTGTCCACGCCCACGTTTCGGCCGTTGATGAAGACGTGGGTGATCTGCGTGCGGGCCTCGAGCGGGTCGCCGTTCGAGATGAACAGGTCGGCGCGCTTGCCCGGCTCGAGGCTGCCGACTTCGGCATCGACGCCGAGGATCCTGCGCCGCGTCGATGGTGATGGCCGAAAGCGCACGGTCGCGCGGAAGTCCCCACGCCACCGATTGGGACGCCTGGTATGGGAGCAGCCGCACATTGGTCGCGTCGTTGCCGCCGCTGAGCGCGAAGGACACGCCGGCCTCGGCCAGGGCCGCAGCCGCCTTGTATGTCGCCGCGTGGTGGTCGTCGGCCCGTGCGGGCAGCTGCAGGACTGGCCCGAGGATGACCGGCACCTGCTTCTCTTTCAAGAGCGCCGCGACGCGCGGCGCCTCTGCGCCGCCTTCGACCACCAATCGGACGCGCTCGCGCTCGCCAAAGGCGACGGCGTCGCGGATGTCGGCCTCGCGGTTGGCCGTGACGACCAGCGGCAGCTCGCCTTCGACAATGGGCGCCAGGGCCGCCAGCACCCAGTCGACGGGGCGTGCGGTCGGAGGCGTGCGCGCGTACGCGCGGGCCCGTGCCAGCAGGTCGGCGAGCGTGTCGAGCGTGCGGTCCCGTTCCTTCTTCAAGTCGGCGTACGACTTGTCCTTCGGCTGGCGCGCCGAATCGCCGCGGCCGGCTGATGGGCGGGAACTGAAACGCGATTCCCGCCGACGCCCGCAACGTCGCCTCTTCCCAGGTCCAGCCGTCCAGCTGCATCACGGCGAGCTCACCGGAGAGGACGCCGCCGCCTGGCACAACGCCGACCGTGGTGACGCCATTGGCGCGGGCGACCGGAATGGCCTCGCTGTCGGGGTGGTAGGCCGTGCGCGTCCGCAGGTGCGGGTTGTATTCAACCGATTCGGCCGTGTCGGCAAAGCCCCGCGGACCGGGCTCGTCGAGGCCCAGCGCGGTGCTTGGATCGATGAAGCCCGGATAGACGTCTGCGCCGGCAGCGTCAATCACCTGCGCCCCGGACGGCACGGCGACGGTGGCCCCGAGAGCCTCGATGCGGCCCGCCCTGAGCACGATTGTCCCGCGCTCGATGCTGGCTGACGTGATGGGATGAATGCGGGCGTTGACGATCGCGGTCAGGTTGTCCGGCAGCTTAGGATTCGCCTGCTGCTTCAGGTTCCCCGGGTGCCCGTTGGTGCCGCCCGCGGCGTGGTGGCCATCGGTCGCCGACGTGGTTGGCGGCACCTCCGGTGTTTCCGGCTTGCTGTCGTCCTTCTTGTCGTCCTTCTTGTCCCTGGCGGCGGCGTCCTTCTCGGCCTGGACCAGAGCGGCTTTCCGGCTTGCGAGATCGGCGACGCGCGCGTCCTCCTTCGACCGGTCGTAGTAGAGCGTGCCGTCGATGTACACGCGGTCGGCCACCGCATAGCTGCTGAGCGGGTGGCGGTTCCAGACGACCAGGTCGGCGTCCTTGCCCGGTTCAATCGAGCCCACGCGCTCGGCGACCCGCAGTTGTCGCGCCGGGTTCACCGTCACCAGCGCCAGCGCCTCATCGTCGGACAACCCGCCCCACTTGATCGACTTGGCGGCCTCGGTGTTGAGCCGGCGCGAGTGTTCGGCGCTATCGGAGTTGATGGACACCAGCACGCCCTTGCGTGTCATCAATGCCGCGTTCCATGGGGTTGCGCCGCTGGCTTCGACCTTGTACCCCCACCAGTCGGAGAAAGTCGACGCGCCGGCGCCGTGCGCGGCGATCTCCCTGGCGACCTTGTACCCCTCGAGCACGTGCTGCAGGGTCGCGATGCGGAAGCCGACCTCCTCGGCCAGCCGCAGGAGCATCAGGATCTCGTCGGCGCGATAGCAATGCGCGTGCACCAGGCGCTTGCCCTCGAGCACTTCCACCAGAGGTTCAAGCTGCAGATCGCGCCGCGGCGGGACCGCTGCGGCGTCCTTCTGTTTCCGCGCGGCATACGCCGCCCACTCGGCTTGATACTTCCTGGCACGCGTGAACGCATCCCGAATCACGAACTCCACGCCCATCCGGCTGGTCGGGTACCTGCGCGGTCCCTCCTGGCCGAACTGACGCATGTCTTTCGGGTTCTCGCCCAGCGCGAACTTGATGCCCGGCAGCGCGCCCGCAAAGCGGAACTCGTCGGTCTGTACCTTGCCCCAGCGCAGCTTGATCACCAGATTCCTGCCGCCAATGGGGTTCGCGCTGCCGTGCAGCACGTTTGCGGTCGTCACGCCGCCGGCCAGGTCGCGATAGATGTTGATGTCGGTGGGGTTGAAGACGTCCTCGATACCGGTCATCGAACTGACGGTCGTGCCGCCCTCGTTGACTGAATCGGCGGCGATGTGCGAGTGCGCGTCGATGATGCCCGGGGTGACGAAGCGTCCGGTGGCATCGACGACCTCGGCGCCGGACGGCACCGCGATGTCGGCGCCCACCGCCGCGATCCTGCCGTCCTTGACGATCACCGTGCCGCGCGTCAGCGTGCCCTTGGTGACTGTGAGCACCGTCGCATTAGTGATTGCAAGGACCGGGGCCTGGCGCGACTGCGCCTGCAGGCGCGGCGCAGCCAGGATCGTCGCAACGGCCACCACGCCGGTGGCCAGCAGCAGGGCAGAGCGGAGATTGCGCATGGAGGGGAAAGTATAATCTTCAAGTGCTGGCCACAGTAACCGCCGTCCTGATGCTGGCGATTGGGGTTGCGGCCGAGTCGCGCACAATTGCCGGCGAGGTCGTCGATGTGCGGTGCTACCAGAAAGCGGCCGATAACGCCGGCGACGCCCACGTCGACTGCGCGCTCAGCTGCGCCAGGCGCGGCGCCACCCTGGGCATACTGGCCGCCGACGGCGTTTACATCATCACCGGCGAGTACACGGCTGCGGCCAACACGCGGCTGATCGAATTCGTCGCGCGGCGCGTGGAAGCCACAGGCGAGGTAACCGAACGCGACGGGCGCCGGACGATCCGGGTTCGGTCCATCGCCCGCATGGACAACGAGCAGCGCACTCAGCACTAAGCACCCGGCACCGCAGTCAGCACCCGGCACTCTGCACCAGGCACTGCCCAGTGTCCTATCCTGTCCTTCCCGGGCGTACAATCGAGCCCGGTGACCGTTGTCTGGATCGTCGTCGCGTTTGCCGCCGGAGCGGCACTCACCTGGGTGCTCGTGCGCCAGCAGGCCGCCGCGCGCATCGCCGCGCTCGAGGTCAAGCTGCAGGCCTCCGACCAGCGCCATACCATCCTCTCCCACGCTGAGCAGACACTGCGCGACGCGTTCCGCTCGATGGCCTCGGAGGCCCTGCAGGCCAACAGCCAGTCGCTCACGGCGCTGGCGCAGGCGTCGCTGGAGAAAACCAACGAACAGGTGAAGGGCGATCTCGACCGGCGACACGCGGCTATTGCAGACCTCGTGCGCCCACTGGCCGACACGCTCCTGGCGGTCGATCAGAAGCTGGGAGTGGTCGAGAAGGACCGCATCGCCGCCAACGCCTCGCTGGCTGAGCAACTCAAGCAAGTGGGTTCCGGGCTCACATCGCTGCAGGGCGAAACGGGCAAGCTCGTCAAGGCGCTCCGCCAGCCGCACGTCCGCGGCCACTGGGGGGAAGTCCAGCTGCGCCAGGTCGTCGAGCTGGCCGGGATGATCGAGCACACCGACTTTCTCGAGCAGGTCACCCTCACCAACGAGGACGGCCGCTTTCGCCCCGACCTGGTCGTGCGGCTGCCGGGCGGCAAGCGCGTGATCGTGGACGCCAAGGCGCCGCTCGCTGCCTACTTCGACGCCGTCGAGGCCGGAGACGACCTCGAGCGTGCCGCCAGGCTGGGCGATCACGCCCGCCAGGTGCGCGACCACCTGGTTCGCCTCGGGAGCAAGGCCTACTGGAGCCAGTTCGACGACACGCCCGAGTTCGTGGTGATGTTCCTGCCCGGAGAGGCGCTGTTCTCGGCCGCGCTCTCGCACGACCCGTTGCTCATCGAGCACGGCATCGCCAACCGCGTGGTACTGGCCAGCCCGACAACGCTCATCGCGCTGCTCAAGGCCGTGTCGTACGGCTGGCGGCAGGAGCGTCTCCAGGCCAACGCTCAGCAGATCTCGGACCTGGGTCGCGAGCTCTACCAGCGCCTGCTGGTGCTGGCCACCCACTACGACGATGTGAAGCGGGGACTCGATCGGGCCGTCGACGCGTACAACCGCTCTGTGGCCTCGCTTGAAACGCGCGTGCTGGTCACCGCTCGCCGATTCCGCGACCTCGGCGCCTCGTCGGGCGACGACATCCCCGAGCTCGAGACTATCGAGAAAACGACGCGGGAGGTCCAGGCCCCTGAAATAAGGGGCCTGTTCGAGGAATAGTCGTCAATTGCCTACCACATCAACCCCACGCCCACCGTTCCGCGCCAGAAACCAAGCGTGTCGTCGAGGATTCCCAGGTCCCGTTCGAAATCGAGTCCGCCCTCGAAATCAAAGGCCCTGAAATAGCGCAGGTCGGCCCGAACCGTCAGCGACCGTGCCGCCCGCGAAAAACCCGCCGCCGACGTTGCCGCCCCAGTTGTTCTTTGACGCCTCCACGTCGAGCACATCATCGATCACGTTGATGTTGGTGCGGATGAGCCCGCCGCCGAAGGCGAAGTACGGCGAGAACCCGCCGCGCCTGCCGCCGAGGATCACGTTGCCCATGAAGGTGACCAGCTTGCCGTCGACATCGAAGGTGTCGTCGCTGAAGAACTCGCTCGTGTAGCCGAAGTCGATCTCGAAGCCGGACTTCTGTCCCATGAAACCAAGCGCGCCGCCATAGACCGTGGATTTATCGGAGGTGTTGCCGCCGAAGTTCACGCCGATGAAGGGCGAGAGGAAGCCATCCGCGTGGGCCGCGGCCGGCGCTGACAACAGGGCCACGGCAACAAGGATGGGGGACATCAATCGTTTCATCAGGTCTCTCCTTCGAGGGAATCAGCCGGCCGCTGCTTCGGTCAGCAGGGCCCAGGCGCGCCGGACATGGCGCTCTTCGGTACGAATGTTGCCGACGGCCAGCCTGAGGACGAAGCGGCCATCGAGCTTGGTGTGTGACAGAAATGCCTCGCCGGATCCGTTCACGGCCTCCATGATTCCGGCGTTGTGTCGTTCAAGGGCGGCCTCGTCGTCGGTGCCCGCCGGCCGATGGCGGAAGCAGACGACGCTGAAGGGCACCGGTGCCAGCCGTTCCCACCCGGGCGTTGCGTCGACCCAGCCGGCAAACATCCTGGCAAGGTCCACATGCGCCTCGAGGCGCCGGCGTATTCCCGCCGCGCCGAAGTAGCGCAGCACCATCCACAGCTTCAGCGCGCGGAAGCGCCGGCCGAGCTGTATGCCGGTGTCCATCAGGTTCTTCACCGGCGAGGCTTCGGTGGTCTTGAGGTACTCGGCGACCAGCGAGAACGCCTGCCGCAACACGTCCATGCGGCGGCAGTAGAGGACCGAACAGTCAAACGGCGTGAAGAGCCACTTGTGCGGGTTGACGACGAGCGTGTCAGCGCGTTCGGCCCCACGGAAGGCCGTCCGCCATGCCGGCATCATCGCCATCACTCCCGCATAGGCCGCATCGACGTGGAGCCAGATGCCCTCGGCCTCGCACAGATCGGCGATCTCGTCGACCGGATCGATGGCCGTCGACGAGGTCGTGCCGATTGTGGCGATGACGGCCAGCGGCACGATGCCGGCGCGTCGATCGGCGGCGATGGCCTCGCGCAGCAGATCCACGCGCATCGCATGCTGGGTGTCGCCGGGAATGTGCGTGATCGCGTCTTTCCCCAGCCCCAGGAGGATCACCGACTTGTCCGCCGACGAGTGAGTGTGGGCCGACAGGTACACGCGCACAGCGCGCCAGGTCGGGCCGGCCCAGAAGCCCCCTGGTGCGGACGTCGGCGATGACCGTCTCGCGCGCGGCCGCAAGCGCGTGGAGCACGGCCATCGAGGCAGTGTCGTAGATCACGCCCTCGAAGGCCGGCGGCAGCTGCATCAGATCCCGCAGCCAGCCCAGCGCGACCTCTTCGAGCTCGGTGGCAGAGGGCGACGTGCGCCACAACATCGCCTGCACGTTCAGGCCGGCCGACAACATCTCGGCGAGCACGCCAGGACCGCTGCCGCTGATCGCGAAGTACGCGAAGAAGCCCGGGTGATTCCAGTGCGTGATGCCGGGGACCACGAGCCTGGTGAAGTCGTCGAAGATCGCGTCAAACGGCTCGGGGTCTTCGGGCGCGCGGGATGGGAGGGCCCTTATCAGATCGCCGGGCTGGACCTGCGCCAGCACAGGGAACCGTTCGGGGTTCGCGAAATAATCGGCGAGCCAGTCGACGACCCGATGACCTTGCCGGCGGAACTCCTCGGGGTCCATGTCGCCGCCGAGGGCGGCGTCGGAGTCACGTGAGCCTGCCATCAGGCCTTGCCGTGTGCCTTCAGGGTACCTCAAGAGCATAGGTCTTGAGCGTAAGAAACAGGAATGTCAACGCGCCGATCTTAGCACCGCGCCGACGTGCACTACTTTTCGACCGACACCGTCACAGGCGACAGCACCTTGACCGTCATCGGCGAGCCGGCCTGAATCTGCGCGGCCCGGCGCCCGCCGGCCATCACGGCCGCGGTCCCCGCGCCGGCGCCGACGCCGGCGCCAATGGCCGCGCCCTTGCCGCCGCCCAGGATCGCGCCGAGGATGGCGCCGCCGATTGCGCCGCCGCCGACCTTGGCCGCGCTGGCGTTGCCAGGCGACTCGCCCTCGCGCAGCACCGTTTCGGTCTGCAGAGGCACCTCGGTGCCATCGGCGAGGATCACCGTGTGAAACCGAACGCCCAGGCGCGCGCGCTCCTTCATCTTGCCGCCGCGTTCGACGACGCTGACCGAGCCGAGCACGCGCGAGCCGGCGGCGATGGCCACGCGGCCGTTCGCACGCACGTCGCGCGTGACGCGCGCTTCGACACGATCTTCAATGCGCGCCGTGTCGCTCGACAGGCTCGATTCCAGCTGCAGCCCGATGACCGCGTCGGCCGGTACCGTGACGTCCTCGAATTGCGGCGCCGCCGGAGTCGACACCGCCTGGTCCACCGGTCGACGCTCCTCCCGCGCGACGGGCATGTCGGTGACCGGCACTGTCTCCACCGGCCGTTCCTGGGTCGGTGTGGGCCGGCTGGCCACGCGGTCCTGGCTTTCGACGGGTCGCGCTTCCGAGGTCGCCGGCGCAGCCGTCGGCTGGCTGCGGTCGCGCGCGGACCTGCGAAGCCGGCACGCTCGGTCGCGATGCCTCCGCGCGTCGCGGGGTCTGTGAGATGGGGCGGCTGGCCGGCTTTACCGGGGCCTTTGCCGGGGTAGGGGCGGCGGGCCGCACGGGCGTGGCGGCCGGTGTGGCGGGCGGCGGAGTCACCGCGTCGTCGACGACACCCTCGGTGGCTTCGACACCCTCGGTCGCTCCCACACCCGGCGTGGGCGCCGCGTCAGGCGACGCGGTCGCGACTGCAGCCGGCTCGGCGCGTCGCGAGGCCAGAAACGCCCCGGTCGCCGATGCCCCCAGCAGAGCCACTGCGCCAATTGCCGCCAACGCCGCCTTGTTGCTCAACATGACCAAGCTCCTTCACCCCAGCCAGCTTCAGCAAGGGCCGTACCCACGCGCGTTGCATCACGTTGTCGGTCTAAAGTGCTGACCACGTTAGCCTTGTCTCGATCTGGCCAGGTCGCCTCCGCTGTCCTGAAGTCAGGGCGAGTGTCCTCAAGGCTGCCGACCGGCACGAACCGCGCGCGCAGGCAACCTAAGCGAAACAGGAGTTTTCCCCTGGCCCGTGCGTTGCAAACGCACGTGTTTGGTGACCACAATGCAAACCGTGCGAATGTTCGCGATCGCGGCGACGCTTCTGCTGGCCGCTTCCTCCGGGGCCTCGGCCGTTACGCCGGATGAACTGGCCGCACTCGCCAAGGCGGGGCTTGGCGACGAGGTCCTGCTCGCATTGATCGAGTCAACCGGCATGGACCGCAGCGTGGACGCCGCGCAGTCGATCACGTTGAAGCGCGCTGGCGTCAGCGACCGCGTGATTGCCGCAGCCGTGCGCGCGTCGTATCAGCCACCTCCGCCGCCGATCGCTGAACCGCTCGCCGCCGCCCCCTGCGTCGAGTGCGAGTCCAATATCGCCGTCATCGGCGGCGGTCCGCCAGCCGGCGGCTGTTGTCGAACGGGAAGTCTACTACCTGCCGTGGACCTGGGTCGCGCCGGTCGCGCCCGGCGCATCGGCGCCGGTCGGGTCCGTATCTGCCGGGCAACAAGGGTGGCTTTGGCCGGTTCATCAACGATGGCTTCATCGACCGCCCGCCCCGCAAACGTTGACCAGCCAGCGCGCGTCCCTGTGACGCGGCGAACCAACTCGTGAGCGACGTCCTCGTCATCGGCGGTGGGGTCATCGGCTGTGGGATCGCGCACGCGTTGAGCGCGCGCGGCGCGGAGGTCACGATCCTCGACCCACGGCCTGTGGGCGATGGCGCCAGCCGGGCCTCCGCAGGGATGCTCGCGCCGTTTTCGGAAGGACGCCACGACCTGGCGCTGCAGGCGCTGGGCGCCCGCAGTCTCGCGCGGTACGACGCTCTCGTGCAGGCGCTCCTCGACGAGGGCCTGGGCGTTCCCTATGCGCGCACGGGATCCATCGATGTCGCCTTCGACTCCGGCGCCGCCGCGGCTCTCGACGAAGCGGCAGCCGCCCTGGCCGGGGACGGCATTGCGTGCGAGCGACTCGATCACACGTCGTTGCGCGCGTCCGAGCCCTCGGTTTCTCCCAGCGCCGTCGCCGGCTTGAAGATCCCGTCGCATGGGGTCGTCGACGTGCCTGCGCTGGTCTCCGCGCTCTGGCGCTCGGCCGCCTCGCGCGGCGCTCGCCTGGTCCAGACTCGCGCGCATCGTGTCTCGCGGACCGCGTCGGCGCTTCGCGTGAACGACGGGCGAGGGGACGTTCGAGGCCTCGCGTGTCGTGCTTGCCGCGGGCTGCTGGGCAGGGCAGGTCGACATCGACGGCGTCGCGCCGCTTCCGGTGCAGCCAGTCCGCGGTCAGTTGCTGGCTCTTCGGACCGAATCGGCGATGTTGCGCCACGCGTTGTGGGGTCCGGAGTGTTACCTCGCGCCCCGGGCCGACGGCACGATCCTGGTGGGCGCGACGGTCGAACACGTGGGCTTCGACGAGCGGGCGACCGCCACGGGCGTCTCTCACCTGTTGCGGGCGGCGACGGCGCTGCTGCCGGCATTGGCCGACGCGACGTTTCTCGAGGTGCGGGTCGGTCTGCGTCCTGGAACGCTCGACGACCTGCCGATCGTCGGGGCCTCGACCGAGGTGGAGGGCCTGCTCTACGCCACGGGGCACTATCGCAACGGCGCGCTGCTCACCCCGTTGACGGCCAATGACGTGGCCGATCTGGCCGGCGGCACGCCGCTCGACCCCATCTGGACGCCGTGCGCTCCCCAGCGATTCGGAACCTACTAGCGTCAGGCGGGTCCTCAGATCCGCCGGAGGAACACGATGTCACTTCTCAAAGACGACGCGATCGTTCGCGAGCTCGACACGCTTCCGGGCTGGACCCGCGACAGCGACGCCATCCGCAAGCAGTTCGCGTTCAAGGGATTTCCCGAAGCCGTGGCATTCGTGCAGCGGCTGGTGCCCGACTGCGAGGCTGCCGACCACCATCCCGACGTGACCATCAACTATCGCAAGGTGACGCTGTCGTACTCGACGCACAGCGAAGGCGGCGTGACGGAGAAGGATTTCGCGGGCGCGAGGGCGGCGGAGAGGGTCGTGGGGGCGTAGCGGCGCGCTACAGGTTGATCGGGAACACGTGTTCGAGGTCTTCAGCGGGGCGCGGGATCACGTGAACCGCGACAAGCTCGCCGACGCGCCGGGCGGCCGCGGCGCCGGCGTCGGTGGCGGCCTTCACCGACCCGACGTCGCCGCGCACGAGCACGGTGACCAGGCCGGCATCCACCTTGTCCCACGCGACGATCGTCACGTTGGCCGTCTTGACCATCGCGTCGGCGGCTTCGATGAGCGCCACCAGCCCGCGCGTCTCGATCATCCCCAGCGCTTCGCCCACCTGGAGCTTGGCGGTCTCGGCCTTGACGACCTCGTTCTTCGACATGGCGCGATTGTATTACACCCGCTCAGATTTCGGCTCTCAGCAGCCCTTTTTGCACCTTTCCCAATGCCGTCCTGGGCAGCCGCTCGAGAAACACCACGCGCCGTGGCACCTTGAAGGACGCCAGCTGATCGCGGCAGTACGCGATGAGCGCGTCGGCGCTGGCAGACTCGTCGGGGCGGAGCACGACGTAGGCGACCGGCACCTCGCCGCGGACCGCATCGGGCACTCCGGCGACGGCGACCTCGGCAACCGACGACATGTTCCGCCAGCAGCTCCTCGATCTCACGCGGGTAGATGTTGAACCCTCCGGAAATCACGACGTCGCTTCGGCGGCCGCGGAGCGTGATGTACCCGTCGAGGCGCCCGCTCGGCGATGTCGCCGGTCCTGAACCAGCCGTCTTTGAACGCCGCGGCGGTGGCGTCCGGGCGATTCCAGTAGCCGGCGCACACGGTCGGCGACTGGACGAAGAGCTCGCCGCTTTCGCCGTCCCGAACCATCTGCCCTTGCTCGTCGACGCAGGCGGATGGAGACGCCGGGGAAGGGGAGACCAACGGTTCCCGCACGCCGCTCGCCGTCATACGGGTTGCCGAGCGTCATCAACGTCTCGGTCATGCCGTAGCGCTCGAGGATGCGGTGACCGAAGCAGCGCCTCGAACTCCTCGAGCACCTGCGCCGGAAGCGGCGCCGATCCCGAGACGCAGAGCCTGAATGCGCCGCCAATCTCGCGAGCTGCCGACGGTTCAACCTCCAGCAGCCGCACATACATCGTCGGCACGCCGAAAAAGACCGTGGGACGGAAGTCGCGCAGGGTCGCGGCGGCGGAGGCATGGTCGAAGCGTTCGAGCAGCCGCGTGCGGCACCCCGACAGCAGCCAGCAATGGACGCCGTTGCCGAGCCCGTGCACGTGGAAGAGCGGGAGCGCCAGCAGGAGACGATCGTCGGCGGTGAAGCGCCACGAGCCGACCAGCATCGATCGCGTTGGCGCAGAGGTTGCCGTGCGTGATCACGGCGCCTTTGGCCGGCCCGGTCGTGCCGGACGTGTAGACGAGCGCGGCCGGCGCAGCCGCGTCGAGGGCCGCCTCGATCGGCGTGACGGCGCGACGCCGAGGCGGCCTGCGCCAGCGCGTCGATTCCCCATGCCGGAGGATTCGCACGACCCCACGCCGCGTCATCGGCGACGACCACCGCCTTCGGCGTCGCGTCGCCGAGGATGTGATTCATCTCGCGGTCGCGATAGAGGACGTTGATCGGGACGACGATCACGCCAAGCCGCGTGCAGGCCAGGAACAGGTCGATGTACTCGATGCGGTTGGGCAGATAGATCGCCAGCCGATCGCCAGGGCCGAGACCTCGGGCCGCAAGCTCGCGCGCCATCCGGGTGGCACGCCGGTCGAGGTCTGCGAAGGTGTACTCCTGGCACGCCCACTCGAGCGCGACGGCGTGGGCGCGGCCTGAGAAGGTTGGCGAGAAGCAGAGAGGAGAGCGACATGAGGCCTTCGGCGCTTCAGGCCGTCGTCATGAAGTCCCTGCGGTTCTCGGCCTTGATCGCATAGCCCGGGAAGATGCCGGACGCATCGCCCACACCGAGGTGACTCGTCACCACTTCCGCGAAGACGTCGCGGAAGTCGGTGGTGACCTGGAGGTCGCGACCCTCGAACAACCTGATCGCGCTCCAGCCCGGGCCACGCGCCGTAGACACGACCGCCCTTCACGCCGGCGCCGATGGCCAGCATGGCGTTGCCGTGGCCGTGGTCGGTGCCGCGGCTGCCGTTTTCGGCGAGCGTCCGGCCGAACTCCGACATCGTCAAGTATGACCGTGTCGCGCATCTGCTCGCCCAGATCGGCGACCAGCGCGCCGACGCCGCGCGCGAAGTCGTCGAGCCGGGCGGCCAGCAGGCCCTGCGTGCTGCCCTCGTTCACGTGGTGGTCCCAGTTGCCGGTTTCGGCAAACGCGATCTCGAGGCCAATGTCCCGATTTGGCGAGCTGGGCGACCTGGCGAAGGGCCTGGCCAAACGCGCTGCGCGGGTAGTCGGCGCCTGCCGCGGGACGGTATTGCGCAGGGTCTGCCTGCTTCATCAGCTTGATGGCGTCAAACGCCTCGCGGCCCGGCGTCTGCAGCACCTGGTCGGCCGCAGCGGCGTACTGCGCCTCGAACGACGTGCCGACGCCCATCCCCCCGCGTCCATCGCGGACGCCGAACTGTGCGATCTGGCCGATGGCGAGCGCCGACGCGCTGCCCTGCAACGAGCGCGGGAGCGTCGGCGCAAGCGCCACCGCGCGAAAGGGCGACGCCTGATCGACGCGCCTGGCCTCGAGCGTCCGGTTCAGCCAGCCCGCGTCGGTGCTCTTCACGCCGGGCGTGCCCGACTCCATGTAGTCCTGCGCGTCGAAGTGCGACCGCGTGTGGTCCGGCGACCCACACGCGTGAATCACGGCCAGCTCGCGGCGGTCGTAGATCGGCTTGAGCGGCGCCAGCCGCGGATGGAAGGCGAAGAAGCCATCGAGATCGAGCGCGGCGTCGGCGCCGCCCGGCTTGGGGACGGCGATGTGTCGGCCGGCTCCTGTAGTACGCGCGCTCGCCGTACGGCACGACCATGTTGAGGCCGTCCACGGCGCCGCGCTGGAAGATGGCGATGAGCAGCTTCTGGCGCGCCGCGCTGGCTGCCGCCGTGCGCGCAAGAAACGACGGCGCGAACCCGAGGCTGACCAGCGCGAGCCCGCCGTCACGTAAGAAGACGCGTCTATTAGTCGATGCCTTCGCCTCGTATGGCGTCACGTTCGTCGTATCCTACCGTCGCTGAAATTCCGGCGAGCCCAATGCCAGCGCGACCGCCTGCGCCGGCGTCGTGGCCTTGCCGATTGTCGCGCGCGTGGTCTCTGACGCCTCGCCGTAGAGCAGCGTGTCGACGGAGGCGCGCGCGCCGCCGTCATGGCCAACTCCACCGCGAAGTTCATGCGAGTGACGAGCGCGCCGCTGGTCACCCACGCGTCTGCCGTCTCCTTGTACCCCGTCGGGGGCTGGCAAAGATAGAGGGGCATGCCCTGTTGCTGCAGCGTCCGCGCCAGCGGCCGCGTGTCCGGCACGTCGGCGCCGGTGGCACGCAGCGCCGAGATGACGAACTCGAACGGCGTTCTTGATCTTGGCGCGTCGGGTCTCGGCGGCGAAGAACTCCGGCGAGGTCACAATCACGCGCACCACCTCGCGCAGGTCGCCGTCGGTTGCGCGAAAGGCCGCCGCCGCACGGTCCACGAGCGCCGCGGGCGGCTCGTCGGCGACGAAGCGGCGCGCCAGCTTGGTGGCGATGAACCGCGCCGTGGACGGGTGCCGCGCCAGCAGATCCAGCACGCGCTCGCCGTCCTCGATGCCGCCGCCCTTGATCTTCTGCCCCAGCACGACCTTGCCGCCCGTGTCGTGCATCCTCTGGTTGAACCAGAACTGTCCGGCCTCGCGCGCTGCGCGGCCGCCCGATGGTCCAGCCGGTCAGCGCGCGCGCGACGTTGACGATGTCCTGCTGCGTGAAGCCGCCATCGACGCCCAGCGTGTGGAGCTCGAGCAGCTCGCGCGCGTAGTTCTCGTTGATGCCGGTCGGGATGTTCTGCCGCACCTGCTCCATCATCTCCGGCGTGATCTCACGGCCCCCTGGCCGCGTGCCATCGACGGCGGCCGGCGCGCTGGAGCCGGTCGAGGTCGGCTCTGGCCTTCGCCGCAAACGCCGGGTCGGCGCTGCGGGCGTTGTCGAGATAGACGAGCATCGCCGGGCTCTTCGCGGTCGCACCAAGCAGATCGCGGAAGCGCCCCAGCACGTGCGGCCGGATGGCGTCGCGCTCGTAGGCCGTGAGATAGATTCTGGTGAAGCCCTTGTTTGCGAAGACGTTGAAATGATTGAACCAGAAATCGGTGAGCACTTCCTGCAGCTGCCGCTCGCTGTAGACGGCGCGAAGCACTTTCTGCGCGACGAGTTCCTGTAACAGTTCCTGCTGGCGCCGCAGGGCGGGCCCGAACTCTGCCGCGCGCTCGCGACGCGTGTTCATGTCCGGCTCGGCGCGGCATCGCGTCGCCGCTGCTGGCGTTGCTCCAGCAGCGGCTGCAGGTACTCCTGGGCGATCTGCCGTCGATGTCATCCGCAGCGTCGGCAAGCCAGCCAGTCGCGCATCGACGGCGTTGTCGGCGACCCTGCCCGGTCGCAGCTGCTGGTCGATCCACGACGCCAGCCCCATGCTCCTGACGCGCTCGACGTCGCCGGGTCGCGGCCCGAATCCGAGGCGGTTGAGGACGTGCACGATCGTCGCCTCGTCGGGTGAGCCAGGCACGGCGGAGCTGGGCGCGGCGACGCCGTGCACTGGACGAGCCCAGGCGAGCAGCGCGAGTACGAGCCGCAGTCGCGGGCGAATCGCGAGCGAACCGGGCGCATCGGTGTCAATCCGGTCCTGCCACGTTAGACCATTCCATCGCGCTGGAGGTTGAGTGCCGCACGCTCAGCGGATAGAATCTTGGCCACGGAGACAAAGATTTCCGTGGCTGAAACCTCCATGAAACGACACAGTGCCCTCTTCGTCTCGTTGCTCGCCCTCGGTGGCTCCGTGGCTGTCGTGGGACAGCAGGCCGGAGCCGGGCTGCTGATCCGCAACGGCCGCCTCGTCGACGGCACCGGAGGTCCCTCGCGCGCCGCCGACGTCCGCATCGAAGGCGACGTCATCGTCGAGGTTGGTCCGTCGCTGACACCCAGGGCGCGGTGAGCGCGTCATCGACGCCGCCGGGCGGATCGTGGCCCCCGGCTTCATCGACATGCACTCGCACGCCGACGGCGGGCTCGACCAGTCGCCTGACGCGGCCACGCAGTTGCGACAGGGCATCACCACCGCCCTGGTCGGCCAGGACGGCGGCAGCGAGATGCCCGTGGCCGATCTGACCGAGCGTGTCGAGCGTGTCAGGCCGGCCATCAACCTGGCGACCAGCGTCGGGCACGGCACGGTGCGGCGTCTTGCGATGGGCGAGGATTTCAAGCGCGCCGCGACGCCGGCGGAGATCGAGACGATGAAGGCGCTGGTGGAGCGGGGGATGAAGGACGGCGCGGTCGGTTTGTCGAGCGGCCTCGAGTACGACCCCGGCTTCTACGCGACCACCGACGAGCTGACGGCGCTGGCCACCGCGATCAAGCCTTACGGCGGCATCTATTCCAGTCACGTGCGCGACGAGGAGAACGAGTACCTTGCCGCGTGGAAGGAGGCGATTGACGTCGGTCGCCGCGCGGGCGTGGCCGTCGAGATCTCGCACATGAAGCTGGCCAGCAAGCCCGTGTGGGGCCGCGCGAAGGAAGGGCTCGCGCTGCTCGACGCCGCCAGACGCGAGGGCTTGACCGTGATGGGCGACTGGTATCCCTATCCGTACTGGCAGTCCGCGATGTACGTCCTCATCCCGGACCGCGATTTCGAGAACGTCGAGAAGTGGCGCGTGGGCCTCGACGAGATCGGCGGCGCCGGCAACGTGCGCATCACCAACTACCGCGCCGACCCGTCCTGGAACGGCAAGACGCTCGCGGAACTCGCCGCCGCCGAGAACATCGACGCGCCGTCGCTCATCGTCCGGATGGTCAAGGCGGACGGCCCGGCCATCGGCATCATCGGCACGTCGATGGACGAAGCCGACATGAAGGCCATCCTGGCGCACCCGCAGGTGCTCATCTGCTCCGACGGCCAGTTGAGCGGCCGCCACCCACGCGGCTACGGCGCGTTCCCGCGTGTGCTTGCGCGCTACGTCCGGGAGCAGCAGGTGATCGCGCTCGAGGAGGCGATCGCGAAGATGACGAGCCGATCGGCGGCGATGCTGGGCCTGGTCGATCGTGGCGTCATCGCCGCAGGGAAGAAGGCCGACGTGGTGATCTTCGACGCGGCGACCATCGCCGATCGCGGCACGCCGCAGGAACCCGCGCAGGCGCCGGTGGGCGTGGACACCGTGATCGTCAACGGGCAGGTCGTTCTCGATCGCGGCGAGGTGACCAGCGCCCGGCCCGGGCGGGCGCTCCGGCGCACGGGGGCCAGGCCCCGTTAAGGATTTGTAAAGAGAGACGCGATGACTTTACAAATCCTTGACGGGGCCTGGCCCCTGCACGACCGGCTTCTCGACCAGATCCTCGACGAGAGCTGGCCGCAGTGGGGCGACGGGCTCACCCGCCAGGCCTACGGACAATACAACGCGGCGCAGCTGCGGACGCCGTGGGGGCGGACGCACCTGGCGCGCGTGGCGATGGTCGAAGGCGGCCGCCTGCTGGCGTCGGCGAAACGCTATCGCTTCACGACGCGGCTCGATGGCCGCGAGGCGCCCGCTGTCGGCATCGGGGCGGTCTTCACGCCGCAGGCCGCACGGGGACGTGGCCATGCGACGCGGTTGATCGAGCAGCTCTGCGACGAGGCGCGGGCGGACGGCTGCGCGCTGGCGGTCCTCTTCTCGGAGATCGGATCGGCATATTACGAGCGACTCGGTTTCCGCGTCGTCGCTCACACGCACCAGCGACGTCACCGTGAAGACCGGGAACGGCGCTCCAGCGGTCCTGGTGCGCGCCGGCGACGCGCGTGATGCCGCCAGCGTCGCCGAGACCCATGCGAGGCGCGTGGAGCGGTATCGCTTCGGCCTCGTTCCCGACGCGGATCTCGTCAACTACTCCGTCGCGAAGAAGCGCCTGCTCGCCGGGCTCGACCCGACCGGCCGCCGCACGGTGGAGTACTTCGTCACCGAGGAAGGTTCCCAGGCCGTCGCCTATGT
This sequence comes from Vicinamibacteria bacterium, assembly GCA_963806705.1. Classification (GTDB taxonomy): domain Bacteria; phylum Acidobacteriota; class Vicinamibacteria; order Vicinamibacterales; family JAENWD01; genus JAENWD01. The sequence continues at coordinate 116,849 of CAWDZE010000004.1, forward strand.
GCTGCTTCAGGTCACCCGCGCCCAGCGCCCCGGCGATCCGGAAGGCTGGAGTCTCGCCGCGTGCGGCGATCGCGACCCTGAAGGCGCGCGCATCGGGGCGATGCTGCAGGTGCTGCTGGCGCGGCATCCCGGCGAGCGGCCGCCGCTGATACGCGCCTGGTGGCCCGAAGGCCTTCGACCGCCGCAGCTCGAGATCACCCGGCGTGGCCTGGCCGGCGAGATCCTGATGATGCGGCCGCTTCGCGACGACATTCGCATCGAGCCCTGGCTTGGCGAGGGAGACACGATCTACTGGAACGGCGATGCATTCTGATCCGACGACCCGGCGACCCGTTGCGATCACAATCACGATGGCACGATGGCACGATGGCACGAGGGAGTCCCTTGGGCTGGCGTGACATGGAAACACCTGTCCGGGACGGCGCGATCCTTCACGCTGACCTGCACGTCGCCGCCGGCGAGTAGCGTCGCCCCGGCCTCCTGATTCGCACGCCCTACGGCCGCCAGCAGTATCGCGAGGACTCGATGGTGGCTCAGAGCCGTCGAACGCGGCTACGCGGTCGTCGTGCAGGACGTGCGTGGCCGGTACGATTCGGCCGGCACGTTCGATCCCTACAGAGCACGAGGGCCACGACGGCTACGACACGATCGAGTGGATTGCGGCGCAGCCGTGGTCAAACGGCCGGGTGGCGACCGCCGGCCTGTCGTATCCGGGCGCCGTGCAGTGGCTGGCGGCCGTCGAGACGCCACCTCACCTGGCGTGCGCGTTCCCGGCCATGTGCTTTTCGTCCGCCCGACAGTTCTTCTACTTCGGCGGCGCGTTCGACCTGTCGTGGCTGCCGTGGACAGCCAACAACATCGCGCCAGACGACCGGCGGCGCCGCAACATCAGCGGGCCGCAAACCAGCCGTGAAGCGCGCGCGTGGTGGCGCGAGCACGGCCGCGAAGCGCTGCGGCGCGTGCCGCTTCGCGGTCATCCGCTGCTTGCCGGCGTCACGCCGTTCTACGACGAGTGGCTGGATCACCCGGACGACGGGCCCTACTGGGACTTTGCGGAGCTGGAGCGGCGTTATGCGAGCGTGAAGGTGCCGGTCTTCAATTTCAGCGGCTGGCACGACGAGGGCTACGGGCCGATCGGCGCGACGCGCAACTTTGCCGGTCTGCGCGCCAGCGGAGGCACACCCGAGGCGCGCGCGCCCCGGCTCGTCATCGGGCCGTGGGTGCACGGCGAGCCCAAGCCCGCAACGCGGAAGGTGGGCGACCGCGACTTCGGCGAGGCGGCCGGACTCGACTACGACGCGCTGGTGCTCGACTGGTGCGACCTGCACGCCCGAGGCGTCGATTGCGGGCTGTCGTCCCAGCCGCCGGTGCGGCTTTTCGTGATGGGCGCCAATCGCTGGCGCACCGAGTCCACATGGCCCGTGCCGTCGACGCCGCGGACGCTGTACCTGCGTGCGGGCGGAACGCTCACGTCGACGGCGCCTTCCGATGGCGAGCCGCCGGACCGCTTCGTGTTCGACCCAAACGACCCGGTCGAGGATCCGCACTTCGACGCCGGCCTTGGCCCGCACGACCAGCGCGCCATCGAATCGCGCAAGGACGTCCTGGTGTTCTCGACGCCGCCGCTCGACGACGACCTGGAAGTGGTGGGGTCCATCGAGTTCAGGTTGTGGGTGGCCAGCTCGGCGCCCGACACGGACTTCTACTGCCGGCTGCTCGACGTGGATCGCGACGGCGCGGTGTGGAACCTGATGAGCCCGACGCTGGAGGTCTTGCGCGCGAAGTACCGCAACGGCGAGGAGGAGCCCGTGTACCTGGTCCCCGGCCAGCCGGTCGAGCTGGTGTTTCGCCTGGCGCTGACGGCCAATCGGTTCCTGCGCGGTCACCGCATTCGCGTCCACGTCACCAGCAGCTTCTTCCCGCACCTGGACCGCAACCCGAACACGGGTCGGCCGTCGGCCATTGAGTCCACGCTCGTGCCGGCCCGGCAGACGGTCTTCCACGACGCGGCGAGACCCTCGAGAGTGGTCTTGCCAGTCGTCTCCTGACCATCCGAGGTCACGAAGGAAGACACGAAGACCACGAGATGGTTTCGTGACCGTCGTGCCCTTCGTGGCCTTCGTGGTTGTAAGCTAACCACGCGATGGACTACGAAAAGCTCGGGCTCTTCTACCTCGGACGGCCGTACGACATCGACACGAAATCGCCGCGCGACGGCCTGCTGCTCTACGACTCCCGCGACCTGGTGACGCATGCCGTGTGCGTCGGCATGACCGGTAGCGGCAAGACGGGCCTGTGCATCGACCTGCTCGAAGAGGCTGCCATCGACGGTATTCCCGCGCTGGCCATCGACCCGAAAGGTGATCTCGGCAACCTCCTGCTGACCTTCCCGAGCCTGTCACACGACGAGTTCCGTACCGTGGATCGACGAGGACGAAGCGCGACGCAACGGGAAGACGCCGGAGGAGTGGGCCGCCTCGCAGGCCGAGACATGGCGCAAGGGCCTTGAAAGCTGGGGCCAGAGCCGCGAGCGCATCGCGCGCCTTCGCGCCGCGGTGGACGTTGCCATCTACACGCCTGGTGCGCAGTCCGGGCTGACGTTGTCGATCGTGAAGTCGTTTGCCGCGCCGCCGCCGGACTTCATCGAAGAGTCGGACCTGATGCGCGAGCGCGTCGCGACGACGGCGACGAGCCTGCTGGGACTGCTGGGCATCGACGCGGATCCGATCAAGAGCCGCGAGCACATCCTGCTCTCCACGATCATCGACGCCTGCTGGCGCCAGGGACAGGACCTCGATCTCGCGCGGCTGATCCAGTTGATTCAGACGCCGCCCGTGCAGCGCATCGGCGTGCTCGAACTGGAAGCGTTCTATCCGTCCGACAAGCGCTTCGAGCTCGCCATGGCGGTGAACAACCTGCTGGCGGCGCCCGGCTTCAGCGCCTGGACGGAAGGCGAGGCGCTCGACGTGCAGCGGCTGCTCTACACCCCGGAAGGCAAGCCGCGCCTGACGATCCTGTCCATCGCGCACCTCAACGACGCCGAGCGGATGTTCTTCGTCTCGCTGCTGCTCAATCAGGTGCTCGGCTGGATGCGCCAGCAGCCTGGCACCACGAGCCTGCGGGCGATCGTCTACATGGACGAGATCGCCGGCTACCTGCCGCCGGTGGCCAACCCGGCGTCAAAGGCGCCGATGCTGACGCTGCTGAAGCAGGCGCGCGCATTTGGCGTCGGCATGGTGCTGGCGACGCAGAACCCGGTGGACCTCGATTACAAGGCGCTGTCGAATGCCGGCACGTGGTTCATCGGCCGGTTGCAGACCGAACGCGATCAGGCCCGCGTGCTCGACGGCCTGGAAGGCGCGATGTCGACGGCCGGAGGCGCCTTCGATCGCGACGCGCTGCAGATACTGATTGCCGGCCTGGGCAAGCGCGTCTTCCTGCTGCACAACGTCCACGACGACGGCCCGGAGGTGTTCGAGTCGCGGTGGGCGATGTCGTACCTGCGCGGCCCGCTGACGCGGACGCAGATCAAGACGCTGATGAGCAGCCGCAAGAGCGCTGGTGCCGCACCCGGCACCCGGCACCCAGCACCCGGCACCGCACCCGGCACCGGGCACCCGGCACCCGGCACTTCGGGTGCTGGCGTGAGCACTCCCGCGCGCCCCGCGGTGTCCACGCACTGGGTGCTGCCCCCTGGCATCCCGCAGTACTTCGCGCCGGCCAGGCCCGGCGCGCGCTACGTGCCGATGATCGTCGGCGCGGCCAACGTGCGGTTCACCGATACGAAGGCCAAAATCGACGAGACGCGGCCGCTCACGGTCGTCACGCCGCTCACCGCCGATCCGATCCCGGTGAACTGGGAACAGGCCGAACCCGCGGCGTTTGACGTCGGGCAGTTGTCGACGGAGCTGCCATCTGGCGCGACGTTCGACGAGCTTCCGGCCGCGGCGAGCAAGGCGAAGAACTACGCCGGGTGGACCAGGTCGTTTGTCACGTGGGTGTCCACCGCCGAGTCGCTCGACATCTTCCGCAGCCCGTCGCTGAAGCTGGTCTCAACCGCGGGAGAGTCCGAAGGCGACTTCCGCGCGCGGCTGCAGCAGGCGGCTCGCGAGCAGCGCGACGCCGCGGTCACGCGCCTGCGCCAGAAGTTCGCGCCAAAGGCCGCGGCGCTTCAGGAGAAGCTCCGCCGCGCGGAGCAGGCCGTGCAGAAGGAGACGGAGCAGGCCTCCGCGCAGAAGACGCAGACCGCGATCTCGTTCGGGACGACGGTGCTGGGCGCGCTCTTCGGCCGCAAGACGTTGAGCGCGTCAACCCTTGGCCGCGCCACCACCGCCGCGCGCGGCGTCGGGCGCGCCTCGAAGGAAGCGCAGGACGTCGCGCGCGCCAAGGAGAACGTCGGGTCGGTGCAGGCGCAGATGGAGGAGCTCGACGCGGAACTGCAGGCGGCCATCGCCTCGCTCGACGCGACCTACCATCCCGCCACCGAGCCGCTCGAGACGATCAGCCTCAAGCCGAAACGGACGGGAATCCAGACGCAGCTGGTCGCGCTGGTGTGGGTGGGATGAACGCTGCCATCAGTACCCCTGCACGATCTTCAACGCCACGGATCGCTGTTCCCCTTCGCCGAGCGTGAACGCCGTCCCGAGCGGCCGCAGGCGTTCGAGGAACTCCGGGTCGGTCTCCTGACCTTCCTCGACAGCATCGACCGCTACGGCCAGATACCGGCCCGGAGGCAGGTTCTTTGCCTGGAATCCACCTTGCTGATCCGGACGGGCCATCGCGACGTGCCTCGACATGAAGCCCCACCTGGTCGAGTCCTCCGCGAACACGATGACCGCGTAGTCGGCCACCGGCCTGCCGCTGTCGTCCGTGACGCTGCCGGCGACGCCGCTGCTGGTGGTGCTGAGCACGACCTGCAGCCCGGTGACCGTTTCACCCGGCTTGAAGGCGATGCCCGTATCGGTGACATCCGTGCCGTTGTGCAGCACGGCCTTCAGCGAGTAGCCGGCGGGCGTTCGCATGGTCCGGACGAGCGCAGGGCTCTGGGTCGTCCGCACCTCGAATGTCCAGTCATCGTCGACGCGATCCCGCATCATGCCGCCCATGAACATCATCGGCGCGTCCGGGTCCTTCGCCATGGCGTGGACGGAGACCTCTGAGGGCTTGATGCCGGTGGCTGCCGAGGCTGGATGGACGACGATCTGGCCCCGGATGCTCGTGCCCTTGGTGCCGGTCAGCACGATGCCAGTGACGTCCTCTGCGCCGACTGAGACACTGGCCGTTGCCGACTCGGACTCATCGTCACCGCGCCGCCCCTGTCCCATCGACATCGTGCGAACCACGTAGTCGCCCGGCGTGACGTTCGAGATCACGAACGACCCGTCGTCTTTGACCTGGTTGCCCCCGCCGCCGAACATCATGAAGCCGCCCTCTCCGGAGCGCATGTCGGCAGACAGCATCACGAAGGCCCCGGCCATCGGCTTGCCCGATGAATCGACCGCCGTGCCGCTGACTTTCACCGTGCGCACGGGCAGCAGCGAGAACGTGATGCCCGACATCTCACCGCCCAGACCGACGGTGATGCGATCGGCCTGCTGCGAGCTGGCCGTGCCGGGGTAGTACGTCGGCGCGTAGCCCGTCGTGATGTCGCTTGGGCCGACATCGAATCCCATCCCGCCCGCCCGCAGCGTCGCGCTGATGTAGTAGTCGCCGGGCGCCAGGCCGTACATCCGGAAGTGGCCCATGTCGTCGGTCATGCCGAAGCGGCCCACGGGCACAAGCCGGCGGCGTCCGTTGAAGGTCCGGTAGTGGAGCGCCGAGACCATCACGTCGGCGACCGGCTCGCCGAACTCGTCGACGATCCGACCGGCGATGACCGATCCGCGTGGGAGGTTGAAGTTGACGTTCTCGAGCGTCTGACCGTCGGCCAGCTCGATCGGGCGTCCGCGCTCGAAGGGCCGGCGTTGCCCGTAACTCAGTTGCACGTACCCGCCCTTGGACGCGGTGAGGTTGTAGCGGCCCGCCGGCAGGTCCTTGATCTCCCAGCGCCCCTCTTCATCACTGGAGACAATGCGCCCCTCGCGCAACTCCTGCCCCTGGAGGCGCACGATGGCGCGCCGGAGCGCCTGTCCAGACTCCCCGCCGACGACCCGCCCTCGAAGGCCTGCGGTGCCGGTTTGCGGCGCCTGGTTGTCGCGCGGGCCGGTGCGCGGCCCCATCGGGCGCTGCCCCTGGATCACAATCTGCTGGCCGCCGTCGTTGGCCAGCGGCGCGGTGGTCGCCGCCATGGCGACCAGGCCGACAACGGTGATGTATAGGTGTGCGCGTCCGTACATGCTCATCGCTCCTGGACCCTGAGGGCGTCGCCCGGCGCCAACAGGATAGACGATGAGGACGGAGACCCGGACTGGAGTGCCTCGTGGGGCGCGGGGTGCGTGCGGATTACTCTGTCCGGAGCGCCTTCAGCGGACTGACGCGCGTTGCATGTCGGGCCGGAATGTAGCACGCCAGCCACGCGGCCCCGGACAGCAGTGCCACCGCCACCGCAAGCGAGATTGGATCAGTCGGGCTGACCTCGAAAAGAATCGTGGACAGCACCCGGCCGGCGATTAGTGCCAATGCGATCCCGACGGTGACGGCAAAGGCGGTCTGAAGGACGCCCTGCCGCATGATCAGCGAGAACACGTCGCGCCGGCCGGCCCCGAGGGCCACGCGGATGCCGATCTCGCGCGTGCGCCGCTCAACGGCATAGGCCTTGACGCCGTAGACGCCGACCACCGCGAGCAGGAGCGCAACGGAGCCGAAAATCCCGAACATCACGGCTCCGAGGCGCACGGCCCACAATGTGATGCACTTGTCGAGCAGAAGGGTGAATGGCAGCTGCTGGAGGACGGGCAGGTCGGCGTCGAGCTGCCGAAGTTCCCTGCGGAGCGCCGGGACGGCGCCCGCCACCGCGGCGGTGTCCCTGCTCGCGTACCGGACGCTGAGCCAGATGCCAGCGCCGTAGGACTGCGCCAGAGGGAAATAGAGGCGGCGGGCGGGCCCGTTGTCGTCCATCACATCGTGCCGGTGGCGGCTGACGACGCCGACCACCTCCAACTCCGACGGCGACCCATCGGAAGGTGCCTGCGTCAGACGCACGCGCTGCCCGACGGCGTCCCGGTCTGGAAAAAGGCGTTGCGCCATGCCTTCATCCAGAAGGCACACACGCGGCGTGTCCTTTTTCTGGGATTCGAGCTCCGAAAACGAACGGCCGCGCAGAAGTCGGACGCCGATGCTCTCGAGGTATCCAGGTGTGATGCTCGCGGAGACGGCGGAGACGCCCTGCTGCGGATCGTCGGGCCCGGCCCTGGCTACCGGCGGCGCGTCGGCCGCCATGATCCGCACGCTGTTGGTGATGTTGCCGTACGGAACCAACGTCGACCATCCCACCGCCTCGACGCCCGGCAGGCTCCGCACGCGATCGGTGACCGCCTGCATGCGCCGGAGGCCTTCCGGTTGAGGCGTGTTGGCGAGCGAGAAGTCCATTTCCGTCAGGATCACGCCGGCCGGATCGAACCCCAGTTGCAGCCCGCCCGCCTTGACGGCACCACGAAAGAAGAGGCCCGCACTGAAAATCAGGACCAGCGCCAGGGTCATCTGGGCCATGACCAGGAGATGGCGCGGCGCGAAGAAGCGGGTCAGTCGGCCTGTGGCGGTGGATTCGGCCCCCTGGTTCTTCAGCTCGCTCACGACGTCGGTCCGCGCAGATTTCAGGGCCGGACCGAGACTGAAGAGCAGCGTCGCGAGAAGACAGAAGCCGAAAGTGACCGCCAGCACGACGGCATCGGGACGCAAGTCCGCGGTAAGCGAGAAGTTCATCGACCCGAGCAGGGTCGTGAACGAGCGCTCCAGGAGCGTGTTGGCCCAGTAGGCGAGCAGCAACCCGAGGCCGCCACCGGCAACGGCGAGGGTTACCCCCTCGACGAGCAGCTGACGGACGATCTGCCAGCGCGTGGCGCCGATCGCCAGACGCATGGCAATCTCGCGCGACCGCGCGGTGCCGCGCGCCAGGATCATGTTGGCCAGGTTGAGGCTGGCGATGAGCAGGACGATGCCCGCCATGCCCGCCAGCAGCACGCTGATCACGCCGAGCGGGCCATCGTCATTCGGCGTCGTGCTGATGCTGAAGCGCGAGGGCGTTTTCAGCTGGAGCTCGCGCGTCCCGATCGCGTCGGGCGGCTGGAGCGACGTGAGTCGTGCCGCGACGACGGGCAGACGGCTCTGCGCGGTGTCCAGGGAGAGACCCGGTGCGAGCCGCGCCATGACGTTCAGCGTGTAGTTCTTTGCGTTGTTGAGATCGAGGACCTGGTTGCTGTCGCTGAAGGCCGAGACGATCTGCGTGTGCAGGCCCAGGGGCATCCAGATCTCCGGCGCGACCAACCCGCTGATGCCCGAGAAGCCGGGAGGCGAGACGCCGATGACCGTGTGCGGCGCCCCATTGACCCGCAGCGTGCTGCCCACGAAATCGGGGCGGCCGCCCATGCGTTGCCAGAGGGTGTAGCTGGCGACGACCACGGGGATATTGGCATTCGGGCGCGCTTCCCCCGGTGTGAAGAATCTCCCGGCGGCGGGCTGGGCTCCCATGAACGAAAAGAAATTATCCGAGACGACGAAGACGAAGGCGCGGCGCATCGATTCGCGGTCGCGGGCTATCCCGGCGAGCGAGAAGTTGAGCGCCGTGACGTCGCTGAACAGCTCACGGGCCTCACCGAGCGCCGTGAACTCCGTGTAGGAGAACTGGCGGTAGTCGCGGTTGGCCTCCGTCCGCGCCGTGAACACCGACACTACCTCGGCAGGGCGTTTGGGCACCACCGGGCGGAGGAGGAGACCGTTGACGAGCGAGAAGATGGCGGAATTGACGCCAATGGCCAGGGCGAGCGTGATGGTTGCGACGGCGACGAACCCTGGGGCCTTACTAAGCGTCCGCAGGCTGTAGCGAAAATCTGCCAGGAGCTGCAAGACGTCCCTCCGCGTCAGGCTGATACGAAAATGCGGATGCCCGGGTTCAGGCTGGTGCGAAGCCTGCGAGGCTATCGCCCAAGGCCCGACGCTCGCTGTGCGCTACCTGCGCATATCGTCGGCGGACCAGTGACCCTGGTCGGGTTCGGCACGCACAAGAGGATCGCGACGTTGGGGAACCGAGCTCGGCTATGGCGTTGACGATTCCGCGTCGGCTTACGGCGGCCTGTGTCAAGGAGCCAGCGCGTGCGGTCTGGTTGGCGCGGCTCCCCGAGGTAGTGGCCGATGTGAGCCGGCGATGGGCGCTCGGTACTCGACCACCCGTTCGACAACGACGAGACCAGTTGCGCGTTGGTGGCGCCGGCGGTGCGCACCGACGGGACACCCGCCGTGCTGAAGATCGGGATGCCCCACGTGGAGGGTGCGGACGAGATTCAGGGGTTGCGCTTCTGGAACGGCGACCCGTTCGTGCGGCTGCTCGAGGCTGACGCTGAGCTCGGCGCGATGTTGCTCGAACGGTGCGAGCCGGGGATGTGGCTGCGAGGCGAGCCCGAGATCGAACAGGATCGCGTCATCGCGCGGAGCTCTTCGACGACCTTCCGCACAGTGCGCCGAGCAGCGTCGTCCTGGCCACTGACCTGCACGCGGGCAACGTCCTTCGAGCCCAGCGCGAAGAGTGGCTCGCGATCGACCCCAAGCCATTTGTGGGCGATCCCGCTTACGACGCGACACAACACTTGTTGAACTGCCAGGCGCGATTGCTGACGGACCCCGCCCGCACCATCCGGCGCTTTGCGGACCGGCTCGAAGTCAACCACCAGCGCGTCCGCGTGTGGACGTTCGCTCGCGCTGCTGCAGAACCTCGAGATGACTGGAACGGTCCGTTGTTCGACCTCGCGCGCCACCTTGTGCCTTAGCCTGAGGCTAAGTGCGAAACCGCCGAGGCCATCGGCCGTCCTCCTGAGGCCCGAGGCTCGGTCCCCGTCCTTCTGAGGCTAGCTCCCCGTGTTCCTGAGGCCCGCTATGGCGCCAGCGTGGCCGCCGCACGTCCGAGTGCGGCGACGAGCCGCTCGATCTGCTCGGTGACCTTCGGGCCATTGCCCGTAGCGACGGCTTCGGCAACCCCCGGCAGCACTTCCGGCGCATACGTGAATTTCGGCGCGTAGATCTGGTGCCTGTACCACGGCCGCTCGGGAATCCCCGCCGGATCGAGCAGCGCGCGTTCCGCCTGCAGCAGGCGCGTGTTCACCGCGGCTAGAGCAGCGCGATCGCCGGCCGTAAGCGCCCGTGATTGTTCGGCAAACGCCTTGTCGGCCGAAGCCGCAAGCGCAGCCACCGCCGTCGTCAACGAGGCGAAAGCGGGTGCCGCGTCGCCGGTCTTGTCGGCGCGATCCGCCCACTTCTTCTCGACTTCGCGCGCGAACTCGCCGATGCGCGTCGCGTACGGCCGATAGTCGAGGGGAACCGCGTCCGCGTTGGCCAGGCGGAGCGCCATCACGCCCCACAGCTTCGTCATCGCCTCGTGATAGCGGAAGCCGGGGTCGCCGATGCGCGCGACCCACTGGTGGTTGTCGTACTGCGAATGGTAGACGCCGTACGGGCCGTCAAACGCCATGTCGATTACCGCGACGCCAAGGAAATTCAGGAACACCGTGTAGTCGGAGCCGCTGCCCAGGCGGTTGTTCACCAGGTCGAGACCCGCGGCGTTGGGGAGGGATCCTTGCTGCCTGCCCGCGCTCTGACGTTTGGCGTCGACGAGCGAAACACCAGTGGCGGGATCCGTCACGGTGGCGGCCGCCTCCTCGATGAAGCGGTTGAGTGAGGGGACCGACGCCGCCGTGAAGTTCGGGCCCGACGTCGAGCTGTCGACGTTCACGTAAGCGATGGCCTTCTCTTTCAGCCTCGCCTCGAATTGCTCGCCCCACTCGGTGGACGAGGTGAGCGTGAACTCCTCGGCGTCCCAGCTGGCAAAGACGATTGAGCGCTTCGGCCGGACGCCGCCGCGAGCCAGCGCGCCGAGAGATCGCGCCAGGTCCATCATGGACGCGGTGCCGCTTGACGCGTCCACGCCGCCGTATTGCCACGCGTCGCGGTGGTTGCCGAGAATGACCTCCTCGTCCGGGCGCTCGCTGCCGCGAATCGTCCCGATGACCGTCTGGATCGCGCGGACCTTGTCGTCGGCCATCACGCGCAGCTTCACGGGCGTGGTCCCGGGGCCAACACGATAGGTGATGCCCAACCCGGCCTGCCAGGCCGCCGGTGCCTCGGGCCCGCCCATCGCCTGCAGGAGCACGCGCGCGTCGCGCGCCGAAAGCGGCGCGCTGATGATCTTCGGCAGCGACGCGGCCTCGTCGGCCGCAATGCGCTTTGCGCCCGGCACCGACGCCCAGCCTGGCGTGAGAGGATCGCCAGGCACCAGGAAGTCGTAGGGGATGCCGCCAGACTGGATGTGACTCTCGTTGCCCCAGGGGCCGTCCGGGTACACCGCGCCCTTGCCGGCGCCGTCCTCGGCCGGATCCGAGTAGACGAGCATCGCGGCCGCGCCTCGCCGTTCGGCCGTCAGGGCCTTGAACCCGCGATAGCTGTACGGCACGGAGTAGCGGACGAGGACGATCTTGCCGCGCACGTCGATGCCCTGTGATTCGAGCCAGTCGTAGTTGTCGGGATTCCCGCTGGCTGCATAGATGACAGGCGCGTCGACTTCCCCGGATCTCGAGTAGGCGTTGTAGTGCAGCAGCGGCTTCCGCGTGTCCGGATCGCCAGGCACGGGGTCCTCCGTAAACCGCGCCGCCCACGTGCCCATCGTCAACGACATCTCGGTGGGGAAGGGCAGCAGCACCTCGTGCTCGAGAATCTCGACGGTATCGAGGCCGTAATCCTTCCACCGGTCGCGCACCCACTCGGCCAGGTGTTTGTTGCGATCGGATCCGGCGACGTGGGGCTCGTCGGTGAGATAGCGGTGGTAGTCGCGAGCCCGGTCGGCCGAAGGCAAGGCCAGGAAACGCCGTTCGAGCTCTTGCTGCGCGGCCGCGGTTGCGGCCGTGAACCCGAAGATGGCCGGAGCCGCCTCGTGTGCGCCGGCGCCCGCCGTCGCGCCGACCGCAACCGCCACGATCGCCACCCACCGCCTCATCGACACCTCCGACCCGCCGCGACTCTACCGTACGTAGGCCCGACACGCCGGAACTGAAGTTCCGGCCTGCGTGCCGATGTTTCCCGACCGTACGTAGGCCCGAACTTCAGTTCCGGCATCCGCCGTGCGACTCGTCGTCACGCGCGATCTATCGGCAGTGCCGTAGTCTCCTTGGCGCTGCCGAGGACGACCGTCGTGCGCGTCCGGGCCACGCCCATCCGTCCCTTCAGGTCGTCGCTCAACAGCACGTCGAGATCCCCCATCGTCTTGCAACGCACCTTCAGCAGGTAGTCGTCGTCGCCGGCGACGTGATGGCACTCGAGAATGCTCGCGTTGCGGCCAACTGCCGCAAGAAAGGCCTTTCGCCTGGCCTGGCTCGACAGCGTCACGAACACGAACGCCAGCACGGGGTACCCGGCGAGCGTGGGGTCGGCAATGGCGGCGAACTGCCGGATCACACCGCGATCCTCGAGTTTCCGGACGCGTTCGGCGGCGGCAGGCGCGGACAACCCGAGATGCTCTCCCAGGTCCGCCCACGACTCGCGGCCGTCTGTCATGAGGTGTGCAAGGGCCTTCTTATCGATTGTATCCACGTAATCTACCTATTAATCGTAAGAATTGACGAGTTAATTGTTTCGATAATACTATAGTCCGACCAACATTACCTTGATACCTAGGCTCATTCAGAGCATTCGCGATGCCTACGTTCGTTCATAGTTTTCTGGACAGCGCCACGGCCCTCGACGCGTTCGTTGCCGACTGGCATGGCCATCGCCTGCCCCGCGAGGCGTGGACGCACGGCGCCCACGTAGGCGTCTGCGCGTATTACGCGTTCGACCACGACGAGGAGGCGACGCTGGCGATCATGCGGCCGGGCATACGCACGTTCAACGAATCGGTCGGCGGGCAGAACACCGCGACCAGCGGCTATCACGAGAGCTGTCACGCGGCTCTGGGTAATGGCCATTGCGGCCCACCTTCGCGCGAATCCGGCGCCGACCCGATGGGAGGCCGCGCGCTCCGCCGTCGCGCGGTTCACGAGTCCTGGCGAGTTACTGCGGCAGTCTTACAGCTTCGACGTCATCGGCGACACCCGCGCGCGGGCTGAATGGGTTGCTCCTGATCGACCGCTGCCGTGGGCGTAGGATGAGAGGTTCACGGGTTCACGGGTTCACGGGTTCACGAGTTCACAGGTTCACGCGTCTGCGGCGGAGGTCCTTGCCGATAACGCGCGCGGCGTGTGCCCCAGGGGCCCCGGTGACCCCGCCGCCGGGGTGCGTGCCTGCTCCGCAGAGATACAGACCTCGAATGGGCGTGCGGTGCTGCGCCCATCCCAGCACAGGGCGCATCGCGTAGAGCTGATCGAGGGCATGCTCGCCGTGGAAGATGTGGCCGCCGGTGAGGCCGTAACGGCGCTCCAGGTCGAGCGGCGTCAGCACTTCGCCGGCCACGACGCGCGACTTCAGATCCGGCATCACCGTGGCCAGCCGAGTCATCACGAGATCGCTGAGGGCATCGCGGTGCGACTCCCAGTCACCTTCGCGCAGCCGGTACGGCGCGTACTGCGCGTAGATTGACAACACGTGCTGGCCAGCCGGCGCCAGCGTCGAATCACTGATCGTCGGCACCGTCACTTCCAGCCAGGGCCGGTCAGACATCCGGCCGTACTTCGTGCAGTCGAACGCCTTTTCGAAATCGTCTGGCTCGTCGCCGACGAGCAGGCGTCCCGACAACGCCTGTTCGGCCGGCATTCCGGACCCATCGAGCCCGGCCACGGACGGCAGACCCGTCACCAGCAGGTTGACCTTCGCGACGACCCCGTTGGCGCGGAAGTTGAGCACCTGCTGGCGGAACGACGGCTGGAGGTGGACCGGATCGACGAGTTGCAGGAAGGTGTGCCGGGGATCGGCTCCCGAGATGACGGTGGTGGCGTCGATGCGCTCGCCGGAGGCCAGCACCACTCCGCGCACGCCTGTGTCCCCGATGTCGATGCTGGCGACACGAGCCGAGCGACGGATCTCCGCGCCGGCGCCGGTGGCGGCGACGGCCAGCGCCGCCGACAGGGCGCCCGGGCCGCCGGAGACGACGGTCACCGCTCCGGTCGGATGGCCTTCCTGTGCGGTCTGCAACAGCCACGACGCGGTTGTGCCTGCCGACCGCGGTCCCGCCTGCATGCCGAACACTCCACGCGCGCAGATCGCGGCGCGGAGTGCGGGCGTCTCGAACCACTCCGCAGCCAGGTCGGCGATGGCCATCGGCCCCCAGCGCAGCAGGTCGTACAGGCCCTGGCGGCCCAGTCCACGCAGCTTGCGCCCTGCCTGCAGGAGTTCCCACAACTCGCCCGGCGAGGGCGCATCGAGCGACGGAGGCACCTGGTCGAGCACGGCGCCCATCGCGTGCGTCAGCGCCTGCGTGCTGCTGACAAAGGCCGGCCATCGCTCCGCATCGCGCGCGGACCAGGGCGCGAGCGCACGCGCGGCGGCGGCGACGTCACGAGGGACAACCAGAGCGCGGCCGCCGCGGGAGGGCACGCACACCGACACCGCGGGGGAGGTGCTGTGCAGGCCCTGCGCATTGAGGCCGAGGTCGCGCACGACATCGGCGCGAAGCGCGACGGTGTGCGTCAACGCAGGCACACGAACACCCGGCGCGAGTTCGTGCGTGACCGCACAGCCCCCCACCTCGTCGCGCGATTCGAGCACCAGCGGACGCAGTCCCTCCTTCGCCAGGTACGCGGCGCACACCAGGCCGTTGGGGCCTGCGCCGATGATGATCGGGCGGCTCACGACTTGCCCAGCACCGACAACGCGGCGTTTCTGCCGGGCGCGCCCATGATCCCTCCGCCGGGATGCGTGGCCGACCCGCACATGTAAAGGCCCTGAATCGGCGTGCGGTAGTTGGCCCACCCGGGAACGGGACGCAGGAAGAACAGCTGTTCGAGCGACAGTTCGCCCTGGAAGATGTTGCCTTCCGACAGGCCCCACTCGCGCTCGAGATCGAGAGGCGTCACGACCTGCCGGTGACGGATGAGGCTCTTGAAGTTTGGGGCGTACTCCGCAATCGTGTTCACGACGGTGTCGCCAAACGCCTCCTTGTGGTCGTCCCAGGTGCCGTCGGCCAGGTGATACGGCGCGTACTGCACGAAGCACGACATCACGTGCTTGCCGGGCGGGGCAATCGACGGGTCGGTGAGCGACGGGATCACGATGTCGATATACGGCTTCCTCGAGTACCGACCGTACTTCGCGTCGTCGTAGGCGCGCTCCATGTAGTCGACGCCCGGCGAAATCGAGACGGCGCCGCGCAGGTGCGCGCCGGCGCCAGGAAGACAGGTGAAGTCGGGCAGGCCGTCGAGCGCGAGGTTGACCTTGCCTGACGAGCCGCGGAACTTGTAGCGCTTCACGCCCTCGACAAAGTCGTCGGGCAGCTCGTCTTCGCCCACCAGCCCAAGAAACGTGCGGCGCGGGTCGAGGCTCGAGGCGACCATCCGCGCTTCGATCTCGTCGCCGTTGTCCAGCACGACGCCGCGCGTGGCGCCGTCGCGCACGAGGACCTTGACGGCGGAGGTCTGGGTGCGAATCTCGACGCCGGCCTCCCGGGCCGCGGCGGCAATCGCGTTCGAGATCGCGCCGGTGCCCCCGCGGGCCAGTCCCCACGACCTGAACGCGCCGTCGATCTCGCCCATGTAGTGGTGGAGCAGGACGTATGCGGTGCCCGGCGAACGCACGCCCAGGAAGGTGCCGATGATGCCGCTGGCCGACATCGTCGCCTTGAGCACGTCTGTCTCGAACCACTGGTCGAGAAAGTCCGTCGCGCTCATCGTCATGAGCTGTACCTGGTTGTAGCGATCTGGACCCGGCAGGTCGCGGAAGCGCCTGCCCAGGAACGCCAGGCGCGCCAGCTCCCTCGGGTTGAGCGACCACGGGTCTGGCGGCGTCATGTCGAGGATGGGCTTCACGAAGCGCGCCATCTCGACCATCGCCCGGCCGTACTCGTCGTAGGCTTCCGCGTCCACTCGCGAGTGCCTGGCGATCTCGCGAAATGTACGGGCGTGGTCGTTCACGCGCCAGAGGTAATCGCCGCTGGGCATCGGCGTGAACGTGCCGTCAAGCGGGAGGATCTCCAGGCCGTGCCGTGGCAGGTCGAGCTCGCGGATGATCTCGGGCCGCAGCAGCGACACGACGTACGAGCACACCGAGAACATGAAGCCGGGGACGACCTCTTCGGTGACTGCCGCGCCACCGAGCACGTGCCGCCGCTCGAGGACGAGCACCTTCCGCCCCGCGCGGGCCATGTAGGCGGCATACACGAGCCCGTTGTGCCCGCCGCCGAGGACGATACAGTCGTACATTGGCGGAAATTCTATTGCAGATTGCAGATTGTCAATTCAGCTATATTTCCCAGCATGCCCGTCGGGACCGCCTTCCACGCACGCACGCTCGCCCTCTGCGAGAGCCTCAACTACCGCGAGTGGGCGGGATACTACGCCGTTAGCACCTACGAGCCGCATCACGAGCACGAGTATGCGGCGATTCGGAACGGTGCGGCGCTGATCGACGTCTCGCCGCTGTTCAAGTACATCGTGAGCGGGCCCGATGCCACGCGCCTGGTCGATCGCGTCATCACGCGCGACGCGACGAAAGTCGCCGTGGGGCAGGTCATCTACACGCCCTGGTGCGACGAGCGTGGCAAGGTCATCGACGACGGCACCGTGACGAGGCTGGATGAGCAGAGGTGGCGGTGGACGGCCGCGGACCCGAGCCTTCGCTGGTTTCGCCAGAACGCCGCCGGCCTCGACGCGCACGTCGAGGACATCTCCGAGCAGGTCGCTGCACTGGCCGTGCAGGGGCCCACGTCGGCGCGGCTGCTGAAGGCGGTCGCCGACGCTGACCTGGATCCCGTGAAGTACTTTCGCATGACGCGGGGGCGCATTGCCGATGTGCCGGTCGAGATTTCCCGCACCGGGTACACCGGCGACCTCGGGTACGAAGTCTGGATGCCGTGGGATCGTGCGACCGACGTCTGGGATCGGCTGGTCGCCGTCGGCAAGGCGTACGACGCCAAGCCGGCCGGCATGCTCGCGCTCGACGTGGCGCGCATCGAAGCCGGCCTGCTCCTGATCGACGTCGACTTCCACGGGTCGCGGAAGGTCAGCGTCGACCTGCAGCGCTATACGCCAGACGAGATGGGATTGAGCCGGCTGGTCAGCGAGGGCAAGGCGCCCTTCATCGGGCGCGACGCGATCCGCGCCGAACGCTCGAAGGGTCACCAGCGCCAGGTCGTCGGTCTCGAGATCTCCTGGACCGACGTCGAATCGCATTACACCAAGGTGGGCCTGACACCGCAGGTGCCCATTGCCGCCTCGCGTGTCGCCGTACCGGTCTACAAGAGTGGCCGTCAAGTAGGCAAGGCGACGTCGACGACCTGGTCTCCCGTCCTGAAGCGGCTGATTGCGCTCGCCACAATCGAGCGCTCCAGCTTTGCCACCGGCACCGATCTCGAAGTCGAGATCACTGTCGAAGCCGTGCGCCATCGCGCCCGGGCCACCATCGTGCCGACGCCGTTCTACAACCCTCCGCAGAAAACGGCCACGCCGCCCCTCTAGATTCCCGGCAGTTCAATGCCGTGCGGCGGCAAGGGTATCCGCGGATTCCGGGATTGACGGGATTCCCGGGAGCTGAGGAACTCGAGCGACACCGGCCGCGGAGCGGCCCGGTCGGTGAGACGAGAAGAGGCAGGAAGATGAAAGCCCTGAGACTGGATGGCGTTCGTCTTCCCGCCTCTTCTCGGCTCACTGCCGCGGCTTTGCCGCGGGTCGCTCGAGTTCCGCTGCTGGCGAGCCGCCGCGTGTCGGTGATACCGGGTGTTGTGACGGCGTGTCTGCAATTCCGAGCAACAAATCCCGTAATTCCAAAAATCCGCGGATCCTTCCAACGCACGCGGCCCAGCGCGCCGCGACTGGTCAGTGAAAGCTGCTGACCGGCAGCGGCGGCGACGTCGCGTAGGATCGGAGTGTGACAGCGGACCCCTGCACGGTCTTCCTTCTTTCACCCGCTTACTGCGGCGGGCGCCGAGCGGGCTATCTCATGCGGCCGGGTTCGACGCTGGCGCTCGCCGAGCGACTCGACGCGGGCACGCTCTCGCTGGGCGAGGCGTTCGCGTTCATGAGCGGGCTCTACTTTCGCGGCAAGATGGCGTATGCGACGGTATTCGGGCGGCCTCCGCAGGGTTTGCCGGCCACCTACGTCATCACGCCGACGCGCGGACTGCAGCCTCCCGACCTGCGCATCACGAAACCTCTCGTCGAGGAGTTCGCCTCCGTCGATGTGGCTGGCGACGAGCCTCGCTACTTCTTGCCGCTGGTCGACGACGCCAGGACGCTGGCCGATGCCCTTCCCGGGCACGCGCGCGTCGTGCTTCTGGGCAGTGTCGCGACGTCGAAGTACGTGGAAGTCCTCGCCGACGCGCTTGGCGCGCGGCTCCACTTTCCGGCCGACTTCATCGGGCGCGGCGACATGAGCCGCGGCGCGTTGATGTTGCGGAGCGCGGAAAGCGGCGTCGAGCTCGAATACATCACGGCAGCCCCGACGGCGGTGCGACGGGGCCGCCGGCCCCCGCGGCTGGCTCCAGTACGCCAGTGATGTCTGGTGCGGTCCACGCGACCGGATCTAGAATCTCCAGCCAGGTCACCCTCATGTACGCCATTGCCCTTGCCGTTCTCCTGCTCGTCGTCGCGTGTTCCGGTCCCGCCCAGGCGCAGTCGGCCGCGGGTGCACGGCTGCTGCCCGGCATGGGCAGCTACTCGCACCCGATTCAGACGACCAGTCCCGAGGCACAGAAGTATTTCGACCAGGGGCTCGCGCTGCTCTACAACTTCAACCACGCCGAAGCCGAGCGGTCGTTTCTGAAGGCCGCGGAGCTTGACGCCAGGGCGCCGATGCCCTGGTGGGGCGTCGGCTTCGCGCTCGGCCTCAACTACAACCGCGACGTCACAAAACTGGAAGGCGAGCGTCTCACGCGCGCGTATGACGCCGCGCAGAAGGCCGTAGCGCTCAGCCGCGGCGGCTCGCCGGTCGAGGCCGCGTTGGCCGAGGCGCTTGCGACCCGCTACTCGCGCGATCCGAATACCGATCCCAACGTGCTCAACGCCCAGTACCGCGAAGCGATGCGCAAGACCTACGCGCGCTATCCCGACGATCCCGAGGTGGGGACCGCGTACGCCGATGCCGTGATGAACCTCCGGCCGTGGCAGTTGTGGGCCCCCGACGGCACGCCCGGGCCCGATACGCTGGAACTGGTAAAAGTGCTCGAGGCCGTGCTGCGCCGGCATCCCAACCACCCGGGCGCCAATCATTACTACGTGCACGCCGTCGAGGCCTCGCCCACACCCGAGCGCGCGTTGGCCAGCGCCACACGGCTCGAGACGCTGGTGCCAGGCGCCGGGCATCTGGTGCACATGCCAACGCACATCTACATTCACACCGGTCACATCGGCCGCGTCGCCGAGCTGAACTCCAGGGCCGCGGCGGCCGACGAGCGCTACATCGAGGTCGCAAAGCCCCAGGGCCTGTACCCGTTCATGTACTACGGCCACAACGTGCACTTCGTCGTCGTCGGCAACATCCTGATCGGGCGATACGAGGACGCGCTCAAGGCCGGCGAGCAGATGGCCGGGATGGTGGCGCCGCACGTCGCCGATATGGCGCCGATGGTGGAGTGGGCGCTCTCGCTGCCGACGCT
This sequence comes from Vicinamibacteria bacterium, assembly GCA_963806705.1. Lineage (GTDB taxonomy): Bacteria > Acidobacteriota > Vicinamibacteria > Vicinamibacterales > JAENWD01 > JAENWD01. The sequence goes on from CAWDZE010000004.1 coordinate 136,722, forward strand.
GGCGCACGTGCGGTTTCACAAGTGGGAGGCGATTCTGGCGGCGCCAAGGCCGCCCGAGAGTCAGAGTCTGGCGCGGTCCTTCGATCACTACGCCCGCGCGCTTGCGCTGAAGATGACGGGCAAGGCCGCCGAAGCTCGCGCCGAGGCCGCCGCGTTTGAATCGACGCGCGCCAAGGTCCCGGCAGAATCGCTGGTCGTGGCGTTCAACAACGGGCCCACCGTCCTGGCCATGGTCAGCCATCTGCTGCAGGGCCAGCTGGCCGCGTCGGTCGACGAGGCAGTCGGCCACCTCCAGATGGCCGCCGCGGCACAGGACGCGCTGACCTACGACGAGCCGGAGCCCTGGCCGTGGTCGGTGCGCGAGACGCTCGGCGCCGTCCTGCTGAAGGCTGGCCGTGCCGCGGAGGCGGAGAAGGTATTCAGAACCGATCTCGAGAAGAACCCGGCGAGCGGACGCACGCTCTACGGCCTGACGCTGAGCCTCGAGGCCCAGGGCCGCACGGCCGAAGCCGCCATTGTCAGGCGCGAGTTCGACGACGCCTGGAAGCAGGCCAGCAGCCCGCTCAGTGTCGATGCGCTCTTCTGAGTTGATTGATGACGGCCGTTAACCACCGAGGCACGGAGGCACAAAGGTTACCGGTCGTCATCAGACGGTGAGCTCCCCCCGTAGCACGGTCACCGCATGCCCGGACAGGCGCACGCGGTCGCCCGCAAGCTGCACCAGCAGCTCGCCGCCGCGAGCGGAGGCCTGCCACGCGAGGAAGGACGTCTTGCCAAGGCGCTCCGCCCAATACGGCGCCAGCGAGCAGTGCGCCGATCCGGTCACCGGGTCCTCGTCGATGCCATACGGCGCAGCGAAGTAGCGGGAGATGAAGTCGTAGCGGCCCGTGCCCCGCGCCGTCGCGATCACGCCGAAGTCGAAGGCGCGCAGCCGATCGAAGCGCGGCGCCAGCGCGCGCACCTCGGACTCATGCGAGAACTCCACGACGAGGTTTCCGCTGGCACAGCCCGGGACGCTCTCGGAGACCACGCGCGGCGCCGCGCCGAGCGCTTCGACCAGGCCGTCCGGCGTGTCGCAGACGACCATCGGCCGCGCCGGCAACTCGATGGCGATGCGGTCGCCGTCGGGCTCGGCGGTCAGCTCGCCGCTGGCGGTGTCAAACGCGATGCGCGAGCCGGTGGGCACCCGACCGATCTCCCACAACGCGTGCGCGGAGGCCAGCGTGGCATGGCCGCACAGCTCGATCTCCACGGTCGGCGTGAACCACCGCAACCCGTACCGATCGCCCTGGGGCACCAGAAATGCCGTCTCGGCCAGGTTCATCTCGGCGGCCACGTGCTGCATCCACGCCGGGTCGGCCGGCGCGTCGAGCAGGCAGACGGCGGCGGGGTTGCCGCTGAACGGCCGATTGGTGAACGCGTCGATTTGGAGGAGTTGAGGCATGGCCTAATTTGTACCTTGAATGACATGGTGTCAATACGTATATTGTCACTATGACAAATTGGCGACCGCAGTGGGACCGGGCCAATCGCCCTATGTACGAGGCTCTGGCGGAGGCCCTGGCGCGGGATGTCGAATCCGGCCGGTTGTCGGCGGGCGACCGGCTTCCGCCGCAACGAGAGCTGGCCGAGGCGCTGGGGGTGACGGTGCCGACCGTGACCCGAGCCTATTCGCTGGCCGCGCGTCGAGGCCTGGTCGGCGGCCAGGTCGGCCGCGGCACATTCGTCCGGCCCGCCATCAGCGCCGACACCGGCCCGGGTCTGGTCGACTTGTCCATCAACGCGCTGCCGCCGCACGCGCACCTGGGCGAGCTGGCCGCACGGATGGACCTGCCGGCCGACGCGGCGCACCGCGCGGCGCTCTTGAACTACCCCCCGCGCGAAGGCCGGGAGAGCCATCGCGCTGCCGGCGCCGCATGGATCGCGCGACGCGGCGTCCACGTCACTCCCTCGCAGGTCGTGATGACCTCTGGCGCTCAGCACGCGCTGGTCGCTGCCTTGTCAGGTCAGCTCAGTCCCGGCGACTCGCTGCTCGTCGAGGAGCTCACATACGCGGGCCTGCTCGAAGCCGTGCGTCTGCTTGGCATCGTGCCCGTCGCCGTGTCCATGGATGCCGACGGCCTGCGGCCCGACGCGCTCGATCGCGTGGCGCAGAAGACCGGCGCGCGCACGTTGGCGTTGCAGCCTGTGCTGCACAACCCCACCGGCGTCTCGATGCCGCCGGCTCGCCGGCGCGCGATTGCCGACGTCGTGAACCGGCGCGGCCTGCACGTGATCGAAGACGACATCTACGGCATGCTGGCGCCCGAAGCGCCTCCGCTTGTGACCGAGCTGTCTTCGCCGTGGACCTACATCACCAGTTTCTCCAAGAGCGTCGTCGCGGGCGTGCGTGTGGGCCTGCTCGCCTCCGAGGGCGATGGGGTGACCCGCGCCGCGCGGGCGATCTGGGCGACCACCGTGGCGACCTCGCCCCTCACCGCCGAGATCGCCTGCGGGCTCGTCGCCGACGGCACCGCCGACCGCATCGTCGCGTGGAAGCGCCAGGAGATGCGTGCCCGCCAGCAGCTGGCGCGCGAGATCCTGCCGGGCCTGCCGGCGACGATTCATCCCGCGAGCCCGCACGTGTGGTGGCCGCTGCCCCGACCCTGGCGCGTGGGCGACTTCGTAGGCGCCGCGCGAGCCCGTGGAATCGTCCTCGGCCCCACCGAGGGCTTCCTCGGACAACCTGGCGCCACACCCCGCGCGGTCCGTCTGTGCCTCGGGCCGCCGGCGACCCGCCTCCGGCTGCAGCAGGCGCTCGAGACCCTTCGCGATCTCGCGGCGTCTCCACCCGAAAGCGCCGCACTGGTCTGATTCCCCGCACGGGGGGCGTCCACGGGGTCAGACCCCAGCTCCAGCACACCGGGGGTCTCGACCCGACAGCTCCAGCACACCGGGGGTCTGACCCCATTCATAAAAAAAAAAAAAAAAAAAAAAAAAAAAAAAAAAAAAAAAAAAAAAAAAAAAAAAAAAAAAAAAAAAAAAAAAAAAAAAAAAAAAAAAAAAAAAAAAAAAAAAAGTTCATGCGCCACGACCTGTTAGGATCGGCTCTTGATGCGAGCGCTTGTCGTTCGTTGCTGGTGCTGGCGCCGGTCCAGGCGCGGGCTTCCGATCCGGTGCATCGGCTGTCATTGGGCGATTCGGCGCGCCGCGACAAGGACGTGATCCTGGTGCTCGACGCGGCCGTCGACACCGCCACCGGCCAGGCGCTCGGCCCCGACGAACTGGCCGCGCGGCTGGACAAGACGCGGCTCCTCCTGCTGGGTGAATCGCACACCAGCGTCGAATCGCATCGCGTCCAGTTACACGTGCTGCGGGCCCTGGCACGACGCGGCCGCGCGATACGGGTCGGTCTCGAGATGTTCCCCTACACCGAGCAGACCTCGCTCGATTCCTGGAACGCCGGCCGCTGGTCCGAGGCCGAGTTCGTCGACAAGGCGCGCTGGTACGAGCACTGGGGCTATCACTGGGGCTATTACCGAGATGTCCTGCTTTTCGCGCGCGCGCAGAACATTCCCATTTTTGCGGTGAACGCGCCGCGCGACCTGGTCGCCGCCGTTCGCAAGACCGGCATCGCAAGCCTGTCTGCCGAGCAGGCCGCGCGCATGCCCCCGAAGGTCGACACTGACAGCGCCGACCACCTCGCGCTTTTCAAAGCGCAGGTTGGCGGCGGCGATCGACTCCACGACGGCATGACCGACGAGGCGTGGAAGGGCATGCAGGCCGCGCAGGCCACATGGGACGCCGCCATGGCATGGAACGCCGTGCAGGCACTGAAAGCGGCGAGCGACCCCAACGCCATCATGGTCGTGCTCGTCGGGACGGGGCACGTCGCCTACGGCCTGGGCATCGAGCGCCAGGCGAGAGCCTGGTTCGACGGTCCCGTCGCCAGCGTGATTGCCATACCACTGGCCGATGACGAGGGACCCACCGGCGCCGTCCGCGCGTCGTACGCCAACTTCGTGTGGGGCGTGCCGCGCGAACCCGAGAGCGCCTGGCCCTCGCTTGGCGTGTCCACCCGAACTGCCGAAGGTGGACGCCGGCCTATCATCGACGTCGAAAAAGACAGCCCCGCGGCGCACGCCGGCCTCCAGGTCGGCGACGTCCTCGTGAAAATCGACGACGTCGCCATCGACTCTCGCGAAGCGATGAGCCGCCAGATGGCGTCCTACAACTGGGGCGACGCGCCGCGCGTGACGATCACCCGGGGCGACCAACAGCTCGTCTTGACCGTGGCGCTTCGGCGGCCCACCCGTTAAGTGCACACTCCCATCGACGGCCTCGGCGCGTCGCGCTTCGTCGCCTTTACGCGCGACGAGTGGTCGCAGCTGCGCGACGAGCGGTCGATGACGCTCACCGAGGCGGACCTGTTCGCGATGAGGGGCATCAACGAGCAGGTGACGCTCGCGGAAGTCGAGCAGATCTACCTGCCGCTCACGCGTCTGTTGAGCATGTATTTCGCGGCCACGCAGGTGCTGCGCACGGCCACGCACGCCTTCCTCGGCAACCCGGAAGCCAAGCTGCCTTTCGTGCTGGGCATCGGCGGCAGCGTCGCCGTCGGCAAGAGCACCGTCTCGCGCGTGCTGCAGACGCTGCTGTCGCAGTTGACCGACCACCCGCGCGTGGACCTGGTCACCACCGACGGGTTCCTGTACCCGAACGCCGTGCTCGAGGAACGCGGGATCATGCACCGGAAGGGCTTTCCGGAAAGCTACGACGTGCGGCGGGCGCTGGAGTTCCTCATCGACGTGAAGTCAGGCAAGTCGCCCGTCACCGCGCCGGTCTACTCCCATCTCACCTACGACCGCGTCCCGGACAGCGTCCAGGAGGTGAACCGCCCCGACATCATGATCTTCGAGGGGCTCAACGTCCTGCAGGGGCCGCAGCGCCAGCAGGGGCGTTCGCTGGCGGTCTCCGACTTCTTCGATTTCTCGATCTACATCGACGCCGGCGCCGCCGACATCGAGCGGTGGTACATCGACCGCTTCATGACACTTCGCGAGACGGTGTTCACCGACCTGCGCTCGTACTTCCACAAGTACTCCGCGCTCACCGATGCCGAGGCGCTCTCGACGGCCCGCCGCATCTGGCGCGAGGTCAACTACGTCAACCTGAAGGAGAACATCGAGCCCACGCGCGAACGCGCGCACCTCATCCTGCGCAAGGACGACAAGCACGAGATCTCGAGTGTGTGGTTGAGAAAGCTGTAGTCGTCGCGGTCTCCCGCAATCACGAAGGTCACAAAGGTCACGAAGATGTTTATGTCGTGGTCTTCATGTTTCTCTTCGTGGCCTTCGTGGTTGTGATCTCTTTATAGCGGAAACATCCCACCAGATGGTCGTTGACCATCCCCGTCGCCTGCATGAACGCGTAACAGATCGTGGACCCGACAAACGTGAACCCGCGCTTCCTGAGGTCGCGGCTCATTGCGTCCGACGCGGGGGTCGTGGGCGGGATGTCCTTCAGCGTGCGGGGCCTGTTCACGATCGGCGCTCCGCCGACGAACTGCCAGATGTAGCGGTCGAAGGTCCCGAATTCCTTCGCCGTTTCGAGGAACGCACGGGCATTGCGCACGGTCCCTGCGACTTTCAACCGGTTGCGGACGATACCGGGATTCGCCAGAAGCCGCTCGACGCGTGCCGGGGTGAAGCGAGCGACTTTGGTCGGGTCGAACCCGGCAAGTGCCGCACGATACGCCTCGCGCTTGCGCAGGATCGTTATCCAGCTCAAGCCCGCCTGTGCGCCCTCGAGGACCAGCATCTCGAACAGATGCCGGTCGTCGTGCGACGGCGCACCCCACTCGTCATCGTGGTACGCCACACGTACAACGGATCCGAACCGCACCAAGGGCAACGGGTCATTCAACTCAGCACTTCCTGATCATCACAACCCCAGCGACCAGCAGCACCGCGCCCAGGGCCCGGCCTGGACTCATCGAGCGCTGCGGGAAGCCCACGAGCCCGTAGTGATCGAGCACCAGCGCGAACGACATCTGACCGGCAATCGCCACGCTGAGCAGCGTTGCCGCGCCCAGTATGGGCGCAAGCCACGCCATGGTGACGACGAACACGGCGCCCAGGAGCCCGCCCGTCCACGCCCACCACGGCGCGCTTGCCGCCGTCGCGACGCCGGTCCACGAGCCCATCACCACCAGTGAGCCCGCCAGCAGCACCGCCGCGCCCACCACGAACGAGATCGCGGCAGCAAGAACCGGATGGCCCACGGCGCGCGTCAGTTGCGAGTTCACGCCCGCCTGCGTAGCGATGAGCGCCCCGGCGGCAAACACGATGGCAAGGTAGATCGGCAGCACGCGGCGGATCTTAACCTGCGCCTCCCGTTGACATGCCACAGGAGGCGTGACAGCGCTCGGCGTCTACCGCGTCATTGTCGCGTCACTGTCGCCATCGGCGTGTCCTCGGTGGATCCGATCGCGTTTGCCGCCGCCGCTCCCGTTTCGCTGCTCCTTGTCTCCGTCATAGCGGCGCTCGTGCCGGCGCTTCGCGCCGCACGGCAACCCGGTGACCGCCCTTCGCGCCGAGTAGGCGTCCCTTCGACAACCCACGGTCGCGAAAAATCTCTCGGCGCTGTGCCCTGTTTCATGACGTTTCAGCATCGTCAGAATGACGTGTCTGCCAGTAATGCACTTCTTTTTACAAAGTGTAACTTTGATGATGCTCATTCTGCATTTCTTGGTCTACACTCTGCAGATAACGGGCCGCCGGATGAGCCGGCGAGGCACGAATCTCCTTCCTACGAGGTGCACACCATGAATCAGGCCGATATCGCGTGGATGCTGGTATCGACCGCGCTGGTCCTGCTGATGACGCCGGCCCTGGCGTTTTTCTATGGCGGGCTGGTCCGCTCGAAGAACTCGCTCAACACGATGATGATGAGCTTTGTCTCCCTGGGCGCCGTCGGCGTGCTCTGGGCGCTGCTGGGCTACTCACTCGCGTTTGCGCCGGGCGGCCCGCTCCTCGGCGGGCTGGACCATGCGCTTCTTCGTGGCGTGAACCTCGAGGCCAAGGGCACGATCCCGCACGTCTTGTTCATGTGCTTCCAGGGGACCTTCGCGATCATCACTGCCGCGTTGATCTCCGGCGCCATCGTCGAGCGCATGCGCTTCAGCGCCTACCTGCTGTTCATCTCGTTGTGGACGCTGGTCGTCTACAGCCCGATCTGTCACTGGGTCTGGGCTCCTGACGGCTGGCTCTTCACGTGGGGCGCGCTCGACTTCGCCGGCGGCACCGTCGTGCACGTGAACGCGGGCATCGCGGCCTTCGTGGCGGCCATCGTGCTCGGCCCGCGCAAAGACTACGCACGCCAGGCGTTTCTGCCGCACAACGTGCCATTTGCGCTCCTCGGCGCCGGGGTGCTCTGGTTCGGATGGTTTGGCTTCAACGCCGGTTCGGCGCTTGGCGCCACACCCGTCGCGGCGCTCGCGTTTGCGACGACCATGCTGGCGCCCGCGGCGGCGTTGGTTGTGTGGACGCTGCTGGATCTGATGCGCAACGGCAAGGTCACGGCCGTGGGCGCCGCGACGGGCATCGTCGTCGGCCTTGTCGCCGTCACGCCAGCCGCCGGCCACATCAGCCCGATCAGCGCCATCCTGCTGGGCGGCATCGCGGCGATTCCGAGCTACTACGGCCTGGTGTTTCGCGCGCGCACGCGGCTCGACGACAGCCTCGACGTCGTGGCGGCACACGGCGTGGGCGGCACGGTCGGCGCGTTGCTGACGGGCGTCTTCTCCGAGAAGGCGTGGAGCGGTGTCGCTGACGGCGTCCTGTTCGGCAACCCGGCGCAGCTGGGGATTCAGGCAGTGGCCGTTGGCGCGACGATTCTCTATAGCGGGCTAATGACGTTCGGGCTGTTGAAGCTCGTCAGCGTCGTGGTGCCGCTGAGGGCCGAGGCGCACGACGAAGGGCTGGGCCTGGATGTCACCCAGCACGGCGAGGAAGCCTACATCGAGGGCGAAGGCGCTATCCTGGTGCTGCCCGAGCGCGAGTCCGGCGTGTCGCCGGCGCTGGCGTCGGCGGCGGCTGGAGGTCGGTCATGAAGCTGGTCGTGGCAATCGTTCGTTCCGAGCGGCTGAGCGCCGTCCTAGAAGAGCTCTACAAGGCCGACGTGCAGGGCTTGTCCATCAGCCGCGTCCAGGGGCACGGCGGCGAGCGCGAGCAGGTGGAAACCTATCGCGGGACGACGGTCAAAATGGAGCTGTCGGAGAAGTCGCGGGTCGAGATCGCGGTATCCAATCACTTCGTCGATCCGACGGTGAAGGCGATTCTGAAGGCGGCGCGCACGGGCGCGGTCGGCGACGGCAAGATCTTCGTCCTGCCGGTGGAGAAGATCTTCCGCATCCGCACGGGTGAAGAGGATGAGGCCGCGGTCACGCCCGTAGGCGTGCCGACCCATTCATAACCAGCTTCACGATCGCGACTTTCGAAGGCTGGCGCGGGTCTTCTCCAAAGACTCGCGCCAGCGCGTTCTGCCGATAGCGGAAAATCCGCATCAGTTCGGGCGCGATGAGCCACTGGTGCAGCAGCATCGCGTACGGCACGTCGTACTCCACGCCGTCTTCGACCAGAGTCCCGCCCGCGGTCTCGCGGAACAGGTGCACGTGCCGCCAATACGTGTAGGGCCCGCGACGCTGCTCGTCCTTGAAGCGCACGTTGGGTTCCCACGCCGTGATCTCGCTCTGCCAGCGAAACGGAACCCCCCGCAGCCGCAATCGACAGTCGATGCGCGCGCCCTGGCGCATCACGATGTCGGGCGTCAGCACCTTGAAACGCAGGAACGGCGGCGTGAGGGTCTCCAGGTTCTGTGTGTCGGTGAAGAACCTGAAGACATCCGGCAAGGGGGCCGGCACGAACAGTCGTGTTTCGAGGCGATACGGCACGCGCTGCGATTTTAGCGCGTTTGGCTGAGCTGGAAGAGAGCGCCTTGTACGCGTTGCACGATCCTGCCCGCCGCGTCGCGTCCGGTCACCACCACGCGGAAGGGGACGCCGGGCACCTGGAACTCGGAGAGGTAAGTCTGCTCGTCGTCTCCGCCCGGTTGCCTCATGGGCGGCAACTGCCCGAGGCGTTCATCGGTGGAACCGCGCATCTCGAAGGTCGGTCCCAGGATGCCTCGTGAAACCGTGATCTCCATCAGCCGGGTGGTGCCAGGCACCAGCGGCGCGTCATCTCGAAAGAGGCCTTCGTGTCCTGGGCGGCCGCCGGGGCGTACGAGCCGAACGTTGTCGAGCGACAGAGACGCCCGCGCGTGAACGACCATGAAGACCAGTCCCTGGCCGGCCAAGCGCACTTTCCAGAGTCCTGCCTCGGGCCCGGTGACGCCGACTTGCCTGCCCGCCTGGAATGCGCGTCCACGTGACGCCGGAGTCTGAGGCGGCCACAGGCACTCCAGACGGCCGCACGATCTCGACCTCCTGCAGGCACTGCAGCGACACCGAAAAGAGCACGCGCTCGACGCTGGCATCGACGTTGACATCGATGGTCCGCGTCCCGGGCTCCAGCTCGCCGACGAGGCGGCGGAGCGTTTCGTCGTGACCGGCGCGCGCGATCAACAGCGTGGCTGACGAAGCGACTTCGGAAGGCTCGAGCAGGAACACCTGCCCGCCGCTGCCCTCCGACACCTTCACCATCGACGCGTCTGGCCGGCCGACACACGGCCAGCCCGGCCGCGTCTGCGGCTGTTGCTGTTGGGCCGCCAGAGGCCGGGCGGTCGAAACCAGCCAGGCGGCGGCGGCCACAATCACGATGGCACGAAGGCGCGAAGGCACAAAGAACCAACCCCGACCAAGCCCGACCGAACCGGATCAACCGGTCGAACCAAAACCCCCGTCGCCCCGGTCGCTCGCGGGCAGCTCGGTCACCGTCTCCCAGACCACGTGCGTCACCGGCGCGACCACCATTTGGGCGATCCGCATTCCGCGATCGACGGTGACTGCCGCTCGTCCGAGGTTGACGAGCGCGACCTTCACCTCGCCGCGGTAGTCGGCGTCGATCGTGCCGGGCGTGTTCACGACGGTCAGGCCATGTTTGGAGGCCAGTCCCGACCGCGGCCGCACCTGCGCCTCGTAGCCCGCGGGTATTGCCATCGCAAAACCGCACCCCACCAGCGCAATCGCTCCAGGCTCAATCACCACCGCTGTGCCCACCGCGGCGTGAAGGTCCATCGCCGCTGCGTGCGCTGTTTGATAGGCGGGCAACGGGATGTCCGCGCCATGGGAGAGGGGAAGGAACTGGATGGTCAGATCAGTCATGGCCACCAAACGCAGGGGCGCGCAAGCGCGCCCCTGCGGCCTTACATACCGCCCCGCTGGCTGCTGGGCGGCACCATGCCCTTCAGTCGCATGTAGGTGACGATGTTGCCGTAGTGCTCGAAGTCGTGTGCAGTGTTGAAGTGCAGCACGTTGAGCCGCGGCATCTTCATGCCGAACAGGTCGACCACCTCGCCGGCTTTCGCGGCCGGCAGCCCGTCGAACTGGGCTTCGCAGAACGCGAAGGACTCGGCGACTGCCTTGGAAAGGTCCGCCTTGGACGTCTTGGTCTTCTCGACGCTGCCGCTGTTCGGGTTGGCCGCGCCGGTGGCCGTCGAGCAGATCATGTAGTTTGCGTCGGTGATGTGGCCGACCAGCTGGCCAAAGCTGCGCACGTCGGGCGTGGGCTTGAACGCGTAGTTCTCCTCGGACATCTGCTCGGCAGCTTTCACGATGTTGCCTTTGATCAAGCCGAGCGTGCTCTTGGCCGCGGTCGTCATCGGGTCCTGCGCCAGCGCGGTCGACGCACTTGCCAGGACGGTGATACAGAGCAGGGCTGCCAGTTTCATCGAAGTCTCCTCCAAGGCGGCGTGCCAGACGCCGGACTGGCATCTTACTCTGCCTTGATGCACCCTGGGCGCGCGCGGTGCATGTCGTCACGGGGCGATAGCGCTGTAGAGTTCGCGGCTCCCGGCGGCGGTGACATACCGAAAGCCGGAGGACTCCAACGTGCCTCGTGAAAGAGCGGGGATGTCGGCGACGCGGTCGCGGTTGATGACCAGGTACGAGAACCCTTCGGCTCTCAACTCGCCCGCCGTGAAGAGGTCTCCTCTCTTGGCGACCTCGCCGGCCGAAGTCGCCAGTGCCGCGGCCAGCACGCTCGACTTCGAATAGCGCTTCATCACGCCCGGCGACAACCGGGCGACGAACCCTCCGGCGACCGGCCATTCGTGAACGAGCTGGTGGGCAAGCAGCCGGTGGTCCAGGTGCCCGCGGTCGCCAAAGCCGTCTCGCAGGCCCGTGGGCAGTTCTAGGACGGCCCCGCGTGTCGGTGCCCGTCGAAGCGCGAGGTCCACGGCGTCGGCCGCAGGCACGCGATAGAGCGGCGTCGGCATCGGAAGCGTCTCCGCCAGCAGCGCGACGGTCCAGACGCCGGTCACCACGCTCCGGCGGCTGAGGCGGGCGAGCGCGAGCGCGGTCAAGACGGCGGAGGCCAACTGCACCATCACGATCGCGCGGCCAGGCATCCTCGCGTTCGAGACGATGGGCAGGTGGCGCACCACCGCGAACGGAAGCGGAAGCCCCGTGTCGGCGCCGAAGACCCGCAGAAAGGGCCCAAGGGAAAGTGCCAGGAACGTCGCGGCCGTGAGCAACCAGAGACGCAGATCCCTCTGAACTCGCGCGTGTTGAATCGCCATGACGACCGCAAGCGCAGGCACGATTCCGATCCATCCGCTTTGTTCGATCAGGTCGATGTGGAATCGTCCGTACATCTGCTGTGTCCACAGGCCGGTCACCAGGTGGCGCGGCGGGCCAAGCACCAGCGTTGCCACGTCGATGCCGGCGGGCGAGCTTCGCCACAGCACGGCCGGCGATACGTAGTCGCCTTTCCCAATCAGCGCAAGGCCGGAGTACGCCAGCGGAGCCACCAGGACGCCCGCGCTCCCCGCGGCGACGAGCCAGAGCCTCCACGCAGGTCGCTGTCCCTCAGTGGGGCCGACCAACGAAAGCCGCACCGCATGGCGCAACACGGCCGCGACGAGCAGCAGTATCCCGACACCTGCGACGATGTTCCGTGTGCTTCGAATCGAGATGCGAGTCGAGCCCAACGTGACGACAGTGCCGCCCGTCGCCGCCACGATGACGCCGCATGCTGCCAGGACGGCAGCCAGGGCGAGCGAGGTCTGGATGGCACGGCGCCAGCGGCCGCTCCGCGTGGTGACGGTCACACCCAGCGAGGTCGACAGGAACGTGAGGCCAACGAAAGCCACGCTGAACAGCGCGTGGTAGTAGTCGGAGTACGTCACGGCGGCCAACGCGCCACCCACCAGGCACGCCCGCAGTGCCGAGGGTCTCTCCATGAATCGTGCCAGCACGAGCGCAAACAGGGGAATAACCCAGGCGTGGACGAGGTTGACGTGTCCAAGCACGTGGACCAGCACGTACGTGCCGGATGCGAATGCCACGCCGCCGGCGACGCTTGGTAGAATTTGTCGTGAATAGTGGAAACAAATGGCGTAGGCCGCCCACCCATTGGCGGCAAGGCCGATCAGCAACACCACGTTGTGAGCAAACGTCACGCCAGCGGTGGGCAGCATCGCCGCGCCGACCGCGGCCTGGAGAAACGTGTGCGTGTGGAGCACGAGAGAGGTGCCGATGGGCGCAAAGATGGCGTCCGACCAGAAACCTAGCGATGCCTGGTGCAGCAACGCGCGCCGGAACCACCACGTGTTCCACAGGAAGCACAGGTTGTCGCCTGGCCCTTCGCCCGTGACATGCGTTCCCAGCGACAGGACCAGCGGGAAAGTGAGCCAGATGGCGAGCGCCGCAAACAACAGCGCCGCGGGTGAGTGCCTGATCAGACCCTGCACCCCGTTGATGTTACAGACAACGCGACGGGGTATCGACGCTTTCGTCCTCTAGCCCAAGGATTGAGTGCAATCTAACTGAAACGTGTACCTACCGCCGGCCGCCCGGATCCCGCAGACTCCTCCGATCTGTATCTCGAGGAGGCCGCGTGCAACTCGTCAGTGGCAGGACAGTGCGATGGATGGTGGCGGCGCTGTTAGTGGCGTGTGCCGGTGACGGCGGCGCCTTCGGCCCAGACCGCGGCCACGGCGACGCTTCGCGGCCGGGTGCTCGACCCCCAGTCACGGCCCGTCCCTGGCGCAAAGGTCACCGCGACAGCCACGGCGACCGGCTGGTCACGCGAAGCGGCCACTGATGCCGGCGGGCAATACCTGCTGCCCGACCTTCCGCCCGGCGGCTTTGTCGTCCTGGTCACGGTCAGCGGCTTCGCGCCGCAGCGATTCGAAGCGGTGACGCTTCGCGTCGGGCAGGTCGTGGACCTCGACGCGACGCTCACCGTGGCCGGCGTGCGCGAAGACGTCGTGATCGACGCCGTCTCGGCCGGGCTGGTCGACACCGCGCGGTCCGTGGTCGACGCGGTGATCACCGCACCTTCCATCGACCGGCTGCCGCTCAACGGCCGCAACTTCATGGAACTGGCGCTGCTGGTCCCCGGAAATGCGCCGGCGCCGAACTTCGATCCCACCAAGACCAACTCCGTCGTCATCTCCTCGGCCGGCCAGCTCGGCCGAGGCGGCAACATCTCGATCGACGGCATGGACAACAACGACGACGTGGTGGGTGGGCCGCTGCTGAACATCGTGCAGGAAGGGGTGCAGGAATTTCAGATAGCGACCAGTCGTTTCGCCGCCGATCTGGGCCGCTCCGCCGGCTCGGTGATCAACGTCATCACGCGATCGGGCGGGGACTCGCTTCACGGGTCCGGGTCGATCTTCCTTCGCGACGATTCGCTGCAGGCGCTGCCGGCAACGGCTGATCGCAGCGCCGACGCGCCGTTTGACCGTCAGCAGTATGCGGCCTCGGTTGGCGGTCCGCTGCGGAAGGGCAACGTGTTCGCGTTTGGCGCCTTCGAGTACCGCAACCAGGACGGCGCGCTGCAGGTTGGAACTCGCGACACGACCGCGCGCGTGATTCGACGATCCTTTGCCCCGGCGCCGCTCGACGATCTGCTGGGTCTGGCGCGCGTCGACTGGCGGGTCAGCCAGAACGACCAGGTGTTGCTGCGCTATTCGGCCGAAGACGCGGAAGACGTGGCCAGCACCGGCGGCGACCGTCCTATCGCCTCGGCCAGCCAGCGCCAGGACGCACGCAACAAGTACCACTCGGTGCTGGGCACCTGGACCAGGGTGCTGTCGTCGCGCAGCATCAACAGCTTCAGCCTGAGCTACAGCGACTTCGACAACAAGATCGTGCCGGTGGAGTCGGGTCCCCAGTACACGTTCCCCAGCATCGAGGACGGCACGTCATTCCGCGTGCCGCAGTCCACCGTGCAGCAGCGCGTGCAGCTGTCCAACACGTTCAGCCACCAGCTGGGCTCGCACGCGATTCGCGCCGGCGGCGAGCTGCAGCTCGTGGATGCCGGTTTCGGCCTCGGCGTGTTCCGCGAGGGGCGGGTCGAGCTCATACAGGACTTCGCGGAGTTCGACCACAACGGCGACGGGCAGGTCAACGACAACGACCTGTTGTTTGCCGTGACGCTGCGCAGCGGCAAACCCGACCAGGACCTGAACATCCCGGATGCCGACAACACGCACGCGGCGTTCTTCATCCAGGATGACTGGCGCGTTCGGTCGAACTTCACGATCAACTTCGGGCTGCGCTACGAGCTGGACACCGACGTCAAGAACGTCAACCGCTATGACGAGATCAATCCAATCGTGCAGCCGTTCCTGGTCGGCGACCGCGGGCGGGACCTGAACAACTTCGGTCCGCGCATCGGGTTCAACTGGTCCACGGCCAAAGGGAAGAGCAGCGTTCACGGCGGGTACGGCATCTACTTCGACCGCATCACGCTGCAGATCCAGTCGCTCGAGCGCGGGCTCGACGGCCGCGCGCTGCCCATCGAAGTGCGCGCCGGCAACGTGTTCTTCCTCGGGAACAACGGGCAGTTCCCGCCGTTTGCGCCGAACCTGTCGAACCCGTTCACCGGCTTCATCCTGCCGGGCGAAGGCGCCTCGGGCATCAACATCATCGACAACACGATGCAGAACCCGCAGACGCAGCAGTTCAACCTGGGCATCGAACACCAGCTGGGTGATCGATGGCGCCTGCGCGTGGACGGCATCCACGCCCTTGGCACCCACTTCATCATCGGCCGCGACGCCGGCGTTGTGTTCAACCCGGTCGTCGGCGGTCCCGACAGAGTCGTGAACCTCGAGTCGAGCGCCCGCACGCACTACGACGCCCTGCTGGTCGGCCTCGAGCGGCGGTTGTCCGACGGATTGGGCGTCCGCGCGTCGTACACGCTGGCCAAGGCGTTCAACTACGCCAACGACGACCAGATCCCGTTCAGCAACGGCCCGGTGGATCCGGGCAACCTGCGCGCGGAGTACGGTCCCACGCCAAACGACCAGCGTCACCGCTTCACGCTGGCGGCGTCGTGGGACGCGCCAGCCGGTTTCCACCTCTCGACGATCTGGACGTTGGCGTCCGGCGTCCCCATGGATATCCTGGTGCCCTCGGCTGCATCGCGGATTCCGGAACTGCAACGCAACGCCGGCGGGCGTCGTTTCACCTCGGCTGGTGATCTGAACGCCTATCTGCGCGATCTGAATGCCCGCGGGGGCGTCGACGGCGTGCCGATGCCGCTGGTGAGCAACGACGCGCGCTTCAACGACCGGTTCGACAGCCTCGACCTTCGCATCACGCGGCCCTTCGCACTGCGGGGCGGGGTGAAGATCGAGCCGATGCTCGAGATCTTCAACGTGTGCAACGTCACCAATATCCTGGGCGTCTCCAATGTCAACTACTCGGGCTACACCAACGCGCTGGTCCGCGACAGCGACGACCCGTCCAGCCCGGGATTCCTGACCTCATCGGCGTTTGGCCGGCCCGTGTCCACCGCCGGCGGAGTGTTCGGCAGCGGCGGTCCGCGAGCGGCGCAGCTGGCCGTGCGCGTGTTGTTCTAGATGGATCGGCATCTGGGCCTGGCCGGCGCCACCACGCTGGTTGTCGGCCAGGTCATCGCGGTCGGCATCTTCCTGACGCCGGCCGCGATGGCGCGCCTGCTGGGCTCGCCGTTCTGGCTGCTGGTGGTCTGGCTGGTCGCCGGGGCGATGGCACTCTGCGGCACGCTCGTCTACGGCGAGCTCGCCGCGCGGTACCCCGAGGCCGGCGGCGGCTACGTGTACCTGCGCGAGGCGTGGGGCCCGCGCGTCGCGTTTCTCTACGGCTGGAAGTGCTGCCTTGTCATGGACCCGGGCATCACGGCGGCGCTTGCAACGGGGCTGGCGTCGTATCTCGGGTATCTCGTGCCGCTGTCTCCCTCGGGACTGAAGGTCGCGGGCATCACGGCGATCGCGATCGGGGCGGGCGTAAATATCGCCGGCGCGCGGCTTGGCGCCGGGGTCATCTCCACGCTGGCCGTGCTCAAGATTGGCGCGCTTGCCACCATCGTGGTGGCCGGCTTCGGCCTCGGACGCGGCGACTGGGGGCACTTCGTGCCGTTTATCGCGCAGCACGCAGGCGCCGCGCCGCTGGGCGGCGCACTGGCCGGCGCGTTTGTGTCGGCGTTCTTCGCGTTTGGCGGATGGTGGGAAGCCGCCAAGCTGGCAGGCGAGGTGCGCGACCCGGGCCGCACGATGCCACGCGCGTTGACTGCCGGAGTGGCCATCATCACCGTGGCCTACATGCTCACCTCAGCCGCGTTCCTGTATCTGGTGCCGCTCGAGGCCGTGACCAGCGACGAGGCGTTTGCCGCGCAGGCCGGCGAAGTGCTGTTTGGCCGCGCTGGCGGCGTCGTGCTGGCCTCGATCGTGCTGGTGTCGGTGGCCGGCAGCCTGGTGGCGATTCAGATGATGCTGCCGAGGCTGTACTACGCGATGAGCCGTGACGGCCTGTTTCCGGCAAGCCTGGGGCAACTGCATCCCACGCGCGGGACGCCGGTGCGCGCGATTGCGCTGCAGGCCGTGCTGGCGTCGGTGCTGGTCGCGATGGGGTCGTTTGACGCGATCGTCGCGTACTTCATCTTCGTGACCGTGGCGTTCATCGGGCTGACGGTCGTGGGGGTGTTCAGGTTGAGACGTTGGCCAGGTGCGGCCAGGTTAGGTCAGGTTGGGTCAGGTTCCGCGCCGCCACCGGCCTACCTCACCCCAGGGTTTCCCGTGACCGCGTTGGTATTCCTCGGCCTGGTCGCGATGCTGTTGTTGATGCTCGTCATCAGCCGGCCGGTACAGGCGCTGGCGGGCACGGCGATTGTGCTGCTGGGCCTGCCGGTCTACGCTGTGATCACACGCCGCGGCCGATCGGCCGCGTCACGGAGCCTTGCATGACCTGGATCAAGACCATTCGCCCGGAGGACGCGGATCCTTCGCTGCTCGAGCTGCTGCGCAAGACGCGCGCGATGTACCCGCCCGAGTACGAGGTGCCGGTGACGAGCATCGCCCAGGGCGAGAGCATCGTCGTGTCGCACACATTGATCCCGCAGGCGATGCACCACGCGTTTGCGCTGCTGGCCGTGCTGATGCAGCCGGGCTTGCCGCTCGAACGGCGGCACCACGAGATGATCGCGACGGTGGTGTCGGCCGTCAACCGGTGTTTTTTTTGAGTGGAGTCGCACGCAGAGTTTCTGCGTAGGGTCACGCTCGACGACAGCCTGGTCCAGGCCCTCAAGCAGGACCATCGCACCGCCCCCGTGTCGGCGGCCGAGCACGTGATGCTGGACTACATCGACCAGATGACGCGCGATGCGGTCCAACTCGGCCGCGAGGACATCGCCCGCCTGCGGGAGGTGGGTTTTGACGACACCGCCATCCTGCAGATGACGCTCATAGGCGCGTGGTTCAACTACGTCAACCGGGTGGCCGACGCGCTCGGCGTCGGGCGCGGCTGACCCGACCGGCTCACTCCAGGCACAGCGTAATCTGCAATCGTCAATTCTCTCCCCCACGTAGCCCTGCAGGGCTACCCCCAGGCCAAACCCTGAAGCCTGCGTTATGATCGGCTTTCGCCCCTGACGGCATCTAACCCGGAGGCTGAGTCATCGTCCGCACGTCCCTATGCCTTCTTTGCCTGCTCTCCGCAATCGTGTGACGCGCATTTCCGGCTTGGCCGTGTTTGCTGCGATGGCCCAGGTCGTCGCCGGTTGTGGCGGGGGTCCAGCGGCTGCTCCAGCGCGCGGACCGACGCCGGTCGGCGTTCTGGTCCTTGCGCCACAGCCGGTGACGATCACCTCGGAGTACGTCGGCGTCCTCAGGTCCCGCCGTTCCTCCGAGGTTCGCCCGCAAGTGGAAGGGATCATCACGCAGATTTTCGTGAAGTCGGGCGACCGCGTCGCTCCCGGCCGGGCGCTGCTGCAGATCGACCCCAGACGCGAGCAGGCCGCGCTCGAGAGCAACCAGGCCAGCCGGGTCGCGCAGGAGGCGGCCGTGCGCTTCGCGCAGCAGCAGTACGAACGCGCGAAGCAGCTGGTCGACGCCGGCGCGACGAGCCAGCAGGAGTTCGAGGAGGCCGAGACCAACCTCAACACCGCCAAGGCCGCCCTCGAAGCGCTCAAGGCGCGCGAACGGGAGGCCGGCGTGCAGCTGCAGTACTTCCGCGTGACCTCGCCCACCGGCGGCGTGGTCGGCGACATCCCCGTGCGCGTGGGCGACCGCGTGACGACCTCGACCGTGCTCACGACCGTGGATCAGCAGGCAGGCCTCGAGGCCTACGTGCAGATTCCGATCGAGCGCGCGCCAGAGGTCCGGGTCGGCTTGCCCGTGCGCCTCATGGATTCGCGCAACGCGGTGATCGCCGAGACAGCCATCGACTTTGTCTCGCCGCAGGTGGACGACCGCACGCAGTCGGTGCTGGTGAAGGCCCCGGTGGCGGCCAACCAGGGCTTTCGCACCGAGCAGTTCGTGCGGGCGCTGGTCGTCTGGCGCAGCGAGCCGGGCCTGACAGTGCCAACCACCGCCGTCACCCGCATCAACGGGCAGTTCTTCGCGTTTGTCGCTGAACCGGACAAGCAGGGTTTCGTCGCACGGCAGCACGCCGTGAAGGTCGGCGAGTTGCGAGGCAACGAGTACGTGCTTCTCGAGGGGCTCAAGGCAGGCGACCGGCTCATCGTATCCGGCGTGCAGAAAGTCGGCGACGGCGCGCCCGTCGCGCCGCAGGGGTAGGGGCGCGCGATGTTCGTCGACGTCTTCATCCGAAGGCCGATCCTCTCATCGGTCCTGGCGCTGGTCATCATCCTGGCCGGCGTGATCGCCATCCCGACGCTTCCCATCGCGCAGTATCCGGAGCTGGCGCCGCCGCAGGTCACGGTCAGCAGCTTCTACACCGGCGCCAGCGCGCAGACGGTCGAGAGCGCCGTCACCATCCCGCTCGAACAGGCCATCAACGGCGTCGAAGGGCTGCTCTACATGACGTCGAGCAGCACCAGCAGCGGCGTCAGCCAGGTGACGGTCACCTTCGACCTGTCGCGCGACCAGGATCTGGCCGCGGTGGACGTGCAGAACCGCGTCTCCACCGCGCTGGGCCGCCTGCCCAACGAGGTGAAGAACATCGGCGTCACGGTGACCAAGGGCAACACAGGGTTCATCATGGCGGCTGGCGTCTATGCGGAAAACGGCCAGTACAACCCACTGTTCCTCAGCAACTACCTCGACGTCTTCGTGCGCGACGCCCTCAAGCGCATCCCCGGCGTCGCCGACGTCCTCATCTTCGGCGAGCGCAAGTACGCCATGCGCCTGTGGCTGGACCCGACACGCCTGGCCGCTCGCGGCATCACAGCCAGCGACGTCACCGCCGCGTTGCGCGAGCAGAACGTGCAGGTCGCCGCCGGTGCGGTGGGCCAGCCCCCCGTTGCCTCTGGACAGCTCTACCAGATCAGCGTGCGCGCCGCCGGACGGCTCACCGAGCCGGTGGAGTTCGAGAACATCATCGTCAAAGTTGGCAGCGACGGCACGTTGATCCGGCTGGGCGATGTGGGCCGCGCCGAGATCGGCGCGGAAGCGTACAGCAGCGACCTCCGATTCAACGGCGTCGAGGCCGTGGGATTTGCCGTCACGCAGTTGCCCACGGCCAACGCCCTCGACGTGTACGAGCAGGTGCTCGCCGAAATGGCACGGCTCGAGAAGAACTTCCCCCCCGGCATGAAATACCAGGTGTCGTTCGACACCGCGACCGTGGTCCAGGACTCGATCCGCGAGGTCGTCATCACGCTGCTCGAGGCCATTGGCCTGGTCGTGCTGGTGATGTTCCTGTTCCTGCAGGACTGGCGCAGCACGATCATCCCGACGATCACGATTCCCGTGTCGCTGGTCGGCACCTTCGCGTTCATCAAGCTGCTCGGCTTTTCGATCAACACGCTCACGCTGTTCGGCATCGTGCTGGCGACGGGCATCGTCGTCGACGATGCGATTGTGGTGATCGAGAACATCCAGCGGCACATCCAGGAGTACGGGCGCACGGCCCGGCAGGCGGCGTCCGAGGCGATGCGCGAGGTGCTTGGCGCCGTCATCGCCACCGGCCTGGTGCTCATCGCTGTGTTCGTGCCAGTGGCGTTCTTCCCAGGCACGACGGGCCGCCTCTACCAGCAGTTCTCCTTGACCATCGCCTTTGCTGTCGCGCTCTCGGTATTCAATGCCGTGACGCTTACGCCGGCGCTGTCGGCGCTGCTGCTCCGCAAGGAGAGTCAGAAGGGACGCTTCTTCCGCTTCTTCGAGCAAATCATCGAGGCAGGCACGTTCTTCTACACTCGACTGCTCGGTGGCGCGATCCGCATCCGGTGGGTGATGGCGGCGCTCTTTGTCGCCATGCTCGGCGTCACGTACTGGGTGTACCAGCGCGTGCCGCAGGCGTTTCTGCCCGATGAGGATCAAGGCTATTTCATCGTGCAGATCCAGGCCCCCGAGGGCGCCTCGCTCGAATACACGGGCAACGTGGCACGGCAGGTCGAAAGCGCGCTCACGAAGGAGAAGGACATCGCCGCCGCCTTCTCGGTCATGGGCTTCAGTTTCGCTGGAGCGTCGCCAAACCGCGGGCTGCTGTTCATCCGCCTCAAGGAGTTCGCACAGCGCCGGGAGGACTCGCAATCCGCCACCGCCGTCGTCGGGCGCCTACGCGGCGCACTTGGGGAAATCAGCGGCGCTATCGTGGTGCCGTTTCTGCCGCCGCCCATCCGTGGACTCGGCTCCTTTGGCGGCTTCCAGTTCGAGCTGCTCGACCAGACGGGCGGTCCGATCGAGAACCTGGCGGTGGCCACGACCAACCTGGTGCGGGCCGGCAACCAGACGCCCCAGTTGCGCGGCCTGTTTTCGGCGTTCACCGCCGGCGATCCTCAGCTTTCCATCGAGATCGACCGCGAACGCGTCAAGAGCCTGAACATGCCGCTCAGTGAAGTCACCGACGCGCTGCAGGTGTACCTGGGCTCGCAGTACGTCAACGACTTCGACTTCAACAACCGCGCCTATCGCGTCTACGTGCAGGCCGACCAGCGATTCCGGAACGACCCCAAGGCCCTGGAGCAGTTCTACGCGCGCTCGCCGGGAGGGGCGATGGTGCCGCTGTCGAACCTCCTGCGAATGCAGGAGACGACGGCGCCGCAGGTCATCGCCCATTTCAACCTGTTTCGATCGGCCGAGATCAACGGCGCGGCCGCGCCCGGCTTCAGCTCGGGGCAGGCGCTGCTGGCCATGCAGGACCTGGCGGAGCGCACGCTGCCGCCCGGGATGTCGTACGAGTGGGCCGGGCAATCACTCGAGGAGATGAAGGCCGGCACGCAGTCGGTGGTGATCTTCGGCCTCGGCCTGCTGCTCGTGTACCTCACGCTCTCGGCGCAATACGAGAGTTTCCTGCTGCCGTTCATCATCCTGCTCGCGGTGCCGCTGGCGGTGCTCGGCGCCGTCGGGGCCCAGGGGCTGCGGGGCTTGAGCAACGACATCTACTGCCAGGTCGGGCTGGTCATGCTGATCGGGCTGGCCGCCAAGAACGCGATCCTCATTGTCGAGTTCGCGGAGCAGTTGCGCGAGCGCGGGTTGTCGATCGTCGAGGCCGCCGTCGAGGCCTCCCGC
Organism: Vicinamibacteria bacterium; assembly: GCA_963806705.1. Classification (GTDB taxonomy): domain Bacteria; phylum Acidobacteriota; class Vicinamibacteria; order Vicinamibacterales; family JAENWD01; genus JAENWD01. The sequence goes on from CAWDZE010000004.1 coordinate 158,826, forward strand.
ATCCGGCTGCGCCCGATTCTGATGACGTCGTTCGCGTTCATCCTCGGCGTGCTGCCGCTGGTGTTCGCCAATGGCGCAGGCGAGGCCGGGCGCCACTCGGTGGGCACGGCGGTAGCAGGCGGCATGTTCGTCTCCACCATGCTCAACCTGATCTTCATCCCGGTGCTGTATGTCATCGTCCGCACCATCGCGCCAGGAGGCCATCGGGTGCAGACCCCGATGGAGACGGAGACGGCGCATGAGTAGCCTCGCTGACGTCCCTCGCAATCACGAAGGTTACGAGGGACGCCACGAGGGCCACGACGTCCGGCCGCGGCGGCAGTTCGTGTGTTCCACGACTTTGCGACCTTCGTGCATTCCTTCGTGTGCTTCGTGGTTGTGCGTTGTGGTGCTGCTGCTGGTCACGGCCTCATCGGCCAACGCGCAGCCGCCTGCCATCGAACCCATCACCTTCGACGAAGCCATCCGTCGCGCAACGACCGCCAATCCGTCCGTCGCAATTGCCGCGGCCAACATCCTGCGCGCCGAGGCGCTGCTTCAACAGGCGCGAGCCGCCACGCTGCCGATGATCTCGGCGGAAGCTTCCAACATCACGCTCGACGGCGCCCGGGAAGTGGACGGCGATGTCGTGTCGCCTCAAAACGTGTCCTCGGCATCAATCCCGGTCTCGATGCCGCTTTATGCGCCGGCGCAATGGGCGCGTCGGGCGCAAGCGGAGGACCAGCGCCGGGTCGCCCAGGCATCGGCCGACGACATTCGCCGGCAAGTCGGCGTGGCGGCCGCCCAGTCGTACCTGTCGGTGATCGCCGCGCACCGGGTGGTCGAGGCCCAGCAGCGGTCGCGCGACACCGCCAAGGCGTTTTTCGACTACGCCCACGAGCGGTTCAAGGCCGGCGCGAGCAGCCGCCTCAACCAGCTGCGTGCGCAGCAGACATTGTCGAGTGACGAGGCGCTGCTCGAACAGGCGCAGCTGGGGCTCTATCGCACGCAGGAAGCGCTCGGCGTGCTGCTGGCAGCCGAACATCCGATCGACGCCACCAACGAACCGGCGTTTGACATCCCGCCGCAGGCCGATCCGGCCACCGCCACCCAGTCGGTCGGCCTGCGCACGGACATCAGGCTCTTCGCGACCGAGGTCGAGGCCGCGCGCCGCGTCGTCTCCGACAGTTCGAAGGACTGGTACCCGACGCTGGACGGGATATTCGAGCCGTTGTTTCAGTATCCGGGCTCCGTGTTCACGCCCGAGTCCAGCTGGCGCGCGCTGCTCCAGCTCTCGGTGCCGCTGTATGATTCCGGGGCGCGCAAGGGACGGCGCCTCGAGCGCCAGGCGGCATTGCAGCAGTCGGAAGTGACGCTGAGCGCCGCCGAACGCGACGCTCGGTCCCAGATCCGCGCGGCTTACGAAAGCGTCCGCCGCAGCGAGCGGGTGCTCCAGAGCACGCGCGATGCGGCGGCACAGGCCGCGCAAGTGCTCGAGATCACCAACATCAGCTTCCGCGCGGGCGCGACGACCAACATCGAAGTGATCGACGCCCAGCGGCGCGCGCGCGACGCCGACACGGCCGTCGCGGTCGCCGAAGACCAGGTCCGCCAGGCCAGGCTGGACCTGCTCAACGCCCTCGGGCGATTTCCCTGATCCTCGTCAATCACAGAGACACCGAGACACAGACACGCACGGAGCAAGCTCCTGGTTCGTCCCAAGAAATGTCTCTGAGCGTCTTAGTGTCTGTGTGTCTCTGTGATTGACGACTCAGGCACGGCGGCGGGTCGTCGTCACGACTTGTTTTTCGGCGGCCTGGAAGGCCTGCGCGGTGAGCAGGTGCTCGTTCATCGCTTCGCGTGCGGCCTTCCCGTCGCGTGCGCGTATCGCCTGGTAGATCCGGCGATGGGCCTCCGCCGCTTCCTTCATGTCCCTGTCGGACGCGTTGATGGCCGATTCGCGCCGATGCTCGTAGTACAGCCCCGACACCATCTCGGCCAGCGAGGCGACTATCGGGTTGCCCGACGCAATGCCCACCGCACGGTGGAAGCGGATGTCGTGGTTGAGGAAGACCTGCGGGTGGTCCAGGCTGGCGAACATCCCGGCGACCTCGTCGGCCAGGCTCGCCACGTGGTCGCCGGTCGCGCGTTCGGCCGCCAGCCCGGCGGCGCCGACCTCGAGGATGCGGCGCACCTCGTACATCTCGTCACGCGTGAAGCCGTGGAGCGCCGCCAGGAAGCTGAGCGGCTCGCTGCCCAGCACGGGGGGACCATCGGTGATGAAAGTGCCCGAGCCCCGGCGTGACCGCACGACGGCCAGCGTCGCCAGGACGCGCAGCCCGGCGCGCACCGTCGGCCGGCTGACGCCGAGGTGAGCGGCCAGCTCACGTTCGGTCGGCAGCCGATCGCCGGCGTGCAGGGCGCCGCTCTCGATGAGGCCGCGGACGTAGGCCACGACCTGTTCGGAACCCCCTCGCATCAGCGTGTCGCGACGATGACGGTCTGGGGGCCCTGAAGGTCGTGACGCGTGACGCCGTGGAAGCCGGCGGCCTCGCTCATGCTCTTCAACTCGGCCATCGTGTACGCGTCGCCAGATCCCGTCTCGGCCAGCATCGACAACGCGAAGGCTGCTGGAAACGACGGGCTCACCCGATCCTCGTTCGGGACGAACTCGAGAATCACGACACGGCCTCCCTTGTTGAGCGCATTGTGCACCTTTCCCAGAAAGGCCGTGCAGGTCGCGATGTCGAAGTGGTGCAGGAAGTTGGTGACCAGTGCGACGTCGTAGCCAGTGCCCCAATCCACGGTGAAGGCGTCACCGGGAACGGTGGTGTGACGGGCCGCCACTCCGAGCGCCACGGCATTCTGCCGTGGCGACCGTCAGCACGCGCGGCCAGTCCACGGCCACCACCGTGGCCTGCGGGTTGCGCTGCGCGATCGTGATGCCGAAGATGCCGTGGCCGGCGGCGATGTCGAGCACGCGCTGTGGTCCCGAGATCGCGCCGCCCAGGATGTCGGCGATCGCCTGCGCCGGCATCGCCATCATCGGCACCATCGCGCGCGCGAACTTTTCCCACACCGTGTTCTCTTCGCTCACGATGTCGGACTGCGACGGAACCGTGCCGCGGCGCACCGTTGCAGTGAGCCCGTCGAGATTCCGGACGATCTGGTCCGATGCAAGGAATTCCAGCGTGCCGCCCATGTACGCCGGCGACTGCCGCACGAGGAAGACCGACGAGTCCGGCGTCAAGGCGTACTGGTCGCCGGTCTTGGTGGTGAACCCCAGAATCGTCATGTAATCGCAAAGGATTCGCGTTCCGCGCACGGACGCCCCGATCCGTTCGGCAATGGCTGGCGCCGTGGTTGCCCCTTCATGGACAGCTGAGAACAGGTCGAGCTCGATTGCGGTCTTCAGCGCAGCAGTGCGCTGATACGCGAAGACCGTCTGGAAGAACAGTTCAGGACTGGGCGAGGCGGCCATGGTCATTTTGACTCATACCCTACATCAACCCGCCGGTGCCGGTAACGGCTCGACGGTAATTGGCAGATCCCGCCCGGAAACCGCGACGTTGCCTGCGGCGTCCTCGGCAAGCACTCGAAGCACGTAATCGCCGGGAGCCAGACGGGGCACCCACGGCGATTCCACCACGGTGCCCTCGTGCACGCGGCTGGTCACCAGGTAGCGATAGCGCGTCGTCCGCGTTCCGTAGAACGGGATTCCGCTGCCGGGCGCGTACAGCGACGGCGGGGCATCGGAGGCAGGAGGCAGCCGGTCGAACGTGATCGCGACGTGCGGCTGCACGAACTCCAGCGTCGGTGTGCCATCGGCCGACAGGACCTGGTAGCCAAGACGGTAGACGCCAAGACGTCGGCGCGGCGGGCTGTCGTCCATCCGGTCGTACGCCTCGACCACAATCCGGACGGGCCCGCTGACGACAAGACGCCGCCTGACGCGTTCGGTGAGCGGACGCCCCTCCAGATCCGTGAGCGTGATGCCTGCCGGCGCGATCACCGGCGGCACCGTGTCGACCATGCCTGGAAGGCCGACCAGCAGGGCATTGGCCTCCTCGCCCGGCGGCCCGACGTTCAAGTGCACGTGCCGGAACCTGTTCACCGAGCCGATGATGTCGCCCGTTGCCACGTGCGTGCCCCGCCGGACCCGTACGCGTGCGGGCTTCCCGGTGTCGGGGTCCGCAAGCACGGTGGCCCAGTCTGCGACGGGCGCCTCCGCGCGATCGCGACCCGCGCGGATGTGCACGTAGGTGAGCGGTCCCACAATCAGGTACTCGTTCAGCGTCCCGGTCGAGCCGGTCGCCAGCACCGAGGAAACAACACCATCGCGAACCGCCCGGACGGGCGCGCCCTGGTCGGCGCGCACGTCTACGCCCGCGTGAAAGCGCTCGCGTCCGTCGCCCCCGGGGTTGCCGCGCGGCTCGCCCAGCGTGCCGGCCACCTCATGCGGGCCCTCCTGGGGGTCAATCGGCCACAGCAGCGGCACGCGCGCGAAGTGCGCGAGGTCGAAGCCTGTCACCAGCGAGGCCGGCGTTGGCGTCCATGATCCAAGGCGTTCGGGCATGTCGAGGACGCGGATCAATCCGTTGAGCGTATCGGCGACCACGACCCTGCCGCCCTCGGCGACCGCGATGCCCGAAGGCTCGCGCATCAACGCGGCGGTGCCCCTGCCGTTGGCGAACCCGGGATGGGCGCCGGCCAGGACGCGGCGCCCGCCGTCGGGCACCAGTTCGACAACTCGCGCGCGTGCGTCGGTGATGTAAAGACGGCCTTGCGAGCCGGCGGCGACGCCCATCGGCCGCCAGAGCGCGCTCGCTGCTCCGGACAGGTCGATCGACGACACCGTCGTGACCGATCCGCCAGGCGCGATGCGCCGAAGCGCGTCGTTGCCGGTGTCGGCCACGACAATGCTGCCATCCGGAAGCGCGGTCAGGGCCGTCGGCGTGTCGAACGAGGCAGCGGCGCCGTCACCATCGACGAGCCCCGGCGCACCGGACCCCGCCAGCGTGGCAATCACCCAACTCTCTGCAGCACGCGAGCTCGACGAGCCCGCAGAAGCGGGAGCATCAAGGCGCACGATCCGGTCGTTGTAGGTATCAGCCACCAGGACGCTGCCGTCCACGCCTGCTGCCACGCCAACCGGCCCGTTCAACCGGGCACCTGCGCCGTCGCCACCGCCGGGTGCGCCGTCGCCAGCGATGGTCGAGACGTCGCCCTCGGGCGTCACGCGTCGAATGGCATGGTTGCCCGTGTCGGCGACATAGAGTGCGCCATCGCGTCCCAGCGCGAGATGGGAAGGCGTGTCAAAGGCAGCCGAGGAGCCCCGGCCGTCGAGAAAGCCACGGCGTCCGCCGGCCAGTGGCCGGACGTCCCCATCGGAGGTGACACGTCTAATGGCGGGCGCATCGCCGCCCTCACTCACGTAGATGCTGCCGTCGGGACCAAGGGCGATGCCAAACGGCTCCGACAACCGCGTGCGATGTCCGGCAGCGACGACGACGGCCGGCACCCAACCTGCGGTCGTGTCAGGGGGCACCAACGGATGGGTGGCGCGCCACCACCAGCGGGCCGCCCAGCCGGCGGCGGCGAGAATCAGGATCGCGGCGAGGAGGACGCTGAGACGCCGAACGGACACGAACCTTATTGTGGCGGCTTGGCGGGCATTCTGAACATCGCGTCGTCCACCGCCGGGTTCAGGTCGATGCGCTCGGTGTAGATCGCAAAGGTCTGCGGAGGAAACGACACCCGCTCCTCGTCGATCGCGAAGGGAAACATCACGCCCTCCACGTCGCGCCAGTCGCCAAAGGTCAGGATGACCGGCACTTTCCCATCGGGCAGCGTCATCGTGCCTTCCTGCTTGCGCTCGAGATACGTGGTCGCATCCAGATAAACATGCCGCACGGCGCCGCTTTTCAGCGTGACTTTCAGTCTGTATGTGTCGATGCCGCCAGCTTTCTCCCGGCCGACGTACTCGACGCCGTGGCCCTTGGCCTTGTAGTCCACGAGGAAGCCATCGAAGTCGCCATCGATTTCGCGCAACTCGAGCTCCTGGTCCGCCGGCCGCTCGGTCACCTTGCCGTTCACCGACTCCCATGCGCCTGCCGGGTCCAGACCACGCGCGACAGTCGGGCGACCAGGCATGGCCTGATCGGTGCGATAAAGCCCCGGGCGCTTCTTCGTGATCGTCACCGGGATGTTCGCGCCAAATGTCCCGTAGGTGCGCACGATGCGGACGCTGGTAACGGCCGAGAGCTTCGCCGCGCCGCCGCGCGCCGCGATGTATTTCTGGATCAGCTCGTCGGCGGTCTGCGCCGTCGCCGGCGCCGAGACCGCGATGAGGACCAATGCCCGCAAGAGAAGTCGCATGGATGACATGGGGAAATAGTGGTTGCCGGACGTGCCGCGGCGCAACAGCTATGTGACCGACGCTGGGACGAAGCTAGGACTGCCACCACTTCGACAGGTTCGCGGTGGGCTTGTGCGGATGGTCGGCGTAGTGCGAGATGTCGTTGAACAGCATCAGCCGCGCGCGGACCGGGTCCTTGAAGTCGAGCACATTGAGGCATGCCGGCGCCTGGTCCAGCCGATCGCGATACCCCCGCGCGTCAAAGCCGAGCAGGCTGCTGATCACCAGGCGGATCGTCGCCTTGTGCGACACCACCAGTACATTCTGGCCGCCGTGCGACTCGATGATGGCGCGGATGACTGGCAATGCGCGCGCCATCACGTCCACGCCGCACTCGCCGCCAGAGGGCGCCACGGTGAACGGGTCTGCTTCCCAGCGGGCGTACTCGTCGCCAAAGCGCTGCTCCACGTCCTGCCGCGTGAGCCCTTCCCAGTGGCCGTGGTCGATCTCACGCAGCCCCGGCCGCGTGACCGGCGGCAGTTTGTGCGCCTCGGCGATGAGGGCCGCGGTCTCGATGGTCCGGCGCATCGGCGAGCAGTACACGGCGGCGATCGCATCGTTGGCCAGCCTGGAGCCCAGGCGCGCGGCTTGATGGCGGCCCTCGTCGGAAAGCGCGACATCAGTCGAGCCGGCAAATCGGTCCTCGGCGCTGAGCGTGGTGGCGCCGTGACGAACGAGCAGCAGTCGTGTGGTCATGAACCTCCGGAAACGAGCCTATATCTATACCATTGGGTCCAAACAGCTGAGCTGGCCGCCGCCACTGCACGGTCTTTGGGGCCATAGTCGAGCCGCCCTCTGATTCCACGGCGATAATTCAGGTCATTCGCCCAGATGGCCATGCGCCTGCTTCCGCTGATCGTCGCTCCCGCGATCCTGCTGCCGCTGGCGCTGTACGCCTTCCGGCAGCGGCGCGTCCGCGGCGCGTTGTGGTACGCGGTGCTGCTGGTGGCTCTGGCCGTGTGGTGCGCGGCGTACGCCTGGGAGCTGAGCGCCGTCGTCGCGGATGAAAAGATGCTCGCGCTGAGGGTGAAGTACCTCGGCGTGCTGATGATGCCGGTGGCGTGGGCGGGGTTCATCCTCGACTTCGTCGCCCGCGACGCGCTGGTGACGCGACGCGTGGTCGGCGCGATGGGCGCAATGGCGGCCGGCCTGCTGATGCTGGCGTGGACAGACCCCTCGCACCATTTGTTCTGGGGCGACCTGCACCTCGAAGGCCAGGGCAGTGCGGCGGTGCTGGTGGGACGCGGCCCTGGCTTCTGGTTCAACATCACGCTCACATATGCATCGCTCATCGCCGGCATCGCGATCCTGGTCTCGCAGGCCGTGCAGTCGCCGTACCTGTACCGCAAGCGCGCCACGATCCTGATTCTCGCGACGCTGCTGCCGTGGATCGGCAACGCGCTGTTCCTGGCGGGCGACGAGCTGCCGGGACTGGTGGACCCGACGCCGTTCCTTTTCGCGTGCACCGCGGTGCTTGCGGCCGTCGCGGTGTTCCGGTACGGCGTTCTGGATCCGATCCCGACGCTGCGCGACGCGCGCATCGAGATCATCGGCGACGCGCTGGTCATCCTCGACGCGCGGCGACGCATCGCCGACGTCAATCGCGCCGCGGCCGCTCTGCTCGGGCGAAGCCGCGCCGCTGCCGCCGGCGTGGTCGTCGACGAGCTGTTGCCAGGCCTCGGCGAATGTGTCGACCAGCCCCGGCGTGTGGACCTGCCTCGATCGACGCGGTCCGGCGAGCGCGTGTTCGACGCCAGCATCACACCCATCCGCACGCACGACGGCGGTTTGACCGGCTTCGTCGTGCTGCTTCGTGACGTCACGGAGCGGCGGCAGCTCGAAGAGCAGCTGCGGCAGGCGCAGAAGATGGAGGCCGTGGGGAAGCTGGCCGGAGGCGTCGCGCACGACTTCAACAACCTGCTGACCGCCATCATCGGGTTCGCGTCACTGGCCAGCGACGACTTGCCCGTCGGCAGCCCGGTGCAGGGCGCGCTGGCCCAGATCAGGCGCTCGGCCGAACAGGCCGCCTCGCTCACCCGCCAGCTCCTGGCGTTCGGACGCCGCCAGATTCTTCAACCGGAGGTGCTCGACCTCGGCGAAGTGATCGGACATGTCCTGCCCATGTTGCGGCGGCTCATCGGCGAGGACATCACCGTCGTCACCGATCTCGGACCCGAGGTACCGACCATTCGCGCCGACCGCACGCAGGTGCAGCAGGTGCTGCTCAACCTGGCTGTCAACGCGCGCGACGCGATGCCGCGTGGCGGGCTGCTGACGATCCGTACGAGCCTGACGACGGTCGAGCCCCGCATTGACAGCGGGCCCGATGTCGCGCCGGGACAGTACGTCGTGCTCGAGGTCACCGACACCGGGCAGGGTCTTGACGCCGGCATGGCCGCCCACATCTTCGAGCCGTTTTTCACAACCAAGGCGTTCGGCCAGGGCACCGGCCTTGGCCTGTCGACGGTGTACGGGATTGCCAAGCAGAGCGGGGGCGACGTCCAGGTGCGATCCACGCCCGGCAGGGGCGCGACGTTTCGCGTGCTGCTGCCCGCCGCGCCCGACGCCAGGAGGCACCCGGCCGAGACCGAGCCGGCGCCCTCGCCAGGACAACTCGGGGGCGGCACCGTGCTGCTGGCTGAAGACGATGAGGGCGTCCGCGACTTTGTCGGCGAGGTGTTGCGCGCCTCGGGCTGGACCGTGGTCACGGCAGCCAGCCCGACCGAGGCATTGGCGAGCGCCGCCCGGCAGTCCCTGGCCATCGACCTGCTGGTGACCGACGTGGTGATGCCCGGCATGAACGGAGGCGAGCTGGCCGACAAGCTCGTGGCGATGCGTCCTGGCCTGCGCGTGCTGTTCATCACGGGCTACGACGATGAGGATGTCGCGACGCGTGGCCTGATTGGCCCGGGCCGTGAGTGCCTCAGCAAGCCGTTCACGCCCGCACAACTCCGCTCGCGCGTGCAGGCTCTGCTCGCCGGCAGCGTGTAGAGCGCACTCGGCCCTCGGAACTCTGCACCGCACCCAGGCACTCGGCCCTCGGCACTGCTGATACTCTTCACCGATGGACCTGCTCAACGCAGTGGCCGGGTGCACCTTCGACGACTTCCTGCTGACCCCGCAGATGAGCATCGTCGACCGGCGCGATCCCGCGACCATCGATTTGTCGGCGCGCCTCACCACCTCGCTGACCCTGAAGCGTCCCATCGTCTCGGCCAACATGGACACCGTCACGCGTGCCGAGATGGCGATTGTCATGGCCGAGGAGGGCGGCATCGGCATCATCGACCGCGGGTTCCGTCCGGGCGACATCGAGCCGCAGGTCCGGGAGGTGATGAAGGTCAAGCGCACGCAGCACGGCGTCATCCCCGACCCGCTGACCATCGCGCCCGAGGCGACGCTGGCGGATGCCCGCGCCGTGATGGAGCGCGCGCGCGTGGGCACCCTGGTGGTCATTGCCGGCGATTGGCACCTCGAGGGACTGCTCACCGAGCGCGACCTGCAGTTTGTGGACGACCTGTCGGCGACGGTGGCCAGCCGCATGACGCCGCGCAATCGCCTGGTGACCTTCACCGGCAGGGCCACCGAGGTCGAGGCGGCTGCCGCGATGGCTGCGCATCGCGTGAAGAAGCTGCCGCTGGTCGATCAGTCGGGCCGCCTGATTGGCCTGGTGACAGCCCGCGACCTGGTGCGGCAGCGCGAACTGCCGTTTGCCACCCGCGACGACCAGGGGCGCCTGCGTGTGGGCGCGGCCATTGGCGCCCGCGGCGACTACCTCGAGCGAGCCGCGGAGTTGATTCGCGCCGGTGTGGACGTGCTGGTCATCGACATCGCACACGGCCATTCCGTGGTCATGGAGCGGGCGCTCACGGAAGTGCGCAGCCGGTTTCCCGTTGTGGACGTCATCGCCGGCAATGTCGCGACGGCCGATGGGGCCCGCTTCCTCGCCGATCGCGGCGCCTGTGCGGTGAAAGTCGGCGTCGGGCCCGGTGGCGGTTGCACGACCCGCCTCACCACCAGCTTCGGCGTGCCGCAGTTGCATGCCATCGTCGAGTGCCGGCGGGCGCTGGGCGACGGGGTTCCGCTCATCGCCGATGGCGGCATCAAGCGCCACGGAGCCATAGCGCTGGCGCTGATGTGCGGGGGCGACACGGTGATGCTGGGGAGCGCCTTTGCCGGCACCACCGAGGCGCCAGGCGACATCGTGCACAAGTCGGTGCTGCTTTCGGAATCGCAAAAGCCCGTGAAGGTCCCGTTCAAGGTGCTCCGCGGCATGGCCTCGATTGAGGCCATCAAGGACCGGCTCGACGTCGAGGACGCCAGCGCCGTCGACCTGCAGGCGATCGGCGCCGAGGGCATGGAGGTGAGCGTGCCCCTGCGCGGGTCGGCGAGGCCGGTGCTGCAGGAGATGATGAAGCACCTGTGCTCGTCGATCAGCTACGGGGGCGCGGCGAGCCTGCAGGATATGTCGCGGCGCCTCCGGGCCGACCCGGCACGATACCTGGTGAAGCTGAGCGCATCGTCACGACGGGAGTCCTACGATCGATGACGCGCACGCTCGCTACGGCGCGTCGTCTCGACTGGCCATCGGCTCAACCCGCGACATCCGCGCGCTGTCGCTTGTCTTCGGGGTCCGCGGATTCTGAGATTTCGTGATTTTTGTTGCTGGGAATTGCTCGTCCCACACCCGCGGTGTCGCTGGCACGCGGCGGCGCGGCATACGGAACCCGCGCGACCCGCGGCGAAGCCGCGGCAGTGAGATGAGGAGGCGCGTGAAGATGAAACCTTATGACACAATGGGTCTCATCTTCACGTGCCCCCTCATCTCCGACCGGCCGCTCGCGGCCGGTGCGCGGGTTCCCCGAGGAATTCCGAAAATCCATGAATCCGCGGATATCTGTGCCGCCGCTCGGCAGGTCCGCGCCGCCACTTCCATCCTTTTGGCTTGACAATTTTGATAAATCAAAATTAAACTAACGCCTCAATCAAAACCGGAGGCTTCTGTGGCCGAAGATGTGCTGTTTCGTCGAATCGCCGCTGCCGTCGTCGTCTCACTGTTTGCTGTTTCTCTCTTCTACCGGCACCGGGCCGACAAGGCAGGGGGCCGGGTCACGCGCGACGACGAGCCCGCGCCCATTCGCCTGGGGCTGGGCGTTTCCGGACTGATGGGCTTTGGCGGCCTGCTGCTGTACTTCTTCTGGCCGCCGGCGCTCGACTGGACGTTGCTGCCCATCCCCACCCAGGTTCGATGGGCCGGCGCCACGATCGCGATCGTGTCGGTGCTCACGACGTGGTGGGTGTTCCGCACGCTCGGACTGAACGTCACCCGGACGTCCAAGACCCGCGACAACGCGACGCTTGTCACCAGCGGGCCTTACCGGTTCGTGCGCCATCCGTTCTACGTCAACGTCGCCCTTGCGTTCGGGGCGCTGTCGCTGGTGACCCGCAGTTGGTGGTTCATCGCCTGGATTGTGCCGGCGCTGATCCTGTTGGCCGTCCGGACGCGAAGGGAAGAAGCCAACCTCGAAGCGCGCTTCGGCGACGCCTGGCGCGCCTACGCCGCCCGCACGGGACGCTTCGTTCCGCGCCTCGCGCGGTAAATAATCCGGGGCGTGCGTCTGGCCGTCACGCCCTTCCGTCTCTTCCTGCTCGCCGTCGCCGGTCAGCTCCTCTTCGGGATCGTCCTCGCGTTGCCGGGCACACTGTTTGGACTGCCGGCGTGGACCGGCGGGCTTGGCTTCGACGTCGCCGCGCAGGCGCGGCTGCTCGTCGTCTTTTTCGCCGGGCAGTTTGTCTTCACAGCGATGGCCGGCAGCCTCGTCGACCGTGTCGGATGCCAGCGTGTGCTGTCACTCGGCAGCCTGTTGATGGCGATCGCGTTTGTCCGGCTTGCCGGAGCAGCAGTGGCATCCGACGCGACGGTCCCCGCCATCCTGCTGGCCGCTGGCGACGCTTCGATCAACGCAGCGAGCAACACGCTGGTCTCGGTCACCTACAGCGATGCCGGGTTCGTCGCGGGCGTGGCGGTCGGCCCGCTGGCGCCACGATCGTCTCGGTGGCAGGGGACCGCTATCCACGCCAGATGGGCGCCGCCATCGGCCTGCTGCTGTCGATCGCGCAGATTGGCGGAATGCTCCTGCCCTGGCTCACCGGGCGTGCGACGATCGCTTACGGCTACCGCGCCGGCCTGGTCGTTCCGGCTCTTGCCGCGTTTGGCGTCGCCGCAGGCACGGTGCTGGTGTGGCAGACGCGGGCGCGGCGCGTCGTCGTGGTCGCGGAGGCGCCGGCGAAATGACGCCTCTGGTACTTTTCGATCTCGACGGCACGCTGGTCGACACGACGGAGCTGATCCTGCAGTCCTTCGCGCATGCCTTCGACGCGCACCTGCCAGGCCGCCTTCCGTCGCGGCGCGACCTGGTCGCGACCTTTGGCCGCTCGCTCCCCGCCGCGCTTCAGGAACTGGCCGCGGAAAACGGCGCCGCCGACCCGCGCGCCCTCGCCGACGAGATGCTGACGACCTACCGCGACTTCCAGCGCCAGCACCACGACACGCTGATTCGGCCCTTCGACGGCATCGACGCGGCGTTGTCCGCCCTGCACGCCAGCGGCTATCGCCTCGGCGTCGTCACCAGCAAGATGCAGCACTTCGCGCGCCGCGGGATGCGCCTGTTCGACCTGGAACGGCACTTCGACGTCGCGGTGTTCCACGACGATGTGACCAGGCACAAACCGGATCCGGAGCCGCTATTGGAAGCCGCACGACGGGCGGGCGTGGCGCCGGCCGAAGCGATCTACATCGGCGACAGCACCCACGACATCGTCGCCGGTCGCGCCGCCGGCATGACGACGGTCGCGGTGCTGTGGGGGCCCTTCGAGCGAGAAGTGCTCGATGCGGTCGGACCGGATTTGCTGCTGAACACACCTGCGGAGCTGCTGGATCTGCCGCAGCGGCTGAGAAGTCGCGGAGTCTGATTCCCGGCCTCTCGTCAGCCGACGCGGCTGCGCACGATCTGATCGAACTCCCACAGCAGGCCTTCACGCGGCGAGAAGAAGCCCGGCCGGTATCCGCGCGACGCGATTCCGGCCTGCGACAACTCCGAGACGCGCCAGTCCTCGCGGTTGGTGTCGTCCCAGAAGTCGATCGCATCGGCTGGGTCGAAACCTGGACGCTCGAGCTCGCGCGGATGAAAGTGCCATTCGCACCAGATCTCGGTCTGGTCGGCCGCCTTCGGCCACAGCAGGTGCGTCATCACGTAGTCGGGATGCAGGCTGAGCAGCAGGTTCGGCAGCAGCGCGTAGTAGTAGACGTGGCGTTGCTCCTCGGCGCCGAGGCCCGGCAGAAGCGCGCGACGCAGCTTGCCGTCGCGGCTCATCGTCCCCACCTCTGGCCGCAGCTCCATGCGGCCGCCGAGCCAGGTCGCCGTCGGCGGGTCGTTGTCGCCGGTCATGTAGTGCGACAGCTTCTGCAGCCCGGGATGGATGATGGGGCAATGCAGGCACTCGGAGTAGTTCGAGATGACCAGCTTCCAGTTGGCCCTGATGTCGTAGGTCACGCGGTACGCGCGCCGCAACTCGTACATGCCCCATGGCCGGAACTTGTCGGCCAGCCCGCCGATCTGATTCTTGAGCGGCGCGGGGCTGGCCGAAAGGCACGCAAAGACATGACCGTCCCACACGTCCACGGTCACCGCGCTGAGCGCGATGTCGTCCTTGCAGAAGCCTGGCGTGCCGTCCATGTGAGGCGCGGAGACGAGCCGGCCGTCGAGGCCGTACGTCCACGCGTGATACGGGCACTGGATCCGCTCGGTGAAGTGGCCCTTGAGCTCCGTGCACAACCTGGTGCCCCGATGCCGGCAGACGTTGTAGAACCCCCGGAATCCACCGTTGGCGTCCCGCGTGACGATCACGCTTTCGCCGGCGATGTCGCGCAGGACGTAGTCGCCCGGGGCGGCCAGATCCTCGATGCGCGCGACACACACCCACATGTCGCCGAAAAACCGCGCCTGCTCGCGGGCAAAGTGCGAGCCGTCGGTGTAGTACTCGGCCGGCAGCGTCTGACGAAAGTCGCTCATGCGGTCAACGCCCGTTCGATGCGATCGAGAGTCATTGCGATGTCTGCCTCGGTGTGCGCCAGCGACAGGTGGTAGCGGTGCACCGGTGCGTTGTACAGTCCGGCGACAAGCAGCCGGTAGTCGAGCGACCTGCGTCGTGCCAGGTCGGACGCCCACACGTCGCGCGAGGTGCGTATGGGCCTGTCGGTGAAGTAGAAGTCCAAAACCGATCCTCGCCCGAGCACCTGCAGCGCGATGCCCGCGCGCGAGGCGATCGAGGTCAGCCCGTCGCGCAGCTGATCCGCGCGCCGGTCGAGGCCGTCGAGCACGCCGGGCTCTTCGAGGACGTTGAGCGTGGCAAGCCCCGCGGCAAGCGCGATCGGCGTGCCGTTGTACGTGCCGCCATGGAAGACGTACGGCGTCGAGGTGTCGGGCGCCCGCCCCGCGCGAGGCACCATCAGCGACATCAGGTCGCGTCGGCCCACCAGCGCGCCCAGGGGCAGGCCGCCGCCGATCGCCTTGCCGAGCGCGGTCAGATCGGGCGTCACGCCATACAGGCCCTGCGCGCCCGACAGCCCGACGCGCGGCCACACGACGACCTCGTCGAAGATCAGCACGATGCCGCGCCGCGTCGCCTGTTCTCGCAGGGCCAGCAAGAACGCAGGGTCGGGGTGCAACACCCCGCGCGCGACTGGTTCGACGATCACCGCGGCGATGTCGTCGGTCGCATCGAGCCCCGCCTCGAGCGCGGCGATGTCGTTCCACGGCAGGACCGCCGTCTGCGCGGCCGTCGCCTCGGGAATGCCGTCGGCAGCTGCCCGGGGTGGCAGCGGCTGGTCGAGGTTCCAGAGGACGTGGTCGTGGACGCCGTGATAGTGGCCCTCGAACTTGACGATTCGCGAACGTCCCGTCGCGCCCCGCGCCAGCCGCAACGCGTGCAGCGTCGCCTCGGTGCCGGAGCTGGTGAAGCGCACCATCTCGGCCGACGGCACGATGCGGGTAAGACGATCGGCCAGCCGCAGCTCGAGGTCGGTCGGGGCCCCGAAGATCAGCGTGCCGGCGCGCGAGACCTCGGCACGCACCGCCTCGAGCACGCGCGGGTGACCATGGCCGGTCACCAGCGGCCCGAACGCCAGGCAGTAGTCCAGGTACTCGCGGCCGTCCACATCCCACACGCGCGCGCCCTCGGCGCGCGCCAGGTACAGCGGGTACGGCGCGAAGAACTTGACGTTCGAGGTCACGCCGGCCGGCAGGCGTTCGGCGGCCTTCTCGAACAGGGCGGCCGACCCGGGAGTCGCTGTCCGATAGGCGCCAACGGCGTCGGCCAGGACGTCGTCTGAAGTCTTCTGCACTAGCGGCATCGTAGCACCGGGCGCCGAGTACGACCCATTTTAGAATGCTCGAATGCGTTCCAGTCTCCTGCTATTGCCCTTTGTGGTCGTATCGCTGTCGCTTTCCGCCGCGCAGACGGCCGTCACCACAGACCTGCCATCGCCGGCCGAGCTCGGCGGGCTGTGGGACCGCACGAGACTGCCGCTGCCGCTGCCGCCGCTGATGCGGCATCCCGACGTGATCGCGGCCATTGACGCGGCTCGCAGGTCGGCGCCGGACCTGTTCAATTCGGAAGTCATCGGGTCATCGATTGAGGGCCGGTCCATCAACCACGTCTGGTTCGGGAAAGGCCCGTTGCACGTGCTGCTCTGGTCGCAGATGCACGGCGACGAACCCACCGCCACGGCGGCCCTGTTCGACGTCCTCCACTACATCCAGGCGAATCGCACCGCCGCGCATGTCGCGCGGATGCTCGACCGGCTCACGCTTCACGTCGTCCCGATGCTCAACCCCGACGGCGCCGAACAACCGCAGCGCCGCAATGCCCAGGGCATCGACATCAACCGTGACGCGCTGCTGCTGCAAACGCCGGAGGGCCGTGCACTCAAGGCGCTGCGCGACCGGGTGAACCCGCCCATCGGCTTCAACCTCCACAACCAGAACTGGCGCACTTCTGTCGGCAAGACGGGCAAGCCGGCAGCGATGTCGCTGCTGGCCGTGTCGTTTGACGAGGCGCGCAGCGACAACCCCGGGCGTATCCGCGCAAAGAAGGTCGCAAGCATCATCCGTGACGCCGTGGAGCCGCTGGCGCCTGGCATGATCGCACGCTATGAGGACGACTTCGAGATTCGCGCGTTTGGCGACAACCTGACGAAGTGGGGCACCAGCGTCGTGCTGATCGAGATGGGGCCGTACCCGGGACCCGACCCCGACCGCGCGCTGGTGCGCATGAATTTTGTCGCGCTGCTGGCCTCGCTCGACGCGCTGGCTTCCGGACGCGTCGATGACGCCGACCCCGCGCGCTACGAGACGCTGCCGTTCAACAGCTCGAACCTCCTGCACACCATCGTGGCTCACGCCACCATCGCGCCTGGCACGGGCGTGGCGCCGTTTCTCGGCGACATCGGCATTGCCGGCTCGCGCGTCGTTCGAGAGGTCGAAGGCCAGCGCCAGGTGGGGTTTTCCGCGAAGATCGAGGAACTGGGCGACCTGCGCGTCTTTGGCGCGCTTGAAACCATCGACGCCACCGGGTTGACCGCAGCCCCGCTGTGGGATAAAGAGTGGAAGGTCGGCGATGAGGTCGCGCTGCCCCTGGGGCGCAGCGGAGATTCTGTCATCGGTACCGGGCAGCCGGCCGCCATCGCGCTGCTGCGGCCGTGGGCGGGGGGAATGTACAGGGTCGAGAGGATCGTGGTGGTCGAGTAGCGCCTACCGGCGAATCCCCAACGCGTCGTTCAGGTAATCCAGCAGCGGCGACGTCGCGCGAAACGTCGTGAGCAGCTCCGTCCAGAACTTCGGCGTTGTCGCCAGCTCCGGCGGCCACTCGCCCCAGACCAGGAACTGCTTCAGCTTCAAGTAGTCGGCGGCCGGATGATCCGCCAAAAAGCCGCGTGGCACGCGCTTGAGCGACTCGCCCTTCAGTCCGCCGGCCCGTTTCAGGGCCGGCGCGTTGACGACCCGCCGAAAGGCCTGAGGATCGTCGGCGATGCGCTCGCGAATGCGCTGCAGGCCCTGCGGTTCGGGCATGTAGAGGCCACCGCCGGCAAACACCCATTCCGGGGCTACCTCCAGATAGAGGCCGGCAGAGGTGTGCCGGTCGCCGAGCCGATGCGGAAAAACGGCCGCGACATTGGTCTTGAGCGGCCGCTTGTCGGCGCTGAAGCGCGTGTCGCGCCAGATCCGGTAGAAGCTCTTCCTGGGGTCGGCCATCAGGTCGGGCGCAAAGCTTCGGAACTCGTGCCCTAGCCGCTCGATGACGGCCATCATTGGTTTGCGCAGCAGCTGCTCGTAATCGTCGCGCCGCTCGTGGAACCACTCGCGTCGGTTGTTGCGCTTGAGCGCCCGCAGGAAGGCAAGCGCTTTCGGTGTAAACGGGGCGGTAGCAGTAGCGGGCATGGCCGTCCTCAGCGCATCATTATCGCCACTCCAGGAGACCAGAATGCAAACCCGCGCGACGTACGACGATGCCCGACTGATCATTGAGCTGTATGAGACCCGGCGTGAAGAACGAATGCGGAAGGCGCGGGCCTGGTTTGCCGGCAGCTTCCGGCCCAGGACGCTCGACGACTTCGCCGCGCTGTGCCCGCCAGGGTCCGACGAGAACGCGTCGTACCGGATGGTCACGACCTACTGGGAGATGGTCGCGTCGTTTGTGGCCAGCGGCGTTCTGAACCAGGAGCTGTTTTTCCAGAGCGGGCGCGAGCTGCTGCTGGTGTGGGAACGGATGCGGGACATCCTGCCGGCGCTGCGCGAGAAGAACTCCGACGCGTTCGCGTACAACAACCTCGAGACGGTCGCGCAGGCCTACATCGCGTATCTCGATCGCCGCAGCCCGGGGACGTACGCGGCGTTCTCCGCGCGCCAGCGCGGTTAGCGACTCGAGGCCGCGAGCAGCCGCGCGAGTTCCATCACCGTCAGCGGCGAGCTGCCCTCGGCCTTGTTGTTGACGAGGATGAACGCGTCGCGGCCGGCGGCGGCCGAACGCCGGGCCAGCGCGACCACCTGTGTTCGCATGACCGGATCCGGCGCCTGGATCTTATCGAACGGCCGGAACGCTTCCCTCTGCTGTTCGTAACGCGTGCCCGGCGGCAGCAGTAGCCGGATCACGTTCAGCGATTGCGTTTCTGGCGCGACGATGTCCGCTTGAGCAGCCGGCAGCGGCATTCGACTCCAGTAGTTGAAGACGTGGCTGGCGTCGTGCGTGCGGAGGATCTGCGCGTACTCCGGCGTCAACCAGTCGCGCTCGCGCAACTCGACGGCATACTGGAAGTCGCGAGGCAGCGACCCGAGCATGTGGTCGAGGCCGGCCAGAAACTCGGCCACCGGCAGCGACGCACCGCGCGGTAACGGCGGGAACTCCAGCAGGAACGGACCGCAGAACCGCCGGAAGTGCCGCGCGAAGGGCGTGAGCATCTCGTCCACGAGGACCGTCGGCGACAGGAAGTTGGGGTTGGCCGCCGGTTCCTGGCCCCTTCCACCGAGGCCGACAGCAGAGGTCACCGACGCGCCGGCTTTCGCGCAGGCCAGAAATCCATCCGGCAACTGGCTGGCGTAGCGCTGCAAGTCCTGTTCGGGGATCGGCGCGTAGAAGCTCCGATCGATTCCCACCGTGCGCAGCAGCGGATGCCGCGCGTACTCGCGAAGGCCTTCGCGGGACAGCGCGGTTTCGGTCATCGTGCGCGCGTAGACCACGCCCCGCCATCCGGGAAAGCTCCACGAGCTGGTGCCGAAACGGATGCGTGGATCGATGCGAGCGGCCAGGTCGGCGGCTTCCGCGTGCACGGCGGCCAATGCCTCGACCGACGGCTCTGCTGCCGGCGCGTTGTCAGGCGCCCCGAAGAGATCGAGTTGGGATGACATCGCCGGGACGGCCGAACTGAAGTTCGGCCCCACGTACGCCTAGTTCGTCTTCCCCGCCTGCTCGCGGTCGAAGACGACGCGGCCGTCGAAGATGGTGAGCGCGACCTCGGAATCGAGGAGCTTCGCGCCCGGCTCGAAGATGTCGCTGGTGAGGATGACGATGTCGGCCAGCATGCCGGGCTCGAGCGTGCCCTTGCGCTGTTCGTCAAACGAGGCCCACGCTCCCGCCGACGTGTAGCCGTCGATGGCCTGGGCAAGCGTCAGGCGCTCGCCGGGAACCCAGCCGCCCTCGGGAACGCCGTCAAGCGAGGTCCGCGTGGTCGCTACGTGCAAGCCCAGGCGGGGATCGAGCGACACGACCGGCCAGTCGCTGCCAAACGCAACCTGCGCGCCAGTCGACAGCAGGCTCTTGTAGACCCACGACCGGCTCGCGCGGGGTTCGCCGAGGTTGGTCTTCCAGACTTCGATCTGATTGGGCGCCGGGCTGCCGTGATAGGGCTGCTGCGCCGCGATCACGCCCAGCGCGCCGAAGCGCGTGATGTCGGCCGGATCGATGGTCTCGATGTGCTCGATGCGGTGTCGACGGCCGCGGGCAGGAGGCGGATTGGCCTTGGCGGCGTGCTCGAAGGCGTCAAGCGCCGCCCGGATGCCCCGGTCGCCGATCGCGTGGATGAAGATCTGCCAGCCGCGCTTGTCGAGCATCGCGACGACCCGGTCGAGTTCGGCCTGCGTGAAATTGAGCTGGCCATTGGCCGCACGGTTTGCATACGGCTCGAGCATCGCAGCGGTGTGCGATTCGACGACGCCGTCGAGCATCAGCTTCACCGCGCCGGCCTTGAGGACGGGGTCGTCGGAATACTCGGTCCGAGCCGCCTCGAACTTCGTGACCTCGGCCTCGGTGAGTCCTGGGGCGGCGGAGATCGCGTTGTACACCCTCAGGTCCAGCTCGCCTTGCTTTCGCAGCTCGTCGTACAGGGCGAAGTCGTCGACGCCGCCACCGGCATTCTGCACGCTGGTCACGCCCTTGGAATGCGCGAGGTCTCGCGCGCGCCGCAGCGCCATGAGCCGCTCGTCATGGGTCACCGGCGGCAGCACCTTGCTCACCAGGCCCATCGCCGCTTCCTTCAGCACGCCGGTCGGCTGGCCCGTCCGCGCGTCCTTCACGATCGTGCCGTTCTTCGGGTTCGGCGTCCTGCGCGTGATGCCCGCTGCCGCCAGCGCCTTGCTGTTGGCCCATCCCGTGTGCCCGTCATAGGCGGTGAAGTACGCCGGCCGGTCGGGCACGAGCAGGTCCAGCTGCTGGCGCGTGGGCAGCCCGCCGGCAAACGGCTCGTAGTACCAGCCGCGCCCGCGAACCCACTCGCGTTCGGGATGTGCCGCGGCGTAGTCACCGATGGCGGTCTGAATCTGGTCGAGCGTCGTGGCGTCGAGCAGATCGAGATGTGAAAGAGACAGGCCACCCGACATCAAGTGGATGTGGCTGTCGTTGAACCCCGGCAACACCGTCGCGCCGTGCGCGTCCACGGTCACCGTCTGCGGACGCCGCAGCCGCTTGATCTCGCGGTTGCTGCCGACGCGGAGGATCTTGTTCCCGCGCACCGCGACCGCTTCGGCAAACGCCCCGTTCCTGGCGGTGTAGACCTTCCCGTTGGTGATGATGAGATCGACCGGACCATCGGCCGCGTCGCGCTGTGCGCCGACAATCAACCCCGCCACCAGCGTGCCGGAGACGATGAGGACGATGAGAAAGGTGGTAATCCGGGACGCCATGCAGCCTCCGCCAAACGGGCGTGCGACCCCAGGGGCGATCCGTGGTCGAGCGCGCATCTTAACCCGAAACCCGGCGTCGCGGGGGTGCTGTGGTATGGTGCGCCTCCTTGATGCCCACGGCTGCCCAACCCGTCCCAGAACCCTTGTTGACGTCGCCCGATGGGCTGGTTCGGGCCATCGGCCTGCCGGGCGCCACGCTATTAGTCATCGGCAACGTGATCGGGTCGGCGATTTTCCTGACCACCGGCACGATGGCGGCCGATCTGCAGTCGATTCCGGCCCTCCTGGCCGCCTGGATCGTCGGCGGCCTGCTCGCGATGGCCGGAGGGCTCACCTATGCCGAGATGGGCTCGATGTTCCCGCGGACCGGCGGGATGTACGTCTTCCTCGAAGAAGCGTACGGGCCGGTGTGGGGGTTCCTCTTCGGCTGGGCCGCGTTGCTCGTGGTGCTCACCGGCAGCGTCGCCGGAGTCGCCGTCGGCTTCGCCGAGTACTTCAGTTACTTCGTGCCGGCGCTGGGCACCTCGCGCATTCTGTGGTCCGCGGGGCCGCTCACGGTCTCGGCCGGCGGCGTCGTCGCGGGCGTGTCGATACTGGCCATCGGCTGGATCAACCTGGTCGGCGTGACGACGGTCAACCGCGTGCAGGGGGCCCTGACCGTCGCCAAGATCGCCGGGATCGCCGCGATTCCCCTGCTGGCGATCGCGCTGCACCCGGCGACGCCGGTGCTGTCGCCGGTGCTGCCGCCGGTGGCGCGACCGGTGGCCGCCTTTGGCGTGGCGATGATCGCGGTGATGTGGGCGTTTGAAGGTTGGAGCTACCTGGCGATGTCGGCCGGCGAAGTGCGGGATGCGGCGCGCATCGTCCCGCGAGCCTACATCCTGGGCACTCTGGCGTTGACGCTGATTTACGTGACCGTCAACGTCGGCTACATCTTCTCGCTCACGCTCACCGAGATGTCGGGCGAGACGCGCATCGCCGAGAAGGCGATGACGATCTTGATCGGGCCGTTCGGCGCGACCTTCATCGCGGCCGTCGTTGTCGTCTCGACGCTTGGATGCAACGTGGCCGGGACCCTGGCGATGTCCCGTGCGTGTTACGCGATGGCCGTGGACCGGCTGTTCTTCCGATCGGTGGCCGTCGTGCACCCGCGGTACCTGTACGCCGCACGTCGCCATCGCCGTCACGTGCATCTGGTCGGCGCTGCTGGCCGTCAGCGGCAGCTATGACCAGTTGTTCACGTACGTCACATTTGCCTCGGTGCTGTTCAGCACGCTGGGCGGTATGGCGATCTTCCGGCTGCGCCGCACGCATCCGTCGCTGCCGCGCCCGTACAAGACGTGGGGATACCCCTGGGTGCCCGCGGCGTTTATTGCCGGCTCCGGACTGCTGGTCGTCAACACGTTGATGGAGCGTCCCGCCGAGTCGCTGCTGGGCCTCGGGCTGGTCGCCATCGGCCTGCCGGCGTACTGGTACTGGAATGGCCGGCGCGGCGGGACGACGCAATCGTCAATCGTCAATCTTCAATGAAGATCGCCGTTCTCGGTTCCGGCGCGGTCGGTGGCTACTACGGGGCGCTGCTGGCGCGAGCCGGCCACGACGTGACTTTCGTCGCACGGGGCGCGCACCTCGATGCGATCAGATCGCAGGGCCTGCGGGTGCGGGGGCCCATGGGCGACTGGCTGATCCGCGCGGGCGCCGAACACGAGACCGCCGGCATCGGCCAGGTGGACCTGGTGCTGTTTGCGGTGAAGACCTACGACAACGACTCGGCGTTGCCGCTGCTCGGACCGCTGGTCAGAGAGTCCACGATCGTTCTCACGCTGCAAAACGGCGTGGACAGCCCGGACGCCGTTGCCACTTTGGTCGGGCAAAGGCCCGTCGTGGGCGGCGCGGCGTACATCGCGACGGCGCTCTCGGCGCCAGGCGTGATCGAGCAGACGGGCACCTACAGGCGCATCGCGTTTGGCGAAGTGTTCGACCACACCGGCGCGGTCACGCCGCGCATCGCCAGGCTGCACGAGGCGTTGACCGCGGCCGACATCCAATCCGAACCGGCCGCCGACGGGCGTGTTCCGCTGTGGGAGAAGTTCACGTATCTGGCGCCATTTGCCGGGATGACCGGCGCGGCCCGGCAGCCGGTCGGTGTGATACGGAGCGAGCCGGCCGCGCGCGCGCAGTTGTTGGCCGCTTTCGCCGAGGTTCACGCGCTCGCGCTTGCCGAGGGTGTGCCCGTTGCCGCAGACCTGCTCGACCGCGTGCTGGCGTATCTCGACGGCGTGCCGGAGACGATGCGGTCGTCGTTGCTCATCGACCTGGCCCAAGGCAAGCGTATCGAGGTGGAGGCGCTGCAGGGCGCCGTCGTCCGGCGCGCGGCGCTACGTGGTGTACCCGTGCCCGTGATGGCCACGCTCTATGCTGTGTTGCGGGCCGCATCGTCGGCGCCGGGGTCACACTCCAGTTCGATCGCAACGCAGGCCTGACCCGCCGATTACCGCACGACGACGCCCCCGCGCACGACGTTGAGAATGCGTCGCGTCGCGCGGATGTCGGCCAGCGGGTCGCCGCTCACCAGCACGAGGTCAGCGTCCTTGCCCGGCTGTATCGTGCCGGCGCGTCCGGCGATGCCAAGCAAGTCCGCTGCGTCCGAGGTTGCCGCCTTCAGGGCCTGCGCGGGCGTGAGGCCGCCTGCGACGTAGAGCTCCAGCTCGCGGTGCAGGCTCGCGCCAGGCACGACGAACTGCTGCGCGGTGTCGGTGCCGGCGACGACGCGGCCGCCCAGTTTCGCGTAGAGCGTCACGAAGCGCTGCAGCACCGGCATGACGCGCTTGAATTGCGCGAGCGTGTCCGGGGTCCATTTCGCCCGGCTCATGATGTCGGCCGGCGCCCAGCTTCGCTGCACGACCTCCGAGGGAACGTCAGCCAGCACCGGGTCCTTCAGAAGATCAGGATCGGTCAGCCTCGAGAACGCTTCGTGCAGCGCCAGCGTCGGCACGATGGTCACGCCACGTTCGACCAGCGTGCGTGCGACCTGGTCGAGCGCAGACGGCTGCAGGCGCAGCCACTCGAGCTCGAATGCCGTCCATCCCGCCAGAAAGTCGTCGTGGGCACGCCGCAGGCGTTCGCGGTCGCTGCTGGCAGCGTCGGCCACGCCGCTGAGGTGCTCGATGCTGGTGACGCCGGCAACCGCGGCTTCCGTGGCCGTGGCGCGGCCCAGATGCGCGGCGACGGGCACGCCGCGCGCGCGCGCCTCCTGCACGACGGCGGCGATCATCGAGGATGACAACCGCGTGTAGACCTTGACGACGCCCGCGCCGGCTTCCACCTGCCGCCGCACGGCGGCACGGACCGACGAAATGTCGGACACGACGATTGCGTTGGGCCAGAAGCTACCCGGCCCATCGAGCATTGCGCCGGCGGCCACGATGCGAGGGCGGGCCGGTGAGTCGTCGCGGGTCTGCGGAAGGATGAGGTCCGGTGCGTTGTGCACGTCGCGCACCGAGGTCACGCCGTACTTCAGGAACAGCGGCGCCGACCATGGCTCGACGTGCACGTGCGCGTCGATGAGGCCCGGGATGAGCGTCTGGCCCGACGCCTCGATCGCACGCCGCGCCGGCACCGCATCGGCCGCCGGTGCCGTGTCGATCCGGTCGATGCGACCCGAGGAGACAAACACCGTTGCCCGAGGCGTGACCCGGCCATCGCCGTGAATCACGCGCGCATGCCGGATGGCGAGGTCAAACGACGGTGGCTGCTGCGGCGCGGACATCGTCATGGGCACAACCGTCAGGAGGCAGAACGCGTGGCGTAACCACATATCAAGGCGACGGACAGCTTATGCTAGAGGCGCCGCCGATCATGGAAGTATCGCCGTCCGCCGCACTGGTCACCCTTCTGATGAGCACTCTGTCTGGCTCGCTCGGCGCGCTGCTGGGCATTGGCGGCGGCGTATTTCTCGTCCCGTTCATGATCCTCGTGGTGGGCCTGCCGTTCCATCAGGCGGCAGCCGTCAGCCTCGCGGCGGTGATCGCGTCGTCCACGGCTGTCTCGGCCGCGACCGCGGGCCGACAACTGATCAATCTGCGGCTGGGCATGGTGCTCGAAGTCGCCACGGCAGCCGGCGGCGTGGCAGGCGGTCTCACCGCCCAGATGCTGGCCCCGCGCGTGCTCCAGGTCATCTTCGCGGTCGTCGCGCTCATTGTCTCGGTCGCGGTCGTGCGCAGCGCCGAGGCGCCTCCGCTGCCTCCCGACGCCGACGTCGGTCGTCTGGGCGGCCGATTCACCTGCGAGCAGACGGGGCAGACCATGACGTACGCGGTTCGCCGAGTGCCCCTCAGTCTGTTCGCTTCGTTTCTGGCGGGCAACCTGTCCACGCTGCTCGGCGTGGGCGGCGGCATCGTCAAGGTCCCGGTACTGGTCACATGGAGCGGCGTCCCCATGCGAATCGCCGCGGCCACAAGCGCCTTCATGATCGGAGTGACCGCGACATCGGGTGCGGTCATCTACTACGGACACGGCGACATGATTCCGGCGCTGGCAGCGGCGGCGGTTCTGGGCACGCAGATGGGTTCAGCCATCGGGCTTCGCGCCGCGGCGCGCGCGCGGGCCCGTGGTCTTCGCGTGCTGCTTGCGGGCGTGCTCGTCGTCGTGTCGTTTCTGATGTTGATCAGGGCGTTGGCATGAGCGAGGTGCTCGAGCGGAGACTCGGCCGGTTGCTGACCGTCGGCACGCGCCTGAGCACAGGGGTTCTCGCGTTGGGGCTCGCTACGACGTTTGCACTGCCGGGCTCGCCATTTGCCAGGCTGCTGCTCACTGTCGGCCTGCTCATCCTGATGCTCACGCCTGTCGCACGCGTCGTCGTCTCGGTCTTCGGCTATCTCGGTGAGCGCGACTGGTGGTTCGTGCTCTACACCAGCATCGTGCTGGCGCTGCTCATCGCAAGCTTTGTCTCCGCGTTCGCCTGACGAAGGTCTCGATCACCGATGCTCGCTGGTCGGCCGGGACCAGCGGAAACGTCCCGAGCACGTATTCGAGATCGTCAGCGGAGAGACCGTAGGCCTGGGCGGCGGCCGCCTGCGCGCGTGCCGTCGCGACCGGGTCGTCTCCGCGCTCGAGCGTCGCCGCCAGGCCGCAGAGCTCGTCGAACAAAGGCGACGCGCGGGTGACGAGCGGAACCGGAAGCCGGCCGATGATGCCCGCCGTGACGTGAGTCGTCACGCGCCGCCTCACCAGGTAGTTGGCAGGGTAGCTGTTGAGCAGCGCACACAAGACCCGTTGCACATCGAGCGCCAGGCGCGACTGCAGGCAGAACACCGTGTGCACTGTCACAGTCCGGGCCGGGACAATCGCCGCGATAAGTGTCGTTCGGTTGGTTGCGCTGGCGACATCGCGATAGGCCAGGCGAAAACGGTCTGCCTGGCCACGCCCGCCGAGACGGTCCCGCACAGCCGCCGGGTCGGCATATCCGCAGCCGGCCGGTATATTCACACGAAACGGCAAAAGGTGGCGGCCCTCGATCACTGGCAGGTCGCCAGCCTTCGGAGGACCCGCCCGCAGGCAGTCGCGGTCGTCGGTCGCGTTGAGCTCGCGACCGAACGTGATGTGCCACCCCCTCTCGTCGGCCAGCGCAGGATGCGCAAGCGTGAGTGCCTCGACCAGCCGGAGATCCGCGGGCGCAGGCAGATGCGGAATCGCCAGGCCGGGCCCCGACAGTAGTTCCACCAGGCCAGGCGTCAGTGTCACTTGCGGAGTTGCGTCGACTGCGGCCGTATCGGTGACGCCGAAGCGACAGCGGATCGCCGCCGTGCGGCCGCTGCGGGCCGCCGTGAACGTCGCAAATCGCACGCTTCGGTGAATAGGGAACAACCCCCCACGGTTGTCGAATACCGTCACCGTGTCCAGCTGGTTGGCTCCGATCAACCCGCGGCGCAGCGGCTCGCTGCCCTCGTCGGTAAGCAGGCTCGCGGGCACGATGAGCCCGATGCGTCCGCCGGGCCGGGTGAGGTGGAGCGCGCGCTCGACGAACAACTGGAACTGATTGGCGTGTCCCCGGCCCTGCCACGTATAGACACCCGAGTCGCGAGCGAAACGCACAAGCGCTTCGCCTTCACCGGCTGCCGCGGCGTCGCGCCGCCCATCGGCGCGCAGCATCTCCCACGGCGGATTGCCCACGACGGCGTCGAAGCCGCCGTCCGGGCGCGGCCGCCCCTCGTCGTCCAGAAACACCTCCGGGAACTCCAGCGGCCAGTGGAAGCATCCGATTGCGCGGGCCCGCGATCCAAGCTGCTCACGCGCGGCGTCGAGCGCGCGCGTGACGATCGCTCTTCGGCCCAGGCACCGGTCGAGCAGAGCGTGATAGAGGCGCCGATCAGGTCCGCCTGGCATCCAGCCGACGCACCACAAGTCACAGGCGGCCTTCCAGCAGGCCAGTCCGTGCTCCCCGGCAATACCGGCAAGCGCGGCCTCCTTCCCGTGGACGATGTCGGCGGTGTGATCGGGCGCAGTCTCGATGTCGTGTCGCCGCGCGCGTGCCCACACCAGCGCACTCGACCACTCGAACAACGACTCGAGCGGCAACCGAGCGGGCCGGGGACCCCTGGCCGGAGGTCGTGCAAGCACATCCAGTGGGGAGGCCCCCACCAGGCTGTTGCCGGCCACGAGGTGATGATCGAGAAACGACAGCGGCCGATCTGCGGCCAGCGTCGCCAGCCACAGCGAAAGCTGCGCCAGTTGCACCGCCATCGGGTTGCGGTCGACCCCGAACAAGCATCGGCTTGCGATCAGACGACGGGTCTCCGCGCGATCGGCCTCCGACAGGTCGCCCTCCGTGGCGTCGCCCCGTTGCTTCAACTCGCGCTCCCATTCGGCCGCCAGCAAGCGACCGGCCGATACCAGGAACGCGCCGCTGCCCATCGCCGGATCCAGTACGCGGAGTGACAGAATCTGCTCCGGCGACCGTCCCTCCACGAGCGGGGCCAGCGTGTCGCGCACGAGCCTGTCGGCAAGTGCGCGGGGCGTGTAGAAGGTGCCGGTGGTCTTGCGCGCCGCGCTGGCGGACGGGCGCAGGTGGATTGCGGGCGCTGCGGCTGTCTCGCGCGTGCGGGACGTGCGCGCAACCGGCTCGAGGTCCAGCAGGCTCTCGTACACCGAGCCGAGCTCCTCCACGCCAAGTTCCGCGTACGCGATGCGCTGTCGACCGTCGCCATGCCCCGGGCGTGTGAAACACAGCGCCTCGAGCGCCCTGGCCACACTCCCGTCATCGAGCGCCAGGTGGTCGAGCAGCGGCGCGCGTGCAGGCGCGAAGAGGCGCCCGTTGAACGGCGTGACGTGCAGATCCCCCGCCTCGGCACCCGCATGAGCGAGCCGCGCAATCGCTTGAAGCGCTGCCCACGTTCCCCGCGGCGAGCGCGACTCGGCCAGCCGCGTGCGAAGCGCATCGATGCTGTAGCCGCGGCGGTAGACGGGGTGCCACACCGGCACCAGTTGTCGCGCCTCGGCAAACAGGAGGAACAACGTGCGGTAGACAGCCGTCAGGGCGTCGGCGTAACACGCCTGCAGATCGCCCCGGCGCCCAGGCGCGTCGGCGACGGCGGCGGTAAAGGTGCCGAGCGCGTCGCCGACGCCTTCACGCAGCGCGCGGCAGACCCGGCGGCCGTAGGCGTCTGAGCCATCGACCCGCCGCAGAAGGTAGCTGTCGGTTCCGGGCACAAACGCCGCGGGGCCGGCCAGACTGGTCAGCCACGCCATCGACGTCGCATCGCGCGCGCACTCGTCGAGATCGAAGTCGACGAAACCGCGGCTCTCGCCTCGCAGGCCGTCAACGAGACGAAGCGAGACCCCGTCGGTGACGAGCAGCCACCGGTGGCCGAGCGTCAGCGCGGCGCTCGTCGCCTCTCGCGACCCGGCCCTGGCGCGGCCATGCGGCACGACGACGAGGGCGACCGGGTCGGCGCGCGACGCTACGAGGGCAAAGACCAGCAGATCACCAGCGGCGATTGGGGCGGGGCACGGCGAGGGCCATCCGAGCCACTGGACGAGCGGGCGCACAGTAGACGCGAAGACATGCGCTGGATGGGTCGCCGGCCCAAGAGTGTTCCCGACCGCCGCGCGCAGCGCGCGGTACGCGGCAGACGACGACAAGGGCATCGTCTCGCGATGGTGGCCGGCCTGACGGAGATATTCGGCCGACAGCAATGGCCCGGAGAGCGCCGTTGGCACGTCAGTCCACCAGCAATGCGAGGACCGCTACTGCTGCTCGGGCGCCGTCTTCTCCAAGCTCGATCAACCTCTGCTGGTGCAGTCGCGTCCGTGCCGCGGCGCCAGCGCGTGCCGCCTCGACGAGGCGCGCGGTGCGGCGCTCGAAAAGCGAGCCTTGCCAGCGGCCGGCGACACGTGCCTGCTCCTGCTGCGCGCGTGCCAGCAACGCGCGCTCCCGTCCACGAAGAGTGTCGGTGAGCGCGTCGGGGCGAGCGCGCAATGCCGCGGTGCTGGCCGCCGCGCGTGCCAGTGCCGGCAACCACTGCGATGGGCGGCCAGGCGGACGGCGCGCCATCGACACGTGCACCGGTATCAGCACCGGTCGCGACCCTCGAGTGCAGGCTGGCAGGAGGCACACGATGGTCGCGCCGGGGGGTAGACCGCCCGGCCACGCGCGGACACAGCGCCACGGAAGATCGGTCCGCATCGCCGTCCTCACGGGAGTTCCACGAGCGCTCATCCAGCTGCTGACGAGGCGACGCACCCGCTCCAGTTCCCCAGCGACCTCTTCCGCGTCGTCCTCGCCACCGTCTCGCACGATGCCGGGGTCGAGCGCCGATGGCTCAACGGCGTCCGCTGTCACCGGCATGCCAAACGTCCCGACATCGACACCGGCCGCTCGCATGCGGGAGAGACGAGCCGCCAACGCGGCGATGACTCTCCTCTCGTGCCCTGGATTGCCCAGCAGACGCCACACGTGCACGCGTCGACGCTGCCCGAGACGGTCGACGCGGCCGTTGCGTTGTTCCAGGCGCGCGGGCGACCACGGCAACTCCACATGCACCACCAGGCGGCACGCGTGCTGCAGGTTCAGCCCTTCTGCGGCGACGTCGGTCGCAATCAGCATCCGAGCCTGGCCGTCGGCAAAATGCGCGAGGGTCAGTTCTCGCGCGCCCCGGCTGGCACC
The DNA here is from genome assembly GCA_963806705.1 of Vicinamibacteria bacterium. GTDB lineage: Bacteria > Acidobacteriota > Vicinamibacteria > Vicinamibacterales > JAENWD01 > JAENWD01. The sequence continues at coordinate 189,118 of CAWDZE010000004.1, forward strand.
GCCGTGCAGGGTGCAGATGGAAGTCTCGCCGGACAGCGCCGCTGAAAGCGCCATCAGCGTGTCGCGATACTCAGTGAACACCAGCACGCGCTCGCGTGTGTGTCGTACCAGGCGCCGAAGTGCCCCCACTTTGCTCCAGCACGCAGCCGCGCGTTCGGCTGAGCGAAGCGCTGATGCCAGTAACGCCGTCTCGACGCGTTCGTCAGCCAGCCCACTTTGCCGCAGGACTGCGGGTTGTATGGCATCTCCGGGCTCGCTTTCCTCGTCGCAGAAAGGCAAGCCAGGCTGTTGAACCGGCGTGTCGTGCCCGTCGAGCCACGCCATCCGGTGCCTCAGGCTGGCTGCCAGGGCCGCCGGGCTCGACAGCGCGCGCTTGCGAAGGACAAGAGCAATCAGATGCGACACGGGACCCTCGGCCCGATCGAGCCGCCGCAAGTAGCGGCCCAGCGCCCGAGCGCACACGCGTTCCTCGGCCGATCGTCTCGGCGAGACGTCAAGGCCCTTCGGCGAGCTTCTGCCTGCGATGCTCGCGAGACGAGGATGGAACCACATCGCGGCGGGCTCGTCGCCGAGCCGGCCAATTGCGCACAGGCGCGCGAATGCGTTTGCGTCGCCGGCGTGTGGCGTCGCCGAGAGCAGAATGACAATCCGGGCGCGTGCGCCCAGCGCCGCAGCCGCAGCGGTGCGGGCCGAATCTCCGCTCACCCCGTGCGCTTCGTCGATGACCAGTGCGTCCCAGCTGACCGAGACCAGCCGTGCGAGGACATCCGGTTGCTTGGCGAGATCGATCGAAAGCAGCGCGATGCCTGGCGCCTGGAACGGACCGAGGCCGGCTGGCGCGTTCCGATCCCGCGCGCGCAGCGCGACGCGGTCGATCACGTCGGCCTCGAGTCGGCAGCGTGATCCAAGCTCCGCGCGCCACTGATCGCGCAAGGTAAGCGGCGTGAGGACAAGAACGCGATCGGCCGCTCCGCGGGCGGCCAGTTCGCGCAGGATCAGGCAGGCTTCAATCGTCTTGCCCTGGCCAACGGCATCGGCCAACAGCAGCCGGGTGGTGGCGCCTCGCACCACGGCCAGCACAGGCGACAGCTGGTGAGGCAGCAGCGCTATCGCGAGATCAACTGGAGCCGCCACTTTCACCGCAGGCCATGCCGTCGCCGGCCACCCGGCGACCCAGGCCTGCAGAAACGCCTTGGACACCTTGCGCGCGCGGCGCGGCCAGCCAAGCTCGCGGATTTGGTCGAATGGCTCGATCAGCGTGTCCAGGTCGGGCGCGTCGGGCACGCCCGAAAGCAGGCGCACGCGCCGGATGACGCCGAGCCTCACTTCGCCCACGCGCCTCCATGTCCACCCTCGCGCCACCACCAGCGCGCCGCCGTCGGACGCTGGCAGTTCTTGCGGTGCTGTGTCGTGCGTCATGTCGCAGCTCCTGCGTACGAGGCGGCTAACTGCCTGCGCCGCGTGTCCAGGCGCTATGGCGGGGCAAGGCACATGCCGAAAGGGGAAACCGCTAAAGGGCCCAAAGGTGGGTAAATCAAAAAGTCGGATGGTCAGACCATTGAGCAATCCAACTGTTTGGCTACGAACCACGGACACCTTCTCGACCGCCAGGTCATCCCCCGAAAGTTGGGTTTACTGCGGATTGGCGTAGGAAGCCGCGCTTGACACCCTCGAGCGGCAGTGATAGGAATGTGGCGCGCCGCGACGAGCCAGCGACGTATTGGTTTGACCTCTAGGGCAATTGGAAAGCCAGTCATGAAACCAACGGAAGGGGTCACAGCAGAGATCGTCGTCTCACACGTGCGGTCGTTGATCGAGCGAGGCGAATTGCGTCCCGGCGATCGGTTACCACCCGAACGCGAGCTGGCGGTTCAGTTGGGCGTGAGCCGTCCCAGCGTGCGAGCGGGTCTGCGATCGCTGGCGGCCATTGGCGTGCTCCAGACGCGCCACGGGGCGGGCACCTTCATCACTGATGGCCCGCCGACGCTTGGCAGCGAGCCGCTCAGTTTCCTGGCAGCCTTGCACGGCTTCACGCGCGACGAGATGTTCGAGGCGCGGCGGGCACTCGAAGTCGGCGTGGCGGGCCTGTCGGCCGAGCGGGCGACCGACGATCAAATCGCGACCATCGCCGAAGAAGTAACGGGGATGTTTGCCAGTCTCGACGACGCGCAGACGTTTCTGATTCACGACATCCGGTTCCACCGCGCGGTGGCGGCGGCGTCGGGCAATCCCATCCTGGCGTCGCTGGTCGAGATGGTGTCGGCGCTCTTCTACGAACAGCGGAAGAAGACGGCGAGTAACGGCCGCGATCTCAAGCAGTCCGCGCAGGCACATCGCAACATCTACCACGCGATCCGCGCGCACGACGCCAAGCGCGCGCGTGCCGCAATGAGCGAGCACCTGTCTCTGGCGCAACAGGCGCAGGCCCTTGAAGGCGCCGGTGGCGAGCGACGCTTCACGCCGCCCCCGGTCCCTCTGGGCCTCGACTCGACCGCGCACCGGCCACGGCGCACGCCGCGCCTGCTTGTGTCTCCTCCCTCCCCCCGGCGCGCTGAACCAGCGCGCCGGCACCTGAATCACAGCCTCGTATGCCTTACGCCCCTCTCGATCTGACCGGCCGTGCGGCCGTGGTGATAGGCGGCACGTCCGGCATCGGGCGCGTGCTGGCCCGCGCGTTGGCCCAGGCGGGCGCCGATGTCGTCCCCACGTCGCGTCGCGCCGACCTGGTAGACGAGGCCGCCGCGGATATCGAGGGGCTCGGACGCCGATCGTTGCGGGTGCCCTCCGATGTCAACGATCGTGCCTCGCTCGAGACGCTGCTTTCCGAAACGGTCGCGGCGTTTGGCAGGGTCGACATCATGGTCAACTGCGCCGGCCGCACCAAGCGTGTGCCGACGCTGGACCTTGACGAAGCCGACTGGAACGCCATCATCGAGACCAACCTGACCGGCACGCTGCGCGCCGCGCAGATCTTCGGGCGGCACATGGTGAACCGGCGCTACGGCCGCATCATCAACATCGCGTCGCTCAGCAGCTTCGTCGCGCTGTTCGAAGTGGCGGCGTACGCGGCCAGCAAGGCCGGCGTCGCCTCGTTGACCAAGTCGCTCGCGGTGGAGTGGGCGCCGCACGGCGTGTGCGTGAATGCGATTGCGCCGGGGGTGTTCCGTACGCCGCTCAACCAGAACCTGCTCGACGGCACTGACCGCGGTCGCGAGTTCCTGCTGCGCACGCCCATGAAGCGCTTTGGACAGCTCGAGGAGTTGGCGGGCGCGGCGGTGTTCCTGGCATCGGACGCTGCCAGCTTCGTCACCGGAGAGGTGCTGGTGGTCGACGGCGGCTTCCTCGCGAGCGGAGTGAATCAGTAACCCATTGCAGATTGCAGACCGCAGATCACGGAAGAGCCCGAGAGCCCGGGAACAAGACGATGACGCCTCCTGCCAGAATCGGGTACTACCGCTGGGTCATCTGCGGGCTGTTGTTTTTTGCGACAACCATCAACTACGTCGATCGCCAGGTGATCGGGATTCTCAAGTCGACCCTGCAAGGTGAGTTCGGCTGGAACGAGATCGACTACAGCAACATCGTCTTCGCCTTTCAGACGGCGTATGCAATCGGGCTGATGCTGGCCGGCCGCCTGATGGACAAGGTCGGGACCAAGGCCGGCTACGCCATCGCGCTCATCGTGTGGAGCCTGGCGGCGGTGGCCTGCGCGGAAGCCACGACCTTCGGGCCCGTGGCCGCCAGCCTCCTTGCGACCGTGGGGTTCGTCGCGACTCCGTCGGTGGCCGGCTTCATGGCGGCGCGTTTCGCGCTGGGGCTCGGCGAGGGGGGCAACTTTCCCGCCGCGATCAAGAGCGTCGCCGAGTGGTTCCCCAAGAGAGAGCGCGCGCTGGCCACCGGGATCTTCAACTCGGGTACCAACGTGGGCGCCGTCGTCACGCCGATCGTGGTGCCGTGGATCACGGTGCGGTATGGATGGTACTGGGCGTTTGTCATCACCGGCGCGCTGGGGTTTCTCTGGCTGATCGCGTGGTGGCTGATGTACGACACGCCGGATCGGCATCCGCGCGTGACGCCGTCCGAGCTCGCCCACATCAACAGCGACCCGCCCGAAGCCACGACGCCGGTGCCCTGGGCCAGCCTGTTTCCGCACCGCGAAGCCTGGGCCTTTGCGATCGGCAAGTTCATGACCGATCCGATCTGGTGGCTGTACCTCTTCTGGCTCGCGGACTTTCTCCAGAAGAAACACGGCGCTCTCGCTGAGTGGCGTCAGCGCGCCGCTGGTGGTGATCTACCTGGTGGCGGATGTCGGCAGCATCGGCGGCGGATGGCTGTCGTCGAACCTGATCAAGCGCGGCTGGTCGGTGAACGCCGCACGGAAGACGGCGATGCTCGTCTGTGCGCTGCTCGTCGTGCCGGTGATGTTTGCGCCATACGTGGACAGCCTCTGGGTGGCCGTCGGACTGGTGAGCGTGGCGGCCGCTTCGCACCAGGGCTGGTCCGCGAACCTGTTCACGTTCTCGTCCGACATGTTCCCCCGCCGCGCCGTGGGGTCCGTCGTCGGATTCGGCGGCATGGCAGGCGCGATCGGCGGGATGCTCTTCACCAAGATCACCGGCTACATCCTCGAGTGGAATCAGAGCGACTACCTGCCGGTGTTCGTCATGGCAGGCTTCGCCTACCTGACGGCGCTCGGCGTCATCCACCTGCTGGTGCCGGTCATCAAACCGGTGGAGCTGGGCGAGTAAGTCGGGTACGTAGGGCCGAACTTTAGGTCGGCCGGGTAGATCGCATGAAAATCGTCGACGCAAACGTCATCATCACGTGTCCGGGCCGCAACTTCGTCACGCTGAAGGTCGTGACCGAGGAAGGTGTGTATGGGCTTGGCGACGCGACGCTCAACGGCCGCGAGCGCGCCGTGGCCAGCTATCTGACCGAACACGTGATTCCCTGTCTGATCGGCCGCGACGCCCGACGGATTGAAGACATCTGGCAGTACCTCTACAAGGGCGCGTACTGGCGGCGCGGGCCGGTGACGATGTCGGCGATTGCCGCCGTCGATACCGCGCTGTGGGACATCAAGGGCAAGGCGCTCGATACGCCCGTCTACAACCTGATCGGCGGGCGATCGCGTGACAGCGTGCTGGTGTACGGCCACGCCAACGGGCGCGATCTGGAGGACACCGTCGCCGCCGTCGCGCATTACCAGGCCATGGGCTACAAGGCCATCCGCGCGCAGAGCGGAATCCCGGGCCTTGCCAGCACATACGGCGTCGGCAAGGGCGACCTGTATTACGAGCCCGCCGAAAGGGGGCTGCCCAGCGAGAGCCTGTGGAGCACGGAGAAGTACCTGAACTTCACGCCGACGCTGTTCAAGCGGCTGCGCCAGGAGTTTGGCGACGACCTGCTCCTGCTTCACGATGCGCATCACCGGTGCACCCCGATTGAAGCGGCACGACTGGGCAAAGCGCTGGAGCCACACCACCTCTTCTGGCTCGAGGACGCGGTGCCGGCCGAGGCGCAGGAAAGCTTCCGCCTGATTCGCCAGCACACGACGACGCCGCTGGCCGTGGGCGAAATCTTCAACACCATCCACGACTGCTATCAGTTGATCCAGGAGCAGTTGGTCGACTACATCCGGACGACCGTCGTCCACGCCGGCGGCATCTCGCACTTGCGCAGGATCGCCTCGCTGGCCGAGCTCTACCACGTGCGGACCGGCTCTCATGGCGCCACCGACCTCAGCCCCGTGTGCATGGCGGCGGCGCTGCATTTCGACCTGAGCGTGCACAACTTCGGAATTCAGGAGTACATGCGGCACACGCCGGAAACCGACGCCGTGTTTCCGCACGCCTACTCGTTCGAGGACGGGACGATGTATCCCGGCGACAAGCCGGGGCTGGGTGTGGACATCGATGAGGCACTGGCGGCAAAGTATCCGTACCAGCGTGCGTACCTGCCGGTGAACCGGAAGCTCGACGGGACGATGCACTCGTGGTGAGGCGGTATTGCAAGGAGTAACGACCGATGGATAGGCGCATCCTGAACATGGCAGTCTGGGCGGTCATTGCGGGAGCCGGTATCGGCGCGGCTGCGCGCCCTCTCGCGGGGAGCGACAAGGGCGTGCAGGTGACGGTGAAGGAAGCCGAACGTCGCGTGGACGTGACGGTTGACGGCCAGCCGTTTACGGCGTACGTGTGGCCGACGTCGCTGAAAAAGCCGGTGCTCTATCCGATCCGCACGGCGAAGGGCACGCTCGTCACACGCGGATTCCCGCTGGACCCGCGGCCCGGCGAGCGCGTCGATCACCCGCATCACGTCGGGCTGTGGTTCAACTACGGCGACGTCAACGGCATCGACTTCTGGAACAATTCCGACGCCATTGCCGCGGAACAACGGCCCAAGATGGGCACCGTGGTTCACAAGGCGATCGCCGTCGCCAAGGGCGGGCCCGGCGAGGGGATACTCGAAGTGGACGCCGCCTGGGTGATGCCCGACGGCTCGACCATCCTCAACGAGCGCACGAAGTACGTGTTCTCCGGCAGCGCGACCACGCGCACCATCGACCGCATCACGACGCTCACCGCCGGCGCCACGCGCGTGGACCTGAAGGACAACAAGGAAGGCGTGCTCGGCCTCCGCGTGACGCGCGCGCTCGAAGAACCGTCCACCAAGCCGGAGGTCTTCACCGATGCCGCGGGTCGTCCGACGACGATGCCCTCGCTCGACAACACGGGCGTCAACGGCGTCTACCTGACGAGCGAAGGCAAAAAGGGTGCGGCGGCATGGGGCACGCGCGGCAAGTGGACGACGCTCTCGGGCAAGGTCGGCGACGAGCCCGTGTCGATTGCCATCTTCGACGCGCCTGGCAATCCCGGCTATCCGACCTATTGGCACGCGCGCGGCTACGGACTGTTTGCAGCCAACCCGCTCGGGCAGAAGGAGCTCAGTCTCGGCAAGGACGTGCTGAACTTCGCCATCGAGCCCAACACGAGCGTGACCTTCAAGCACCGCATTCATATAGTGACCGGCGGGCTCACCGCCGAGGAGGCGGAAGCCGAGTGGACGAAGTGGACTGGCGGGAAAGGCACGAACTAGGCGGGCGCACGTGAAGCTCATCCTATTGTGCGCATGCGTCGTCGCCCTCGTCGCGGCAGCCTCGCCCGCTGCTGTCGGCGAGGCCAAAGGCCGGTTCGTGGTCAAGGGCGGCAAGATCTCGGGCACGATCGAGCCGACGAGCGCCGCCGCGTTCGTCACGCGCGACCCACGCGACCGGCGTAACAGAATCGCTGAAGTCGTGCTCAGTGAAGCGGCAATTGACGTGGACGCGGCCGTCGCGACCCTTCATCCCCATACCCACGTCATCAACCAGGACGTCCTCGACGACCGCAACTACGTGCTGCTCTGGGTCGGCTCGGACGGCCACGTCAGCATGAACGCGACGTTCAGCCAGACGATGACGCAGTTTCTCGACAAGGCGGGCGACTCGTTGAAGGCGACGCTCACGACGAACACACCTGACCGCGTCGCCGGCCGCATCTTTACCGAGTCCCCCGTCACGACCCTGAGCGGAGACACGTATACCGTCGACCTCACGTTCGATGCCGCGGTCACGCGCGTGCCGGCCGGTACGCCGCTTGGCGCTGGCGGCGGCGAACCGGGCAGGGCGCTGACCGCGTTTCTGGCGACGGTGAAGAAACAACAGTGGCCGGCTATCAAGGCAGGGCTGGCGCCCTCGGCCGTGGCGATGTTGGACAAGAGCTACAACTCACCAGAGGAGAACGCCAGCTCGGCGTCGGATCTTCTCCAGGCGTGGCTGCCCAAAGACGGCCTGAAGGTCGTCGGCGGCGAGGTCCGCGGCGACACGGCGGATCTCGAGGTCGAAGGCGAGATGTTCCCCGGCACAAACGCACTCTACCTGGCGCGCCTGCGTCAGGTGAACGGCACGTGGCTCTTCGAGAGCGCGGGTATCGTCGGCATGCTTCGCTGAAGCCGAATTGCGGGGGCAGGAGTCTTAACGCGAGGGACTGATCCCATGGGCGCCTTCGACGACATCAACCTCGAGCGGACCGAATTGTGGAACACTCCGCCGCCGCGTTCCGGCCGTCTCCGCGCGATCATCGCAGGCGTCATCGCGATTGGGCTGATCGGGGCGGGGCTCGCATGGTGGATTCGCACACGCCCGTCGCCATCGGCCGCCATCGAGCGCATGGCGTCGTCGGTGACCCCCGCGCCCCGTCCAGCGCCAGCGGCTGCCACGCCGCCAAGGACCGAGTTGCCACCCCTTGACGAGCTGGACCCGATGTTCAGCCGTCTTGTCGGCGAGGTCACCGCGTCGCCCCTGGTGTCCAAGTGGCTGGCGACCGGGAATCTGGCGCGCCAGGTGGCTGCGCTCGTCGAGGGCGCTGCCGGTGGAAGCCTTCCCCTGCGGTTTCTGGCGCCGCTGAGGCCGACGGGCGAGTTTTCGGTCGTGGAGCGACACGGTCACGCCACGATCGCGCCCGAGAGCTACGCCCGCTACAACGCGATGGCGGGCGTCATCGCCGCGCTCGACCCCGCCACTGTCGTCCGGGTCTACCAGATGCTCGCGCCAAGGCTCGAAGAAGCGCATGGCGAGCTCGGCCAAGGCGAGCGCACCTTCGACGCCGCCCTGCGTGAGAGCCTGCGGCGCCTGTCGGAAACGCCCATACCCGAGGGGCCGATCGCCGTCACCGCGCGTGGCGGCGTGTACGGGTTTGCGGATCCACGACTCGAAGCGCTGTCGCCGGCGCAGAAACTGCTGCTCCGGAGCGGGCCCGACAACGCCCGGCGAGTGCGGACGCAGCTTGCGGCGATTGCGGCGGCCCTTGGTCCGCCCCCTGACACCCCGCCATCGCCGACGCCCTAGGCGCTTTAGGCCTACTCCGTCCGCACTTCGACGCCGCCGACAAGGCCCGCGACGACGTTGTAGAGCCACGCCATGAAGAGCCCCGTCACTGCGCCAAGCCCCCCGTATAGCAGGGGCAGCAGAATCACCGCGCCCACGCCGAACACCGCGCCCAGCAGCGCCGATTCCTCGCCGTGCGCCGCGCCGAGACCGGCACCCAGCAGAGACACCGCCGCGAAGAACGCGCCGAAGATGAGCCCCAGGACCCCGTAGAGCACGAAGGCGACCTTTGCGACCGAGATCGGACCGATGTGTGTGATGCGCATGCCGGAGATGCTAGTGCAGATTGCGCCACTTCGATGAAGTCGGGCGCCCTGGCGGTAGAATCGCCACGTGAACATCGGCATCCTCGGCGCGGGCAACATCAGCGACACGCACGCACGCGCAGCCAGCGCCATTGCGGGCGCCTCGATCGTCGCGGTGCACGGCGGCAACGCCACCAGGGCCGAGCGACTGGCGGCAACCTACGGCGCCACGGCCTATACGGACTTCGACGCGTTTCTTTCGCATCAGCCCATGGACCTGGTGGCCATCGGGAGCCCATCGGGCCTGCATGCCGAGCAGGGCATCGCCGCGTGCCGGCGCGGCCTGCACGTGCTGGTCGAAAAGCCGATTGACGTCACCGTCGAGCGCGCCGACGCGCTCATCGAGGCGGCCGACGCGGCTGGCGTGCGGCTTGGGGTGTTCTTCCAGGACCACGTGCAGCCCGATCTCGTGCGGCTTCACGACGCCGTGCGGTCCGGACGACTCGGACGTCCGCTGCTGGCCTCTGCGCGGGTGAAGTGGTTTCGTCCGCCGGAGTATTACGGGCAATCGCGCTGGCGCGGCACGTGGACGCTGGACGGCGGCGGCGCGCTGATGAACCAGGGCATCCACACCGCCGATCTGTTGCTCTGGCTGCTGGGACCGGTGCGTCGTGTCTCGGCCAGAGCCGTCACGGCGCTGCATCCCATCGAGGTCGAAGACACCGTCGTCGCGCTGCTCGAGTTTGAAAGTGGCGCCGTCGGCACGTTGGAAGCGACGACCGCCGCGTACCCGGGCTACCGGCGCCGCCTCGAGCTGACCGGCACGGAGGGCACGGTCATCGTCGAACACGACCGGCTCGTCGCGGCAGATTTGCGGCAACCCGCCGACGAGCTGATCGCCGAGGCGCCCGCGGACCAGAATGCCAGCGCGTCATCGCCCGTTGTGTCCGACGCGCGCGGGCATCAGCGGCTGTTCGAGGATTTCTTCGACGCGATTCGCCAGGGACGGGAGCCTCGGTGCGGCGGGCGCGACGCGCGCCAGAGTGTCGCTCTCGTCCACGCGATCTACGAGGCCGCGCGCACGGGCGCCTGGGTTACGCTGTAGCCGAAAAATCCGCAACTCCAGCCCATGATCCGCATCGACTTGTCGCCGCCCGATTTCATCCACGTGCCGCAGGCGCCGCGCATCGAGCGGCGCACGTTCTGCACGCGCACGGCGGACAACGAGTGGCACATGTGGACAGCCGGCAGCATCACCTCCGATGGCGAGCGGCTCGGGCTGTCCAATCACACATGGTCGCATCTGGACGCGCCGTTCCACCTCCTGCCGCAGGGGCCGACCTTCGAGCAGCTGGATCCCCGGCACTACCTCGCGCTCGACGCGCGGCTGGTCGATTCTCACGAGCTCCGACACCGGGCGCCGCGAGACGGTCAACGGCGTGAACTATCACACGCGTGTCGACGTCGCGGATCTTCCTGCGGACGTCGACGCATTCGAGGCGGTGCTGTTCGTGACCGGGTTTGCCGAACTCTACGCGTCCAGGTATCCGATGCAGGCCGGTGCCGATGGCCATTACCCGCACGTGACGCGCGAAGCTGCCGAGCGGCTCGCCGGGTCCCCGCGACTCCGCGTGGCCGGCATCGACGGCCCGAGCTTCGACAAGCCCGAGACCAGGGCGGCCGCCCATCGCGTGTTGCTCGGCCGTACCCCGTCGCCGGTTCTGTTGCTCGAGACGCTCACCTTCGAGCGCCTGCGCGCTCAAGTCCGGCCGCTGCCTCCGCGCGTGCTGCTCACTATCGAGCCGCTGCGGGCATTCGGCCAGGACGCCGACGGAGCTCTTTCGAGCGTCTACGCATACGCACCTCAACCTGGCGAAGAATCCGAGTTTGCGACGTTCTCGAAAGCACTCCGCACCGCGTCGCTGATATCCGCGTAATTTCGTAATCGTCAATCTGCAATCTGCAATCTGCAATTCCGAATGACATGCCCAATTTCATCTGTATAACCTGCGGCACCCAGCACGCCGAGTCCGGGCAGCCACCCGATCGCTGCGCGACGTGTGACGACGAGCGGCAGTACGTCGGGCTGGGTGGCCAGCAGTGGACGACGATCGAAGCGCTCGCGGAGACGCACGAGATCGCGCTCGGGGAGGAAGAACCCGGGCTGGTGAGCGTCGAGATTCGGCCCGCGTTCGGGATCGCGCAGCGCGCACTGCTCGTGCTGCATCCGAAGGGCAATGTGCTGTGGGACTGCGTTTCGCTGGTCGATGAAGGCGCCCTGGAAGCGATCGGAGACCTCGGCGGCATCAGCGCCATTGCGATCTCGCACCCTCATTTCTACACGTCGTTTGCCGATTGGAGCGTCGCGTTTGGCGGCGTCCCGGTGTACCTGCACCAGGCCGACGCCGCGCACGTGCACAGACCCGACCCCTGTGTCACGCACTGGGCTGGCGACACCTATCCGCTCGCCGATGGCCTGACGCTCGTGCGAACCGGCGGGCACTTCGAGGGCTCAGCGCTGCTGCACTGGGCTGGCGGTGCCGGCGGCAAAGGCGTGCTGCTTGCCTCCGACACGGTGAAGGTCGGATGGGACCGCAAGTCGGTCAGCGTGATGCGCAGCTACCCGAATCTGATTCCGGTAGGGCCGTCGGCGCTCAACCAGGTGGAGGCGCACGTGGCGCCGCTCGCGTACGACCGCATCTACGCCGCCTGGCCGGGCCACCACATCGTCGAAGGCGCTCGCGAGGTGGTCAAGGCGTCGTTCGAGCGCTATCGCGCTCAGATAAGCTCGTAGCGCGCCGCGGGAGAGGGTGGACGCGAAAGCGCCCGTACGTAGAACCGGCCGGGTGGCGAGCAACACCCGGCCGGGTCAAGTCAGTCAAGGAGAGAGGCTAGGGGACCAAACACTGCGCAGGTCACATCGCCGGTCAACGACGTGTCCCGCAGCCAAAATCAGGATATGGGTTGGTCCAAACGGCCGTATCTATCGACGGTTATAGACCGACGAATGTTTTTTTCATCGAATCCGCTAAAGCCTTCATTTACTGGACGATAAAGGTTTACCTCGACCCAGGTGATTCTGCCGGGTGGCCCTGTCGGCCACCCGGGCTGCAGGAACTGGCTCGGAGCCTTCCTCTGGCGCCTACTGCAGGCAGGACGGCTCGAGACCGCTGTAGTTGACGTCGCCGTACTATCTGTTCTATCGAAGGGGAGAGGTCCCCTATACCTCGCCCCGAATCCAGGGCTAGATGATGCCTTCGCGGGTCGCGTAAAGGATGAGCTGGTGCCGGCCAGTCACCCCAAGCTTCTCGTAGATGTTGTGCAGGTGGATCTTCACGGTGCCTTCCGTGATCGTCAGCCGATCTGCGATTTCCTTGTTCCGCAGACCCTCGGCGGCCAGGCGCACGATCTCGAGCTCCCGGGGCGTCAGCAGCCTCGACAATCGCTGTAACTCATTCTCCCGCTTGACCATCCGGTCCATCGCGCGCGCAACCGAGTGCTTTTCCAGCCACTTCTCGCCCGCGTGGACCTTGCGCACGCACTCGACCAGCAGGCGCGGCGCCATCTCCTTCAGGACGACGCCGGCGACGTTCAACCGCACCGCGTCGAGCAGGTGCTGCTCGTCGAGATGGGCGGTCAGCAGGACGATCCGCGCACGGAGCTGGCGCGCCGCAGCCTGCTCCATTACCCACATGCCGTCGCGTCCGGGCATGGCCAGGTCGAGTACCAGCACGTCGGGCTGGAACTCCTCGAGCGCACGCACCGCGCCCTCGCCACTGGTCGCGCGCGCCACCACTTCCAGATCCGATTCCGTGCTGAACAGCTGCTCGAGTCCGTCGAGGACGATGGGATGGTCATCCACCAGCACCAGCCGGATGCGCTTCACGCGGCTTCCCCGTCGAGCGGCACGATCAGGCGCACGCGGCTGCCGCCCGGTCCGGTTTCGAGCACCATCGACCCGCCAAGCGCGGTGACACGCTCTCGCAGGGTCCGCGGCCCGCGCTGATCGCGCGCGAGATCTTCCAGGGTGAATCGCCCCTGAAACGGAAACCCCTGGCCGTCGTCGGCCACGGCAATGGACAGCTGCTGCGGTTCTCGAAGCAGCGCCAGCTGGAGCGACGACGCCTTGGCGTGGCGAGCGGCGTTGACCAGCGCTTCGTGGATCAGGAGAAAGACGTCGTTCACGAGCTGGTCGGGCACCTGCAGGTGATCGGGCTCGGTCGCCACACTCACCGGCACGCCCCACTGCCGCCGCACTCGATCGGCAAGCTCGCTGACGCGCCCCTTCAGGTCCACGGGGTCACTCGAATCGGTGCTGCGTCGCGGGCCCAGCTGCTGGATGAAGAAGCGCAGGTCGTTCTGGCCCGCCGCGATGATCCGCTGCACCTGCGAGAGACGGTCTTCGGCGCCGGCCGGGTCTGCCGTCATCAGCCTGCGGGCGGTCTGCAGCTGCAGGGCCGCCCCGGTCAGCGTTTGCAGTACTCCGTCGTGCAGGTCGCGCGCCAGCCGCAAACGCTCGGTGCTCACCGCGGTCTCACGCATCGTCTTGACCAAGTATGCCTGCGACAGGCGGGCGGCCGTGAGATCGGCGACGACGTCGCCGACCGTGAGGTCCTGGAGCGAGAACCCAGGCTTGTCGAGGCAGAAGAGCCATCCGCGAAACTCCTGGCCGCGCAGCGGCCAGCAGGCCAGCGCTCGAATCGCGAACCGCTCACGGAAACGTTGATCGATCGGCATCCCGCGCCAGCTCACGAGCCCGGTGGGCGACCGCAGGAACGTCACCGGGAGCCGTGCATCGAGGTTGCGGCAAAAGAATCCGCTGTCACCCACGCGCTCGGCGACGACGTCTCCGAACGTGCCCGGCGCTTCGCGGAAGCGTTCGACGCGTCCACCGGACCAGAGCGCGAACTCGGTGAACGGCTCTTCGGCTTCCTCCCACACAAGCAACGTGCGTGGCGCTTCGAGCACGAGGGAGGTCTGCGCCAGCATCTCACTTGGAAGGACCAGCGGGCGGTCGGGATCCGGACCTGCCCACGACGCAAGGCGCGCCAGTTGTCCGCCTCGCCAGTCTTCGTACGCACCGACCAGGCCGACAAAGACCGTCATGACCCCCATCAGCAAGGCCAACGTGATGAACTCGGCGGGGGCCATCCTCGCGTGGGGCAGCGTCTCGGCCGCATAGGCCCCGAGTGCGACGTGCAGCGCGACGGCCACCGAGCCAGTGGTGAGCGTTCCGCGCCAGCCCCATCGAAGCGTGGCCGACACCAGCAGGAACAGGAACCACGCGAGCATCGACGGCGCCAGGCCGCCGAGCAGGAAGAGGCACGTCGCGTACACCGAGAGGTCGACGGCGTGCGTGATGCCCGGCCATCGAGGGCCGTCGCCGAAACGCGTTCGGACCAGCAGGCCCAGCACGCCCGTGTAGGCGAGAAACGCCGTCGCGACGCCGAAGGCAGAACTCGGCACGCGGGGCGTCGCGATCCGGAGCGCCAGCAGCAGGAAAACGGCCAGCACCAGCCGGCCCCTCGCGATCAGGGTCTCGACGCGAACTTGAGACGGCGCACGGGGCGGCATCTCGTGGATCAGTTCAGATAGCGCTCGACCGGCGGATGGAGCAGCTCGGCGGTTGCCGGCTCCTTCAGATTCTCTTTCGTGATCATCCAGACACCGGTGTCGATGCGCGCGTCAACGGGCTTGCCCTGCAGGTGGTCCACCATGCGAAGGACGCCGAGGTATCCCATGTTCATCGGGTTCTGCACCACCAGGCCGTGCATCTGGCCTGCCTCGATCGCGTCGATGAACGTCTGACTGGCGTCAAAGCCGATGAACGAGATCTTTCCGGCCTTGCCGATGTCCTGCAGCGCCAGCAGCATGCCGTGCGTCGACGACTCGTTCACGCAGAACACACCCTGAATGTCGTTGGCGTACCGGTTCAGCAGATTCTCGGAGGCCCGCTTGCCGGTGTCGCGCGTGGGGCCGGCATATTGATCGGAAGAGATCAGCGTGATGCCCGGGAACTTCTCCTTCAGCCGGTTCAGGAATCCCACCTCGCGCTCGGTCGTGCTCGCCGATCCTTCCTGATATCGCAGCAACAGCACCTTGCCCTTGCCGCCGAGCAGCGTGCCCATGCGGTCGGCCGCCAGCTCGCCACCCTTGACGTTGTCGGTTGCGACAAACGAGACGATCTCCCTGGAGGCGAGGCCCGAATCGATGACGACGGTCGGGATGCCGGCCCGCTTGGCCTCTTCGACCGGGCGCACCAGCGCCTTCTCGTCGAGCGGCGCGAGCACCAGGCCCGACACGCCCTGGCTGAGGAAGCCCTCGACGACCTGCACCTGCTGCTCGCGGTCGTCCTCGCGCAGCGGGCCCTTCCACGTGATGGTCACCTTGACGCCGTTTGCGTTCAACTCGCGCTCGGCCTTCACCGCCCCCGCGTGGATGGCGTTCCAGAACTCGTGGGTGGTGCCCTTGGGAATCACGCCGATCGACAGCGGCTTCGCGCTGGTCTCGGGCGCCGTGCTTCCGGAACAGCCGGCGGCGATCGCCAACGCCAGGACGGCCACCAATAATCCGGCCCTGCGGCTGAATGTCGTTGCTGGCATCACGCGCTTGGCCTCCTCACGAAAGTCTGCCGCGCCGGCAAACAGGTCGACCCTCGCATCTTACCCGGTCGCACGAAGGTTCGCGCACGGTGGTTTGGGATAAAATCAAAGGGTTTGGAGTCCTTGATGCCCCAGGGTCAGGCTGCGCCCCCTCGGCTGGGCGAATTCGCCATCGTCGTCGATCCGCGCGACAACGTCGCGGTCGTCAAGACGCAGGTCGAACCCGGTCAGCAACTCACGCTCGACGACGGGCGAGTGGTCGTTCTCACCGGGACCGTGACTCCGGGGCACCGATTCGCGACGCGGACGATCGCTGCCGACACCTTCGTGCTGCAGTACGGCCAGCCCATCGGCACCTCGCGCGGCATCGGCGAAGGTGACCCGATCACCGTGCGAAACATGAGCAACGATGTGCCGATCGTTCGCGACCTGCCCGCGGACCTCCACACCCCGGCACCGGAGCTGACGGCGGTTGCCGAGCGCCCGACGTGGCGCGGGTATCGGCGCAAGGACGGGCGCGTTGGCACCCGTAACTTCCTGCTGATCGTCCCGACCAGCATGTGCGCGAGCCACGAGTCGCAGCAGATCGCGACGCTCTCCGAGTTCACGATTTACAGCCGCGAGAAGTTCCCCAACGTCGACGGCGTCGTCGCGATCCCTCACAACAAGGGATGCGGCTGCTCCGACGGGTCGAACATCGACGTGATGTTGCGCACCCTGTCGAACTACGCGACGCACCCCAACGTCGGCGGCGTGATCTTCATCGGGCTGGGGTGCGAGAAGACCAACCTGACGGCGGTCGAGAAGTACCTGCAGCAGGAGCACATCGATCTCGGGCGCCCCGTCGTCCGCTTCGGCATCCAGGAAACCGGCGGGACGCAAGCCGTCATCGACCGCGGCCTGCGGGAAGTTGCAGCGATGCTGCCCCTCATCAACGACATCTCGCGCACCGAGGCCGGCATGCACGAGTTGTCGCTCGGCGTGAAGTGCGGCGGATCCGACGGCTTCTCGGGGCTCTCGGCCAACCCGGCGCTGGGTCATGCGGCCGACTTGCTGGTGCGCAACGGCGGCACCGTGCTGATTACCGAAGTTCCGGAGTTCTGCGGCGCCGAGCACATCCTGGCGCAGCGCGCCAGGGACCGTGAGACCGGCGAAGCGGTCTACGGGATGGTGGATTGGTACAAGGAATACGCGTCGAAGTTCGGCACCGTACTCAATGAGAATCCGAGCCCCGGCAACGTCGCCGGCGGGCTGCTGAACATCACGATCAAGTCGCTTGGCGCAATCGCCAAGGCCGGCACGACGCGCGTTGAAGGCGTGACCGGCTACGCGGAGGTGCCCAGGGGACACGGTCTCTGGCTGATGCAGGGCCCCGGCTACGACCAGGAATCGACGCCGGGGCTGGTGGCCTCAGGGGCGCAGGTCGTCGTGTTCACCACGGGCCGCGGCACCACCATCGGCAATGCCGTCGCGCCGGTCGTCAAGCTCGCGTCCAATTCCGCCGTCCACGCGCGGATGTCGCGCGATCTGGATCTGTCGGCCGGCGGCATCATCGACGGCACCGAGACGATCGCGGAGGTTGGCGCGCGTGTCTTCGAGTACGTGCGCCGTGTCGCCTCGGGCGAGGTGCAGGCCAAGGCGGAAGAGACCAAGCACCGCGAGTTCGGCATCTGGGCCGAACAATCGGTGTCGCTCTGATGCGCGCGGCCGTGCTGGTGGCCCCGGGCCACATGCACGTTCGCGAGGTGCCGGTGGCGCCACCGGAGCCATCCGAAGTGCTGCTGCGCGTAGGCGCGGTGGGCCTCTGCGGCACCGATTTCCACATCTTCAGCGGGCACGGCAACTACCACAGCGACGCCACGGGACGGCTGGTTCCCCTCGAGGAATCACCGCAGATCCTCGGCCATGAGTTCGTCGGGATCGTCGAAGAGGCCGGAGCCCGGGTCAACGACGTCAAGGTGGGCGATCTGGTCGTCGTCGATCAGGGCCGGAGCTGCGTCAGCCAGGGGCGGCCGTTGTGCGAGTACTGCGCCACCGGCGACTCCCACCAGTGCGCGCAGTACGGCGAGCACGGCATCACGGGCCTGCCCGGGGCCCTGGCCGAGTTCGTGACGGTTCCCGCCGTCAACACCATCCGGGTCGAGCCAGATTCGAAGGCGCGGCTGGCGCTCACCGAGCCGCTGGCCTGCGTCGTCCATTCATGCGATTTGGTCGAGCGCGCGAAGACCAGGTACCGCCTTCGTCCGGAAAACGCGGATCACCGCGTGCGCACAGTGCTGATCTTCGGCGGGGGCCCGGCCGGGTTGCTGTTCACGCAGTACCTGCGCAACGGGCTCGGTTTCGACGGCCAGATCGTCGTCTCGGAGCCTAATTCGCTCAAGCGCGGCTTTGCAGAGGGCTTCGGCGCCACCGCCGTCGATCCCTCGGCCGTCGACCTTGGCGAGGCCATCGCCGACCTCACCGACGGGCGGCGCGTCGAGTACGCCATCGATGCCTCGGGCGCTGGCGCCGTCTTCCCGCAGGTGCCCTCGGTCCTGCGCAAGCAGGGCACGTTCCTGCTCTATGGACACGGGCACGCAGGAGTGGACCTGAGCGCGCTCAACAACGTGCAGTTTCTCGAGCCGTCGTTGCTGTCGCCGGTCGGCGCTTCCGGCGGTTTCGAGCCCGACGGGCGTCCGACGACGTATCGGCGGGCGCTTGGGCTGATCGAAACCGGCCGAATCGACGTCGAGTCGTTCGTGACCCACCGCTACCACTCACTCGACGAGGTCCCAACGGCATTTGCCGGCGCGCATCACGCGCCGGACTACATCAAGGGTGTGGTGGAGCTGGCATGAGGATCGTCACGTTTACTCCGCGTTCGGCGCCAACGTCGACGCCCCGCGCCGGCGCGCTGCTGCCCGACAACCAGCACGTGCTGAACTTCGCCGTGGCCGTGGACGCTTCTGCCGATGTGCCCCTGCTGGCCTGGTTCGACCTCGGCGACGAGTGGCTGCCCAAGGCCCGCCAGATCCACGACCAGCTCGCCCGGAACATGACCCGCGTCGAGACGCTGCCGCGCGGATCGGTGCTCGCGCTGGCCGACCTGGAACTGGGACCGCCGGTGCCCCGCCCGGGCAAGCTGATTTGCGTCGGCCTCAACTACAAGGACCACGCGGCCGAAAGTAACATGGCGGTGCCGAAGTCCCCCGTGACCTTCTCGAAGTACGTGACCTCGGTCATCGGCGAGCACAAGCCCATCAGACTGCCCGCGGCGTCGTCGCAGGTGGACTACGAGGCGGAACTGGCCGTTGTCATCGGGCGCCGCGCCAAGCATGTGCCCGTCGGCAAGGCGTGGGACTACGTGCTGGGCTACACGAACCTCAACGACGTCAGCGCCCGCGACCTGCAGTTTGCCGACGGGCAGTGGCAACGCGGCAAGTCGTGCGACACCTTCGGGCCCATCGGCCCGGCCATCGTCACCCACGACGCCGTGGGGAACCCGCACGCGCTCCGAATCTGCCTGCGGCTGAACGGCAAGACGATGCAGGACTCGTCGACCAACCAGTTGATCTTCGGCATCGATCACATCGTGTCGTTTCTGTCGCAGACCGTGACGCTCGAGCCAGGCGACGTGATTGCCACCGGCACGCCGCCGGGTGTCGGCTTTGCGCGAAAGCCACCGGTGTTCCTCCAGCCGGGCGACGTCGTGGAAGTCGAGGTCGAGGGCCTCGGCGTGCTGTCCAATCCCGTGGTGGCCGATCAGGGCTGATGAGCCTGCTGCGCCTCGACGGCATCCGCAAACGCTTCGGGCCGACCGTCGCGCTCGACGGGGTTTCGTTTGCGCTCGAGGCAGGGCAAGTTCACGCGCTCATCGGCGAAAACGGCGCCGGCAAGAGCACGCTGATGAACATCCTTGCCGGGGCGCTGCCGCCCGACGAGGGTGAGATGCGGCTGTCGGGCGAGCCCTACCGGCCTGCATCCCCGCACGACGCGAGCCAGCGTGGCGTCGCGCTGATCCATCAGGAGCTGTCGCTGTGCCCGCACCTGACTGTCGCCGAGAACATTCTGCTCGGCCGCGAGCCCTCCAGGGCCGGCGTGTTCCGCCGCTCCGAGGCCGAAAAGCTCGCCCTCGATGTCCTCGGCAGCTTCTCGCACCCGGAGTTGCGGCCGGACCGGCCGGTCGGCGCGTTGCCGATTGCGGCCCAGCAGGTGGTCGAGATCTGTCGTGCCGTGGCGTCGCACGCGCGTATCGTGCTGATGGACGAGCCGACCAGCAGCCTGCAGCGCGATGACGTCGAGCACTTGTTCGCGCTGATCCGGCGGCTCCGCGGCGAAGGCATCGGGCTCATCTACATCAGCCACTTCCTCGAAGAGGTGCGCGCCATCGCCGACGTCTTCACCGTGCTGCGCGACGGGCGCAGCGTCGCCGATGGCGCCCTCGGCGGGACCAGTAACGAGGCGCTGGTCGCGCACATGGTGGGCCGATCGGTGGACCAGTTGTTTCCGGAGCGGCACCGGCGCGCGCCTGGTGATGTCGTGCTCGACGTGCGCGACCTGGTGGCGCCGCCGGTGGTCAAACAGGCGTCCTTCACGCTGCGGCGCGGCGAGATCCTCGGCCTTGCGGGCCTGATGGGATCGGGGCGCTCGGAGATGGTGCGGGGGCTGTTCGGCCTGGCGCCGGTTGCATCCGGCGCCGTGCGCATCGCGGGCGCAGAAGCGGCGATTGACGCGGCGCCGTCAGCACGAATCCGCCAGCGTGTCGGCTATCTGAGCGAGGACCGGAAGGGCGAAGGGCTGGCGCTGCCGATGTCGGTCGCCGACAACCTCACGATGACCGGCTACCGCTCGTGTGCGCCCAGGGGGTGGTTGCGCCTGTCGACACAACGTGCGCAGACGCGGCGCTGGATCGCCGACCTGGGCATCAAGGCGCACGATCCCGATCAGCCCGTGCGGACGCTGTCGGGCGGCAACCAGCAGAAGGTCGCGCTGGGGCGGCTGCTGCATCAGGATGCCGACGTCCTGCTGCTCGACGAGCCCACGCGCGGCGTGGACATCGGCAGCAAGGCCCAGATCTACGAAGTGATTGCCGCCACGGCGGCGCAGGGCAAGGCCATTCTCATGGTCAGCTCGTACCTGCCCGAGCTGTTCGGGTTGTGCGACGAACTGGCCGTGATGAGCCGCGGCCGGCTGTCGCCGGTCAGGCCGATCGCGGACTGGACGCCTGAAAGCGTGTTGCACGCGGCGATAGGCTGACATGGCTGAAACGACTTCGTCCCCGGCATCACGCTCCTGGCTGGCCACGCTGGGCCCGTTCATCGGGCTGCTCGCGGTGATCGGCGTCTTTGCGCTGCTCACCGACACGCCCGACCAGTACCTCTCGGTCCGCAACTTCCGCATCGTCGTCGCGCAGACGGTGATCGTCGCGCTCGGCGCGATCGGCATGACGATGATCATCGTCAGCGGGGGCATCGACCTGTCGGTGGGCTCGGTGATCGCGCTCACAGGCGTGGTGACCGCCATCGCGATTCGCGACGGGGTCAGCCCGCCGATGGCCGTCGTCTACAGCGTGCTGGCTGGCGGCGTTGTAGGGGTGCTCAACGGGCTGCTGATCACCCGGCTGCGCGTGATCCCGTTCATCGCCACGCTCGGCACGCTCGGCATGGCACGAGGGGTCGCCAAGTGGATCGCCGGGCAGCAGACGGTGAACGTGCCGCCGACGTGGGTCAACGAGCTGGCCGTGACCTTTCCGCAACCCGAGTGGCTCATCGTCGCGCCCGGCGTCTGGCTCACCGTCGCGCTGGCCGTGCTGGCGTCGCTGGTGCTGCGCTACACCGTCTTTGGCCGGCGCGTGTTCGCCATCGGATCCAACGAAGCCGCGGCGCGCGCATGCGGTATCGCGGTCGATCGTTTGAAGATTTGGATCTACGGGCTGGCCGGTCTGCTCTTCGGGCTCTCCGGCGTGATGCAGATGTCGCGCCTGCGGCAGGGCGACCCGACGGTGGCCATCGGCACCGAGCTCGACATCATCGCCGCCGTGGTCATCGGCGGCGGCTCGTTGAGCGGGGGAGTGGGCACCATCCTCGGGTCGATGATCGGCGCGACCATCATGGCGCTCCTGAGAAACGGCAGCCAGCAAATGGGCTGGCCCAACTACATCCAGGAAATCATCATCGGCGCGATCATCGTGATCGCCGTGGCCGTCGACGGCTGGCGATCGCGTCGGCCCTGATGACCGACGTCATCAGGGGAGGTCTGCGATGCGCCACAACCCAAGTGCCTTGTCCGCGTAGGCGCCCTCGCCTTCGAGGCATCCTTCGACCAGCACCCCTTCCGGCGCGGGCAGGTTGAAGGGCGCGCGCGTCAGGTTCAATATCCGCCAGTCGCCGGATTCGATGTCGACATTCTCGCGGTGCTCGAGAAACGTCGTCGTCAGCAGCCACGTCGATCCGCTGCGCCGCAGGTTGTCGAACGCCTGACGAATGTGATCGAACGAGAGGTGGACGAGACAGTCGCGGCACAGCACGACATCGGCCCGGGGCAGCGGGTCGGCCGTGAGGTCGAGGCGCACGAATCGCCGTCGCGCGCCTCCAAACCGCTCCTGGTTGGTCGACACGAGCGTGGCGACGATGTCGCCGCCGGTGTAGTCCAGATCGAGGGGCACCGTGTTGAGCCATCCGAAATCGCCGCAGGGCAGATCGAGCAGGCTGCCAGCGCCCAGGGCTTCGAGCAGGCGCGGAAGTTGCTCTCTGACACCCACGGTTGCGGTCAACGCGGATCCGAGCCCCGAACGGCTGTCGCCGGCCCAGAGGTTCGTCGTGAAAATCCGTGCAAATCGTTGTTCAAGAGGGAGATCGACGAACTCGTGGCGGCGGTCCGCGAACGCCTTCTGGGCCGGCACGGGAGGTCGCGAGCGGGACTCTGACATAGATGACCGATAGTCTGCCGCGGACCAGGGACTCCTGCAAGGGAAGGGTTCGATGAGAATCGCTTCCTGCCAAAAAGCGCTATTAGTTCGCTAACATCTTGACAGACCACAGCATATGGGGGTTGAATGGCCGAGCTAAGGCGAGGACGCCCCTGAACCGATAGTCCGTCCAGCGCCAGTGGATCGGCCGGCTCGGCTGGCCGAGGGTTTGCACCGGGTGGCACGCAGGTCACGGACACGTAAAGGTGAACACGGACATGCGGAATCTCGAAGTGCTCGTAAGCCGACCTCGAATGGCAGCGGTTGCGGCGGCGTGTGGCCGGCAACGCCGCCGAGGCGCTGTTCTTCAACTGCGGAACCTGGGCCCTCATCGCCGTCCTGAAGCTGGTGGCGCGATAGTCCTTGACCCGGCGGCGGAAGGTCGGCCATAAATCGGCGCGACCCTGCCGTGGATGTCCGCATCTTCGAAGACTCGCACTCCCTTGGGCGCCACGCGGCGGCCGAAGCGGCCTCGGCCATCAACGACGCCGTCGCGGCGCGCGGCACGGCCCGCATCATCGCGGCAACCGGCGCCTCGCAGTTCCATTTCCTCCAGCATCTGATCTCGACCCTCGGTGTGCCGTGGGACGCCGTCGAGTTGTTTCATCTCGACGAGTACCTGGGTCTGCCGGCGACGCATCCGGCCAGCTTCAGGCGCTACCTGCAGGAGCGGCTGATCGCGCCGACGGGCATTCGCCGCACGCACCTGATCGACGGCGAAGGCGATCCGGAGCTGGTCTGCCAGGCCGTGGGACGCGAGATTTCGGCCGCTCCCATCGACGTCGCCTTCGTGGGGATCGGCGAGAACGCCCACCTGGCGTTCAACGATCCGCCGGCCGACTTCGACACGCGAGAGCCGTACCTCGTGGTCCAGCTCGACGACGCGTGTCGGCGGCAGCAGGTCGGTGAGGGATGGTTCGGCTCGCTCGACCAGGTGCCGACGCGTGCGATCTCGATGTCGGTGAACCAGATCCTCGCCAGCCGCCGCATCCTCTGCATCGTGCCGGATCGACGCAAGGCCGACGCCGTGGCCGCGTCGGTGAACGGCCCGGTCAGCCCGCGCGTGCCCGCCTCGATCCTGCAAACGCACGCCGACACGAGCCTGTTCGTCGATCGCGAGTCGGCGTCGCTGCTGGGACGCGCATGAAGTTGCGCTGGTATATCGGCGGGCTGCTCTTCCTTTCGACCGTCATCAACTACATCGACCGCCAGACGCTCTCGGTCCTTGCGCCGTACATCAAGACCGAGTTCCAGTGGAGCAACACCGACTTTGCGATGCTGATCATCGCGTTCCGCATTGCCTACGCTGGCGGCCAGACAATTTCCGGCCGCCTGCTGGATCGATTCGGCACGCGCACGGGCCTCACGGCGAGCGTGGCCTTCTACTCGGTTGCCGCGATGCTGACGTCGCTTGCGACCGGCTTCCGCAGCCTCGCGGCGTTCCGCTTCCTGCTCGGTCTGGGCGAGTCGGCCAACTGGCCCGGCGCGACCAAGGCCGTGTCCGAGTGGTTCCCGCGCAAGGAAAGCGGCTGGGCGGTGGCGCTGTTTGACTCGGGGTCGTCGATTGGCGGAGCGATCGCTCCCTTCCTGGTCCTGGGCGTCTACCACTACTTCGGCAGCTGGCGCCCGGCCTTCATTGTCACGGGACTCCTGGGCTTCGGCTGGCTCGTCTTGTGGCGCCTTTTCTACCATCCCCCCGAACAGCATCCGCGCATCTCGGCCGAGGAACTCGCCTATATCCTTGCCGGCCGCGAAGAGGCCGCCTCCGCTGGAGCGCCGCCGCTGCCGTACCGCACGTTGCTGGCGCTTCCGCAAACCTGGGGCATCGTCGTCGGCAAGGCGCTCACGGACCCGGTGTGGTTTTTCATCACCGACTGGTTCGCGATCTATCTCGTGTCGCGCGGCTACCGGCTCGAGGAGAGCCTGCTGGCGTTCTGGGTGCCGTTTCTCGCGGCCGACCTGGGCAACTTCGCCGGCGGGGGGATCTCCAGCTACCTGATCGCCCGCGGCTGGTCTGTGGGATGGGCGCGCAAGATCGTCGTGCTGGTTGGCGGCCTCGGCATGACGCTGCTGGCGCCGACGGTGTGGATCGACTCGTACGTCGTGCTCGTCACGTGCTTCGCGATCTCGACGTTCTGCTATGCCGCCGTGTCGACCATGATTCTGAACCTGCCTGCAGACGTGTACCCCACAGCATCAGTGGCCTCGGTCAGCGGCCTCAGTGGCACCGGCGCAGGCATCGGCACGATCACGGCGACGCTGCTGATAGGCCGGATCTCGGACACGATCTCGTTTGCCCCGATCCTGATCGGCGCGAGCATCGTTCCGCTGTTTGCCATCGTGGCCGTGCTGGCGCTGGTGCGCAACACGGCAGAATCGCGGACCGGAGTGCTCAAGGCCATCTAGCCTCGCACGTGCGGCGGTGAGCTTCGCCCCGCTTGACCACTCGCAATCCCGACTCGTATACTCCAGACCAATGTGCATCCGTGCCATCCAGACGCGAAAGCGGAGCCCCCACGGGGGTATGGCCGTGCTCTGCGCCTGATCGACAGGCGCGCCAGGATCTGAGTACAGACCAAGCCGCCGATCGGGACACCCGGTCGGCGGCTTTTCATTTTCATGGACACACGAATTCTCATCGTCGGGCACGGCCGCATGGGCCAGCTCGTGGAACGCCTGGCGCCGGAATGCGGCTGCCAGATTGCGGGCGTGCTCGACATCGACCTCAACGCCGGCGGTGAGGGCCTGCAGGACGGCGCGTGGCGCGACGTGGACGTCGCCATCGACTTCACGACACCCACGGCCGTGATACAGAACCTGCCGCGCTACGCCGCGCTGGGACTCAGCGCCGTCGTGGGCACGACCGGATGGAACGCCGAGCGCGACGCGTTGCGCCATCGTTGCGAGCAGGCGGGGATTGGCGTGGTGGCCGCCCCGAACTTCTCGGTCGGCGCGGTGCTGTTCGAGGCGATGGCGGCGCACGCCGCGGGGCTGCTGGCGGGCCAGCCGGCGTTCGGCGCCTGGCTGCACGAGATCCATCACGACAAGAAACTGGACGCGCCGTCGGGTACCGCCCTTGGCATCAAGGCCGCCATGGAAGCGTCTGGCTATCAGCGAACCATCGACATCGCGGCAAGCCGTGCCGGTCACGTGCCAGGCGTGCACACCGTGGGCTTCGACGGGCCGTCCGAGACAATCACGCTGTCCCACAGCGTGCGCGACCGTGGCACGTTCGCACGCGGCGCGCTGGCCGCAGCGCGCTGGGTCCACGGCAAGCGCGGATGGTTTTCGATGCGGGATGTGCTTGGATTACGGGATTGAGATGACCTACGTCATCAAGTGGAGTTGCCTGCATGACTGACTGGTCGGGAGTTGGCACGGCGCTGGTGACGCCATTTACGGCGTCGGGCGCCGTGGATGAGCGCGCGCTCGGCGCGCTGGTGGAGCGTCAGGTCCGTGGCGGCGTCCACTTCGTCGTGCCATGCGGCACGACGGGCGAGGCGCCAACCCTGTCGCGGGCCGAGAGGGACGCCGTCGTCCGCATCACCGTGGAGGCCTGCGCGGGCAAGATCCCCGTGCTCGCCGGCGTCGGCGGCTACGACACCGCCGAGGTGGGCGATCTGGCACGTGCCACCGAGGCGCTCGGAGTCCAGGGCCTGCTCTCGGTGACCCCGTATTACAACAAGCCCACGCAGGAAGGCCTGTTTCAGCACTATCGCGCCATTGCCGCCAGGACGTCGCTGCCGATCATCGTCTACAACGTGCCCGGCCGCACCGGCTGCAACGTCGAACCGCGCACGCTCGCGCGACTGGCGGGGATTCCCAACATCGTGGGCGTCAAAGAGGCGTCGGGCAACATGCAGCAGATGTGCGAGGTCTGCCGCGGCGTCCCCGACGGCTTCTCGGTGCTCTGCGGCGACGACGCGCTGGCGCTGCCGCTGATGGCGGTCGGGGGCCGCGGCGTGATCTCGGTGGCGTCCAACATCGTGCCCGACCGGATGGCCCGACTGGTGAACGCCGCACTCGCCGGGGATTTTGCCGCCGCGCGCGCCGAGCATCAGGCTCTGCTGCCGTTGATGCTGGTGAACTTCATCGAGTCCAACCCGATCCCCGTGAAAGCAGCCCTGGCGATGCTCGGATTGTGCGAAGAGGTGTATCGTCTGCCCATGGTGCCGCCATCGGAGTCGAGCGCCCGGAAGATTCGCCAGACGCTCGTCGACGCCGGTCTGACGCCCGTAGCCTGAAGCCAAGGCCATGTCCGAACTCCAAACCGACATCGAGCAGCTTTTCGACCAGGGCGATCGCGCCGAGGCGCTGATGGCCCGGGCGGCCTTCGTCCGACTCCGCGACGCGCTCGGCGAGGGATCGGTCCGCGCCGCCGAACCCGACGCCGATGCGGCGACCGGCTGGCGCGTGAATTCATGGGTGAAGAAGGGCATCCTGCTGGGGTTCCGCTTCGGACGTCTGGTCGACGTCTCCATGGATCACGGCAAGTGGCCGTTCTTCGACAAGGACACGATGCCGATCAAGACGCTCGCGCTCGACCGTCAGGTCCGCCTCGTGCCCGGCGGATCGGCCGTGCGGGAAGGCGCCTTCATCGGCCGGGGCGTGATCTGCATGCCGCCGATGTACATCAACATCGGCGCTTACGTCGGTGAATGCACGCTGGTCGACAGCCACGCATTGGTCGGCTCGTGCGCCCAGATCGGCTCGAAGGTGCATGTCAGCGCCGGCGCGCAGATCGGCGGCGTGATCGAGCCGGTCGGCGCGCTGCCCGTGATCATCGAGGACGAGGTCCTGGTCGGCGGCAACACAGGCATCTACGAAGGGGCCGTCGTCAAGCGCCGCGCGGTCATCGGAGCGGGCACGGTGCTGACGGGCTCGACGCCGATCTACGACCTGCCCAACGGCCGCATCCTCAAGCCGGCCGACGGCCTGCCGATCGTGATCCCCGAAGGCGCGGTCGTCGTGCCAGGGGCCAGAGCCGTGACGGTTGGCGCCGGCAAGGACTGGGGCCTTTCATTGG
This sequence comes from Vicinamibacteria bacterium, assembly GCA_963806705.1. Classification (GTDB taxonomy): domain Bacteria; phylum Acidobacteriota; class Vicinamibacteria; order Vicinamibacterales; family JAENWD01; genus JAENWD01. Next base: position 216,863 of record CAWDZE010000004.1, read on the forward strand.
CGACGCCGGTCATCGTCAAGTACCGCGACGACAAGACTGACACGCGCGCGGAGCTCGAACGGTGGATCCGCTAGGACTGATTCCGCTCGCCCGCACGCTGGTCGACATCGACTCCACGACCGGGCGCGAGGGCGATTGCGGACGGTGGCTGGCGACCTATCTGCGCTACCTGGGGTGGACGGTCGATGCGCAGGAGGTCTCGGACGATCGCATCAACGTGATCGCCTGGCTCGAGCCGCCAGAGCTGGTGTTTTCCACGCACTTCGACTGCGTCCCGCCGTTTGTGACAAGCCGCGTCGAGGGCGACTCGCTGTATGGCCGCGGGTCCTGCGATGCCAAGGGCATTCTGGCGGCCCAGGTCCTGGCTGCCGAGCGGCTCCGGGCGGGCGGCGAGCGGCGTGTCGGGCTTGTCTTCGTCGTGGGCGAGGAGCGGGGAAGCGACGGCGCCAGGATGGCCAACAGTCATCGGCTGGCCGAGGGGTGCCGCTACCTGGTCAACGGCGAGCCGACCGACGGACGCCTCGCCTCGGCGACGCGCGGCATCCTGCGCGTGAAGCTGTCGGCCAAAGGCCGTCCGGCGCACTCCTCGAGGCCCGAGCTTGGGGAATCGGCGATCGACAAGCTGCTCGACGCGCTCGTCAGGCTCCGGGAACAGACGCTGCCCGACGATCCGGTACTCGGCCGCACGCACTACGCCATCGGTCTCATCTCGGGCGGCATCGCGCCCAACGTCATCTCGCCACACGCGGAAGCCGAGCTGATGTTCCGCACGGTGGGTCCGCTCACCGAGCTGGAGCCGGCGCTCTCCGCCGTCCGGGATCTCGTGCACACCACATCCGTACTCGAAGTGCCCGCTGTCCAGCTCACCACGCTCGATGGCTTCGACGTGGCATCCTTTCCCTTCTCCACCGACATCCCGTTTCTCCATCGCTGGGGACAGCCGCTGCTGGTGGGCCCGGGATCGATACTGGTCGCGCATACCGACGACGAGCACGTCGGGATCGCGGACCTGGAGCAGGCGGTGAACACCTACGAGGCGCTCGGCCGGCGCCTGCTCGCCTGAGGAGCCTTGCTGCAGGATTCCGCGCGATGGGCGCGAAGGAGCTGACGGGAGTCAGGCCGGCGAGCTCGCTTCCGCACGATCTTTGTGCATTCCTCCGTGCTCTCGGTGTCTCGGTGGTTGGCGTACGTGCCTCAGGAGTCGATCGCGATGATGACCGACATGTTCTCGCTGGGCGTGCCGCTGCTCGAGAAAGTGGCGCGGGCGCTGTTCGTGTATTTCTTCCTGCTCCTGGCCTTCCGGTTTACCAGCAAGCGGCTGCTGGCGCAACTCAATCCCTTCGACCTCGTCTTGATTCTGATTCTGTCCAATACGGTGCAGAACGCGATCATCGGCCCGGACAACAGCGTGATTGGCGGCCTCGTGGGCGCCGCGGTGCTGCTTCTGGCCAACAGCGCCATGGTGCGCCTGCTCTACAACTTTCCGAGGCTGGAAACGGTGGTCGAAGGCTGCGAGACCAAGCTGGTGGACCATGGCGAGATTCTCGACGCCGCGCTGCGGCGCGAGTTGATGACCAAGGTCGAGTTGACCAGCGCCGCCCACAAGCAGGGCGTAGACTCGCTGGCCGACGTGAAGACCGCCGCCATCGAGCCTGGCGGAGCCATCTGGTTCGAGCGCGGTTCGCCGTCACCGGAGGAGGTGCGGCACCGGGAAGTCATGGAGCGCCTCGATCGACTCGAGCGCCAACTCTCACGGTGAACGGCGGCGACGAACAATCCTCAGATCTGCGAGTACGAGGTCGGCCTCAAGATGTACGAGTGCGTGTTGGTCACGATCTCGGCATCCGAGTAGCCGGGCGTCGCCACCAGCGCCTTCCAGTCCGGGTGACTGACGAACTGCGGCCAGTTCTTCTCCCGGGCCGCCAGGTCCTCGAACACCAGCAGGTAGGTCAGGCTCGGGAGCCGCGTGCCGACGATGTTCGAGCCGAAGAACACCGGCTGAAGGCCAGTGCGCCGAAAGATGTCGATCTCGCCCTTGTTGAACATCTCGACCTTCTTGCGGTGCGCGGCCTTGTTGTGGCTCTCGTAGGTGCGCAACTCGAACACGCGCGAAGGGCCCGCCAGGGCGCCCGCTGGCTTCTCGAGCACGGGGATCCCGTCAAACGCCACCATCAGTTGCGAGTCGATGCGCACGTAGCCCGGGTCGGTCGAGGGCAGCCGCAGGAACGGAAACTTGTACTGCGGGTCAGCCTGGAGCCTGGCATCGACCTCGGCGACCGACTGGATGTTCTTGTGCGGCAGCAGCACCCAGAACGTCGGGCTGTCGGGCCCGAACGCCACCGTGAAGACGCCGATCGGGCCGATCCCGGCGCGGCCAAATGCCGGCAGCGCCTCGTCCTTGAAGTGGTCGGAAAACCGCTGGCGCATCGTCACCCGCAGGTGGTACTGGCGCAGCTCGTAGTACTCGGGCGCCGCCTTCGGTGCCGCCTGCGCCTGCGCGCCTGCCGCCAGCGCGCCCGCGCCGGCAGCAGACAGCGATGTCGTGAGAAATCGACGCCGGTTCATGAGGTGGCACCTTCTTCCCTGTAGTTGAAGAAGATCGCAAACAGCACCAGCACGCCCAGCGCCATCGCGGCCGGGATGAGCCACACGCCATACCAGTCGTGACCGGCCGGGGTCTTGTAGGCGTCCACGATGATGCCAGACAGGTACGACCCGATGAACATGCCGACGCCCAGCGTCACGAAATAGATGAAGCCCTGCGCGGCCGCGCGAATCTGGACCGGCGCCTTCTTGTCCACGTAGATCTGCCCGGTGACGAAGAAAAAGTCGTAGCAGATGCCGTGCAGCAGGATGCCGACGTAGAGCATCCAGAGCCCTGGTCCCGTGTCTCCCAGCGCAAACAGCACGTAGCGCGCGACCCAGGCCGCCATGCCGACCAGCAGCATGTTCTTCACGCCGAGCCGCACGAAGAACAACGGCATGATCAGCATGAATCCGATTTCCGACACCTGCCCGAGGCTCTGGATGCCGGCCGTGTTGGTCATGCCCAGCTCGTTGAGGAACGGGTTCGTGAACGCGTAGTAGAACTGCAGCGGGATGCACACCAGGAACGAGCCGAGCACGAAGATCGCGAAGGACCGCTCCTTCATCAACTGCAGCGCGTCGAGGCCCAGGATGTCGCGCAGCTCCACCTTGTGGCCCAGTTTCGCCGGCGGCGTGTGGGGCAGCGTGAAGCAGAAGAGCCCCAGCAGGACGGAGGCCGCCGCGGCAACCTGGAACTGCAGCGCCACCGCCTCGGCGCCAAGCGTGCTGATGGCCACTCCCGCGACGATCCATCCGATCGTGCCGAGCACGCGCACCCCCGGGAACTCCTTGCCGGGGTCCTTCATCTGGTGGAAAGAGAGCGAGTTGGTGAGCGACAGCGTCGGCATGAAGCAGAGCGTGTAAACGAGCAGGACCGTGTAGAACGTCCCGAACTCCTTGAGCGTCGAGACATAGAGCAGCAGGGCGGCGCCGACAAGGTGCAGGGTCGCCAGGATCTTCTCGGTCGCGAAAAAGCGATCCGCGATCATGCCGACAAAAAACGGCGACACCATCGCGGCGAGAGCCGTCGTGCTGTACGCCAGGCCGCTCTGCTGTCCGGAGAACTGCAGGGTCTTCAGCAGGTACGTGCCCATCGTGACGTACCAGGCCCCCCAGACGAAGTACTGGAGGAACATCATCACGGACAGCTTCAGGCGTGTCGTTGGAGTCATTGAATACCTGGGTTCACAGGTTCACAGGTTCACAGGTTCACGGGTTCACGGGTTCACCGGTTCACGGGTTCACGGGTTCACCGGTTCACGGGTTCAGTTGGTCCCCTTGCTCGACGGCAACACCTTGATCTTCAGAGAGCGAAACGACACCGGGTTGCCGTGATCCTGCAGCGCAAGGTGCCCTTTCTTCGACGTGGCGTACGCCGGCATTGCGGCAAACTTGCTCTTGGCGACCTGCGCTTTCCAGGCGTCGCTCCACAGCTCGTATTCCACGACCTTCTCGCCGTTGAGCCAATGCTCGACGTGCGCGCCGTTCTTGACGATGCGGCTCTGGTTCCACTCGCCCACGGGCCGGGTGGCCGACCTGGTCGGTGCCTGCAACGCGTAGTTGGCCCCGGCGAAGCGATCCGGCCCGTTCTTGGCGTCGGGGTGCCCCTCGTTGTCCAGCACCTGATACTCGGGGCCCGAGTTGTACGTGTTCTTGAGCTCGGGCTTCTCCTGCACCAGGTAGAAGACCCCGCTGTTGCCGTTCTTCGAGATCTTCCATTCGAACGCGAACTCGAAGTTCTCGTACTCGTCGACGGTGATGAGGTCCCCGACCTTCGATCCGTCGAGCGTGATCGTGCCGTCGACCACCTTCCAGCCGTCGGGCGCGACGTCTCTCTTGTAGCCTCTCCAGCCCGTCGCGGTCGTGCCGTCAAAGAGCAGCTTCCAGCCCTCGGCTCGTTCCTGGTTCGTGAGCGTGTTGGGGGTGTCTGCAGCGTGAACGGCCGCCGTCACGGCGACCGCGAGGGCGGCGATGAAGAGTGTGCGTGTCATGAGTGCGACTCCAATTGAGCGGCCGAACTGAATTCCGCCCTGCGTACTGTTACCAGCGCCAGGCGCGGGAGCGGCGCCAGGACTCCTGTCCGGATGAGACCGTACCGATCAGCGCGGCGACGCCAGGCGTGTCGTCGACCAGCCTCAGACCGTCGTCAGGACCAAGCACGCTGACCGCGGTCGCCAGCATATCCGAAGTCATCGCGTCGCCGGCAACCACCGTGACCGACCGATGCCCGGTCAATCCAAGCCCCGTCTTCGGATTGACGATGTGGGAGTAGCGTTGGCCGGAAATCTCCACCCATTGCTCGGCGTCGCCTGAGGTCGAGACACCGGCGTCGTGCACGAGAATCGGGCTGCCCGGAGCCGTGTCGGCTGCGCCAGGGCCCGTGAGCGTCACCTGCCAACCCGTGTGACCCGGCGGCGCGTGGCCGATGGCCAGGTCGCCGCCCACGGCAACCAGCGCACGCTCTACCCCCGAACCACGCAGCGTGGCGAGTGCCTCGTCAGCGGCGAACCCCTTGGCGATGCCGCCAGGGTCCAGGCGCATGCCGGCTCGTGCCACCGATGCCGTGCGCGCCTTCGGGTCGATCTTCAGCAGCGTGTACCGGCTGAGGGCACGCGCGGCCGCCAGTTCGCCGGGCGCCGGCAACTCGACCTGGCGGCGCGCGCGCCGCCAGAGGCGCGTCAGAGGACCGACCGTGATGTCGAACGCGCCGTCGGTTCGAGCCGCAAGGCCCTGCGCCGCATCGAGCACGCGGAAGAGATCGCGGCTCACCTTTACCGGACTCCCCACCGCATCGCGCGTAAGGCGGCTGAGTTCGCTGTCCGGCCTGTAGTCGCTGAGCGTGGCGTCGAGTTCGGCAATGCGCGCGAAGGCGGCCGCCGCGGCTCGCTCGGCTTCCGGCCCGGCTGCCGCATACAGGACGATCCGAACCGTCGTCCCCATGTGCGGCTGCGTGTATTCGAACCGCGTCAGGGCCGGCGAACTGATGACGTACGTCAACCACGGAGACACCGAGAACACGGAGACGGCACAGAGAAATCCAACAAACAAATCTCTGTGCTTCCTCTGTGGTCTCCGTGTCTCTGAGGTTGGCGTACGTACCTGCAATTGTGAATCTACGGCTCGAGGCCCAGAATCCACCTGATGCCGCCGGCCAGGTGGGCCTGGTACTCGGCCGACTGCCAGACCTCGGTGCGGTGGCCGAGCGCCGTGTAGAAGACGCGGCCCTTGCCGGTCGCACTGGTCCACGCGAGCGCGAAGTCGCCGTCGGTCCGCTTGACGCCCTTGGTCTTCAAGTCCACCGACGAGGTGTCGAGCGAGAGCAGCACGTGGCGTTTCGAGCGATCCCAGTTCCTGAACTGGTAGATCTCGTCGGTCAGGGTCCACGTCGGGCCTGTGAAGTGCCGGGTGGCGGGCGACCTTGCGTCCTCGATCTTCGCCGTGACCTCCTCGTGCCACGGGTGATTGTCGAAGTAGCCGCCGATCATCTCGCCGTACTCGGGCCAATCGTAGAAGGTGTCGGTGGCGCTGTGGATACCGGCAAAGCCCTTGCCCGATCTCACCCACGCGATCAGGTTGGCCTTGTCGGCGTCGCTGATGGGCAGCTCGCTGGTCGTGTAGAACACCACCGCGTCGTAGGACTTCAACGACTGCGGCGACAGGAATGCCAGGTCCCTGGTCGCGACGACGTCGAACCCGTTCTTCCTCCCGATTTCGGGCAGCAACTGCATGCTGAGCGGCACGACCTCGTGCTTGTAGCCGGCCGAGTGCGTGAGGTAGAGGACCTTCTTTCCGGGAGCTTGCGCGGCAATTGCGACCGCCGCCAGGACGGCGGCGGCCGCGACGACAATCGTTCGTCTCATGGCGAGGCGCACGCCGTGCGCCTACATCGTCTGGCTGTTACCCGGTACCGGCACCGCGGGGACGGGGATCGGCCCGAACTCCAGCTTGCTCGGCACGATGCTCACCGGCGAGGCCAGGAACTGCTCGAGCGAGATGACCTTGCCCGTGTAAGCCGCTTCGCGGCCCGCGATTGCGGAGAGCGTGCTGTCGGCGACCTGCCGCAACTCGTTCAGCGGCTTGCCGGCGCGGATGCTGGCGATCAGATTCGTGTGCTCCTGCTGGTACGGGTTGGTGTACTCGCCCGACCACTTCCACGCGCTCGGCCCGTTGATCTCGTAGCGCCGGCCGTCCTGCGTGTCGCACGAGCCCTTGGTGCCTTGAAGCGATTCGGCGACCAGTCCAGGCGTGCCCGGCTGCTGACGGCACATGCTGAGCATGTGCACGCCGTTGTCGAACTCGTAGTCCAGCCCGAAGTGGTCGAAGATGTGCCCGTACTCGGGCCCGGTGCGGGCCTGGCGGCCACCGACGCCGAACACGCGCACAGGCACCTTGTCGCCCATCGCCCAGCGGCCGACGTCGATGTTGTGCACGTGCTGTTCGACGATGTGGTCGCCGGACAGCCAGGTGAAGTACAGCCAGTTGCGGAGTTGCCACTCCATGTCGGTCCACTCAGCCTGGCGGGGCTTGGTCCAGAGGCCTCCCTGGTTCCAGAACACGCGCAGCGCGACGACGTCGCCGATGGCCCCGTCCTTCACGCGCTTGAGCGTCTCGAGATACGCGGCGTGATGGCGCCGCTGCGTCCCGGCGACGATTCCCAGGCCCTTGCTCTTCGCCAGGTCGGCGAGCTCGTACACCTGCTTGATGCCGGCCGAGTCGACGGCCACGGGCTTCTCGGTGAAGACGTTCTTGCCCGCGTCGATCGCGGCCTTCAGGTGCATCGGGCGGAAGGCCGGCGGGGTTGCCAGGATGATGTAGTTGACGTCGCTGGCGATGACCTTCTCGTAAGCGTCCCAGCCGACGAACTGTCGATCCGCGGGCACGGCGGCCTTCTCGCCGTGCTTGGCGAGATTCTTCATCGACTCCTGCAGACGGTCCTGGAACAAGTCGCCGATGGCAACCAGCCGGACACCCTCGGCCGAGCCGAGCACGTTGTCGATCGCGCCGGTACCGCGGCCGCCGCAACCGATCACGCCGACCTTGATCTCGTCGCTTCCCGCCGCATACGCGCCGGGGATGCCAAGCCCCGAGGCGAGCCCGCTGCCGACAACGACGGCCGTCGAGGTCTTGAGGAAATCGCGGCGCGAAGCGCCGGCTGTCTTCGAGTCGTTGGTGCTCATTGCAAGGTTCCTCATGTTCGCCGTGGCAGCAGGGCTTCAGCCCTGCATCGTGCAACAGTGGTCTGACAACCTATCACGGTTCCGCGACGACGCGGAAGCCAACAAACGTGGCATCGGTGTGCCACCAGAGGCTCTTGGGATTCTGGGGGTCGCGGCGGCTCCAGGCCTCGATCGACGAGCGCCGGGCTGCGCTTCGGAGCCGCGCCGGCTCGTCGTCCCACGACCCGCCACGCACCGCGTGAGGGTACAGCTCCTTGGTCTCGTTGACGGGGTTGTCGGCCGGCGACTTCGCGTAGAACGCGGCGTCGTAGAGGTCGCGCGTCCACTCGGCCGCGTTGCCATGGACGTCGAACAGGCCCCACGCGTTGGGCTTCTTCTGGCCGCCCAGGTGCGGTTGCTCTTCGCTGTTGGTCTTGAGCCAGGCATAATCGGCCACCGACGCCGCATCGTCGCCGAAGCCGTAGGCCGTCTTGGTGCCCGCGCGCGCGGCGTATTCCCACTCGGCCTCGGTTGGCAGCCGGTACTTCTTGCCGGTGCGCGCTGAAAGCCACTCGCAGTACTTGGTCGCCGAGTAGTGAGTGATGCCGATGACCGGCTGCGCGTCCTTGCCCCAGCCCCACGACTCGTCCGCGTAAGGCGGAGTGGGCCGGGAGACGATGTCGCCAGCGTCTTTTGGCCCGGTCAGCCCAAGCTTCCGCTTGCGCTGCAGATCGAGGCTGAAGGCAAACTCGTCGTACTCGGCCCAAGTCACTTCCTTCGCGCCGATGTAGAACGCCTTGAGGGTGACCTTGTGCTGCGGCCCCTCGTCGGCGTTGCGGCCCGGTTCCGATTCAGGGCTGCCCATCACGAATGTGCCCGCCGGAATGGGCACCATCTCGAAGGTGACCTTCGTGTTCGGGATGGTGTCGGTGTACTTCGCGAGTGTCGCGGCCTGTCGCGCGGCCATGGCACCCGGGACACTCGCGACGACGCCAGCGGCGAGAACCAGGGGAATCAAGGGACGCATGATCACGGATCTTACATCTGCTCAGGCAGTGGCGAGCGTCGGACGCTTCGTGAACAGGCCGTGCACGATCCGGTCAAGCCCCGCGTACAGCCCGCTGCGCGTCGTGAAGATGACCGCAAGCGCCCCGATCTCGACGAGGTTCTTGTTGACGATGAGGTAATTGCCTTCGCTCGGGATCGAATAGAAGTAGCCGATGAAGGGCGGCGTCGCCAGGTAGACGAGGAGGATGAACCCGACACCCGCCAGGCTCGCAAGCCGCGTGAACAGCCCGAGGATCAGGCAGGCGCCGACGATCGTCAGCACCCACATCGTGACCAGATCCGTGTTTGCGAGCGAGCTGGGATCGGCCGCCAGGCCGCGGAAGAGCTCGGCAAACGGCCCGCGCGCCTGCTTCAGGAACCCCGCCGAGGACCACGAGGCCGCTGTCAGCTTCGAGAGCCCCTCGTACAGAAAGTGCCAGCCAACCAGGACCCGCAGCGCCGTGATCGCGATCATCGGCCCCTGGGAGAACTTCATGCCGTCCATGTCTCGGGCTCCTAGATCTTGAAGTCTGCCTGCGTGAACGACAGCCGGGACTTGGCCTCGATCGCGTCGTTGACCTTCAGCACGCTGACCGCGCTCTCATAGCCAATCTCGGCCGGGCAGTTGAGCGTGCCCTTGCCGCGCACGGCGTCGAAGAAGTTCTGCAGGTGCGGCTGATGGTACGGATCGCGCAGCGAGACCGGCACCGTGTGCTGGTCGGGCGCCACCGACTCGCGCACGTCGGCGACTGCGCCTGAGTCGGTCTTCTCCTTTACTGCCTGTTCCTTGGGCGCGCTCACGTACCCCTTCTGGATCCACTCGTCCCAGGCCGGTGCGTTCGGATCGCGGTAGAGCAGACCGGCGTAGTTCACTTCCGACTCCGAGATGAGCAGCGTCCCCTGGTCGCCCATGAAGCTCTCGTAGTAGCCCTGGCTGCCATTGGTCGTCTGTGTCTGGTAGAACGCCTTGGCCGGGCCAAGCGCCGTGTCGTAGTCGTAGACGACCATGACGGTGTCGTACCACTCGTGTGTCGTGGAGGGGTAGTAGAGCCGGCCGCCGCTGGCTATCACACCCGACGGGTTCGCGCCGAGGAACCAGTTGTAGACGTCGATCTGGTGGGAGCCAAGGTCCACGATGGGCCCGCCGCCAAGGCCCTTGTACCAGCGCCAGTTGCGGAACTGCGCCATGTCCTTGAAGCCGGTACTGCTTCAGCTTGTCCGGGGAAATCGCGTAGCGCTCGGGAGCTCCGAGGTCTGGCGTCACCGCGCGATTCCACTGACCGTTGATCGTGACGATGCGGCCGAGCAGCTTGGCCTCGCCGAGCAGCTTCTGGTAGCAATGGATGTAGCGAGGGTTCGAGCGGCGCTGGTGGCCGATCTGGAGGAGCTTGCCGGTCTCGCGCTGCGCCATCATCATGCTGCGGGCGCCGTCAAGCGTGTTCGACATCTCCTTCTCGCAGTACACGTGCTTGCCGGCTTTCAGGCAGTCATTCGTGTGCTGCGCGTGCCAGAAGTCGGGCGTGGCGATGATGACCGCGTCGAGCTCTTTCTCCTTGTCGAGCATCTCGCGGTAGTCTTCGTAGCCGTTGGGCTCCTGCTTGAACCGCTTGAGGGTGTTGACGACGCGCCGCTGGTTGTATTCAGTCCAGATGTCGCACACCGCACGGAAGCGCAGGCCAGGGATGCGGAGCATCGCCTCCATCAGCACCTGGCCCTGTGCGCCAGCGCCGAGCAGCGCGACGTTTATCGGCTGGAGGTCGGCCGGGGCGGCCGGTGTCGTGGCGGCGGCCTCCGCCTTTTCCTGCTGGTACTGGCGCTGTTTATTCCACGCGTAGCCGAAGAGCCCGGCCGCCGGGACCGTGGACAGGCCCATCAGCACGTCGCGGCGATCGAGTTTCGGCGGCCCCACGGCCGCGCCCGGCTGCTTGCCTTTGGGCTTGTCGTCTTCGCCAGCCATCGTTGGTCTCCTACTAATCGTCCAGCCGAAAAGTATACTCCGCTGTCCGAACTGAAACTCGGGCCACGGATTGCCCGAACTGAAGTTCTGGCCTACGGATTGCCCGAACTGAGGTTCGGGCCTGCGGTCCCGAAGTGGCGCAATTCCGCCTCGCCGGGCTTCTCGGCCTCTGGCATGATCCACGCCTCGAGGCCGGGAGCAGCCGCGCAGACGGCCTCGATTTCATCGACGCTCAGCATCATGAAGGCGGTCGTCAACGCGTCGGCCACGGCCGCGGGCGCCAGCCTTGCGTCATGGTCGGCGCGTGCGTCGGCAGGCCGCGGCAGCGCGACCCAGGCGGCAACTCGTCCGCGCACGGGCTCGCCGGTCCGCGGATCGACGATGTGGTCGCCCTTGCGTACGCCCGACGCACTCAGCGCCGTCTGACGCATCGAGAGACGGACCATTACTCGCGATGGCTGGGCGGGATCGCTCAGTGTCAGCGGCCAGCCGTCGCGACCCGCCGGCGCCTCGAGCGCGAGAACCGAGCTGAAGCCCCCGTGGACGAAGGCTCGCTGAAGGCCCCACTCCTCCAGCAGTTCCGCCACCAGGTCCACCGCGTATCCCTTGCCGATGCCGCCAAGATCGACCTGCACGCCTTCGGAATTCGCACGGACCAGGAACTCATCGGCATCCACTTCGAGCGACGGCAGCCCCGAGCCGAGGGAGATGTCGAACGCGCCGGCGGTCAGGTCGTACAGGTGGCGCGCGATTGTCAGGCACTCGAGCGCGGCCGCGCCGACGCGTGTGCTCTCGCCGGCAACCAGATGGTTGACGCGCGAGACGTCGCTGTTGGGCCGGAATCGGCTCAACTCGCTCTCCAGGCGGTCCACCAGGTCGAAGGCGGCCTGCGCCGCCTGCGCGGCATAGCGCTGGTCGGGATGTTCCGCGAACACCTCGAAGACGGTGTTCATGGCCTCGTGCGAGAAACGTCGGACCGAGCCGGGCTCTTGCGGGGCTGCAATCCCGAGTCCGCCGTTGAAATCCGGTCCGCCGGGATGCATGAGGAGAGATTCCGGAGCGGGCGCCCTTCCAGACCGCCCGCCCCGGCGTGAGAGTGGCGACCCGCCTACGTGGGCAACGTCCAGCCGGGACGGTACTTGTGCTGGACGTACTGATCGGCGTCCGGCATGTTGGTGACCTTCATCGCCGCCGAGTCCCACAGCAGACGCTGGCTCGGGTAACGCATGGCGACGTTGCCAAGCAGCACGGTCTCGGTGAACGGTCCGGCGTAGTCGAAGTTGGAAACCGCCTGGCCCTTCTGCCGAATCGCGTCCAGCCAGTTCCGCTCGTGTCCGTCGCGGCCTTCAGGCACCCGCGGCAGCGACTTGGGTGGGCGCTGGAAGGCCTGCATGGCCGATTCCGGAATCAGTCGCGGGCTCTCCGAGTAGGTCTCGCACCACATCTTGCCCTTGTCGCCCACGAAGATCGTGCCCGACTCGGGCAGCTTCCTCCCGGCCTCGAGATCCTCGGGCAGTTCCGGCAGCAGGCCCCCGTCGTACCAGTGCAGCTTCACCGGCGGCATATTGCCGCGCGCCGGGAACGACAAGTGGATCGTCGCCGAGGGCGGATAGCTGTCGGTGTACTCGATGCGCTGCCCGAACCCGCGTTGCCCGGGCGCCGGCGGCAGGAAGTTGTAGCTGAGCGAGGCGATGACGCTTGACGGGGCGCCGAGCTTCAGGATCGTGAACGACGCGTCCATCACGTGACAGGCCATGTCGCCCATCGCGCCGGCGCCGAAGTCCTGCCACGCCCGCCAGCCGAACGGATGGTAGGTCTTGTGGAACGGGCGCATCGGCGCTGGACCGATCCACAGCTCCCAGTCCAGGCCGTCGGGCACCGCCTGCTCGTCGGTGGGCCTGGGCATGCCTTGCGGCCAGATCGGCCGGTTGGTCCAGCAGTGCACTTCGCGCACGTCGCCAATCGCGCCCCCTTCGAGCCACTCCTGCATGAGGCGCAGTCCTTCTTCCGAGTGCCCCTGGTTGCCCATCTGCGTGACGACCTTGTACTTCCGCGCCGCCTCGGTGAGCGCGCGCGCCTCGCTGATGGTGCGCGTCAGCGGCTTCTGCACGTACACGTGCTTGCCCAGCTGCATCGCAGCCATCGCGATGACCGCGTGCGTGTGATCGGGCGTCGCGACGAGCACCGCGTCGATGTCCTTCTGCTTCTCCAGCATCACGCGGTAGTCCTTGTGCTGGACCGCCTTCGGGAACTTCTCGAGCGTCCCGCGGCGCTTGAGGGCTTCCTTGGCCGCCTCGCTCTCGTCGCAGTCGCACAACGCGACGATGTTGTCGGTCTTGGCAACATTCACCAGGTTCGAGGTGCCCATGCCGTGCGAGTAGCCGACGATGGCGACGTTGACGGTGTCGCTGGGCGCCTGGAAGCCGTTGCCGAGCACGTGTCGCGGCACGATCGTCAGACCTGCCGCGGTGGTTGCCACGGTGCCGACGAACTGCCGGCGTGAGACCTGGCTGGGTGGCTGCTTCTCGTCGTTGGTCATCGTCTCTTCTCCTGCGCCAGGCCGGCCCCTCCGGGCGGCTGGATGGTCCCGTTTACTGCTGAGATTATGCCGTGCCGCCCGGGGCCCGGTGCGCGACGCGCTCACGCCAAATGTACCCGAGCTCGACCACCGCGCGCGCGAAATCATACCAGCGAAGCTTCGAACCTGCCTGGTCCTGCCAGGCCGGCAGGACCAGCTCGTACAGGCGATCGCGCCTGGCGAGCTCTCCCGGGCCGACGGGCTGCTGCAGGTACCGCGCGATCATCTCGACGTCGAAAACCCACGGGCTGCGAAACGGCGCGTCGAAGATCGTCGCCGCCGCCGCGTTCGCGCGGAGGACCTTCGCGCCGCACTGCGTGTCGTACACCGGCAGGTCGAGGGCGAGCGACACGGCGGTGGCAAACACCCGGCCGAAGTAGTGCCGTGCGGCCTTCCGTCTGATGTCGCGGCCCATCAACTTCACGCGGGAGCCGAGCACGAACTCCACGTCCGGCCGGCCACGCAGCACGGCCAGGAAGTCGTCGATGGCCAGAAGCGGCGTCGCCAGGTCGGCGTCGAAGAACCCGACCAGCGGCGCGCCCTTCGCGAGCCCCGCGAGGATGCCGGTGCGCACCGCCTCGGCCTTTCCGCGGTTGGGCGAGTGCCGGAGTGTCGTGATCGACGCCGGCGCCGCCGCGCGCATGCGCTCGAGGATCTCTCCCGTCGCGTCCTCGCTGCCATCATCCACCATCACGAGGTGTACACCCGGGCGCGCCGAGACGAAGTGCAGGAACGCGTCGGGATCGAGGCGTTCGGCTTCGTTGTAGCACGGCACGACCAGGGCCAGCTCGGGAGGCGTCATCGCACGCGCGCCAGGAAATGATCCCACAACTGGCGCTCCGCGTAGAGCGTCATGAGGACCTCGGGCCTGAGGCCGAAGAACTCCGACACGTAGCGGTCGCCGAGCGTGGCGTCGAGGATTTCCGCGTGGGCTGCCGCCGCCACGATGACGGGCGCATTCATGGCAACTGGGTCGCCCGGCTCGATCCAGTAGCCGACATTCGGCATGTTCCTGAGATACCACGGCAGCGGCCACTGCTCGTGCGGCGGCGCGATGACCGTCACCTGCATCCGATCGCCGTCGGGATGGAGCGCGGCGAGGGAGCGGATGCGCGTTGCCATCCGGACCGCGTCGGGGACCGTCTGCGCGTAGACGTAGGGATTGCGCGGGTCGGCCGCGTAGGTGACCGAGGCACGCCAGGCCTGCCGTGCGAGGTCAGCGCATCCGACTGCCAGGACGGCGCCCAGCCCGAACTGCATCATGCGCGGGGCCGAGGCTCGCGCGATCGCGGACACTCCAATCCCTGCCACGACGATGATCAGGACGTAAAACGGCAGCAGGTTCCACGGCGTCTTGTACCGGAATCAGCGAGAAGACTGCCGTGGAAATGGCAGCGCAGCACGCGAGGTACCGCGGCCAGAAGCTCGATTCAGCGGCCGCGGCACGCGCGGATCCGAGCGGAACTGCCGTCAATGCGCCGACGGCGGCCAGCACGAGCACGACTCCCTCGGACCATGTCAGGCCCCCCGATGACGACCAGGCGAGCAGTCCCAGGTAATAGTGCCATGGCTGCACGTGGCTGGCGGGATCCACGGCGCGTTCGAGATAGGTACCGGCCGCCAGGAGGGGTCCGAGCGCGCTGCCAGGGTTGGCGAGAAACGACGAGTAGAAGAGCGCTGCGATGACGGCCGCCGTCGCCGCGCTGACAACGGCCTCTGTCCACCACCACCTCTCGGCCAGCCTCGGCCCCGGCCGGTTGGCCCCAAGGGACCACCACGCAACAGCGGCTGCCACGACAGATGCGGGAAGGACAATGGCCGACGTCTCTTTGGTCGCGATCGCCAGCCCTGCGGCGACGCCTGCCGCAACCGGCCACCGTAGACCCGGCTCCGTCATCGCGCGCCCGACCGCAATCGTGAACGCCAGCGCGAAGCAGGCGAACATCGACTCCTGGATGTACATCCGGGAGTAGAAGACCATCGCGGGCGACAGCGCCATCAGGAACGCGGCGGAGGCGACGGCCGTCCGTCCTATGCCCGAGGTCAGCACAGGAAGCAGCAGGATCGTGGCGGCGCCAAACACCGCCGGCACGGCCCGGAGCGTGCGTTCGTCGAGAGTGGCTAGAGTCGCCTGGCCCCGCAGCCAGGCGGCCGGCAGGGTCAGGTAGTAGAGCGTAGGTCCGTGATGATCGTGGGGGTCGTAGCGGTATTGGCTGCGCTCGACGAGCGCGCCGAACTTGACCGCCTGGTTGGCCTCGTCATGGTGCATGGGCCGCACGTCCAGCCGGGTCAGGCGCAATGCCAGCCCGGCTGCGAGTGCGACCGCGACGAGAGCCGCCGCGCTCGCCCGCGTCATTTCGGCGAGCCGTAGACCTCGACTTCAACGTAGTGGCTCAAGTCGTTCGTCGTGTTCCCGTTCGAGTAGAAGCGGACGTACCGCCCCTTTGCGCCCTTCGGGTCCACCAGCCGGCCCTCGGCGACCTCGATGTATTCCTTGTCGGTCCCGGCCCCGAGTTTGGCGCTGTTGTCGTGGTCGTTGTTGAAGACCGTCGTCACGCCCTTCTTGAACGTCGGATCGTCGGACACCTGGACGACGACGTCGCGGTAGACGCGCGCCTGGCTGTGGTAGTGCCACATGAGGATCGCGTACAACGCGCGGGAGGCGCCGAGATCGACCTGCACCCACTGCGGCGTCGGCCCGAGTTCGACGAAGAACCCGTCGCCACCGGCCTTTTCGCCGTCCGTGATCATGTCGAGCTCGCCGATCACCGGCGCGCTGTCGCTCGAAGTGACCGGCTTTTTCAGCGACAGTATGACCGTGCCCTTGGGCACGTAGAACGGCGGGCGCGACTTGCCCGTGACCTTCTCGAGGTTGGCGCTGCGGATGTTGGTCGGCGTGCCGATGAACATCGGCTTGGGAAGCTTCAGCTTCAGCTCTTCCTTGCCGGGATCGGGCTGTGCGCCGATCGGTGTCACGACGAGGGCAAGAAGCAGCGAGCAGGCAAGAGTGCGAGTGGTCATCGAAGTCCTCAGAAGCTGACAGGTGGTACCAGTTAAGACGCCATCGGTCGGCCTTCCGGCCGGCCTTCGATCTTACAACGACGCCCGCCTCGGTCTATGATTCGGAGGTTTGCCGAACCCGGACCTCCAGAGGACGCCCATGGACGTGAAGCCGACCGCGACCCGCCGACAGTTCCTTGCCACGACGACCGCCGCAGCCGCGGCGTTTACCATCGTGCCCCGTCACGTCCTCGGCGGCACTCGACAGGTGGCGCCCAGCGACAAGGTGAACGTCGCGATCATCGGCGCCGGCGGCCAGGGCCGGACCAACGCGCGCGCGCTCTTCCAGGAGGACGACTGCCAGGTCATCGCGCTGGCCGATCCGGCCCAGGAGTGGGACCTGACGAAGTGGTACTACGGCGGCAAGGCCGGCAGCGCGCCGGTAAAGGCGGAAGTCGAGAAGCATTACGCCGGGAAGACCCCCAACCACACCTGCGCGGTGTACGAAGACTTCCGGGTCATGCTGGAGAAGGAGAAGGCGATCGATGCCGTCCTCATCGCCACGCCCGATCATTTGCACGCCTACATCTCGATTCTCGCGATGAAGGCGGGCAAGCACGTGTACTGCGAGAAGCCGCTCACCCACAACATCCGGGAGGCCCGGCTCGTGGCGCGCGTGACCAGGGAGACCGGCGTCGCGACCCAGATGGGAAACTTCGGCCGATCGGGCGAGGGGCATCGCCAGACCGTGGAGTGGATCAAGGACGGCGCAATCGGCGCCGTGCGTGAGGTGCATGCGTGGAGCGGCAACCCTCGCCAGGCCGGCGTCGTCTGGCCCGGTGAAGGCCCGGCCGAGAAGCCCTCTGGTTTCAACTGGGACCTCTGGCTCGGTCCGCGAGCTGAACGCCCCTACAGCGGCAAGCTCGCGCCCTTTGTTTGGCGATGGGTGTGGGACTTCGGCAACGGCACGATGCCCGACATGGCCCCGCACCACTTCGATCCGGCGTTCAACGCGCTGGAGCTCGACACGCCCGTCACCATGGAAGCCAGGGCCTCATTCGTCGACCCGCAAGTGACGACCGGCAGCAGTCTGGTTACCTATCAGTACGCCGCCAAGGGGAGCCGCGGGCCGTTGACGCTGTTCTGGTACGACAACGGCCTCAGGCCGCCGACTCCGCTCGGCATCGATCCGGACGACCCGCGGCAGCGGCTCGGCGAGGGGGATAACGGACTCCTGCTGGTCGGCGAGAAGGGGCTCCTCACCTGCGCCGGCTGGTCCGGGATGCCGCGCCTCCTGCCGATGGAGCTGCATCGCGCCTACAAACGTCCGGCAAAGACGATCCCGCGCGTGGCCGGGCACCACGCCGACTGGCTCCAGGCCTGCAAGGGCGGCACGCCCGCGTGCAGCAACTTCGAGTACGGCGCGCGTCTCACCGAGTTTGTCCTGCTCGGCACGCTGGCGCTCCGGACGGGGAAGGTCGTGAAGTGGGACGCCGAGGGCATGAAGGCCGCCAACGCGCCCGAGGCGCAGCCTTTCATCGAGGGCAGCTACCGCAAGGGGTGGGAACTTCCGGTCTAGAGAGTGCCGGTCCGGAACTGCTCGACGAGGAAGGCCGCCATCCCGCCGGCCGCACCGGAGCCGACGACGATGACGTCGATTGCCTTCTTCGAGGGCTCGATCGGACTTTGCTGCACGCCCGTGAACCCGTGAACCCGTGAACCTGTGAACCTGTGAACCTGTGAACCTGTGAACCTGTGAACCTGTGAACCTGTGAACCTGTGAACCTGTGTTAGGACATGTGTTCCGGATGGTCGCACCCGACGAACTCCGGCAGGAACTGGTTGCCCTTGTACTTGAGTTCCTGGTGGATGCCGATCTCGCTGGTGTAGTAGCCCTGGATCGTCCGGCCCTTGGCTTCGCCGAAGAACCTCTCGAGCGGCGTCGTCGGTGTCCCTTCGTTTTTCGCCGCTTCGGTGACGATGGCCACCTGTTGCTCCGCGGTCAGGTCGGCAAACGGCTTGCCGAACTGCGCCGAGCTGGCAGCGTTGAGGGCGGCGAGGCCGTCTCTCCATGCCTGCCTGGCATCGGCCGGCGACTCGTTGAGGACGAAATCGAGGTAGTCGGCGACCTTGGCGGCCTTGGCCCCCGGCGACCGCTCGTCGGTCGGGATGATCACCTCGGTGAACGCCTCCACGGTCCGATGCTGTGCGGCGGTGAAGAATTTCAGCGCGACCGGCTTGCCGCTGGCGACGGCTCGCTGCGCCGCCGCAACCACTTCGGCGGGCACCAGCGGAATCACCGCGGCGGCGCCGACACCCATCGCGATCTTCAGCGCGTCGCGGCGTGACAGGTCGAGATCGGACGGGCGTTCGTGATGGGACACGACAGGCTTCTGGAGACTGCTGTGGTGGACTTGACGCGAGAAGAAGATTTTGGGCTTGCTAGCGGCGGGCGGTCAAGCGTTCTGTCGCAGCCTGACGGCGCGCGGCCTTCAAGAGCTTGCGCGAGAGAATCACCACGCGAGGGTCGGCCTCCGACCTGGCGCGCCTGGTAGAGATCGCCTTCACCTTGACCTGGCGGATGCGTGCGCCCTTGGCGTAGCTGACGGCCGCGACGGCATGGGGAATCGAGAACTGGCTGACCAGAGCGCGGAAGTCGTCTCGGCCTTTTCGTGAGGTCACGGCCGGCGGATCGGCCACTGGCTCGAACTGAAACGCCCACATCGCCAGCGGCCGCGGCGCCCGCCGCGCTGGCGGCTCGGCGGGTTCCGCGGTTTCTCCGTTTTCGATCGATTCGAGCTTGGCGAATAGCGCCTCGAACCCGGCCGCGTGCGGATCGTAGAGACCCCATTCGTCCTGAATCGCGCGTGGCTCGCGAGCCTTCTTCGCGCGCTTCGGCTCCGCGGCTGCCTTCTTGCCTTTACGAACGGGCGCGGCCTTCCTGGCCGGCGCCTGGGCCCGCGCGGCCTCGGCGGCCTGCTCGGCCTGCTCCCTCGCCTTGCGTTCGGCCTCGGCCCGGAGTTCCGACTCTTCGCGCGCCTTGCGCTCGGCCTCGGCACGCTGCTCGGCCTTTTGCCGCGCGCGTCGTTCGACGGCGGCTTCTTCCTTGGCGCGGGCCTCCGCCTCGCGCGCCATCTTTGCGCCCTGCTCGCGCCCGGCCTGTTCCGCCTTCTTCGCGCGGCGCTCTGCCTCGTCTTTCGCCTTGCGCTCGGCCTCGCGCGCGACGCGTTCGGCCTCCTCACGCGCGCGGCGCTCGGCATGTTCGCGTGCCTTGCGCTCGGCAGCGGCATGGGCTTCGGCAGCCTCGCGCGCTTTCCGCTCGGCTTCGGCGTGCGCCTGCCGCTCGCGTGCTTCGCGCTCGAGCCGCGCCGTCTCTTCCTTCGCGCGCCGTTCGGCCTGCTCTCGCGCGCGGCGCTCGGCTGCGGCCTGCCGTTCGGCCTCCTCGCGCGCTTTCCGCTCGGCCTCTACCCGCCGCTCGGCCAGCTCACGCGCCTGCCGCTCGGCAAGTTCGCGCGCCTTCCGCTCGGCAGCGGCTTCCTCGCGCGCCTTTGCGGCAGCTTCCTCTCTGGCGCGATCGGCGGCTTCCCTGGCCAGCCGCTCGGCTTCCTGTCTCGCGCGCTTTTCCGCTTCTGCCCGCCGCGCGGCCTCTTCCTGCGCCCTCTTTTCCGCCTGCTCGCGTGCGCGCCGCTCGGCCCTGGCCTCTTCGCGCGCGCGCGCGGCCGCCTCCTCGGCGCGCCGATCGGCTTCGCGCTTGGCCTGTACAGCCGCTTCCGATGCGGCCCTGGCCGCCCGCTCCTGCGTGGCTTTTGCCGCCACCAGCGTCGCGTCGGTCGACGCGCGCTGCAACCGCAGCCGCGCGACGTCGGCCTGCAGCGCCAGCAGCGCGCCGCTCTCCGCGCGCGTGGGCAGCTTTGCCTTGACGATCACGGATTCCGGCATCCGCGGTTCCGGCTCATTGGCCTCGATTGCTGCCGCTGGCTCCGGCTGCTCGAACGCGCGAAGCGCCTCGGATGGCTCCGGCGACACGATGGGTGCCGCGACGACCGGCTCTGGCTCCGGCCGGACGAAATCGCCGCGCTGAATCGACGCCGCGGCGAGTTGATCGGCCGCCGTGGCCGGGGCCGGCTGTTGGAGCAGCGCGTCGACGGTCTCGGAGGGAGCGGCGACGAATGGATCGGGCCCGGCACCAATGTTGTGGTCGTCGAGATCATTCGGTTTGACGGGAGCCGCTTCCTTCCAGATCGACGGCGCCGAGACATCCCATGGGTTGTCCCAGCTCGATGGCCCGGCAGGCGCGGCCTCGACGGCCGCTTCAGCGGGCGTTTCGATCCCGGAGGTCGCGACAGGTGCTTCAACGGCCGGCGCAGCGACCTCGACGGCCGGCGCCGTGACGTCGCCCGTGGTGGGTGCTTCAAGCGGCGTGTCCCACGACCAGTAGTTGCTCGATCCAGCAGCGGCTGCAGCCTCCGGCGGCGCCTCCTCGGGGACGTCGCGCTTCTTGCGCTTGGGCTTATTCGCGCGACGTTCGCGCGTCAGCACGGCCTCGGCCCTGGCGTGCTCGGCCTGCTGCAGGTAGTTGGCGATCTCGTCGGCAAAAGCGGCCGGGTCGCAGCCCGACGGCGCGCCGGGCGCTTCGACTTCGCCGGTCAACGCGCTCAGCAGCCCGCGCTTCTTCTTCTTGGCCGGACGCGCCGCGGTGCCAAGGTCGAGCAGTGGGATGGTCGAGTGTCTGGGTGTGCTCGGCGCCATCGAGCTCGCGGATTAGATCGGCGATCTCGGCCTCGTCTCGCGGCGAGACCAGCGGCGTCAGCAGGATCAGATCCGGAACCGCCGAGCGGATCGCGGCAAGCGCAGCGTCTTTCGACTCGGCGAGGACGAAGTTCGCCCCGACCCGGTCCCTGACGACCAGTTTGAGTGCCGCGGCTTGCCTGGGATCGGGCTCTAAGGCGAGAACGGTGCGCACCTAGGTCCTCAACATGAACGCGACGAGCAGGATCCCGACGACAGTGAGAATGAGCATCGGGCCGTTGTCGATGCTCTGCTCGCGAACGGCCTGCAGCACGGCGCTGCCAAGATCTCCAAGCCGTTCCCCCCACGAAAGCAATTTCTCCGTGGGGCTCGGATAGAAGGTTCGCGAGAACTTGTAGCTCACTCTCGGGTCCAGGACGACCAGCGTCGTCAACACCAGGCCGAAGCCGAAGGCCGACCCGAGGAAGTCACGCGCCTGAAGTTTCCGGATTGCGCTATTGCTCATTGAGACACCTTCACGCGCATCCATGCGCATCTTCTCGCGTGCGTTCCATTCGCAAGACACGTACCCATTCCACTTCGACAGCCGCTGACAAGTCTGATCGCCGAAAAACGGCCTTGTAATCGCCGATCCGCGGCCCGAGGCCGCCCCGTGCGCCGACGCGGCTGGCGATGAAGGCACCCAAAACCGCCGCGACGATTACGAAGTTGTTGTCCGCGGGGTGTTCCGCCAGCGCCGTCAGGCGCGTCCCAGGCCAGGTCAGCGGGCTTCGAAATCGCGGAATTCATTCGGAAACCCCCCGACTTGGTCCGTGGGCCGACGTCGAAGCCACCCGGCGTGGCATGGCCGTTGCCTTTGGGAGGGCTCGAAGCGCGGTTCGCTGCGGGCGTTGATGCCGCAGGCCGCGGAATCGCAAACAGCAACACGCGGCGTGAACCGTGCCGCACCGATGCATCGCCTCTCGAGGCGCTGCCCAGGAGGACGCAATGACGGCTTTGGTGAACTTCTACAACTCGATCCGCCGGAACGACGAAGGCCAGGACTTGCTCGAGTACGCGCTGCTCGTCGCGCTGATCGCGATTGTCGCCGTTGGCGCGGTTACGGCAGCTGGTCTGCAGGTGTCGGCGATCTTCACGCAGATCGCGGGCGCCATCTAGCACCACTCGTTTGCAACACCGGACACCGACGGCCTGCCCTTCGGGGCAGGCCCCAAGAGGAGAGACGACGATGTTGAACAACTTCCTTTCGATGCTCAAGAAGAACGACGAAGGCCAGGACCTGCTCGAGTACGCGCTGCTCGTCGCGCTGATCGCGATTGTCGCCGTTGGTGCGGTTACGGCGGCTGGCCTCCAGGTGTCGGCGATCTTCACGCAGATTGCGGGCGCCATCTAGGCGGTAGGTTCCGCGCCCGGAGGCCGCGCATGTCGGCACTCCGGGCGCACTGGTTCTCGACCGTCACGCTCCCCAGCAGACAGCGAGTTCCACCATGAATCGCTTTGTAGCAGCAGTCATCTCGGGTCTCGGCAAGCAAGAGGGCCAGGACCTGCTCGAGTACGCGATGTTGTGCGCACTCATCGCGATCGTGGCGGTAAGCGCGATCCAGAACGTCGGCAACACGATTCACACCGTGTTGTGGCAGGTCATTGCCGCTGCCAGCTTCTGAGTCGGTCGTGCTGGCCGCCGTCGTGGCGGCCTCCGGCACCGCAGCCGTCATCGACCTGCGGACCGGAAAGATCCCCAACCCGCTGACGGCAGCGGTGGCGGCGGGGGGACTCGGCCTGGCGGCCTTCGGGCTGACGGGCCATTCGATGGCAGGCGCTCTGGTGGGCGCTTTGCTCGGGTTCGTGCTGATGCTGCCGGGGCATCTGCTCGGCGGCACGGGCGCAGGCGACGTGAAGCTGCTCGCAGCGCTCGGCACCTGGCTCGGACCCGGCGGTGTGCTGATGGCGTTTCTCTACAGCGCGATTGCAGGCGGGTTGCTCGCTGTCGCGCACGCGATGAAACGCAGACGCCTCGGCACCACGCTCTCTCGCACCGCCAGGCTGGTCGCGGCGCGCGAGGGAGCCAAACACGAGATTGACGGATCGGCAGCCGCCAGCCGCTTTGCTTACGGCCCGGCCATTGCGGTCGGCGCCATCGCGGCGGCCCTGCTGGTCTAGAAGAGGATGGCCATGATGACACGCGTGAAATCCGAACGCGGCGCCGCACTGCTCGAAGCGGCGATCACGATCCCGATGCTGCTGCTCATCTCGGTGGGCATCTTCGAATTCGGGCGGGCGTGGCAGACCTGGCAGGTTCTCACCAACGCGGCCCGCGAGGGCGCGCGCCTGGCGGTGCTCCCCGACCCGACGCCGGGCGTGGCCGAGACGCGAGCGCGCGAGTACATGGCGGCGGGCCAGTTGCCCGGCGCCGGCACCGCGGTGGTGAACGTGAATCAGTCGGCGTCGATAACTGTCAACGGCGCGGCCGTCTCGGCCTCGGAGGTGACCATCGACTACCCGTTCACCTTCATCGTGCTGCAGCCGGTCGCGCGTCTGATATCGCCGGGCACGGCACTGGGCGGTCCGTTGACGATGCACGCGCAAGCTGTGATGAGGAACGAGTCGCCGTAAGCTCCGAGCCGATCTGATTCGGTAGTCGGTTAGGGATTCCGAAGCCGGCGCGCAGAGCCTAACGCTTCGAGCGGAGAAAGCCTGGCGCGACCTGGGAGGAGAAAGTCAATGGCTCGCATGCGTATCACCCTCGTGCTCCTTCTGGCCCTCGCCGCCGGCGGCGGTCTGGCCTACGGCACCTACAGCTACATGCAGAACGTGCAGGTGAAGACGGTGTCGCTGCCGACCCGTCCGGTGGTCGTCGCGGCCGCCGACCTCGAGCTTGGCGCCGAGCTGCGCGCCGACGACCTGCGCGTCGTCGAGTGGCCCGAAAGCGCGATGCCCATGGGCGCCTTTGCCAATCCCGACGAGGTCGTGGGGCGCGGCCTGGTGATGCCCGTCATCCAGAACGAGCCCATCCTGCCGATGAAGCTGGCAGGCAAGGGCGCCGGGTCGGGCCTGACGGTCGTGATTCCGGAAGGCAAGCGCGCCGTGTCGGTGCGCGTCAACGAGGTCATCGGCGTCGCGGGCTACGTGCTGCCCGGCACCAAGGTGGACGTCCTGGCGACGGCCAGCCCCACCGAGAAGCGTCAAGACACGACCACCAAGCTCGTGCTGAGCAACGTGCAGGTGCTGGCCGCCGGCACCAAGCTCGAACAGGACGGCGAACAGGGCAAGCCCGTCTCGGTCAACGTCGTGACGCTGCTTGTGACGCCCGAAGAAGCCGAGAAGCTGACGCTGGGCGCCACCGAAGGCAAGATCCAGCTGGCGCTTCGCAACCCGCTCGACAAGGACGCGCCAGAGACCCCCGGCATTCAACCAGCTTCGCTGCTTGGCGGCGCCGCTGCCCGACCCGTGCGTAGAGACGGCGCGCGCGCAAGCCGTCCCGTAGCCAACGTGGCTGCCGCGTTCGCGCCCGAACCGACCGTTGAAATCATCCGTGGTGACAAGCGCAACCAAGAAGTCGTGCGCTAGGAGGAACTCATGA
The DNA here is from genome assembly GCA_963806705.1 of Vicinamibacteria bacterium. Lineage (GTDB taxonomy): Bacteria > Acidobacteriota > Vicinamibacteria > Vicinamibacterales > JAENWD01 > JAENWD01. The sequence goes on from CAWDZE010000004.1 coordinate 241,516, forward strand.
ACGCCCAGCTTGCGTCTGGCGCCCCCCGGCTATTGAGCCCAGTGCGCGCCACCGCGATCTTCGTAGCCGTCTCCGCGACGGTCGGTTCAGTCCACGCCCAGGTCGTTCAGCCGGCCAGCGCGCGCCTCACCGGTGAGGGTGTGGTCGCCTCGGCCGCCGCTGCCGAAAGCGAGACCTCAGAGGTCGCGCTGCTGGTGGGCCGCTCGACGCTGCTCACGGTCGGGTCGAACATCACGCGGGTCTCGCTCACGAGCCCCAACGTGGCCGACGCGATGGTGACCACGCCGAGCCAGCTGCTGATTCACGGCAAGGCGCCGGGCACGATCTCCATGTTCGTGTGGGATCGCGCCGGCGGCATCAAGCGCTACGAGGTCATCGTCCGACGCGACCTCAGCGAGCTGGTGCAGCAGGTGAAGCAGCTGTTTCCTGGCGAGCCGATCACCGTCCACAGCAACGGCAAGGACGTCGTGATCTCCGGCACGGTCAGCAGCAAGTACGTCATCGACAAGGCCGCCGAAGTGGCGACCGGATACGTCGAGAAGAAGGAAGACGTCGTCAACCTGCTCCGGCAGCAGGAAGGCATCGCGAGCAACCAGGTGCTGCTGCGCGTCCGCTTTGCGGAAGTCAGCCGGAGCGCCATGACCGAGCTCGGCGCGTCGCTCTTCGCCGACGGCTTCAAGGATAAGTTCGGGAGAACGACGACGCAGCAGTTCGCGGCGCCGTTCTTCGACCAGCAGGCCCCGATGCTGGGCAAGGCGCTGGTGTTCAGCGACTACCTGAACCTTTTCATGTTCGACGCGAAGAACGGCATCGGCGGCGTGATCCGCGCGCTGCAGAACAAGGGCCTGTTCCAGAGCCTCGCCGAGCCGAACCTGATCGCCGACAACGGCAAGGAAGCCAGCTTCCTGGCCGGCGGCGAGTATCCGTACCCGGTCGTCCAGGGCCAGAGCGGCGGACAGACGGTCACGATTCAGTTCAAGGAGTTCGGCGTCAAGCTGAACTTCACGCCGACGATCGTCGGCGGCGACCTGGTGCAGGCTGAAGGTGCGGCCCGAGGTGAGCTCGCTCGACTTCAGCAACGCGATCGTGCTCGAGGGCTTCCGCGTGCCGGCGATCACCACCCGCCGCACGCGAAACGGAGGTCGAGCTCGCAGGACGGTCAGACCTTCGCCATCGCGGGGTTGATGAACAACACCATCACCTCGCAGATGCGAAGATTCCCGGCATCGGCGACATCCCGATCCTCGGGCTACCTCTTCAAGCAGCAAGGCGGCGCAGAAGAGCCAGACCGAGCTGGTCGTGATGATCACGCCGACGATCCTGCGGCGCGGCTCGACGGGCGTGTCGCCGAAGCTGCCGGACATGATCGAGCCCTACATGCCGCCGGCGACCAAGACGCTGCCGTCGCCGGCGCCGTGGAATCCTGGCGCGCTCGCCGCAGGCCTCGGCCGCTCCGCAGGCTCCTGCGGCGCAGCCCGCCAGCCAGCCCGCCGCGCCGCGCGTGTCGGCGCCAGCGGTTGCCCAGTTGCCCGAGCCGGCTCCGGCTCCACGGTCGGCCAAGCTCACGAAGGCCCAGCAGCAGGCGGCCGAGCGCGCGATGAAGGCCGAGGAAAAGCAGCGCGAGCAGGCCGCCAAGCAGGCCGAGGCGGATCGCAAGCAGGCCGAGGCGAATCGCAAGAAAGCCGCCGAGATGGCCCGCGTCGACGCGAAGCGCGAAGAGGAGAACCGCCGCAAGGCGGAAAAGGTGAGCAAGGAGCAGGCAAAGCTTCAGGCCGAAATCGACCGTCGCACGGCCGAAGCCGCCAGGCGCCAGGCCGAGCTCGACAAGAAGTCCGCCGAGCAACGCGCCATCGCGCAGGCCAAGCTCGACGCCGCGCGGCAGCAGTACGAACAGCAGGTCGCGAAGATCCAGGCGGAGAACGGGCAACCTAAATAACTCCGGTTCACTGGTTCACGGGTTCACGAGTTCACCCGGTTCACGGGTTCACGAGGTTCGAGGGGAGAACGCCATGCAGAAGACGCTGAATCGCCTGTATCGAGATGAACGCGGGATGTCCCTCGTGTTCGTGGGCGTCGGCTTCATGGCGTTTCTTGCCGCGACCACGCTCGCCATCGACGTGGGCATGTTCGCCACGGCGCGCAGCCAGGCGCAGAACTCGGCCGATGCCGGGGCGCTGGCCGGCGCCGTCGCGCTCTACTTCGACGACTACGACGACCGCAGCACTGGCGGCCCGGCCAAGCAGAACGCGATGGTGGCCGCGCGGGCAAACGAGGTGATCGACAGCCAGGTGGACGTGACGCCCGCCGACGTGACCTTCCCGCTGAGTCCCAGCGGGGTCGACAACCGCGTGAAGGTCCGCGTGTTCCGCACCGGCGATCGTGGCAACCCGGTGGACACGCTGATGGGCCGCTTCTTCGGCGTCGTGGACGTGGACATCACGGCCGAGGCGACCGCCGAGGCGTCGCAGGCCAACGCGATGACGTGCGTGATGCCGTTCACGATTCCCGACAAGTGGATCGAGAAGCAGACACCGGACTGGGACGCCGACGACACGTTCGAGATGTGGGACGCCCACGACAATCCGATGGACCCCGCGGACGTGTACCACAACGCCACGAACAAGGCGACCTATACCGGCTACAGCGCCGCACGCGACAGGGGCACGGAGATGATGATCCGCGCGGGCACGGGCCACGACATCAACCCGAGCATGTACTTCTCGTACTCTATTGGCGGGGTCACGGGCGCTAGCGAGTACACCTGGAACATCGCCAACTGCAATACGACAATCATGGGATTTGACGACCTGTTGCTCATGGAGCCCGGCAACATGATGGGCCCGACTGTCGATGGCATCGACCAATTGATCGCAAAGGACCCCGATGCCTACTTGGGACAGGATCAATAACAAGCCCGTCAGCACGAAGCACCCCAGCCCGCGTGTTGTCGCTATCCCGCTGTACGACCCCGTCTACTACGACACGGGCAAGAAAAACGGCCGGTACGCCGACTTGAAGGTTGTCAACTACCTGGGCTTCTTCATCACGGGACGCTCCGGCAACAACATCTACGGCCGTATCACCCCGATTTCGGGGCTGATAACGGGCAACGGCGGTCCGGCTCCGGCGGCCGCGTTCCCGATGGCCATTCGCCTCGTGGAGTAGCGCATCATGGCCCAGCTTGCAGCGCTCGTCGTGACCCAGGACGACGAGTTCAAACGACAGATCGGTCAGGTCCTCCGCTCCGGCGGCGTACCCATCGGCCTGCTCGAGGATCGCCGTCCCGCCGGTGACCAGACGGTTCCCGATGTGGTCGTCGTCGACATCCGCGGCGACGTGCCGTCGGGGCTGGCGTCGATCGAACGGCTCCGCGCCACCCATACGACGACGGCGATCTTTGCCGTAGCCCTGGCGGCCGAGCCCGACCTGATCCTGCAGGCCATGCGCGCCGGCGCCAACGAGTTCTTCATGTGGCCGGTGCCGGAAGAGTCGTTCCAGGGCGCCGTCCGCCGCACGCACAGCGCGCCGCGAAAGCGCGCAGGCCTCGGCCAAGCCGCCGTCGGTGACGCTGGTCTTCTTCGGCGCCAAGGGCGGCGCTGGCACGACGACCGTGGCGGTCAACTGCGCGGTGGAGCTGGCCCGGCTCACCAAGCGCCAGACCGTGGTCGTCGACCTGAAGTCTGGCTTCGGCGAAGTCGCGCTGTTTCTCGGGGTGCGTCCCCGGTTCACGGTCCTCGACGCGCTCGAGAACCTGCACCGGATGGACAAGGACTTCCTGCGCGAGCTCCTGGCGAAGCACAAGTCGGGGCTCGAGATTCTGGCAGGCTCGGAGCAGTTCGAGCGGCCGGGCGCCGGCGACGCCGGCGCGGTCGAAGAGCTCTTCCGCGTGCTCGGCAAGTCGCACGACTACGTCGTCGTCGACGCCGGCAACCAGGTGAACTCGTGCAGCATCGCCGCGCTCTACGCGGCCGATTCGATCTTCGTCGTCGCCAACCCCGACGTGCCCTCGGTGCGCAACGCGCAGCGGCTGGTGGACAAGGTGCGGCAGCTGGGCGTGGGCGGCGAGCGGATTCGCATCCTGCTGAACCGCGCGTCGGACCAGCACATGATCGCGCCCAAGCAGATCGAGACGGCGCTTGGCTACGGCATCCATCACACGTTCCCGAGCGACTACAAGACCGTGTCGACGGCGCTCAATTCGGGTGTGCCGCTGTCGCTGACGAACAACTCGGAGATCGCGGCGCAGTTCGACAGTTTCACGCGTCAACATCATCTCGCCCGGTGAGGTCGCCGACAAGGCGGCGGTGGAGAAGCGCCGGGCCGCGTTCAGCTTCTCGTTCAGCTTTCTGAGCTAGGTGCGAGGCAGACCATGGCAGCAACCGCTCACGCTCCCCAGAACGGCCCCGGCGGCCTGCCGGTTCGCCCGGCGGCGCCGACTGGCCCGGCCCATGCGCCGCGCGCGCAGTACGTGACAGCTGAAGGGCAACGTCCATCGCAAGCTGCTCAACCGGCTGAACCTCGAGGCGCTGGCCTCGGTGGACCGGCAGCGCGCCGAAGGCGAGATCCGCACGCTCGTCTTCGAGCTGATGGCCGAAGAGAACACGCCGGTCAGCATCGCCGAACGCGAGCAGATCCTCAGCGACATCCTCGACGAGGTGTTCGGGCTCGGACCGCTCGAGCCGCTGCTGCGCGACCCGTCGGTGAACGACATCCTGGTCAACACGTACAAGTTCGTCTACGTGGAACGCGGCGGCGTCCTCACCAAGGTGCCGACGACGTTCCAGGATGACCGTCACCTGCTGCGCGTCATCGACCGAATCGTGTCGGCCGTGGGCCGTCGCGTGGACGACAGCTCGCCGATGGTCGATGCACGACTGGCCGACGGCAGCCGCGTCAACGCGATCATCCCGCCGCTGGCCGTCGACGGCCCGCTGCTGTCGATTCGGCGCTTTCCCAAGGAACGGCTGAAGGGCGAGGACCTGGTCGCCTTCCGCGCGATGACGCGGCCGATGCTGGACTTTCTGGGCCACTGCGTGAAGGCGCACCTCAACTGTCTCATCAGCGGCGGCACCGGCGCAGGCAAGACGACGCTGCTCAACGTCATGTCGAGCTTCATCGGGGAAAACGAACGCATCGCGACGATCGAGGACGCGGCCGAACTGCAGCTCCACCAGGAGCACGTCGTCCGGCTCGAGACACGGCCGCCCAACGTCGAAGGCAAGGGCGCGGTCAAACAGCGCCAGCTCGTCATCAACGCGCTCCGCATGCGCCCCGACCGCATCGTGGTCGGCGAGGTCCGCGGCGAGGAAGCGCTCGACATGCTCCAGGCGATGAACACCGGTCACGACGGCTCGCTGACCACCGTCCACGCCAACACGCCCCGCGACGCCCTGAGCCGTATCGAGACGATGATCGCGACGGGCAACGTCAACCTGCCGGAGAAAGCGCTCCGCCAGCAGATTTCGTCGGCCATCCAGCTGGTCGTGCAGCAGTCGCGCCTGGCCGACGGCTCGCGCAAGGTCACCAGCATCTCGGAGATCACCGGCATGGAAGGTGACGTCATCACCATGCAGGAAATCTTCATGTTCGAGAAGATGGGCATGACCCAGGACGGCAAGGTCATCGGCCGCTTCAAGGCGACGGGCGTCCGGCCGAAGGTCGCCGAGCGCCTCAAGGCCGCCGGCATCCACCTGCCCTCGGACATGTTCGAAGGCATGACGGAGGTGCGCTGATGGTGCCCATCCTGATTGCCATCGGCGTCTTCGTGTTCGCCGCCGGCCTGGTCGTCGGCCTCTACTACGCCGCGACGAAGCTGCCGACGCTGCTCGTGCAGCGCCGCGTCGAGGCGCGCATGGCCGACGTGGCCAAGCACCTGACACCGGAGCCCGGACTGGGCTTCGACCTGGTGAAGCGAAGCAAGGACGGCGCAATGCCGGCCATCGACCGCGCCATGGCCGAAACCGGCGCAGGCACCTGGGTGTCCAAGCTCATCGAGCAGGCGGGCAGCAAGACCGGGGTCAGCAGCGTGTTGCTGTCTTCGCTCGCGCTGGGCACGGTCGTAGCGCTGACCTGCGGTGCGCTGCTCCGCGACGTGATCGGCCTGGTGCCGGGGTTCCTGCTGGGCGCGTCCGTGCCGTTCCTGATCCTGATGCGGAAGCGCACCGTCCGCATCCGCAGGTTCGAGGAGCAGTTTCCCGAGGCACTCGATCTGCTGTCGCGCGCCATCAAGGCCGGTCACGCCTTCCAGACGGCGATGGGCATGGTGGCCGACGAAGGCGCCGAGCCCATGGGCCCGGAATTCCGCAAGGCCTTTGAAGAGCAGAACTACGGCCTGCCCCTCAAGGACGCGCTGAACAACATGGCGATCCGGATGCCGCTCATCGACGTGCGGTTCTTCGCGACCGCCGTGCTGATCCAGCGAGAGACCGGCGGCAACCTCTCGGAAATTCTGGACAACCTCGCCTATGTCGTGCGCGAGCGGTTCAAGATTCTCCGCCAGGTGCGGGTCTACACCGCGCACGGGCGCATGACCGGCTACGTGCTGCTGGCGCTGCCGGCGTTTCTGGCCCTCGCGCTGATGTTCATCAACCCGGAACACATGCACGTGCTCTTCACCGAGCGTGCAGGCAAGATGATGATCGCGGCGACTGTGGTCCTGCAGACGACGGGTTACCTCTGGATTCGCAAGATCGTCACGATCGAGGTCTAGGCCATGACGCTGCTGCTGCCGGTACTCGCCTTCGTCTTCGCCAGCCTGATCATCGCCGCGCTCGGCATGCGGCTGGCCTCCAATCGCGGCTCCGAGATGGACCGCCGCCTGGCCGAAGTGGTCGGCGGGCGCGACCAGGTGCCCGAGGGCCCGAGGTTTGTCGCGCTCAAGGCCGCCGTCAAGCGCGTCGGCTCCAAGGTGCCGGTGGCGCCGTCGGAAGTCGGCAAGGTCCGCCTTCGGCTGATCCAGGCGGGCTTCCGCGGCGGCGAGGCCCTGCCGCTGTTTGTGGGGCTGCGCATGGTCGTGGCCCTCGGCGCGTTCGTGCTCTTTGCGACGCCGTTGATCTTCAGGCCCAACGTGTCCTTCGGACTGGGCGGCTCGCTGCTCGGCTACCTGCTGCCCGGGATCATTCTGGCCCGTCTGGCCAAGAAGCGGCAGCACAAGATCCAGCTCGGCCTGGCCGACGCCCTCGACCTGATGGTCGTGAGCGTCGAGGCCGGCCTGGGCCTCGATCAGGCCATCTTGCGTGTGGGCGACGAACTGCAGTTCGCCCACCCCGACCTGGCCGACGAGCTTCGGCTGGTCAACATCGAGCTGCGGGCCGGCAAGGCCCGCACCGACGCCTTGCGCAACCTGGCCGACCGCACGGGCCTGGACGACCTGGTCTCGCTCACGACGATGCTCATTCAGACCGATAAGTTCGGTACCAGCGTCGCCCAGTCGCTGCGGGTGTTTTCAGAGACCCTGCGGACCAAGCGGCGGCAGCGCGCGGAGGAAGCCGCGGCCAAGACCGGCGTGAAGATGGTGTTTCCGCTCGTCTTCTGCATCTTCCCGGCGATCTGGGTCGTGGCCATCGGGCCGGCGGCGATCAAGTTCGTGCAGGTGATTTTCCCAATCGCGCAGAACATCAAGCAGCACTGACGCGACCGACGCGTCTTAGGAACCACTGTGACGCCTGAATCGGCTGCAGCCGCCACCTCAACCCCCGTCCTCGAGCGTCGGGCGCCGGTACCACCCGAGCCCACGACGATCGAGGACACGGGGCTTTCGTACGAAGCGCTCCGCCAGCTGCTCACCAAGGCGCTTCACGCCGGTGAGCAAAGCGGCCTCGCGCTGGGCGAGAAGCTCTGCCTGCCGTACGCGTTGCTCGAGTCGCTGCTGGACCATCTGCGGGTCGAGAAACTGATCGAAGTGCGCGGTGCCGCCGGGTCCGGCACCGCTGGCTTCCGCTACGCGCTCACCGACCTGGGACGCGAACGCGCGGTGTCGGCCTTCGAGGCCAACGGCTACGTCGGGCCGGCCCCGGTGCCGCTGCACCAGTACACCGCCGCGATGCACAAGTTGAAGGAGGAACGCGGCTTCCTCACCAAGGAACGAATCGCCGAGGGCTTCACGCACCTGGTCGTCAGCCCGCAGACGCTCGACCAGCTTGGTCCGGCCGTGAACTCGGGCAAGTCGATCTTCCTGTACGGCCCTCCAGGAAACGGCAAGACGGTCGTGGCCGAGGGCATCGGCCGCGCGCTTGGCGGCGACATGTACGTGCCCTGGGCGCTCGACATCGACGGCCAGATCATCACCATCTTCGACCCCGTGAACCACACGCGGCTGGACGACGAGAGCTCCGCCGGCAGCGTGATCCGCGCCGCGGCGCGCGATCGGCGATGGGTGCGCATCCGCCGGCCCGTCGTCACCGTCGGCGGCGAGCTCACGCTCGAAATGCTCGACCTGAGCTTCAACGCGATCGCCAAGTTCTACGAGGCGCCTCTGCAGCTGAAGGCCAACGGCGGCGTGTTCGTCGTCGACGACTTCGGCCGCCAGCGCATCCGGCCGCGCGACCTGCTGAATCGCTGGATCGTGCCGCTCGAGTCTCGCGTGGACTACCTGACGCTGCACACCGGCAAGAAGTTCGAGATGCCGTTTGACGTGCTGATCGTGTTTGCGACCAACCTCAATCCCGAGTCGCTGGCCGACGAGGCGTTCCTGCGCCGCATCCCGTACAAGATCTACGCCAAGAACCCGACGACAGAGGAGTTCACGAAGATCTTCGCGCTCAACTGCAAGCGGCAGAACGTGAGCTTCGACCCGGTGATCATCGAGTATCTGCAGCGGCGGTACTACGAGCCGCGCGGGCTGGACATGCGCTCCTGCCATCCGCGCGACCTGGTCGCGCAGGTGGTCGACATGTGCCGCTACCAGAACAAGCCGCCGCACATCACACGCGAGCTGCTGGACCATGCCTGCCGCAACTACTTCCTCGAGGAGCAGGCGGGCAAGCAGGCGGCAAGGGGCCGGGGACGTGGGGGGGCCGAGCCCCGCACGCCGAGAGGGGGACAGAGCCCCGTGAGCCCGAATCCGGCCCCCCAGGCGCGGAGCGAAGAGTGGCTGTCGTAAGCGAGCGGATGGCCGACCTGTTCGCGCGCGCGGCAATCAGCGCGCTGTTCGTGCTGCTCGCCGTCAGCATCGGCCGCGAGTATTCGCAGACCGGCCACTTCACCGGGCTGCTGCTCCTGGTGAGCGAAGCGCTCGTCGTGCTGCTGACGGTCCTGAGGCGGCCGGCGACCGTCGTCGATCGCAGCTGGGCCGCGCGGATGATCGCGACGATTTCCATCGTTGGCGTGCCCTTCATCCGGCCAACCGGCGGGGGACTGGTGCCCGACCTGGCGACGGCCGCGGCGTCTGGCGTCGGGCTCGTGGTGATCATCGCCGGCAAGCTCACTCTCGGCCGGAGCTTCGGGTTGATGCCGGCCAACCGCGGCATCGTGTGCCGCGGCATCTACAAGACGCTGCGACACCCCATCTACGCGGGCTACGTCGTGACCCACGCAGCGTTTCTGGTGGCGCACCCCAGTCCGTGGAATCTCGCCGTGCTGGTCGTCAGCGACATCGCGCTGATGATTCGGGCCGTCTACGAGGAGCGCACGCTCGCCCGGGACGCGGAGTACGCGGACTACATGACGCGGGTGAGATGGCGCGTCGCGCCTGGCGTGTTCTGACGTCCGACCAGCCGGGCGCAGGTCGGGACTTCCTGTCCCTGGCCGGCGCCAGCCGCACGACCGTCGCGCCCAGGTGGCTTTCGGGCGCGTCTCCGTACGCTTCGACCAGCGGGTGGGCCCGCAGCGCCTGCTGCACGCGCGCCCGCTGGACACCGATGCCGCGTCCGTGAATGAGGCGAACCTCCCGCAGGCCCGCGGCGTGCGCGGCGTGAACGTATTCCTCGACTACCGAGGGGATCTCGGCGGGCGTAAACGTGTGGAGATCGAGCGTGCCGTCGATCGGAACGCGATGCGCGTCGGGCTCGTCGTCGGTCATTCGAGCTTGCGGACGTGGTCGGTGTGCCCGTACTGGCGGGCCAGGTCGAGCGCCGTGCGCTTGTCGGGCGAGGTCACGTCGCGCCTGGCGCCGGCGGCCAGCAGGACATCGATGACCGCGGTGTCGCCGTAATCGACTGCCGCGGCGTGCATCAGCGCCGTCTCGCCGCCCTGGTCCACCAGGTTCACGTCCGCGCCGGAGGCAATCAGCGCTTTCACCACCGCGGCATCGTTGGTCAACGTCGCCTGCGTCAGGGGCGACACGCCGGCTTCAGTGAGCTCGTTGACGTCGGCTCCTCGGCCGACGAGCAGCCTGACCATCGGCAGGTCGCGCTGAAAGATCGCCAGCTCGAGCGGAGACGCCGAGACATCGCCGCCGAGCAACGACACCCGCCGCGGCAGCTTCGCGCCGCGCTCCAGCAGGAGCACGACCTTGGAAGTCTCACCCGACCAGATCGCGTAAAGCATCGGCGAGTGATGCTTGAGCGATCCGGCAGGCGCCGGCGGCTCCTCCGGCGAAACGCCCTTGTCGAGGAGCAGCCGCATCGCTTCAAGCGACCCCCGATAGTTCGCTGAAACCATCAAGGCGTTGTGCCGCGCATCAGACAGAACCGCCGCGTCCGCGCCTCGCGCGAGCAGGAGCTTGACCTTGTCCGCATCGTGCGCCGCCATCATCAACGCCGTCGTGCCCGCTGACGTCCGGCTGTTGGGATCCAGGCCCTGATCGAGCAGCCGGCCGAGTTCCTGCGCGGTCCCAAACAGCGCCGTGTTCATCCACGGCCGCTCTGCGGGGGTTTCGAGCGGAAGCCCGTCGAGCACCGTCGCGTTGGGGGCGCGCGACGGCAACGACTCGAGCAGCGCCATGGCCGCCCACGTCGTGCCCATCGCCGAGATGATCTGGTGCGGGCCATGCGGGAAGCCGGTCTCGAAGTAGGGAGGGCTGACCAGATCCTGTTCGTGCAGACGAGTCTCGACGAGCCACGAGCCGTCATCGCGCTGCTGCGACAGCAGATACGCCAGTCCGCGTTGCACCGACGGGTGGTTTCGGTCGAGCCCACCCGCTCGTTGCAGCGCCACAAGCGCCTGACCCGTCGCGTAAGCGTCAGTTCCAAGGCGTGGCAACTGTGCCCAGCCGCCATCCTTCCGCTGCGCAGCGAGCAACGCACGCACGTGCGGTTCAAGCGCGGCAGGCGCCGAGCCGATCCCCGACAGACCCAGAAGTTGCCACGCGCGCTCTTCGGTGTCGGCCGGCACGACTTTCTGGAGCCACGCACGAGCGCGATCGGTTGCCGCGCGCCGCTCGGCATCCATCGATGCCGGCAGGTGCCGCTGAATGGCGCGCGCCGCGACGGCGGTTGCCGTGACGATGCTGAAGGACTGTGGCGGCCGGACGTCGAGGGTGGTCCAATGCCCGTCGGACAACTGGCGGTTCAGGATCAGGCGCGCGAAGACCTGCGTGGCCAGGGTGGGCTTGACCCCGATCTCGTCGAGCGAGTTCAGCCACGAACCCGAATCGAGCGTCGGGTCGATCTGCATGACGGCCTGGACGGCGAAGTCCAGGTTTGCCGCCGGGGCGGCCAGTCGCGAGGCCGTCTGCCGGGCGGCCGCTGTATCAAGCTCCACGCCGCGCTGGCGCGCCGTCCGCAGCAGCATGAGCGGCAAGTGCTGATGGTGGCAGGACGCGCACGACCGCTTGCTCTCCCACGTCGTCGTCGACTTCTGGACGAGCGCGATGGCTTTGGTCGCCGCCGTGCGCGACTCGGTGTCAGAAATGGGATTCGCCTGTGACGCAGGGCCCGCGACCAGCGTCGCGATCGTTGGCAGGCTGACTGCCAGAACTCCGACCAACAGCGTCACACGCATCGCGGTCTCCTTCGAGCTACCCGCCTTCGCCTGCGGCTTCGGCGCGGCCAGCCCAGCTCTGACTGACGCGATCAACCGATGGGTTTCTCGTAGTTCACTGTCACCGTCGCCTTGATCCCCCCGCGCGGGGTGAACTCTCCGATCACGGTCATCCGTGTCGGCGCGCAGACGCCGACGAGGTCGTCGAGAATCTGGTTGGTCACGCTCTCGTAGAAGATGCCTTTGTTGCGAAACCCGAGCAGGTAGTACTTCAATGCCTTCAACTCGATGCAGGTCGCGTCGGGCACGTACAGGATATGAATCGTGCCGAAATCGGGCAGCCCGGTCTTCGGACACATCGAGGTGAATTCAGGGCAGTCGATGGCGATCTCGAAGGCGCGGCCGGGGCGGGGATTGGGGAAGGTCTCTATGGTCGCGCTTGACATGGCAGAAAAAAGAATAGCACCGTGAAGCAGATTTCCTAGGAATCTCGCGTATTCTTCGTTGACACTGAAACGACCGCGCGCTAGGATACGCCGGATTTTGGCCATTATTCGCGGTGGACCGCTCGCGCTCGCGGTCCTGATAGCCGCGAGTCTAACGTTAGAGCGCGCCACACGTCAGTCAAGGGGGACGCAATGGCAGAGGCCCGCAGGATGGGCAAATCCGAGCTCTTCTCGCACTTCGCGGATCGCTTCGAGGTCAAGCGGACGCAGGCCCGCGAGTTCTTCGACGAGCTCGCGGCGCTCTCGGAAAAGGAGCTCAAACGGGCGGGCGAGTTCACGCTGCCCGGCATGGTGAAGCTGGTGGTCCAGAAGCGCAAGGCGCGCATGGGCCGCAACCCGGCGACGGGCGAGGCCATCAAGATTCCCGCCAAGACCGTCGTCAAGGCGCGGATTCAGAAGGCGCTGAAAGACGCCGTGCTGCCACGGAAGTGACAGACCAATGACGATTGACGATTGACGATTGCGCTGCGAGGTAGCCGGGGGTGCATCCCGACGCTTCGTAATCTGCAATCGTCAATCTGCAATCGTCAATTTCGAACTTTCCTCGCCGCCTCCCGTACCTCGAATTTCTCGATCTTGAACTTCATCGTCGACAGCGGCAGGCCCAGGTACCGGGCCGTGCGCGTGACGTTCCACGCATGCTTCTCCAGCGCCCGCAGGAGCAGGTTGCGTTCGTAGACGGTCATCGCATCCTGGAACAGGCTGCCGCCGGTGCGCGGTTCCCGATCGAGTTCGGCGACCTGCAGCTCGACCGGCAGGTCGTCCTCGGTGATCCACGTCTTGTCGGTGATCGCGACGAGCCGCTCCATCAGGTTCTCGAGCTCGCGGATGTTGCCCGGCCAGTCGTAGGCCGACAACGCCTTGATGGCCTTCTCGGAGATGCCCTGGACCTGCTTGCGGAACTTCGTGTTGTAGCGGCGCAGGAAAAACGGCGCCAGCGTGGCGACATCCTCGGCGCGATCGCGCAGCGGAGGCAGCGTGATCGGGATCACGCGAAGGCGAAAGTAAAGGTCCTCGCGGAATCGCCCTTCCTTGACGGCCTTGTCCAGGTCGACGTTGGTCGCGGCGATCAGCCTGAAGTCCGTCTTGATCGGCCGTGCGCTGCCGATGCGCTCGACTTCGCCTTCCTGAATCGCGCGGAGCAGCTTGGCCTGCAGGTCCAGCCGCAGGTCGCCGATCTCGTCGAGAAACAGCGTGCCGCCGGTGGCCAGCTCGAATTTGCCGATCTGCTGGCGGATCGCGCCGGTAAACGCGCCCTTCTCGTGGCCGAACAGCACGCTTTCCACCAGGTCCTGCGGAATCGCCGCCAGGTTGACGGCGACAAACGGGCCCTCGGGCGCTGGCCCCTGCCGATGGAGCAACCGCGCCAGCAACTCCTTGCCGGTGCCGCTTTCCCCGAGCACCAGCACCGTCGCCGTGAGCGGCGCCACGCGGCGCACCAGGTCCACCACTTCGTTCAAGGCGCGGCTGGGCCCGACGATGAACTCGCGGTCGGTGGTCTCGGAGGCCTCGGCCGACAGCACTTGCACCTGCCGGGTCAGGGACTGGCGCTCGAGGGCGCGGGTCACCAGCGCGCGTACCGTGTCGGCTCCGGCGGACTTGGGCGCGAAGTGGAAGGCGCCCAGCTTGACCGACTCGACCGCGGCGTCGACGTCGGGCTCCGCGCCGGTCACGATCACTTCGGTCAGCTCGAAGTTCTCCCGGGCGATGCGCAGGGTCTCGAACGCCGAGATGCCCGGCTGCGCGAGATCCACGAGCAGCACGTCCACTTCCTCGCGCGTCAACATGCCGAGGGCGGTCTCGCCACTGGCCGCGCGCAGCACGCGACACTGCGTGCGCAACGCGTCGCCCAGCGCCTCGCGCCACGCATCGTCCTGGTCGACCAGCAGCACCGTCGGCGTGCGAGTGGACATCGCGCAGGTATTCTACGCGGTCGGATGGGATCACGCGCTGCGGTCTCGGCCGCTGCACCGACGCGTCTTCGTCCTCCAGGACGGCCATGAGTTCCCTGACGCGCTGAGTCAGCGCTGGAAAGCCGTCGCGGGCTTCGATGCGCGCCAGACAGGCTCGAGCCTTGCGTCGCTCGTTGCGGGCAGTCCGCCAGCCGGACTCATCGCCCGGTTCTTGACACCCCAGTACTCGACCGATACTGTACGAGCGGTCTCGCCCTCTGGGCGGATACACTCAATGATCTGGCCCAGTCTTCTGGCAGGCGTTGCCCTGCTCGCCGCCCTTTGGGCGCTCGCCAAGGTCCGCAGGGCCTCTCGCCGTCTCGACCAGCTGCAACAGTCCTATTGGGACCTGCGCTACGAGCACGGGCGTTTACGCGCCCAGGTGAAGCGGCTCGACCCGGAAGAGGCCGAGCCGGCCGCCGAGCCGGTTGCCCCATCCGATCCGGCCACGACCTTCATCCCGCTGTCCTCGCTGAAACGGTGAGGCATCCCATCTTTCAGGAGCACTGAATTCCCGTGGCGCAGGCTTTCGACCTCATCGTGATTGGCGCCGGCACCGGCGGCTACGTGGCGGCCATCCGCGCGGCGCAGCTGGGCCTCAAGACTGCCGTCGTGGAGCGCCAGAAGGCGCTCGGCGGCACGTGCCTGCTGTGGGGGTGCATCCCGACCAAGGCGCTGCTCGAGCACGCGCATGCCTTGAAGATCGTCCAGCACGCCGCCGACTGGGGCATCGGCCTGGGCGGCGCCACGCCCGCGCTCGACGTGACGGCCGTTCACGCCCGCAAGGACAAGATCGTGACGGGCCTCACCAAGGGGATCGAGAGCCTCTTCAAAAAGCACGGCATCGCGTGGATCAAGGGCACCGCGCGCCTGGCGGGGAAGGGCAAGGTCGTCGTCAGCGGCGGCGACGATCAGGAGCTCACCGCGAAGCACCTCATCGTGGCCACAGGGTCCTCGCCGCGAAGCGTGCCCGGGATCACGATCGACCATACCCGCATCATCACGAGCGACGAGGCCATCCACCTGAAGGAAGTGCCGGGCTCGATCGTCATCATGGGCAGCGGGGCCGTCGGCGTCGAGTTTGCCTCCATCTTCAACCGCTTCGGCAGCAAGGTCACTCTCATCGAGCTCCTGCCGCGGCTGGTGCCCGTCGAAGACGAAGCAGTGTCGGCGGAGCTGGCTCGCGCGTTCAAGAAACAGGGCATCGCAGCACTGGTCGGCACCAAGGTGACCAGGGCCGAGGTCAAGGGCAACCGCGTCACGCTCGACGCGCTGGGCGCCGACGGCAAGTCGCAGTCGATCACAGCCGACTACCTGCTGGTGGCGACTGGTCGCGGCCCGGTCACCGATGGGCTCGGAGCCGACGCGGTGGGCCTCGAACTGGAGGGCGGCTACGTGAAGGTGGACCCCTTCTACCGCACCAACGTCGAAGGGATCTCGGCAATCGGCGACGTCATCACGTTCGGCGAGGGCACGCGCCATCCGCAGCTGGCCCACGTGTCATCCGCCGAGGGCATCCTGGTGGCCGAGCGCATCGCCGGCCACGAGGTGCGGCCGATCAACTTCGATCATGTACCGGGCTGCACGTATTGCGATCCCGAGATCGGCAGTGTCGGCCTGACCGAAAAGGCCGCGCGCGACAGCGGCGTGGACGTCCAGGTCGGCTCGTTCCCGTTCCGCGTGCTCGGCCGCGCCCGCATGGCCGACGAGCTCGACGGGTTTGTGAAGATCGTCGCCGACAAGAAGTACGATGAGATTCTCGGCGTGCACATCATCGGCCCGCGCGCCACAGAGCTGGTTGCCGAGGCCGTGCTGGCCCTTCGCACGGAATGCACCGTGGAAGAGCTGATTCGCACCATCCACGCGCACCCGACGATGTCGGAGGCCGTGGGCGAAGCCGCGCACGCCACGCACGGCGCTGCGATTCACATGTGACAACCCGACCCAACTTGGCTATGTCCACCCCCGTGTTGATGCCCCAGATGGGCGAGTCGATTGCCGAAGGCACCGTCGTCCGCTGGATCAAGAAGGTGGGCGACCATGTCGACCGCGACGAGCCCTTGTTCGAGATCTCCACGGACAAGGTGGACGCCGAGATCCCGTCGCCGGCGGCCGGCGTGCTGTCGGAGATCCGGGTTCACGAGGGAGAGACGGTCGCCGTCAACAGCGTCGTCGCGACCATCGGCGACGGCGTGACGGCAGTGGAGCAACCCGGCCCAACCCGACCCAACCCGACCGAACCCGATCAACCGGTTCAACCTGACCAACCCATTCAACCTGTTCAACCCATTCAACCTGCAGAAGACACCCGCAGATCGCGGTCGTCGCCTCTGGTTCGTCGCATCGCGAAGGAGCACCAAATCGACATCGGGACCATTGCCGGGTCCGGCGTCGGCGGTCGGGTGACCAAGCAGGACATCCTCGGCTTCCTCGAGCATCGACCGGCAGCACCCAAGGGTCCGACGCAGTACATCCCGGCGTTCCGCCCGGGCGAGCCTGTCGAGGTCGTGCCGATGGGCGTGATGCGCAAGAAGATCGCCGAGCACATGGTGCTCAGCCGTCGGACCTCCGCGCACGTGCACTCGGTGTTCGAGGTGAACTTCTCGCGTGTCGCCCACCTTCGTGAGCAGAAGAAGGCTGCGTACGAGCGCGACGGCGTGAAGCTGACATTCCTGTCGTTCATCGCCAGGGCGGTCGCCGGCGCGCTGCGCGCGTTCCCGGTCCTGAACTCGTCGCTCGACGGCGACAACATCGTCTACAAGAAAGACATCAACCTGGGCGTCGCCGTGGCGCTCGAATGGGGGCTCATCGTCCCGGTGCTCAAGAAGGCGGACGAGCAGAGCCTGCTCGGGCTCAGCCGCGCGATAGCCGATGTGGCCGCCCGCGCTCGCGCCAAGCAGCTCAAGCCCGAGGACGTGCAAGGCGGCACCTTCACCATCACCAATCCCGGCACGTTCGGCGCGCAGTTCGGCATGCCGATCATCAACCAGCCGCAGGTCGCGATTCTCGGCATCGGCGCGATCGAGAAGCGCGCCGTGGTGATCGACGACGCGATTGCCATTCGGCCGATGGGATACCTGACACTCGGCTACGACCATCGCCTGGTGGACGGCGCCATCGCCGATCAGTTCCTGTCGCAGGTCAAGGACACGCTGGAGAAATTCGACGCGGCGTGGGTGTGACGGTTGATCGTTCGTGACCTCGTCGTCCGCCGCCTCGGACTGGTCGCCTATGCCAACGCCCTCGACCTCCAGAAATCGCTCGTCGAAGATCGGCGTGCGGGACGCATCCCCGATACGCTGCTCCTGCTCGAACATCCCCACGTCATCACGCTCGGTGTGAAGCTCGCCGAGGCCCGAACCCACGTGGTCGCAACCGCCGAGTCGCTGGCGGCTCGCGGCGTCGAGGTCGTGGAGACCGGGCGTGGGGGCGATGTCACCTACCATGGTCCCGGTCAGCTCGTGGCGTACCCGATTCTGGACCTCCGGCCGGATCGACAGGACGTCCATCGCTATGTGCGCGATCTGGAAGCGGCGATGATCCGGCTGAGTGCAGCCTATGGCGTCGAGGCCGGCCGCGTTTCAGGGCTCAGCGGTGCGTGGGTGGGCGACCGGAAAATAGGCGCCATCGGCGTGCGCATCTCCCGCTGGATCACGAGCCACGGTCTCGCCTTCAACGCGTCGCCCGATCTGTCGTACTTCGACCTCATCGTGCCGTGCGGCATCGCCGACAAGGGCGTGACCTCCCTCAGCCTCGAGTTGGGCCGCCCGGTGTCTGTTGATGAGGTGTCCGACACTTTCGTGCGGGAGTTCGCAACGGTCTTCGAGCGGACTCTGGGCGCGAATCGTTAGGGGTCCGAGCTGCGCTTCACACCAACGTCACTTCGATGCCACGCTCCCGCAGCGTCGAGACCATCCCTGGGTCGGCCTTGTGGTCTGTAATCACACGCCGCACGTCGCCGATGCCGGCGATCACCGAGAGACTCCGCTTCGAGAACTTGCTCGAGTCCGCGACGACCGTCACTTCGCGGGCCGTGCGAATCATCAGCGAGTTGAGCCGGGCCTCGAGCACGTCGGGCGTTGTCAGGCCGACTTCCGGATCCAGGCCATCCACGGCCAGGAACAGGTGATCCGCGGTGAGTCCGCTCAACATCTGCTCGGCCTGGGGTCCGACGGTCGAATACGACAGGTGGCGCACCAGGCCGCCGATGACGAAGAGGCGGACGTGCGGCTGGTCCGCCAGGTGCATCGCCACGTTCAGCCCGTTTGTGACGACCGTGAGCGAGTCGAACTTCAGCGACTTGATCTGCTTGGCGATCTCGGCGGTCGTCGTCCCCGAGTCGAGGATGATGGTGTCGCCAGGGCGAATCAGACGCGCCGCGGCGTGACCGATGCGCACCTTTTCGCGATGGTTCAGCGTCTCCTTGACGGCGATCCGGATGTCACCGTGATCGAGGCGCTTCAGCGCGCCGCCGTGCGATCGGACCAGGGACCCGCCGCCGGCGAGGGCATCGAGATCGCCGCGGATGGTCACCGCCGAGACGTCGAAGCGCTCAACCAACTCCTCGACCGTGACGCGATCCTCTTCGTCGAGCAGATCGAGGATGCGCCGGCGCCGCTCCTCGACCAGCAGCCTCACCGGTTTCCGGTTCGCGACTTCGACCATGGCCAGGCGCACCTCGGGTTCGACCGCGATGAATGGCTCGGCGGTTGACGTAGGCAGTGCGTGAGAACGCGGACGACGGACTGGATAGAACTCCTGGGAGCCCGAAGGGGGCTCCCAGGTGACCTGTAAGCGGGCCGAGGCCCGGCAGGGCCGATGGCCCTGCTAGAACATGACGCGTAAACCTAATCGTATGACGCGTCCTGGGGAGAATCCTTCTGCGTTGGCTATGGTGTCGGCCCCCAGCACCCAGTTGTCCCGTTGTTCGGATCGCCGTTGACCAGGAAGTCGTCGAGCTGGACGAAGCCGCTCCCATACCCGGGGAAGAACTGCGGGTGGTTGAACGCGTTGTCCATGATGGTCGAGAACTGCACGCGCAGTCCGCCACTGGTCGCGAAGATGTCCTTGTAGAAGCCGAAGTTCACGACCCAGGTCCCGGGGCCCTTCAGGCTGCCCTTCTTCGCATTTCCGAGCACGCCGTCGGCCGGGATCGCGTAGGCGGTCTGGTCGAAGAAGGCGTCGCGCGTTCCGCCAGTGTTCGGGTCCTTGATTTGATCCGGCCGCCAGGCGCAGCAGAAGAAGTTGCCCAGGCCGTCGAGCGGCTTGCCGGTGTTCCACGGCGTGGTCGTGTAGTAGCTGCTGAAGAACGGCGTGAGGTTCTGTCCGCTGCGGGCCTGCACGATCGTCGAGACGGTCCAGCCGCCGAACAGGGCATTCGACCACGCCGACATGTCGGCGCCGTGCTTGCGTCCGCGCCCCACGGGGACGTCCCACGTGGCATTGGCCACAAACCGGTGTTTCACGACGTTCGGATCGGGCCCGCGATCCTTCTCGATGTCGTACGGATCGAACTGGACCGGTCCGATCGTGCTGTTGCCCGTATCCGGCGCGTTGCTGTCGGAATGGGCCAGCGTGTAGGCGGCGTTGACCGCGAAGCCGCCCTTCCACCGGCGCAGGAGCTCCAGCTGCAGGCTGTCGTACCGGCCTTCGCCGCGGTTGCCGACGATGTCCATGAAGGTGCCGTACGGCGCAAACGGCAGCCGGGCCAGATCTTCGGGGTTGCCGTCGGTGATGAACGGCACCGTGCTGGCCGGCAAGGTATTGAAGTCCTTGTCGACGAGCAGCTTGCGCGACGTCGAGCCGATGTAGCTGACGCGCAGCCCCATGGCGCCCGCCAGCTCGCGCTCGATGGTCAGGTTGTACTGGTAGATGTCCGGGGCCTCGAGGTTCGGATCGATGCCCTGGTTGCCGAACGACGTGGGATCCGTGAACGGCACGCCACCGGAGAACCCGTTGCGCAGGCCGCCGCCCCTCCACGCCGTCGTGTAGCGGAACTCGTTGGTCGCGAGCAGGTCGCGAATGCCCTGCACGGCGACCGTCGGGTGAAAGAGGCCGAAGCCGCCGCGCAGCACGGTCTTGTTGCTCTCGTCGAGACGCCAGGCAAAGCCGACGCGCGGGCTGAAGTTGTTCTTGTCGGCGTTGAGCAGCGTATCGGGCAGGCCCGCTTCCGATGCCAATAACGTACGGTCGAGCGCAATGAGACCGGGCGGCAGCTTCGCCGCGACCTCCGCGCTCGGCACGACGTGGTGACCGCCGTCGTCGAGTAATGAAGTTGGCCAGCAGCCCGCCCTCTTCGTGCCACGTGCCGACGATCTCGTAGCGCAGTCCCAGGAACACCGTCAGGGCTTTGTTCACCCTCCAGTCGTCCTGCACGAACACCGCGAAGTCGTTCGAGTGGCCGTCGAGCGGCCCGCGGGCGGTGACCTGGTCGCGGGCGTCGAGCGGCTGGCCGAGCAGGAAATCCGTGAAGGCGTTGCCGGTCCGGGCGCCGTTGAAGCGATACAGGCCCCGGTTGTTGACGCCGATGCCGAAACCATCAAGGGCGGAATTGCGACTGAAGAGCCCTCCCGCCTTCAGCGAGTGGCCGCCTTTGATCCAGGTGATGTTGTCGCTGATCGAGAAGGCGTTCTGCTTCAACCGGCGATCGACGTTGCGCCCGGCATCGACAATATTGAGTGGACGGAGCGTGCTTGTCGATGAACGTGGAACGACGGGAACCCGAACGCCTCGGCCTTGCTCGGGGCATTCTCGAGTCCGAGACTGGCGGCGACCTCGGCCGCTTTGAAGTTGCTTCGCCGATCCACGTTGTCGAGATTGAATCCGGTCCGGAATTCGTTGACCATCGTCGATCGTCATGATCTTGGTCCAGCCGCCAATGATCGACGAGGTGTCGAGCTTCGCCTCGAGAATCGGCAGGTTGGTCAGCACGTTGCCGCCTTCAAACCCGATGGTGCTCGGATCGCGGTGCTGATAGCTGCCGCGGAAGAACACCGAGTCGTTCTTCGTCACCTCCGAGTCCAGCCGGATATCGAACCGCTGGCGCTTCCGGGTTTCTGGAACGAACTGCTGGAAGACGCCGTAGCCGTTCGCCACGGTTCCCTGGTTGGGCAACGGATAGAACATGTTCATCACTTTTGTCGCCGACGGATCGATACGATCCGAAGGGATGATCTGGTTGGCGAACGGCGCGCCTGTTGACGGGATCGCGGGGGAAAATTGACGTCCCGCGGAAGTCGCCCGCGCGCATCGCGGCAGTCGGAATTGCAGTCGATCGGCCGCCGCCGTAGATGGCCTTGTCGTTAGACCCTTCGTAGTTGCCGTAGAAGAACAGCTTGTTGCTGAAGAGCGGGCCCGCCGATGCTGCCGCCCCACCGCCGCTCGTGCGTGTCCGACAGCGGATCCCCACGCTCGACGCCCGAGAGCGTCTGGTTGTAGGTCAGCGCGTTCTGGCTATCGCTGTTGTAGTCGAAAAATCCCGTCCCGCGATATTGCTGGCTGCCACGCTTCGTCGTGACGACCACGCCCGCCAGCCCCCCGTATTCGGCGCTGTACGAGTTCGAGAGCACCTGCAGCTCTTCGATCGCGTCGAGGCCCGGCGCCGAGTTGCCGACGGTCCCGAAGATGGCATTGGTGGAGGCCTGGCCATCCTGGATGTACGACACGCCGTAGGTCTTGGCGCCGAGGAACTGGATGTCGTCGGAGCCGCCGACCACGTTCGGGTTCAGCAGCAGGAACGACTGGATGTCGCGGGAGCTGCGCGGCAGATCGTGCAGCTGCTGCGCGTCCAGGCCGCGGCTGATTGCCTGGCTGTCGAGCGTGATGTTGCTGGCCGCCTCACCCGACACGGTAATCGTCTCGGTGACGCCGCCGACTTCGAGCGTGACATCGACCAGTGCGGTGCCCGACGCGCGGACGAGCACGTTGGTCCGCTCGACCTTCTTGAAGCTGTCCGCCATGACCTCGACCTTGTACGTGCCAGGCTGGAGATTGGGCGCCTCGTATCGGCCCTGATCGTCGGTCTCGACGGCACGCGGCACGCCGGTCGCTTCGTCGGTGACGAGCACGGCTGCACCTTTCACCGCCGCGCCCTGAGGGTCGACCACCGTGCCGCGAATCGACCCGACAAATGACTGCGCCGCGGAGGAAGTCGCAAACGCCAGCGCGATCAGCAGCAGCCACAGGACAACAGGCCTCTTGGTCGCTCGCATCTCTTCTCTTCTCCTCGGGGGAACTGGGCACCTGACCCGCCGGGCAAACCTCGACCCTGCGGATGTCGCGTCGCGAAATCGCAAGCAAACGACAGTCGATGCACTTGTTATACCTTTCATTTGCCTGCTGTCAATTACTTTCTTAAGGGCCGCAGACAAGTCCGGGCCGAGAATGGCCGGGACTTGAGTGTGCGCGGCGGTTGACCGGTACTCTTGCGAATTGGGATTGATGCGTCTGATCTGCGCTCTCTTCGTCGTGCTCGCGGTAGGTGGCTGTCGGCAGCCTGCCTCCGGGCCCGCTGCGGTTGCCAGGGAGCACCCGAATGTCCTGCTCGTGACGATAGACACGCTGCGCGCCGACCATCTCGGCAGCTATGGCGCGGCGAACGCGCATGACACCGAATCTGGACGCCCTCGCGAAGCGGGGCGTTCAGTTCGAGACCGCCCTGTCTCATGTCCCGCTCACGGGGCCGTCTCACGCGTCGATGCTCACGGGCCGCACGCCGCCCGGACATGGGTTCCGCAACAATGGGGGCTACGTCCTGGCGCCAACACTCCGCACGGCGGCCGAGGATTTCAAGCAGGCAGGCTACCGCACGGCGGCCTTCGTGTCGGCGTTCCCGCTCGACCGTCGCTTCGGGTTCGATCGCGGCTTCGATGTCTACGAAGACCACCTGCCCCGCGGCAACGACCGGCGGCGTACGCCGTATGTCGAGCGCCACGCCGACGCGACGACCGACGCCGCACTCCGCTGGCTCGCTGCGCCGGGCAGCGGCGGAAAGCGTGGCCCGTGGTTCATGTGGGTCCACTACTACGATCCGCACGCGCCGTACGAGCCGCCGTCTGACCTCGCCGAGCGTTTCCGCAACGCCCCTTATGACGGCGAGATCGCCTCCGTCGATCGCGAGCTGTCGCGTGTGCTGAAGGCACTCGAGCAGAGCGGGGATCTGGGCAGAACCGTCATCCTGGTGACCGCGGACCACGGCGAGAGCCTCGGCGAGCACGGCGAAGGCGCACACGGCCTCTTCGTTTACGACGCCACGATTCGCGTCCCCTGGATCATGGCGGGGCCGGAGATCGGCGAGGGGCGCGTGTCGTCGACCGTTGCGCAATTGATCGACGTGCTTCCGACATTGCACGATTACGCCGGCCTTCCGCCGCGGACCGGTATGGAAGGGAGATCGCTGCGGCCCGCCGCTGACGGACGTCAGATGGACGATCAGCCGTCGTACGCCGAGTCGCTCTATTCGGAGCTCGAGCTCGGTTGGGCGCCGCTTTATTCGTGGCGCGCCGGCGGCTTCAAGCTGATCGAAGCGCCACGGCCCGAGTTGTACGACTTGAAGAACGACCCGATGGAATTGACGAACCTGGCCGAGGCGGATGCCCCGCGCGTCGCCCAATTGCGTCGCGGCCTCGAGGCCGGGCTCCGTCAACAGACCGCACCTGCAGGAGCCGCCGCGTCTTCCGATCCGGAAGCGATCCAGCGGCTGCGGTCATTGGGATATCTCGGCGGCTCGAGCAGCACGCGGGCTGGCGCCGGCGCGCTTCGCGACCCCAAGGACGGCGTCCGCTTCCTGCCGCGACTCAACCGGGCGATGTCGGCGGCACGGGTCGAGCCCGACGTCGCGATTCGCGAGCTGACGGCGGTCCTGTCGGAGGATTCGACCCTCTTCATGGCGCGACGCACCCGCGCCATCGCCTACGCGTCGGCGGGCAGGCACGATCTCGCCATCGCCGACATGCGCATCCTGGAAAAGGCTGGCGAGCTGACGCCGGAAGACGCGGTCGTGCTGGGCGACAACCTGCGATTCGCCGGACGGTTCGACGACGCCACCGCCGTGCTGGAAAGCGCCGCGCGCGAGAGCCCGGCATTCGCGCAGCCGCTGGTCTCGCTCGCCGAGGTGCAGATCGCGCAACACCGGTATCCCGAAGCCCAGGCCACGCTCGAAGGCGTCTTGAAGCGGGTGCCCGACTTCATCGAGGCGCTGCGACGCCTCGGCGATCTCGCGTTCCTGCGCGACGACATGGGCGGCGCCGGATCGCGGTACGCCCGCATCCTCGAGCTCGACGGCACCGACGTGCCGGCGATGGTCAAGCTCGGCGTCGTGCGCATGCGAACGAGCCAGGCGGCGGAAGGCATGCGGCTGTTCCAATCCGCGATCGCGCGCGATCCGAAAAACAGCGACGCGTTGCTCTACCTCGCCGGCGCGCTGGCCGCCGGCGGACGCCCGGCCGAGGCGCTTCCGTACTTCGAGCGTGCGGTGGCCGCCGATCCGCGCTCGACGATGGCGCTCAACGGGCTGGGATTGGCACGGCTCACCCTCGGCGACAAGACGCGTGCGGGCGCGGCGTTTCGCGCATCGCTGCGGATCGATCCCTCGCAGCCCGAGATCGCGAACACGCTCAGAGAGCTCCGCGGCGGCGGCTGATCGAGCCGGCACGACCCCGCACGTGAGCGTCAGCTCCGGGCGAGCACCGTGGACTCGAGCCCGACGCGCTGGCGCGGCGTCAGTTCGGGAACGACGACCGTCGCGATGCCCGATGGCCCCAGCGTCACGGGCGCCGCAAACACCACCGGCTGGATGCTGCCAAACGGCGTGGCCTGGAAGCAGCAGTACCGTCGTCGCGAGCCCGTGAGGATCGCGCGGATCACTGCCGCCGCGGCCGAGGCCAGGCTATACGCGCCGGGTGGCCAGCTGGCGGCGAGCACCTGCTCGACCCGTGCCGCGGCGTGCGGCGGCATGTCGATCGGCGCCCCTGCCGAGCACGCCCGATCCCACGCCAGCACCCAGGATCGGTGGGAGGCCCAGAATCGGGATTGTCGACGTCGACCGGAGAAGCATCGAGCGCCGGCGCCATCATCGCGCGTGCGGCTGCGGCGGCTGCCACGGGCGAGGAACCGATCAGCCGCGGCGCCGGCAACTTCAACTCCTTGATGGCCTGCGTCATCAGGACATGGTGACCTGCGCCGGCAAAGACCAGAGGCGCCCTGGTCATCCTGGCCACACGGTCGACCAGCGCCAATCCTGCCTCGCCGCTCCACTCGGGTTGTCCGTGCCGGTCGGCGAAGACGACGACATCCGCCCCGGATGACTGGTGGAGGTCGTCGGTGCCCTCGACCGCGGTGTCGTACCGACTCGATCGGGCCCGTCTGGCGGATGTCGAGCGCCTTGCCTGCGGCGACCGTGCGCGCGTCGTCGATCAGCACGATGCGTGAGACGGCGTCGGAAGACGCGAGCGTGCGCGCGAGAGCGCCGCCGAGATCGCCCGCGCCGAGGATGGCTACCGTGTGCATCGTCCGCTACGGTATTGTATACGTTGGGTTTCCCACCGCAGGCGCTCGCCATGTCCATCGGCCCCAGCACAATAGCGATCGTGACCGGCGGGTCGCGAGGCATCGGATTTGCCACCGCCTCGGCGCTGCTGGCACGCGGCGCGTCGGTGGCCATCACCGGCACCGACGAGCGGCGACTCGAGGACGCGCGCCTCGCCCTGTCCGGCACCGCCGGCGCTCGTGTGCTGGCGTTGCTGGCGGATGTGCGCGTGGAAGCCGACGTGGCTCAAGCCGTCACCCGGGTGGTGACCGCATGGGGCGGGCTCGACATCCTCGTGAACAACGCCGGCGTGGGCGGATTTGTCGAGGTCTCCGAGATGACTTCAGCCGACTGGCACCGCGTCGTCGACACCAACCTCACCGGCGTCTACCACTGCTGCCACGCGGCGCTTCCGCACCTCAAGGCGCGCGGCGGCGGCTGGATCATCAACGTCAGCAGCCTGGCAGGCAGCAACGCCTTCGTGGGCGGCGCCGCCTACTGCGCGTCGAAGGCGGGGCTGAATGCATTCAGCGAGTCGCTGATGCAGGAAGTGCGGCACCACGGAATTCGTGTCAGCATCGTGGCGCCGGGCTCGGTCCGGACCGGCTTCAGCTCCGGCGACGGCCCGGGCACCGACTGGAAGCTGGCGCCCGACGACGTCGCGCAGGTCATCGTCGATCTGGTTGACCATCCCGCGCGGAGTTTGCCGAGCCGTGTCGAGATTCGGCCCTCACGTCCACCCCGGAAATGACGCTGGTGACCGACCCGAACGCCCAGTCCCAACAGTCCCGCGCGCCGCTGTCAGAGCTGGGTGGCTATCAACTGCTCGAACGCATCGGCGCCGGCGCGCTCGGCGAGGTGTACCGCGCGCGCGACACCGTGCACGGCCGCACCGTCGCCCTCAGACGCATCCCCGCGGCCCTGATGGCCGATGCCGACCGGCTGGGGCTGCTGCGCGACACCGCGATGGCGCTCACTCAAGTCTCGCACCCTGGCATCGCGATGCTCTACGAGTGCGGCGACGAGGACGGCCAGACGTTTCTGGCGCAGGAGTTCGTGCCGGGGCAGTCGCTGACGCAGGTGCTCGGGGGAAGGCCCATCAACGCGTTGCGGGCGGTGGATCTCGCAATCCGGGTCGCCGACTCGCTGGCGACACTCCACGCGGCTGGATTGACCCACGGTGACCTTCGCCCCGACAACATCGTCGTCACGCCGAAGGGCCAGGTGAAAGTTCTCGACGCGGGCCTGGCGGCCTTCACTCGCGGAGGCACGATCCACGGTTCGGTGCATCTGGGCGCCGTGTCTGAAGCGAGCCAGCCGGTCGTGCGCTACCTGGCGCCGGAGGAAGCGCTCGGCGAAGCCGGCGACCAGCGCGCCGATTTGTTTGCCCTGGGCGCCGTGCTCTTCGAGATGCTCACTGGCCAGGCCGCATTCGGCCGGCCCCGCGCCGACGACACCCTGCTCGCCATCCTCAAGGACCCGGCGCCAGTGCCGAGCTCGAAGCAAGGGAGTCTTCCAGTCGATCTGGACCGCATAGTGGCGCGCGCCCTCGCAAAACCCGTCGGCGCGAGGTATCAAACAGCAGCACAGCTCGCCGACGATTTGCGGGCTGCAAAGTCCGTCCTCGATGACGAGCTCGAGGAGCCCGAGCTGGTCGAGCCGGAAAAATCCTCACGCCTGTGGTGGTGGGTCGCGGGCGCTCTCGTACTCAGCGCCGCGCTAACAGCGTGGGTTCTCTGGAATTGACAGGACTTCCACGAGCTTCGAACTGTCTATATTGGCGCCGCTGACGACGACGGCGGTCCGCGAGGCGTCTAGCGATGCGCGTCGTGCCGCCACGGCCGCCACCGCCGCGACGCCCGCGCCCTCCGCGATCAGGTGATCTTCGGCGACCAGGCCGCGCAAGCCCTCTGCCAGTTCGTCTTCAGATACCGTGACGACTTCGTCGACCAGATCCCGGATGTAATCCCACGTCAATGTGTCGGGGTCGACATTGCCGCTGAGGCCATCGGCAAGCGTCTGACCCACCGTGATGGGCACGATCCGGCCCGCCGTGCGGGCCGCGGTGAAGGGGCATGACTGCGCCACCTCGACACCGACCACGCGGATGGCGGGACTGGCGGCCCTGGCAACGCGTGCGATGCCGCTCGCGAGGCCGCCGCCGCCGATGGGGACGACGATCGTGTCCACCTCCGGCCAGCTGTCGCGGATCTCCATGGCCACCGTGCCGGCGCCGGCAATGACGTCCTCGTGGCTGTAGGCCGAGACAAAGGCCGCCCCGGTCGTCCGAGAGAACTCCATCGCCCTGCGTTCGGCGTCCTCGTAGTCGGCGGCGACCAATCGCAGTTCGGCGCCGTGGCCGCGGATGGGCCCGAGCTTGGCTTGCGGAGCCGATTCTGGCGTGAACACCACCGCGTGCAGGCCGAGACGCTCGGCGGCCCACGCGACCGCACGGCCGTGATTGCCGGCCGAGGCCGTGACGACCATGGGGCGTGGATCAATCGACGCCAGCCTCGTCAGTGCGTTCAGGGCTCCCCGCACCTTGAACGACCGGGTCACCTGCAACGACTCGAGTTTGAGCCGTACCTCCGCCGAGGCGCGGATCGAAAGCCACGGCGAGTGAATCAGCGGCGTTGGGGACAGGTGCGGTGCCAGGCGGCGACCCGCGGCCCGGATGTCGTCGATGGAAATCATCAGTGCCCCGGATGATATCGTCTTAACGGTGCGCATCTTCACCGCCGCCGTGCCGCCCTTCATGAAGAACGGGTATCTCGTAGCCGCCGAGGGGTCCGCGACCGCCGTTCTCATTGACCCTGGTGACGAGGTGGACGAACTCATCGCACGCGCGGCCACCGAGGGCCTGGACGTGCAGGCCATCCTGCTGACCCACGCGCACCTGGATCACATCACCGGCGTCGAGCGGGCCAAGGCCGCCTTCGACGTCGACACGTGGCTCCACCGCGAGGACGATTTCCTCTATCGCGCGGTAGTGCAGCAGGGCCTGATGTTTGGGTTGAGCGTCAAGGCGCAGCCGCCCGTCAACCGGTTCTACGACTCGGCACAGCGGCTGACGGTTGGCGGGCTCGAGATTGCCGTCCATGAAACGCCGGGCCACTCGCCGGGTGGCGTGTGCCTGGAGGTTCGAGAGAACGGCGCGAGCCAGTTGTTCGCAGGAGACACGCTGTTTGCGGGCTCCATCGGCCGCACCGATCTGCCCGGCGGGGACTACGACACCCTGATTCGCTCAATCAGGACGGTGCTGTTCGGATTCCCCGACCACACACCCGTCCACTCGGGGCATGGCCCCAGCACGACGATCGGCCAGGAGCGGAGGAGCAACCCGTTCCTCCTGAATACCTAGCCTCGCTCGACCGCCAGCTCGACTCGGCCGATTCTGACGCGATCGCCCTGGGTCAGCACGGATTTGTCGACTCGCTTGTCGTTGACGAGGGTGCCGTTGGTGCTCTCCAGGTCCTCGAGCAGCAGACCGCCCTCCGCCGAGGCGGTGAACCGGCAATGAAAGCGCGACACCAGGGGCACATCGACGACGAAGTCCGCGCGCGCCGCCCGGCCCAGCGTCTTGATTGAGCCCGGCGTGACGCGAAAGGTAAACGGCCCGGTGCCATCCGGGGCCTCGAGCGTCTTCAAAATCCACATTGGCATCAATGATAAGGCCTCGGGCCTTAGGCCTCGGGCCTCAGGCCTCGGGGCCTCTTCCTGAAACTTCCGCTTCCAGCCCTCCGTAAATGTTCAGGTCGGGGCCGCAATCGACCAGCCTGCTCCGGCGCTTCCGTTCGACGAGGACAAGATGAAGAAATCACGTAAGTTATCGCTCGCCGTGGGCGGCGCGGTGGTGGCACTGGTGGGCGGCGTCTGGGGTTACACGACCCTCAATGGCGCCACGCCCCTGGACGCCTCGAAGATGGCCACCGTGGAGCGCGGCACCATGACCCGCTCGGTCGTCGCGACCGGCAAGATCGAGCCGATCACGAAGGTCGAGATCAAGTCGAAAGCCAACGGCATCATCGAGCGCATCAACACGGACGTCGACCACATCGTCGAGGTCGGCGCGGTGCTCGTTGAACTGGACAAGGAGAATCTCCGCGCCCGCGAGCGCGAGGCGCGCGCGAACCTCCAGGCGGCGCGTGCGGCGCTGGAAGGCGCGGCGGCGCAATTGGAGAAGAACAAGGTCGAGGCCGAGGCGCCAGAGCTTGACTTCGCGCTCCGCAATTACGAGCGCGCCAATCAGCTGCACGCGCAAAAGCTGGTCTCGCCGCAGGCGCTCGACGATGCCCGAAGCGCGGTCGACCTCGCGAAGAACCGCAAGGCCGCGGCCCAGGTGCAGCTCGGGGTCAGCAAGGCCAAGATTGCCGAGGCGCAGGCCAACGTGGCGCAGGCACAGGCCGCCGTCGAGCGCGCTGAAGAGGAACTGGCCAACGCGACCATCAAAGCCCCTATCAAAGGCACCGTGCTCACGCGCGACCTCGAGATCGGCAGCCCTGTGTCCTCGATCCTCAACATGGGCTCGGCGGCGACGCTGGTGATGACGCTTGGCGACATCAACCAGGTGTTTGTCCGCGGCAAGGTCGACGAGGTCGATATCGGCCGCGTGCGCCTGGGCCAGCCGGCGCGGATCACGGTCGAGACCTTCAAGGACCGCAAGTTCGACGGCAAGGTCACGCAGATCTCGCCCATCGGGGCCGAGAAGGACAACGTCACCACCTTCGAGGTGAAGGTCTCGATCGACAACCCGGGCAACGAGCTCAAGGCCAACATGACGGCCAATGCCGAGATCGTGCTGGAAGAGTTCCCGAACTCGCTCATCGTCCCAGAGGCGGCCATCAGCTACGACGCGCAGCGGAACCCGACTGTCGAGGTCGTGGACGAGAAGGCCGAAAAGGGCCACCGCAAGGTCAGCATCAAGACAGGCGTCGGCAACGGCACGCGGACGCAGGTGCTCGAAGGCCTCAAGCAGGGCGACAAGGTAGTGCTGCCCTCGTAAAACCGGGTTCACGGGTTCACGGGTTCACAGGTTCACGGGTTCACGGTCAGGTTCACAGGTTCACGGGTTCACAGGTTCATGCGCGAGGCTCTCGTTCAAACGTTCCAGAACTTGTGGGCCCACAAGCTCCGCAGCTTCCTGACGATGTTCGGGATTCTGTGGGGGGTGATCTCGGTTGTGATTCTGTCGGCCACCGGCGAGGGCTTCCGGCAGGGCAACGAGCGCGTCCTCAAGGAACTGGGGAAGAACATCGCGATCGTCTGGGGCGGACGCACAAGCAAGCAGGTAGGCGGCGAACGCGCGGGTCGCCGCATCGTGCTGACGGCCGATGACGCACGCACCATCCAGGCGCAGTCGCGGCTGACGCGGGTGGCGACGCCGGAACTGCAGCGTGGCGGCCTGCGCGTGAAGAGCGCCTTCAACGCCGCCTCGCCGCCGGTGCACGGGATCGAGCCAAGCTATCAGCTGATCCGTACCATCGATCTCGAAGCCGGGCGCCATTTCAACTGGGAAGACGAACACGGCGAGCACCGGGTCGCCATCGTCGGCTCAGAGATCGCCAAGCAGCTGTTTGCCGGCCGCGACCCGATCGGCCAGCCGGTCATGCTCAACGGGCTGGGCTACACGGTCGTCGGCAAGATCCGGCACAAGGAACAGGACAGCAACTACTCGGGCCCGGACAACGACAAGGTGTTCGTGCCGTTTGCGACGATGGCGAGGGATTTTCCGATTCCGGATGCGATGCTGCCCGGGCAGGTCTCCAACATCATCGTCGCGCCCCACGAGTGGGTGGTCGACGACCTGCCGCGCCAGCTCGCCGAGCGCACGGGCAAGATCCGGGACATCGACTGGGCGCTCGAGAAGGACGTTCGGACGGTGCTGGCCCACAAGAAGGGCTTCGACCCCGACGACACTGAAGCCATGTGGATGTGGGACACGTCTGTGAACTCACTGATGTTCGGCCGCATGGTCGACACGATGCGGAACTTCTTTACGACCGTGGGTTTCATCACGCTGGCCCTGGGCGGCATCGGCGTGATGAACATCATGCTCATTGCGGTCAAGGAGCGCACGCGCGAGATCGGCGTGCGCAAGGCGCTCGGCGCGACCACCAGCGCGGTGCTCCGCCAGTTCTTCATGGAAGGCTTCTTCATCACGATGCTCAGCGGCTCGATCGGGCTGGGGGTGGCGCTGGCCATCTGCGCCGCAATCAACCTGTTGCCGATGCCGGAGCGGTTCGTCGGCATGGTCCTGTCCCCGCAGGCGGCGGCCCTTACCGTGTTCTCGCTGGTTTTCATCGGAATCGTGACGGCCCTTTATCCGGCGCGCCGTGCGGCTGAGATGCCGCCGGTCGAAGCGCTGCGATACGAGATGTAGCGATGTCCGAGACGTTGGCAACCTCGACGCTCGACCGCCCGGCCGTGGCAGGGCACGTAGTCCGCACCAGCGGCCTCCAGCTGGTGATCGAGGTCTGCCGCGAGGCGATGTTCGGCCTCGTCCGCAATCGCTTCCGCGCCGGCCTGGCGATGCTCGGCATCTCCTGGGGCATCGTGTCGGTAGTGATGCTGTTGTCGTACGGCAACGGTTTCCGCGACGCTCTGAGCGCGGGCTTCCGAAACGCCTTCGGCAGCGGCGTCGTGATCTCGTGGCCGGGACAGACCAGCATGGGCGCCGGCGGCGAGCGCGCGGGGCGTCGCGTGCGCGTGACCATCGCCCAGGCGCTCGAGGTGGGCGAGCTGCCGCTGGTCAAGCACGTCAGCCCGGAGCTTTTCCAGGAACTGCCAATCAGCTACGGCAACAAGCAGAGCTCGTATCTCATTCGCGCCGTCGCGCCGTCGTATGGCGGGATGCGGAGTGAAATTCCGTTGCCGGGCGGCCGCTTCCTCGACGACGAGGACGTGCGCCTTCACCGACGCGTGGCGTTCATCGGCGCCGAAGTGAACCGGAAGCTGTTCGGAGAAAGCGACGCCGTAGGCCAGACGATCCGGATCCGAGGAATCAGCTTCGAAGTGATCGGCGTGATGAAGGAGAAGGCGCAGCTGTCCAACTACCGCCGGCCGGACATCCAGTGCGTCTTCATCCCCTACACGACCGCTTCGCAGGTCTGGTATCAGGCCTGGACCGACGTCATCGTCTGGCAGTCGGTCGATCAGTCGAAGGAGCCGGAAGCCGACAAGCAGGTGCGCGAGT
This sequence comes from Vicinamibacteria bacterium, assembly GCA_963806705.1. Lineage (GTDB taxonomy): Bacteria > Acidobacteriota > Vicinamibacteria > Vicinamibacterales > JAENWD01 > JAENWD01. The sequence goes on from CAWDZE010000004.1 coordinate 274,549, forward strand.
TCCTCGGCAAGGCCGCCAATTTCAACCCCGCTGACGAGCGTGCGCTGCGCAACTGGGGGTCGAGCAAGGCCGACGAGATCACCCGAAGCATGAGCACGGGCCTCAAGCTCGTCCTGGGGTTCATCGGCATCCTCACGCTCGGCATCGGCGGCGTGGGCGTGATGAACATCATGTTCGTCTCGGTGCAGGAGCGCACGCGCGAGATCGGCATCCGCAAGGCGCTTGGCGCGCGGCGCCGTCACATCCTGCTGCAGTTCCTGCTCGAGGGCATTGCCACCAGCGCCGCCGGCGGCGCGCTGGGCGTGGTGCTGTCGACGGCCCTGGTGTGGATATTCAGCCCGCGGCCGTTCCTGTCCGAGCTGCTCGACGACACCACCGGAGCACTCGATATCCACCTGCTGCTGTCGTTCGAGCTGCTGGCGATCTGCTCCGGCATCCTGATGGCCGTGGGTCTTGTCGCCGGCCTGCTACCCGCGATTCGCGCGAGCCGTCTGGACCCGATCGAAGCCTTGCGGTACGAATAGCGCCGAGGCGCACCTTCCCTTCAGCGCCCTGGTGGCATCACTTTCGCCAGCCAGTCGACGATGGACGGCGCGACGCGCGGGTCGAGGGCCTTGCCCGCCAGAGACGGATACTCGTCGAGATCCCCGGTCTTGGCGGCCACAAGCAAGTGGTTGACCCCATCGAGCTTGACGACCTGCACGTCTTCGGCCGTCGCCTTCTTTCGCGCGCGCGCGAGCTCTGCCAGCCGATCGGCATGGTGCGCCGGGATCTGCCGGTCGATGTCGCCCTGGAGAATCAGGAGCGGCTGCTTCACCTTCGGCATCACCGTGGCAGGCGTGAATCCCAGGAAGCTCTGGAACCACGCGGTGTTTGCCTGCTTCATCATCGGCTCCGGAACGCCCTCCCACGAGCCCTTGCCCAGCACCGCCGCCTGAATGCGCTTCTGCAGGTCGATGCGGTTCGCGCGCTCCTCCTCAGGCAGATTCATCTTGCCCAGCAAATACTGCTGCTGCTCGAGAACAAGTTCGCCGCCAGTGCCTGAAGGCGCGGCCGCCAGGACGACGCCTGCCAGGTCTTCGTCGCGGCTGGCTGCCAGCAGGGACACCAGGCCGCCTTCGCCGTGGCCGACAAGCGCAATCCGATCCGGGTCGACGTCCTTGCGCTTGCGCAGGAACTGGACGACCGCGCGCAAGTCCTCGGCAGAGTCGGGCAGCGACGCGGCTTCGGCGCGCCCGCCGCTTTGCCCCACGCCGCGCTTGTCGTACCGAAGCACGTAGTAGCCGGCATCGGCCAGCGGCGAGGCCAGCAACCCGAACACGGCGACGCCCGAGACCGTCTCGTCGCGATCGGCCTGGCCCGCTCCTCCGACCAGAACGATCGCTGGATACCGGCCCCTGGATTCCGGCGGCGGTTGACCCGAGGGCTGGCTGAGCGTACCGGCCACGTTGAAGCCGTTGCCGGGCATACGCACCGACAGGTCGCCATCGCGGCTGATGACGAGCGCACGCGAGGCTACCGATGCCAGATCTTCGCGGACGAAGATCAGCGACTGCGCCGGGACCTCGAACTTCAGCAGTCGCCCGGTCTCGTCGGTCCACACGATGGCGTCGAGCGGCTTGCCCGGGTTCTGGAACGTCAGCGCGTAGGCGCGGACGTCGATGACCCGACGGGCAGTCTCTATCTTCTGCGTCGACCGCGCGTTCTGCTTGACCGTGATCTCTGCCTGCGGGGCGATGTAGGCCGGAAAGGACGACCCGTCGGGAATGCTCGCCAGGCGCATCGCCAGCGCCTCGTACGCGCTGAAGAAGAGGTTTGGGAGCACCAGCGTATCGGGCGCGACCGTGTCGGTCTTGGTCGTCGGCGCGCCAGCCTGCGTGATCTCGCTTGTCGCCTTGCCGTCCGCAAATGTCGTCTTGATCGCCAGCGCCGCGCCACGCGTGACGGCGTCCACTGTCAGCTCGACCGGCCGCCAGTTGGCGTCGTATCGCAGCACGCAGTGGCGTGTCAGCAGGTCCAGCGGCGCCGCCAGCCTGCCGTTGCTCGTGATGGTGATCCCCGCTGACGTCCGGTGCACGGTGACGTCTTCACCGCCGATGGCCGACCCTTTGATGAAGACCCGGAAGCTGGCCGTGCCCTCGGTTGGCTGTGCCAGGGCAATGCCAGCGCTCGACAGGACGATTGCCGCAGCCACGCAAGTAAAATGAAGACTTCGCATGCTCAACCAGAATACTCCGTGAACCTGTGAACCTGGTGAACCTGTGAACCCGTGAACCTGTGAACCCGTGAACCCGTGAACCCGTGAACCCGTGAATCTCGCATATACGTCCGCCCTCCAGACCTTCGCGTTCCGCCACCGGCACGAGCAAGGCGTCCTGCGCGTGTCGGGCGCCGATCGGCTGACGTGGCTGAATGGCCTGGTGACCAACGACGTGCTCGCCAGGAGCAGCTGTTACGCAGCCTGGCTGACGCCCCAGGGACGGATGATTACCGACATGTTCGTCGTCAGTACCGACGCCGACACGCTGCTCGAAGTGCCGGCGCCGCTGTCTGCGACGCTTGCTCAACGGCTTGACGGCTTGATCTTCACCGAGGACGCGCGCGTCACCGATGACTCGGCCGACGTGTTGGCGCTCGAAGTCTGCGGCCCCGGATTGGAGAGCGGCATCGACGCGGTGAAACACAGCCTCAACGGGAGCTTGGCGGTCCCGTTGCGGTTGGACGACCGCCCGGTGAGCAGCGCCGTGCTGTATGTCCCGCGGGTTCAGTGGGCAGGCGTGCTCGAAGGCCTGTCCCACGCTGGGGCCATGCCGCTCGACGATGCGACGGCCGAGATCCTGCGGGTCGAAGCTGGCATCCCGCGATTCCTCGTCGACATGAACGAAGACACGATCCCGCTCGAAGCCGGTCTCGATCGCGCGATCAGTCACACCAAGGGCTGCTACGTCGGCCAGGAAATCATCGTCCGCATCCGCGACCGCGCGCACGGCCGCGTCGCGCGGCACCTGGTTGGCCTGACCTTCGAGGGCGACGTCGTGCCGGCCGTCAATCAACCCGTGCTCCACGAAGGCCGCCAGGTAGGCCGCCTCACCAGCGCCGTGCGGTCGATTGCGCTGCAGCGTCCCATCGGCCTCACGATCCTTCATCGCGATGCCGCCTCAGCCGGCACGATCGTCAGCCTGGCCGACGGCGCCACGGCGACTGTGACCGCACTGCCATTCGAGAGTTTGTAACGCAGGGCTTCAGCCTGCCGATCGGCACCGGCCGGCCTGAAGGCCACACCCGCGTGGTAGCATCCGGCCCTATGCGCGTCACTGTCATTACCGGGTGCAGCACCGGCATTGGACTCGTCACGGCCCGCCACCTGGCGCGGCGCGGCGATCGCGTTTACGCCACCGCGCGGCACCCGGATCGTGCCACGGCACTCCAGGAGGCCGCCTCGGCCGAGCCGAGCCTCCAGACGCTTCCACTGGACGTGACAGACGACAAGTCGGTCGCTTCGGCGATAGAGACCGTCCTGGCACGCGAAGGTCACATCGACGCGCTGGTGAACAACGCCGGCATCGGCGTCTTCGGCACGTTCGAGTTCACGCCCGAGGCCGAGGCCCGCGCGACGTTCGAAACCAACTTCTGGGGAGTCATGCGCGTCACCCGCGCCGTGCTGCCGTCGATGCGAGCACGCAGGAAAGGGGTGATCGTCAACATCAGCTCGGTCGCCGGGAAGCTCGCCGGGCCGGCCATGGGCGTCTATCCCGCCAGCAAATTCGCCCTCGAGGCCGCCAGCGAAGCCCTCGCGCGAGAGATCTACGCACATGGGGTTCGAGTGGCGATCGTCGAACCGGGCTTCGTCGTGACCCCCATTCTGGACAAGGCGATCGACTCGATGCCGCTTGACGCCACCTCTCCCTACGCGGACGTGGAGCGACGGGTGAACATGATGTTCACCAACGCCAAGCAGGTCGGCAGCGACCCGCAGGCGATTGCGGAGGTAATCGAGGAGGCCATTGCCTCCAACGCGAGCAAGCTGCGCTATCCGGCAGGCGCCGACGCCAGCGTGGTCCTGGCGGCACGCGCCCGCATGAGCGACGAAGACTGGATCGCGATGGGCCGAACGATGACCGACGAGCAGTATTTCGCGGAGATGGGGACGTTGTTCACGCCGGAGTGAGCAACCTGATCAAGTCTCCATCCGCCTCGGGGAGTTCCAGCGTCTTCAGCTCGGCGCGCGGCACCCATCGCATCTGCTGGCCCTGCTGAGGCACTGGTTCGCCGACAAGGTCCGTGCGGAAGAAGTGCAGTTCGACCGTCCGTTCCGGGTAGGCGTGGCGCGTCACCAGCATCAACTCGCCGATTGCGGCGTCGGCCGCCAACTCTTCATGAATCTCGCGCACCAGGCAGGCCTCCGGCGTCTCGTCCGGCTCGCATTTGCCGCCGGGAAACTCCCAGGTCCCCGCCAGGTGCGTGCCCTTCAGCCTGCGTGTGAGAAGAAACGCGTCGGCGCGCTCGATGACAGCGGCGGCGACGATGATGACCGTTGGCATGTTCGTTGACATCGCACGATCGCCCGAACTGAAGTTCGGCCTACGCCGACGTTCGCGCCTACGAGCGTCCAGCCTTCGCGCCTTCGCGCCTTTGCGCCTTCGTGGTTGTGCCGGGCGTGAAGGGATATGACGCGCATCTCTTCTGCATCGGGCAGAGCAGGCATTTCGGCTTTCGTGCCGTGCACATGGTCGCCCCGAAGTCCATCAGCGCCTGGTTGAAGTCGAACACGTGCCTTCGCGGTACCAGGGCTTCCGACAGCGCCCACAAGTGACGGACGGTCGCATGCGCCTTCGGGTCGCCACCGGCGAGGAAGACGCGGAACAGGACCCTCGCGACGTTGGTGTCGAGGATCGCGGCGCGCTGACGGAACGCAAAGCTGCGGATCGCGCCCACGGTGTAGCGGCCCAGCCCCTTGAACGACAGCAGCGTCTGCTCGTCGGAGGGCAGCGCGCCTCCGAAGCGTTCAACCGCTTCTCGTGCGATCCACTGCAGGCGCCTGGGCCGGATGTTGTAGCCAAGCGGCCGCCAGGTCGTCGCGACTTCGCTTTCGGGCGCCACCGCCAGCGACGAGAGCGTCGGGTATTTCGCCAGCCATTCGTAGTATTTCGGCAGCACGCGATCCACTTGTGTCTGCTGGAGCATCACCTCCGACACCAGGATGTGATACGGGTCGTCGGTCTCCCGCCACGGCAGCGAACGGCCGTTGGTGCGATACCAGGCGAGCAGGCGCGACCGAAAGGCGCGTCGCGCGGCGGTCGCCGGCAGATCGCCGGTCGTCAACGGCGTCGTTTTAGCGCGGCGCCGGGCTCCGGCGCGTCGAGGCGTGGTCATCGTCTCGAGAAGGCTACTCGGTATAATCGCTGGCGTGAAGATCTACACGCGAACCGGCGACGCCGGGGAGACGGCGCTGTTTGACGGCTCGCGCGTCAGCAAGTCCGATCCGCGCGTTGACGCGTACGGGCACATCGACGAGCTCAACGCCATGCTGGGGCAGGCCCGGGCCGCCGGCGTCGACACGGCGCTTGACGCCTGGCTCGACCGCCTGCAGCGCGACCTGTTCGCACTGGGCGCCCAACTGGCCGACCCGGCGTCAAAGATCGCCGCCCGCGTGACCAAGGCGGCGCTCGGTCCGGAGGACACCGCGCGCCTGGAGGCCTGGATCGACGAAGCCGAAGGCCGAGTTGCCCGCCCTCCGGCGCTTCGTGTTGCCGACGGGAGTGCCGGCAGGCGCCACGCTTCATCTGGCACGCACGGTCTGCCGCAGGGCCGAGCGACACATCGTCGCCCTGGGCCCCGGTGCCGTGGACGCCGACCTGCTCGCCTACGTCAATCGTCTCTCCGATCTGTTGTTCGTCCTGGCGCGTCTGGCCAATTCGCGTGCCGGCGTGCCGGACCAGGAGTGGTAGTGACGCTCGACGCCGCCTATGCGGCATGCGCGCGGCTGGCACGCACGCACTACGAGAATTTCCCGGTCGCCTCGCATCTGCTGCCCCGCCGCATGCGGCCTCACGTCGCCGCGGTGTACGCGTTTGCGAGGCTCGCCGACGACATCGCCGATGAAGGCGACGTGACGCTCGACCTGCGAAACGCGCGGCTCGACGAGTGGCTCGCTCGTCTTGATGCCGCGATCCGCGGCGGAGGGCCGCCCGCGTCAACCGTGCTCGAACCGAACATGGCGCAGATCGCCCCCGCCGTATTCACGGCGCTTGGCGCGACTGTGCGCGACTGCGCGCTGCCACCGGCGCTCTTCGAGGACCTCGTCAGCGCATTTCGCCAGGACACGACCGTCGCCCGGTACGCCACGTGGCCCGATCTGCTCGACTACTGCCGTCGCTCGGCCAACCCGGTCGGGCGTCTCGTGCTGCGCATCGGGGGGTGGCGGGATCCCAAGCTCGATGAGGCATCAGACGCGGTGTGCTCCGCGCTGCAGCTCACCAACTTCTGGCAGGACCTGGCGGTCGACTGGACGCGCGGGCGGCTGTACGTCCCCGCGCAGGAATACCAGCGCACCGGGGCGGTGACCTCCAGCCTCGACCAGCGCCAGTTCACGCCGGCGTGGCGTGATGCGCTCGCGGCCTGTGCCGGCCGCACGCGGGACCTGTTCACCCGGGGACGCGCGGTGTGCGACGGGGTCTCCGGACGGCTGCGATGGGAGCTGCGTCTGACGTGGCTCGGCGGCATGCGCATCCTCGACCGCCTGGATCGGCGCGGCTTCGACGTCTTCGCGGAACGTCCGACGCTGGGCGCCTCGGACGTGCCGCGGCTGCTCTGGCGCGCCGTGGAGTGGCGGGCATGAGCCGCGCCACCAGCTTCTACTACGCGTTTGTCGTGCTGCCAAAGCCGCAGCGCGAGGCGATCATCGCGGTCTGGGACTTCTGCCGCGCCGTCGACGACGTGGTGGACGAGCCGCCGCCCGAAGCCGGAGGCCAGAGGCCTGAGGCCAGCAACGGTGCCCTCCGGGGCGTGTTGCAGGAATGGCGAGCAGAGCTCGCGCGATGCTACACCGGGGCGCCGCAGACACCGCAGGGCATCGCCCTCCAGCCGTGGATCCGGCACTTCAATCTCTCGCGACAACCCTTTGCCGACCTGATCGACGGCGTCGAGATGGACCTCGATCGGGATCACTACGACACGTTCGACGACCTGCGCGAGTACTGCTGGCGCGTGGCGTCCACGGTGGGTCTGGTCTGCATCGAGATCTTCGGCCAGCGCTCCGACCGCGCGCGCGAGTACGCCGTGAACCTCGGCATCGCGCTGCAGCTCACCAATATCCTGCGCGATGTGGGCGGGGACGCCGAGCGCGGGCGCATCTATCTGCCCCAGGAAGACCTGCGGCGATTTGGCTGCAGCAACGAGGAACTGCGCGCCGGGACGCTTTCGACGGGCGTCCGTCAACTGCTGGCCTTCGAGCGCCAGCGCGCGGTCGAGTACTACGCCAGGGCCGCGGAGCTGCGAGCGGGGCTCGATGCACGGGCGCTGGTGGCGGCCGAGATCATGGGGCGCATCTACCGCGAGACGCTCGATCGCATCGAGCGGGCGGGCTACGACGTCTTCTCCAGCCGCATCCGTGTGCCACGAGCGCGGCGGATCGCCATCGCCGCCGACACGTGGGTGCGGACCAGGTTCGGCCGCCATGTCCCGGCCTGACGTCGTCGTCATCGGCGCCGGCTTTGCCGGCCTCAGCGCGGCGGTGCGTCTTGTCGGGGCCGGTGCGCGCGTGGTCGTTGTCGAAGAGCGGCGGCGGCTGGGCGGCCGGGCCACCGCGTTTGCGGACCCGCAGACCGGCGAGGTCGTCGACAACGGCCAGCACGCGCTGTTTGGCTGCTATCGCGAGACCTTCGCGTTTCTCCGCGCCATCGACGCGTACCAGAACGTCGCCCTCGACGAACGTCTCGACATCGAGGTCGTCGACCGCCGCTTTTCGCGCAGCCGTCTCGTGACGCCGCGATGGACGCCGCCGTTGCACCTGGTGGGCGGTCTGTTGCGATGGTCAGCGCTCGGGGTGCGCGACCGCGCGGGCGCGCTTCGGATGGGACTCGCGCTGCGCCGTCTTTCCCGGATGGATGGCGGAGACGCGTGGGAGCGCCTGGGTGAAGAGACTGCAGAGGCGTGGCTGATCGAATGCGGGCAGACGGCGCGGCTGCGCGAGTTGCTGTGGGAGCCCCTGGTGGTCGCCGCGTTGAACCAGTCGCCGGCCACGGCCGCGGCCGCCCCGTTTGCCCGAGTGCTGATGCGGATGTTCAACGGAACCCGATCCGATGCGGCGATCGGGCTGCCGCGAGTGCCGCTCGATGCACTCTACGCAGAGCCGGCACGGCAATGGCTCGAGGCGCGCGGGGCGTCGGTGCGCACGGGCACCGCCGCGACGCTGGCGGTCGATGGCGGACGCGCCGTGGGGGTCGACCTTCGCGACCAACGCGTCGACTCCGGCGCGGTTGTCTCGTCTGTGCCGTGGTTCTCGTTTCCGGCGCTGGTGCAGGGCATTCCCGATCTCGCGGGTATTGCAGACAACGCCGCCCGTATGGCTGCCTCGCCGATTGTGACCGTCAACCTCTGGTACGACCGCACGGTGACCGACACCGCGTTTGTGGGCCTGCCGGGCCGGACGTTCCAGTGGGTGTTCGACAAGGGACGCATCTTCGGCGAAGCCGCCTCGCACTTGTCGCTTGTCTCGAGCGGCGCCGACGCCGTCGTCGCGATGACCAACGACCGGCTGATCGCGCTGGCGCATGAGGAGGTCGCCGCGTCGTTGCCTCTGGCACGCGGCGCGTCGCCCGTTCGTGGCACGGTGGTGCGGGAGAAGCGCGCGACGTTCTCGCTGGCGCCAGGCCAACCGCCTCGTCCAGGCGCCGAGACTCCGGTGCGCGGGTTCTATCTCGCCGGCGACTGGACCGATACGGGCCTGCCGGCCACGATCGAGGGCGCCGTCGAAAGCGGCCACCGCGCGGCGGCTCTTGTGCTTGCCGCGCACCCTGCACCCGGCACGCAGCACCCAGCACCGCACGAGGCACCCGGCACCCGGCACCCGGCACGGTCAGGTTCATGAACTCCGTCATCGTGCACTACCAGGAGCTTGCGCTCAAGGGCCACAACCGCCCGTGGTTCGTTGACCGGCTGAAGCGCAATCTGAAAGTGGCCACGGCCGGACTGGACGTCTCGCGCATCCGCACGCTGATGGGGCGCATCGAGATCGTCCTGGGCCCTGGAGCGCGATGGGAAGAGGTGGCCTCCCGGCTCGTGACGGTGTGCGGCGTCGCCAACTTCTCCCGGGCCGGCCGCGCGTCGTCGGACCTCGACGCGCTGGGCACGGCCATCCTCGCTGACCTCGGCGATCGCGCGCCGGCCTCTTTCAGGGTGGCAGCACGACGGTCGGACAAGCGGTATCCGATTCCGTCGCCCGAGATCGAGAAGACGCTGGGGGCCAGAATCAAGGGCGATCGTGGCTGGGCCGTCAACCTCGACGCGCCCGAGCTGACGGTGCACGTCGAGGTGTTGAACGATCGAGCGTTCTACTTCTTCGGCAAGCAGCGCGGCGTCGGCGGCCTGCCGGTTGGCGTCAGCGGCCGCGTGGCGTGCCTGCTGTCGGGAGGCATTGATTCACCGGTGGCCGCGTGGCGGCTGATTCGGCGGGGGTGCCGTGCGCAGCTGATTCACTTTCATGGCTACCCGTTTCAAACGACGGCCTCGCAGGACAAGGCTCGTGCCCTGACCGGGATCCTGACGCGCTACCAGCTCCGCAGCCGCCTGTACCTCGTCCCGTTCGGCGAGGTGCAGCGCCAGGTGGTGGTGTCGGTGCCGGCGCCAATCCGCGTCGTGATCTACCGGCGGCTGATGCTCAGAATCGCCGAGCGGCTTGCGAAGTGGGAAGGCGCGCAAGTCCTGGTCACGGGCGACTCGGTCGGTCAGGTCGCGTCGCAGACGCTCGACAATCTCGTCGCCGTGGGCTCGGCGGCGACGCTGCCGGTATTCCGACCGCTGGTGGGCATGGACAAGGAGGAGGTCGTCGCCGACGCGCACCGCATCGGGACCTACGCGACGTCAATCCTGCCCGACGAAGACTGCTGCCAGCTCTTCACGCCGAGAAATCCGCTCACCCGTGCGACCTGCGAAGAGGTCGATGCCGCGGAGGCATCGTTGCCTCTCGCGGAGCTCATCGAATTGGCCGTCTCGGGCGCCATCGTCGAGGACTTCAGGTGGCCGATGGTACAATCGACGGCTCGGCATGGCGCTGGCCTCGCAGACACAATCACGACGGCACGACGGCACGACGGCACGAAGGACACTATTCAAATGGCGTTCAGTTCACTCGAAGAGCTTGTTTCAGCAGTTTCCACGGTCGCGACGATCGACGGCGATTCCATCAAGGTCACGGGCAAGCCAGGCCCTGACCTGATCGACCGCCTTGCGCACACGGCTGCCTTTGGCGCCACTCCTGAGGTCAAAGGCACGGCCCGCTGGGTGATTCGCGCGCTGGCAGCGGAGAGGGGCGTCCGGCCGGCGTCGGTCCACGACCTGTATCTCGCGATGGGGCGCGGCGAGGCCGGTGGGTTCACCGTGCCGGCGATGAACATCCGGATGGCGACCTACTACACGGCGCGCGCGGTGTTCCGGGCGGCAAACCAGGCGGGTGCCGGCGCCTTCATCTTCGAGATCGCGCGGTCCGAGATCGGCTACACCGAGCAGCGCCCGCACGAGTACGCGGCGGTTGTCCTGGCCGCGGCGCTGCGCGAAGGCCACGAGGGTCCGGTGTTCTTCCAGGGTGACCACGTGCAGGTGAACCTGAAGAAGTACAAGTCGCCAGATCGCGACAAGGAACTCGAGGCGCTTCGCACGCTCATCCGCGAGGAGGTCGCCGCCAGCTTCTACAACATCGACATCGACACCTCCACGCTGGTCGATCTCGACAAGACCACGCTCGACGAACAGCAGGCCGTGAACTGCGACCTGTGCGCGGAGTTCACGAAGTTCATCCGCCAGCACGAGCCCAAGGGCGTCACGGTGTCGGTCGGGGGCGAGATCGGCGAGGTCGGCGGGCACAACTCCAACGTGCACGAGCTGCACGCCTTCATGCGCGGGTATAACAAGGCGCTGGCGGCCAAGGGCGCGCACCTGGTGGGCATCAGCAAGATCAGCGTGCAGACCGGCACGGCGCACGGCGGGTTCGTCGCGGCCGACGGCAAGGTCCGCACCGACGTCAAGCTGGACCTGGTCGCGCTCGAGGAGTTGTCGCGCGTCGCGCGGACCGAGTACGGCCTTGGCGGGGCCGTCCAGCACGGCGCCTCGACGCTGCCGCCGGATGCCTTCGACGCCTTCCCGAAGGCTGGCGCGTGCGAGATCCACCTCGCCACCGACTTTCAGAACATGGTGTACGAGCACCCCTCCTTCCCCACGGCTCTCAAAGACGAGATGTACGCCTGGACGGCCAGCAACGCGGCCGAGGAGCGCAAGCCGACCGACACCGAGCAGCAGTTCCTCTACAAGGGCCGCAAGAAGGCAATCGGGCCCTTCAAGAAGCAGCTGTGGGGCCTCGAGCCGTCAGTGCGCGATGCCATTGGCGCGTCGCTCGAACAGCGCTTCTCGTTCCTGATGGCGCAACTGAAGATCGGCGGCACCAAGCCCGCGGTCGCCAGGCACGTCAAGGTGCCCGACGCGATCCTCGATCGGAAAAGCGAGGTTCGATGGGCGGCCGGGATTGTGACGGCGGAGGAGCGCAAGGCCGAGGGGTTGTCGGACTAGCTCAAACGTCGATCTTCAATCGATAGAGCCGTCCCGCGAAGTAGTCGCGTATGCCCTCGAAGGTACTCTTGAATGCCAGGTCGTCCCACGGGACCTCGTCGGCGGTGAACCAGCGCGCTTCGAGGCCTTCCTCGTCGACCTGCACGTCGCCGCTCACGCGCGAGGCCGCGTACACCACGATGATCGGGGTGCGGCCCGAGTACCAGTAGATGTCCACCAGGCCGTGGAGTTCCACGTGGAGGCCGCTTTCCTCCCGCGCTTCGCGAACGGCCGCGATGAGTACCGGCTCGCCACGGTCCACGTAGCCCCCGGGGAACACCCACTTGCCGTACCCCGGCTCGATGGCGCGGCGCACCAGCAGGATTCGCCCTTCGCCGTCGTCGATGATCGTGCCGACGGCCACCTTGGGGTCCAGGTAGAACACGAAGCCGCACTGCGTGCAGACGAGGCGATCGGGATCGCCTGCTTTGAGGCTGCGCGAGTCGAGCGCGCCCCCGCACGACGGACAGAAGCGGAACGTCTCCATCGAACCGGCGAAGTATAATTCTTCCCGCATGTCGATTCTGAAAGTCGCCCGGCTGGGGCACCCCATCCTGCGGGCGAAGGCCAAGCCCATCGATCCAAAAGACATCATGTCGGCGCCGGTTCAAAAGCTCATCGACGACATGATCGAGACGATGAGCGAGTATCACGGGATTGGACTGGCCGGCCCGCAGGTGCACGAAGGGCTGCGGGTGTTCATCGCCGGCCTCGAGAAGAAGGATCGCCGGACCGGCGAGGTCGAGATCGTGCCGATGGCGGTTGTGAACCCGGAAATCACTCCGGTGGGCCGCGACCTCGTCGAGGACTGGGAAGGCTGTCTCAGCATCCCGGACATTCGCGGCAAGGTGCCTCGGAATCGACGCGTGCGGTTGCGGGGGTTCGACCGCGACGGCGCGCCGATGGACATGGAGCTCGAGGATTTTCCCGCTCGAGTCGTCCAGCACGAGTACGATCATCTCAACGGCGTGCTGTTCTTCGACCGGATGAAGTCCTTCGAGACGCTGTCGTTTTTCGAGGAATACTCGCGGTACTGGGCGAAGGACGAAGACGAGTAGAGAAATTGAGCGAGACGACCACAGCCCTTCACACGGCGCCCCCGCTGGTGACGCTGCGCAACGCACCGGATCAGCCATTTGACGGCGCCATCGCGGCGGCTCGCACCTGCTATTCGCCGCGCGTGGTCGCGGCTGCCGAGGTGACCGACCGGCAGCGCGACTCGATCGGCGCGCTGACGTTTGACGCCGGGCACCACACGGTCTACCAGCACGCGCACTTCGAGTTCGGCCTCGAGAACATCTCGAGGCAGCTGGTCTGGACATCCCTCCACAGCTATCCGTTCTACAACTCGGAGCAATCGAGCCAGCGGTACGTGAAGCTGCGCGAGCCGCGCGCCTTCGTGCCACCCATCACCGGTGAGGCGCTCGAGGTCTACGAGCGGGCCATTCTTGCTGCCTGGGACAGCTATGCCGAGCTGTCGGCGCTGCTCACAGACGACGCGTTCCGGATCCTGAAGGAATTGCGGTACGTGACCCCGCGCGCCAGCGCGGAGCGGCTGAAGGGCATCGAGAAGGAGGCCGAGAAAAAGGCCATCGAGACCGCCCGCTACGTGATCCCGCTTGCGGCGTTCACCTCGATGGTGCACACCATCTCTGGCATCACGCTGCACCGGTTGCGCCGGATGGCGGCCACCGGCGACGCTCCCTTCGAAGCGCGCCAGGTGATCGGCCGCATGGTCGACCTCGTACGGGAGGTCGACCCGTTCTTCTTCGAGAAGGTAGGCTGCGAGGAGCTGCCGGCCCAACAGCTTCCTGAAGTCTCGTTCCCGCAAGCCCGTGCCGGCGGCGACGCGTTCGCCGCCGCGTTTGACGCGCGCCTTGGCGGCCGTGTGTCGCGCCTGGTCGACTACTCGCCTGGCGCCGAGACGTCGGTGGCCGACGCCGTGCGGACGACGTTCGGTTTGACCGCCGACGACATGGACGACGACGAGGCGATCGACAGGGTGTTGAACCCGGCGCGGAACCGCTATCGCCTCGAAGTGATGAACGTGTCGTATCACTCGCCGCTGATGCGCGCGCTGCAGCATCCGTCCTACACGTTCGAGAAGCGGCTGAGCCATACCGCCGATTCGCAGGACCAGCGCCACCGCATGGTGCCGGCCAGCCGGCCGTTGATGTCGTACGTCGACACGTCGGCGCCCGACTATGTGACACCGCAGCTCATCGCCGCCAACCCGGCCGCCCAGTCGGCCTACGACAGCGCGATGCGCACGGCGTGGGACGCCAAGAACCGGCTGCTCGAGCTGGGCGTGCCGCTCGAGTTCGCGATGTACGTCCTGCCCAACGCCAAGGCGCTTCGCATGGTGGAGTCGGGGTCCCTCATCGCGCTGGTGCACAAGTGGCTGATGCGCACCTGTTTCAACGCGCAGGAAGAGATCTACCTCGCGTCGATGGACGAACTGGCCGCGCTGCGCGAGGTTCATCCCCGGCTGGCCAGGCACATCGGCCCGCCGTGCGTGGTCCGCAACGGCCTGATCTCGCCGCGCTGCACCGAGGGCACCCACTTCTGCGGTGTCCCGGTGTGGCGTGACTTTCCCAACGCCGTGCGGCGCCTTTAGCATTTGCCCCCGCTGGTAATCATCTTCGTCACGGTCTTCATCGACCTGCTCGGCTTCGGCATCATCATCCCGCTGCTGCCGTTCTACGCCGAGACGTTCGGCGCATCTGCGCTGGTGGTCGGGCTGCTCTCGACCAGCTTCTCGCTGATGCAGTTCCTCTTCGCACCAGTCTGGGGACGGCTGTCTGACATCTTCGGGCGCCGGCCGATCATCCTCGCCGGCCTGCTCGGATCTGCGGTGTCGTATCTGGCCTTCGGCCTCGCGGCGTCGCTGCCGATGTTGTTTGCCGCGCGCATCCTGGCAGGCATCGCCGGCGCGAACGTCCCGACCGCGCAGGCTTTCATCGCCGATTCGACAACGCCAGAGAACCGCGCGAGGGGAATGGGCCTGGTAGGCGCGGCGTTTGGTCTCGGGTTCATCTTCGGTCCGGCCATCGGCGGCTTTCTGAGCCACTGGGGTTACGCGGCGCCGGCGTTTTTTGCAGCGACCCTCTCGCTGGCGAATTTCAGCGCGGCGCTGTTCTTCCTGCCCGAGTCATTGCCGCCGGAACGCCGCGGCGCCAAAGCGCGGGAGGGCCGTGTAACCGCCTTCCGGCGCGCGTGGTCGCGTCCGAACCTGGCCCTTGTGCTGACGGTCTCGTTTCTCGTGATGACGGCCTTTGCGTCGTTTGAATCCATGTTCGCGCTCTTCGTCGAGTCGCGCTTCCAGTTCGGCGCGACGACGATCGGATACCTCTTCGCGTGGGTCGGCATCGTGCTGGCCCTGGTGCAGGGCGTCCTGGTCGGCCGCGTCGTGCCGAGGGTCGGCGAGCACCGGCTGGTGCCGGCGGCCATCTTCGTGATGGTCCTCGCGCTGGCCGGCATTGCCTCAGCGCCCACCGTCGTGCTGTTGATGGCCGCCATGGGCCTGCTCGCCATGGGCATGGGCTTCAACAGCCCGTCCATGCTGTCGGTGGTCTCGCGGCTGGCCGACTCCACCGACCAGGGCAGCACCCTTGGAGTGTCCCAGGCACTGGCCAGCCTGGCTCGAATCGTCGGCCCGATCTGGGGTGGACTCGTGTTCGATCATTTCGGGCACAGCGTGCCCATCTATACGGCGTCCGCACTTATGCTGGTAGCGTGCGCCATGAGCGTGCTGGTGTTCCGAGGTTTCGAGCTTCGCCCGGCGGCCGAGCCCAGCCTGTAGCCCGCAGGCGCTCTCCGGAGTCTCTATGTGGAAGTTCGAACACGAGATCGAGGTCAGGTTCCGCGACTGCGACCCCATGGGGCACGTCAACAACGCCGTCTACCTGACCTATCTCGAGGCCGCGCGCTTTTCGTGGTGGCGCCGCGCCTTCGGGCCATCGGGGCTGACCGAGCACGGCTTCATCGTCGCGCGCGTCGAGATCGACTACCGGAAGCCGGCGCTTCCCGGCGAGCGGCTTCTCGTCAGGCTACGCGTCGAAAGCCTCGGGCGATCGAGCTTCACCGTCGCGTACGAGATTCTCAACGCGCGCACGCGCGAAGTGGTGGCAGAAGGCAAGAGCGTGCAAGTGGCCTACGACTACGCGCAGGGCAGTTCCGTGCCGTTGTCGGAGGACTTCCGCGCCAAACTCGAGGCGGCGTACTGATGCCCATCCTCATCTACGGCAAAGACTCCTGTCCTTACACGGCCGATGCCAGGGAGCACTATGGCAGCCGTGGGGAAGTGCAGTACATCAACGTCAAGAAGGACGCCGCCGCGCTCCGGCGGATGCTCGAGCTCACCGGCGGCAAGCGGCTCGTGCCCGTCATCGTGGAGGGCGGCACGGTGACGATTGGATTTGGCGGCACGTGAGGGGTCTGAGCTCAACCAGGTTGGTTGGGTTGATCGGGTTATTTCTC
Source organism: Vicinamibacteria bacterium (assembly GCA_963806705.1). Taxonomy (GTDB): domain Bacteria; phylum Acidobacteriota; class Vicinamibacteria; order Vicinamibacterales; family JAENWD01; genus JAENWD01. The sequence continues at coordinate 290,845 of CAWDZE010000004.1, forward strand.
CTTAGAAGGCGGGAAGCCGTTACGTAGAGCGCTCTCCAGCTCGGAGGGCGGCAGAGCCTTGCTCCAGAGCCACCCCTGTCCATATTCCACCCCGGCTGCATCGAGGAAGAATGCCTGGTCCGCTCTTTCGACCCCTTCAGCCACCGTCCCCGCGCGCACCGCCGATGCTAGAGCCACGACGCCGCGCAACAGCCTGGAGGCCATCCGGTCTGAAGGTGTCGAGAGAATCAGCGACCGGTCGATTCTTGAGAAAATCCAGATCGAGCCCCACGATTTGCGCCAGACCGCTGTGCCCGGTTCCAAAATCATCCACTGCAACGCGGATTCCCTCTTTCCTCGCGCGCGCGAGAGCAGTCCGGCCGGTCTCCGTGAGAACCTGTCGCTCGGTCAGCTCACAGACGAGTCGGCCGAGGTATGGAGTGAGTTCCAGTTCATACAGGATTCGCGCGAGCCGGCCCGTTCCAAGCGCCACCGGCGGGATGTTCACGCTCACGTAGAAGTTCGGATAGCGTTCGAAGAGAGAGGCCACGTCGCGCTTGACGCACTTCAGTGTGCATCGAATCAGCGCGTACAGCGTTTCGTCGCCCTGTTCCATCTTCTCGATCAGCGGCGCGGCGCCTTCTATGGACCCGTCGGCTGCGACCTTGCGCGTCAGCGCTTCGAATCCCACCACGAGCCCGCTGTTCATCTCCACTATCGGCTGGTAGTGGGCGGTGAACATCCCATCGATCTGGTCGGGGTGGGGCAGGTTCATGGAACCGGGGCACTATGAAATGTTGCTGGGTAGCATACTCGACTCGAGTGACAACACGTTGTGCAAGCAGCCGCACCTGAAAGCGCGTTGCGCGATGTGGTATTGCGCGGGGCTTCCGACCGCCAGTTGTGGGGCAGGGCTTAAGCCCTGCGTTCAGCCTGGTTCGTACAGGGTCAGCCCCTCCACGTCGCGGAATCGGCCTCATTGAGCGTCCAGAAGCTTGCCTCCTGCGTGAGCGCGCATGCGGCGATGGCCAGATCGATCTCCCGCCCTCGCGGCTGTCGGACCGTCCGGTACAGCCTCGCGGCACGCGCGGCTTCTTCCAGGCCGAACACCGCCGCCTCCTCCCGCGGGAACAGCTGTTCCTGCACGTCCAGTTCTTCCGCACGGCGTGGTCCACGGAGCCACTCGTAGAGGACCAGCGTGCTCACAGCGATCCGTTCGCCTCTCACGCGGGTTGCGCCGTCGGCCGTCCTCATCGACAACCAGCTGGCCGGTGTCTACAGCTTCCAGGTGGTGCTCGAAGGCCCCGCCGACTCGATGAAGTCGCCCGACGCCCTGGCGCGGATGGAGCGGCTCGAACGGCAGTTGCAGACGCTGCCGTCGGTGAAGAAGGTCACCAGTCACACCGACTACATCAAGCGAGTGAACCGGCAGCTGCACGGGGACCGTCCGGAGGCGGAAGTCATCCCGGAGTAGGCCGAGGCGATCGCTCAGGAACTGGTCCTGTTCGGGCTTTCAGACGACGGCCGCGCCGAGCTGGAGCGTGTCGTCTCGAGCGACTTCTCGCGGGGCAGATCACCGTGAAGATGGCGTCGCACAGCTCGGACCTCCTGTTTCAGGAGATCGCGCGAGCGGTGACCATGGCCGCCGACGCCTTCTCGGGAAGCGACGTGCGCACCAACACGACCGGCGCCGGCCGGCTCTTCAGCACCCTCGACCACTACATGGTGGTGTCGCAGCTCAGCAGCTTCGGCACGGCCTTCTTGACGGTGTTCGGCGTCATCTTCCTCGTATTCCGGTCGGCCCGCTTCGGCATGCTCGCGATCGTCGCCAACACGTTTCCGGTGCTGGTGATTCTCGGATTCATGGGCTGGCTCGGCATCACGCTGAACATCGCGACCATCATGGTCGCCAGCATCACGCTGGGCGTCGTCGACGACGACACGATCCATTTCATCAATCGCTACCGGCGCGAAGCGGCCGAGGGCGCGAGCACAGAGGGCGCGATCGAGATGGCCACCATCCACGAAGGGCGCGCCTCGCTCACCACGGCGATCATCAACCATGTCCAGCTGCGCTTGTCCGGCTACGTCGAGGGTCTGACCGCGGACCGCAACCAGCCTGAGTCGCCGACCACGGATTTGGTCGCACGATCGCAGGAACTCTACGTCGACTTCGTCTCCGAACGTGCGGACCTGCGCCTCGGCTATTCCCGCATCGTCTGGGGGCGCCTCGACGAGCTTCAGCCGACCGACGTCGTCAATCCACTCGACTTTGCGAAGTTCTTCTTCGAGGGGCGCGCAGAGGCGCGGATGCCGGTCGCGATGGCCCGCGTGCGGGTCTTCCTGCCGGCGTCGACGACGCTCGAGGCCGTGAGTGGTGCCGCAGTTCCGTCGAGGGCGGTTCGACCAGCTGGACGAGCCGACTTCAGCGTTCAACCTGTTGCTGGGGCCTCTGAACGGGGGCAAGGGCCACCCACGAGTTGGGCGAATCTCCAGGGCGGCGCGCGCCTCCAGACCACAACCGGCCGCGTCGACTGGAGCCTCTCCGCCTACCGGGGGTTCGAGACGTTCGGCGTCGTTCAACTCGCGCCAGATCGGGCAGGCGTCGAGGAGGTGTTCCCCCGTTTCACGATGCTCGGCGGAGATTTCGAGACCGTGCAAGGTGAGTGTGGCATCCGCGGTGAAGTCGCGGCGTTCGTGGACGACTCGTTCCAGGCGATCGGCGTGCCTCGTGCGCTCGACGGCCGCTCGATTGAGGGCGGTATCGGGACCGACCGCAAGGCCGGGACTTTTCGGGTGAGCGGCAATGTGCTGCTTCGGCGGCGGTTTGCCGACGAAATTCTGGCCCCGGACATCGATGAGAGCGACGTCAATTTGAACGCGTCAATCGACCGTTCGTTTTCCCGCGAGACGCGGACGTTGCAGGTCTTTGGCGTGTACGACCCCATCGAGGCCACCAGTTTCCTCCGGGGGATCTTCCGGGTGAGCCTTACCGATCGGCTGTCGGTCGAAGTCTCGGGCGGGCTCTTTCGGGGTCGGGGACCGACACGCTGGGTCGCTTCACCGATCGCGACTTCGCATACGTCAAGGTGAAGCGCGACTTCTGAACCTGTGAACCTGTGAACCCGTGAACCCGAGTGAACCCGTGAACCCGAGAACCCGTGAACCCGAGAACCCGAGAACCCGTGAACCGGTGAACCGGTGAACCCAGGTTCGGCCCCAACCTGCTGGCAGACGAGGTAGCGGATTACACGGTACCTACGTATAGAGTTAGCAACTGGGAGAGGGGCGACCCTCCACTCCACCAAATCTGATTCGACCCGCCCCAAGCCGAGCGGTTTACGTTTATGTCCCGATTCTTGTCTCTCGCGTTGTTCGTCCTTCTGGCCGCGCCGCTGGCAGCCCAGCCTCCGGCGGCCGCCGTGCGTGGCATCGTCCGCGATCCGTCGGGCGCGCTGGTCGGCGGTGTCAAAGCTTCCGTAACCCACCGCGACACCAACCTCATCCGTAGCGTCGAGACCGCCAGCGACGGCCAGTACGTGCTCAGTGCACTGCCGCCAGGGCCGTACCGGCTCGAGGTGACCCGGGCGGGATTCAAGACCCACATCGAGGAGTTCGAGCTGTTTGTCAGCCAGGACCTTCGGTTGGATGTGGCGCTGCAGGTGGGTGCGCCGTCCGAGCAGGTCATCGTCACGGCATCGTCGATCGCGCTCGAGCGCGACTCGGCGGCGGTTGGCACGATCGTGGAAAACACGCAGGTCGTGAACCTGCCGCTCGACGGCCGCAACTTTCTCGAGCTCGCGCTGCTGGTGCCTGGCACGGCGCCGGCCGCGCAGGGGTCGGCAAGCTCGGTGCGCGGGGATTTCGCCTTCACTGCGGCCGGTGGCCGCGAAGACGCCAACGGCTTCCTTCTCGACGGCGTGGACAACGTCGATCCAAAGCTGAACTCGCCGGCCGTGCGGCCGCCGGTTGACGCGATCCGCGAGTTCGAAGTCCTGACCAGCAGCTACGAACCCGAGATCGGCAGATACGGCGCCGGCCAGGTGAACGTCGTGTTGAAGTCGGGCACCAACAGCCTTCACGGAACCGGCTACGGCTTCTTCCGCAACGGAGCGCTCGACGCGCGGAATTTCTTCGCGCCGCGCGACGAGCCGGCCCCGGACTACCGCCGCAACCAGTTTGGCGGGTCGGTGGGCGGGCCCATCAGCCGCGATCGGTTGTTCTTCTTCGCCGACTACGAGGGCACCCGCACTACCGAGGGCATCACCCAGGTGACCAACGTGCCTACGGCGGCCGAGCGCGCCGGTGATTTCTCGAACAGCGTGCTGCCCCCGCCCATCTTCAGCGGACAGCCGTTTCCGGGCAACCAGGTGCCGTCGTTCTTCCAGAACCCAGTCGGGCAGGCGATCGCGGCGCTGTACCCTCTGCCGAACCGCAACTCGCCGCTGGCCAACTTCGTGTCCTCGCCCAATCTCGAGGATCGGAACGACCAGTTCGACATCCGCATCGATCGGCCGTCCGGCGGCCGGCTGGATTTGTCGGCGCGTTACAGCTATACAGACCGCACGCTCCTCGAACCCCTTTCGGGGCCCGGGTTCTCGCTGCTGCCCGGATATGGCAACACGCTCGACCGGCGGGCGCAGAATCTCGTGGCGTCCGGCGTCAGCGTGATCACGCCGCGACTGCTGAACGAAGCGCGCTTTGGCTACACCCGCGTCGCCAATCAGGTGAACCAGGAAGGGCAGGGCATCAGCATCAACCGCCAGGTCGGCTTGCCGGAGCTGTCGCCGGACCCGCGTGATTGGGGATTGAGCTTCATCACGGTCACCGGCTACTCGCCGCTGGGGCAGGAATACAACAACCCCCAGAAGGGCATCACCGACGCGTTCCAGTTCGTGGACACGATGACCTGGAGCCCGGGGGCGCACCTGGTCAAGGGCGGCTTCGATCTGCGGACCGTGCGCCAGGACGCGTTCCGCGACGTTCAGGCCCGGGGTCAGCTTGCCTTCACTCCGTTTGCGTACACCGGCAACGCGCTGGCGGACCTGCTGCTGGGCCTGCCGACGCTCACGGTCGCGGCGGCGCTCGACAACCCGCAGCGTCTGCGCACCGAGAACGTCGGCCTCTTCGTCCAGGATCAGTGGCGCGCGACCAGCACGCTGACGCTCACCGCGGGCATCCGGTACGAATTGACTTCACCTCCCGTGGATGCCGAGGACCGCGCGACCATCTACGACCAGTCGACGGGCCGCCTCGTCACCGTGGGCACAAATGGCGTGCCGCGCGCCGGGTACGAATCCGATCGCAACGACTTCGCCCCCCGCCTCGGCTTTGCGTGGTCGGCGACGCCGCAAACGGTCGTGCGCGGCGCATATGGCATCTACTACAACCTGTCGGCCCTGGCGCCCTCCGAAGGGCTGTATTTCAGCGACCCGTACTTCCACCTCGACCTCTTCTTCCCCGCGGAGGGCCTGCCGCCGCTCACGCTCTACGACCCGTTCCCGGCCAACTACCCGATTCCGTCGCCGCAGTCCGGCTTCACGTTTCAGCGAGACCTGAAAACGCCCTACCTGCAGCACTTCAGCGTCGGCGTCCAGCGGCAACTCGGGTCAACGCGAACCGTCGAGGCCGCATACGTCGGGTCGCGCGGCTCGTCGCTCGTCACGGGGCGCGATCTCAACCAGCCGCGTCCGAGCACCATGTCGCCGAACCTGCGTCCGAATCCGTTCTTCGGCGACATCACGATCCTCGAGTCGGCGGGACGCTCCGAGTACAACAGCCTGCAGCTCAAGTTCGAGCAGCGCAGCTCGAAGGGCGTCTCGCTGCTTGCTGCCTACACGCTGGGCAAGTCCGAAGATGACGCGTCAGGGTTCTTCCCCAGCGCGGGCGACCCGAACTACCCGCAGGACAGCCTGGACCTCGCGGCGGAGTTCGGGCGTTCCAGCTTCGACGTGCGGCATCGTTTCTCGCTCGGCTTCGCATGGGACGTGCCATACGACGACGCGCGCGACGGCGCGATGGGTGTGCTGCTATCTGACTGGCAGGTCAGCGGCGTCGTGACGCTGCAAAGCGGGCGGCCGTTCACCGTGGCGCTGCTGCAGGAGATCGACAACAGCAACACGGGTCGCGCCAATCTCGGCTTCGGCTACAACGACCGGCCCAACGTCGTGGGCGATCCCGCGCTGGCCGACCCGACCGCCGAGCGCTGGTTCGACCCGAGCGCGTTTGCGTTTCCCGCCTACGGGACCTTTGGCAACTCCGGCCGCAACACCGTCGAGGGGCCCGGCTATCAGAACGTGAACCTGGCGTTGATGAAGCGCCTGCCGCTCGGCGGCCAGTCGAAGCTGCAGCTGAGGCTGGAAGCGTTCAACCTGTTCAACCACACCAACTTCAATCAGCCGGACAACTTCATGGGGTCGCCGACGTTCGGGCAGATTCTGTCGGCATTGAGCCCGCGGCGGTTCCAGTTGGGCGCGAAGGTGATCTTCAGGGCTGTTTACAATCACGAAGGCGCGAAGGCGCGAAGGCACGACGGGACAGGTCTGAAGAATTGGCCAAGTCGTCTGAGGGCTGGACCTCGATGCCTATCAAGAGCAAAGCGCAGCGTAGAAAGTTTGCCGAGCTATTGGTCGAGGGCAAGATCTCGCCGGAGACGTTCGAGGAGTGGAATCGCGAGGCGGGCAGCGCCGAGCTGCCCGAGCGTCTCCACCCCAAGGCTCCCGCCAGGCCGAAGCGCAAAGCCAAATCGAAGCGAGTGAGGAAGACGACGCCTCGTCAGTCGAAAACAGGCAGCCGGTCAGCGCGAAAGCGCCGCTGACTCAGATGACACAGGCTTCTCTTGTTCATCGTGCCTTCGTGTCATCGTGCCTTCGTGATTGTGACGGCCAAACCCATCAGCCGTTCTTGATGCAATACAGGTGCTTCGCGCCTCTCACCAGGATGCGCCCTTGTGAGATCGAGGGCGTCGAGGCCGCGGGTTCTCCGATGGAGTTGGTGGCGATGACTTCGTGCACCGGGCCCGCCCTGATGACGTATGTGTCGCCGTCGATGCTCGTCAGCAGGAGCTTTCCGTCAACAGCGATCGGCGAGGCCATGAAGGTCGCCGGCACCGGCACGCGGCCGCCCTCATACTTCACTTCGCCGGTCTTCGCGTCGAGGCAGCTGATGATGCCCTTGTCGCTGACCAGGTACACGTAGTCGCCGTAGAGAATCGGCGAGATGACGTAACCGGTGCCCCGGTCGTACTGCCAGGCGATGCGGTCCGTTCCGGTGATGTCGCCCGACCCTCCCGGACGGATCGCGATCACTTTCTTCAGCGGATAACCCGCCGTCACGATGACCAGCCCGTGGCCGACCAGGGGCGTGTGGATGGCGTTGCTCTCCACGCCCTTGGTCCGCCACAGCTCCTTGCCCGTCTTCGGGTCGTAGCTGACAATCAACTGGTTGCCGTTGGTGACGAGCTCGGTCCGGCCGCCGGAGGTCACCAGGACCGGTGTCGACCAGCTGGCCTCGACCGTCCTCGGCGCCTGCCACACTTGCTTGCCGGTCTTGATGTCGTAGGCCAGCAGCAGCGACTGTTTGCCCTCGTTCTCGTCGCGCTGGATGATCACCAGGTTCTCGAACAGCACCGGCGAGGTGCCCGTTCCCAGGCCCAGCAGCGGGAACTTGCCCACGTCGGCCTTCCATTTCAGGTTGCCGTCGACGTCGTAGCCGTACAGGCCTTCGGGCCCGAAGTAGGCCACCACCATCGCGCCATCGGTGACCATGGTCGGAGAGGCGTAGCTGCCGCGCCGGTGGCGATGGTCGAACACGGGGCCGTCGTAGGCCGTTTTCTCCCACAGCACGGCGCCCGATGCCAGGTCCAGCGCCAGCACCTTCATCGTGTGGAGCTTGTCGATGCCGACGCTGTCGGGGTGCACCCAGGGCTGGCCTTCCATCATGTGCACAGGCGCCTTGTGGTCGGCCGGCGCCGGGCCCCCCTCGACGTCGGCCGTCAGGTAGATGCGCGAGCCCCACACGATGGGCTGCGACTGCCCGTAGCCCGGAAGAGCTGTCTTCCAGGCGACGTTGCGCGTGGGGGCCCATTCCCCTGGCAGGTTCTTCTCGTCGGAGATACCCTGTCCGTCAGGGCCGCGCCACTGCGGCCAATTGGCCGCCGGCAGCGTGGCCGTCGCGGTGGTAACCACTACAGCGGTAAGCAGAATTCCGAGCTGACGCGTCATAAGGTACAGGGTTCTCGTTCATGAGGCGCTGGCTTGACTGGCTTGGAGCCCGCGCGTACCGTACAGAGTCGGGCCGATCATAGCGGCATCTCCCACCGAGACTCCATGAAACCTACGCGTTTGGCGGTGACGAGTTGTGTGACGGCTGTGCTCTTGAGCGGGCACGGCGTCCTGGCCGACTGGCCGGAATGGCGCGGAGCCACGCGCGACGGCACCTCGACCGAGAAGAACCTGCCCGCCGCCTGGTCGCCGGCAGGCGAGAACCTGGCATGGAAGGCGCCGTACGGCGGACGCTCGGGACCGGTCGTCTTCGGCGACCGCGTGTACCTCAACACGGTCGTGGGCACCGGCGACAGCGTGCAGGAACGGCTCGTCGCGCTCGACGCCAATACGGGCAAGCCGGTGTGGGAGCAGCGGTTCAACGTGTTTCACTCCGACGTGCCCGGGCACCGCTCGGCCTGGGCCGCGCCCTCGGTCGATCCCGGCACCGGCATCATCTACACCTTCGGCGTCGGCGGCCTTCTCGCCGCGACCACGCCATCTGGAAAGCCGCAGTGGCACCGCTCGCTGAGCGAGGATTACGGCCTTGTCAGCACGCACGGCGGCCGTACAGTCTCGCCGATCGTCGAAGGCAACCTGGTGATCGTCAACGCGCTGTGCGTCGGCTGGGGCGACCTCGGCCGCGGCGGCAATCGCTGGTTCGCGTTCGACAAGGCCACGGGCGCGACCGTCTGGGTCAGCTCGCCACAGAAGCGGCACTACGACACCAACATGTCGCCAGGCATCATCACGACCGTCAACGGCATGAAGTTGCTGATCGTCGGCGGCACCGACGGCACGTTCCACGCCCTCAAGGTCAACACCGGCGAGCAGGTGTGGGAGTTCGAAGTCAGCAAACGCGCGATCCTCACAGGGGCGGTGCTCAACGGCCAAACGGCCTACATCACCCACAGCGAGGAAAACCTCGACACGTCCGAGATGGGAATGCTCGCGGCGCTCGACGTCGGCAGCACGGGCACGCTGGTGCGCGACAAGAACACGCAATGGTTCAACCACGGCTTCCAGGGCGGCTTCGCCTCGCCTGTCACCGACGGCGAGCGGCTTTACGTGGTGGACAACGGCGCGATTCTGGGAGCGTTCGATTTGAAGGACGGGCGCAAGGCGTGGGAGAAGATTCTCGGCACCGTCCAGAAGAGCTCTCCGGTCCTCGCCGATGGCAAGTTGTACATCGGAACGGAGAACGGCAAGTTCTTCATCCTGAAGCCATCGGCGAGCGGCGTCGAGGTGCTCGACGAAGACTGGCTGGGCAGCCAGGAGACGCCCGAGCCGGTGTACGGCTCACCGGCCGTGTCGGGCGGACGCGTGTTTCTGACTACTGCCGAGGCGACCTACGCGATCGGGAAGAACGCCCCCAGGTCGAAGCCAGCGACCCTTGCAAAGCCTGCGGCGGTGACGCCCAGCACCGAGGCGCCCGCGCTGGTGCAGGTATACCCCTTCGAAGTGTTGCTGAGCCCCGGCGAGAAGGCGACCTTCAAGGCGCGCCTCTTCGACGCCAAGGGCAACTTCATCCGTGAAGACAAGGCCACCTGGGCGCTCGATCAGCTGGGCGGCGCCGTCGCCGATGGCGTCTACACGGCGTCGGCCGAGTCAGAGGGCGGCTACATCAAGGCCACCGTGGGCGGCGTCACAGGACAGGCGCGCGTCCGCGTCGTGCCGCCGCTGCCGTGGAGCTTCGACTTCGATACCTGGACCGGCGAGGCGCCGCCGAAGCACTGGACCAACACGACTGGCAAGGTGTTCGTGCGCGAGTTCGACGGCAGCAAGGGCCTTACCCGCGTGCCCGACGCGACCCCGCAGCGGCGCACGCGCGTGTTCATGGGCCCTTCGACCTGGTCCAACTACACCGTCGAGGCCGACGTGCGCGTGACCGAGAAGCGGCGTACGCTGAGCGACGTCGGCGTGATCGCGCAGCGCTACGGGCTGGTGCTGTTTGGCAACAGCCAGAAGATTGAACTGCAGCCCTGGCAGGCCGTGCCCGGCCGCTCGGCGACCGTGGCGTTTGCGTGGAAGCCTGACACCTGGTACCGGATGAAACTTCAGGTGCAAAACGAGGCTGGCGGCGTCACCATCGCGCGCGGCAAGGTGTGGCCGCGCGGTGAGGCCGAGCCGGCCGCCTGGACCATCGAGAAGAAGGACGCCATCGGACATCGAGAGGGCGCGCCGGGCCTGTATTTCGATCCGGCCAATGAAATCTACATGGACAACGTGAAAGTGGGCGCGAACAAATGAGAGCACGACTCAAGATCTGGCTGGGCGTCGCAATCGGCGCGACCCTGCTCGCCACCGGCGTCCGCACGGCCACCAACCCGCCCTCGGGCGACTGGCCGATGTGGGGTGGCTCCCCCGAGCGCAACATGGTCTCGCTCATGAAGGGCCTGCCGACGACGTGGGACGTCAAGACCGGCAAGAACGTGAAATGGGTGGCCAAGCTGGGCTCGCAAACCTATGGCAACCCGGTGGTCGGCGGCGGGGTCGTGCTGGTCGGCACCAACAACGAGCTGGTCCGCGATCCCAAGCAGCCCGGTGACCGTGGCGTCGTGATGGCCTTCCGGGAATCCGACGGCGAGTTCCTGTGGCAGGCCACGCACGAGAAGCTGTCGGCGGGCCGCGTCAACGACTGGCCGTTCCAGGGAGTGGCCAGTTCCCCGCTGATCATCGGCGACCGCGCGTACTACGTCAGCAACCGCGCCGAGCTCATGTGCGTGGACCTTCAGGGCTTCCGCGACAACGGCGAGAACGACGGCCCGGTCACCGACGAGAAGCTGACCGGCCAGACAGACGCCGACGTCGTGTGGAAGCTGGACATGATCGAAGAGGTCGGCACGTTTCCGCACAACCTCGCCAACTCCTCGCCCGTCGTCTGGGGCGATTTGATCTTCGTCAGCACGTCCAACGGCCAGGACGAAAGCCACGTCAACATCCCGTCGCCTCGCGCTCCGGCCATCATCGCGGTCAACAAGGGCACGGGCAAGGTGGCGTGGGAGGACGGATCGCCGGGCGACAAGATCCTGCACGGCCAGTGGTCCACGCCCACCGTGGGCACGGTCGGGGGCGTGGACATGGTCGTTCACGGCCAGGGCGACGGCTGGACGCGCGCGTACGAGGCGGCGACCGGCAAAAAGCTGTGGGAGTTCGACCTCAACCCGAAGGACTCGGTCTGGCCGAAGACGCGCAACGAGATCATCAGCACGCCGGTCATCGTCGACAACGTCGTCTATATCGCCAACGGCCAGGATCCGGAACACGGCGAAGGTGTCGCGCACGCGTACGCGATTGACGCCACCAAGCGCGGCGACATCACCGAAACCGGCCGGATCTGGCATTTCGACAAGATCCGCCGATCGATTTCAACGGCCGCCGTTCACGACGGCATCGTCTACATGGCCGACTTCAGCGGGTTCGTCCACGCGCTCGACGCCAAGACGGGCAAGCCCTACTGGACGCACGACATGTTCGCCGCCATGTGGGGCTCGCCGATGTTCATCGACGGCAAGATCTACATCGGCGATGAAGACGGCGACGTCGTCGTGATGCAGGCGGGCAAGGAGCTGAAGATCCTGAGCGAGCTGAACATGGGCAGCAGCGTGTACTCGACGCCGGTCCCGGCCAACGGCATGTTGTTCATCAGCAACCGCAACATGCTCTACGCGCTGGCAGAGGGAGCCTCGTCGACGCCTACGGCTCAGTAGCCCCAATCACGAAGATCACGAAGGTCGCGAAGGTCACGATGACCAGAAACGGAAGCCCGTCGTGGTCTTCGTGTTTCCCCTCGTGACCATCGTGTTTGTTGGCGTCTCCTGATGGCGGTCCTGCTTTCCGTTTTCCTGTCTGCGATTCTGTCTGCCCAGCAGTGGCCGCAGTTTCGCGGTGCGGCCACCGCCGGCGTCGCGGACATGGCGGTTCCCACGACGTGGAATCTTCAGTCGAAGACCCGCGTGGTGTGGACAACGGAGATTCAAGGCCTCGGCCATTCCAGCCCCATCGTCTGGGGCGATCGCGTGTTCCTGACGACCGCGATCAGCCAGGCACCGAACCCGCAGCTCGACGTGCGGCACGCCGGCATCAGCATGGCTGCCGACGATGGGCGGCAGACGTGGAAGGTCCTGGCGCTGGACAAGGCCACGGGCAAATTGCTGTGGGAGCGGGCGGCATTCGAGGGCGTCCCGAGAGTCAAGCGCCACCTCAAGGCCAGCCATGCGTCGGCGACGCCGGCCACCGACGGTGTGTACGTGGTGGCGCTGTTCGGGTCCGAAGGTCTCTACTGCTACGACGTTTCCGGGCAACTGCTGTGGAAGCAGGACCTCGGCGTCATGAACACGGGCCTGGTTGGCGACGAGGGCATCCAGTGGGGCCCGGCCAGCTCACCGGTCATTCACGGCCCGCTGGTCATCGTGCAGAACGATCGGCAGCGCGACTCGTTTCTCGCCGCCTACGAGTTGAAATCCGGCGAGCAGGTCTGGAAGGTCGAGCGCGACGAGTTCCCCTCGTGGGCGACGCCGCTGGTAATGACGACGAACGGACGTTCCGAGCTGATCGTCAATGCGTCGAAGTTCGTCCGTGGCTACGATCCCATGACCGGGCGCGAGCTGTGGCGGCTGCCGGACGCGGAGACGCAGGTGAAGGTGCCCTCGCCGGTGGCCGGGCCCGGCATGGCGATCGTCACCGGCGGCTACCCGCGCGGTTCGAGACCGATGTACGCGATCAAGCCGCAGCAGACGGGTGCGGTCGATCCGGCAGCCGCATCGAGCTTCTCGTGGCGCTTGGAGCGCGGCTCGCCCTACGTGCCGACACCGCTCGTCTACGGCGACGTGCTGTACGTGCTGGCCGACAACGGGGTCCTCGCGGCGTACGACGTCGCCACCGGTGCGCGCCTGTACCAGCAGCGGCTGGACGAGACGCCGCTTGGATTCAGCGCGTCGCCAATCGGGGCGGGCGGTTACGTCTATATGGCCAGCGAGGACGGGGATGTGTTCGTCGTGAAAGCGGGCAAGACGTTCGAGATAGTCGCGCGCAATGACATGAACGAGGCGCTGATGGCCACGCCCGCCGCAGCCGGGGGCATGCTCATCATCCGTGGGCGGTCGCACGTGTTTGCAATCGGGTAGTTGGAACGCCGGAACGGAAGTTCCGGCCGCGTACCGTCGGTGACGCCGAGACGAGCGTACGTAGGTACGTAGGGCGGAACTCTAGTTCCGCCACCGGGCGCTGAGATCACGATGCAGCCATTCGAGTTTCACGCGCGGACGCGCGTTGTCTTCGGGGCCGGTGAAGTCGCCAGGGCTGGCACGCTGGCAGCCGAGCTGGGGACACGCGCGCTGCTCGTCGCCGACTCGGGCATCGTGGCGACCGGCCTGACCTCGCGCGTACGCGGGCTGCTCGAGACCGCCGGCGTGGCCGTCTGGGAGTTCGACGACTTCGGCGAGAACCCCGATTCGGCGATGGTCGCGCGCGGACGCGACGTCGCCGCGCCCCACGGCGTCGATGTCATCGTCGCTGTCGGTGGCGGCAGTTCGCTCGACTGCGCCAAGGGCATCAACTTCGTCCTGACCAACGGCGGCACGGCCGCCGACTACAAGGGATACGGCAAGGCCAGCCGGCCGATGCTGCCAATGCTCGGCGTGCCGACGACCGCGGGGACGGGCAGCGAGGCGCAGTCGTACGCGGTGCTCTCGGACGCCGACACGCACACAAAGATGGCCTGCGGCGCGCCGGGCGCCGCATTCCGGATCGCGCTGCTCGATCCCGAGCTGACCGTGACGGCGCCAGCGGCGGTCACCGCGGCTGCCGGCATCGACGCCGTCTCGCACGCCGTAGAGACGTGGGTGACGACGCGGCGTTCGCCTTTGTCTGATGTGTTCGCCCGCGAAGCCTGGCGCCTGTTGAGCGGCGGCTTCGTGCGTGTGATGACCGCGCCGGAGGACATCGAGGCGCGTGGCGCGATGCAGCTTGGCGCTTACTTCGGAGGGCTGGCGATCGAGCAGTCGATGCTGGGCGCGACGCATGCCTGCGCCAACCCGTTGACCAGGCGCTATGGCACGGTGCACGGCGTCGCAATCTCGATGCTGCTGCCGCACGTGGTACGGTGGAACAGCAGGGTGGCGGGCGACAGATACGCGGAGCTGGCCGGCGTGCGCGGCGAGACGCGCAGGCCCGAGTTGCTCGCGGCGCGAATCGAAGATCTGATCGCGGCCGGAGGGTTCCCAGGCGGTCTTTCGGCCGTCGGCGTCCCGGAACGTGACCTGCCGGACCTGGCGACGGAAGCGGCGGAGCAGTGGACCGGGGCGTTCAATCCGCGGAAGTTCGACGTCGCCGGCGCGTTGGAGATCTACGCGGCGGCCTACTGAATTGCAGATTGCAGGTTGCAGGTGACACGAATGATGATTCGCACCGCGTCGCTGGCGTTCGCAGTCCTTGCCACATGCGGCATCGTGTCGGCGCAGGCGCCGGCGACGGCCTGGCCGCAGTTCCGCGGATCGGCGCCGCTCACCGGCGTCAGCGCCGCGCAGATGCCGCAGTCGCTGAAGGTGCAGTGGACCTACGAGGCCGGCGACGCGATCGAATCGTCGGCTGCGATCGTCGACGGCACCGTGTTCGTCACCGTGGCATCCGGCGAGCTGGTCGCGCTCGGGCTCGACAAGGGACAGGTGAAGTGGAAGTACAAGGTCGAGCTCGGCTTCGGTGAGTCGTCGCCCGCGATTGCAGGCGGCAAGGTGATCGTCGGCGACCTGGGCGGCGTCGTCCATGCCGTCAACGTCGCCGACGGCAAGGCCGCGTGGACGTTCAAGACGAAGAGCGAGGTCAAGTCGTCGCCGACCGTAGTGGGAGACGTCGTGCTGATTGGCTCCTATGACGGCATGCTCTACGGTCTCGGGCTGGCCGACGGCAAGCAGCGCTGGGTCGTGAAGACGAACAACTACGTGCACGGCACGCCTGCGGTGCAGGAAGGCATCGCCTACTTCGCCGGCTGCGACGAAGTGTTCAGGGCCGTTCGGGCTTCCGACGGCAAGATCGTCTTCGAGGCGCCAATCGGCGCCTATACCGGCGCGTCGGTCGCCCTCGACGCCGGCACCGCCTATTTCGGCACGTTCGACAACGAGGTGCTCGCGCTCGACCTCAAGACGCACCGCTTCAGGTGGCGCTACAAGCATCCCGAACGTGAGTTTCCCTTCTACTCGTCGGCGGCGGTCGCCTCTGGCAAGGTCATCGTCGGCGGGCGTGACAAGATGATCCACGCCATCGACGCGGCGTCTGGCAAGGCAGTCTGGACCTACACGACGCGTGCGCGCGTCGAGTCGTCGCCGGCGGTGTCGGGCTCCAGAGTCTACGTCGGATCGGGAGACGGCCACTTCTACGTCTTCGAACTGGCCACCGGCGCCAAGCTGTGGGAGTACGATATGGCGGGGCCGCTGTCTGCGTCGCCGGCACTCGCAAACGGCCGGATCGTGATCGGATCGCAGGACGGACGGCTGGTTTGCTTCGGGTAGTGCGACGTGCGAAATGCGGAAGTACGAAATTCACGGGATGGTGGGCGATGATGACGACGACCACGATAGTTCTGGCGGGCCTCGCGCTGGTGGGCGCGACGGTGACGGAGGCGACCGCGCCGACGGCCGAGTCGTTCTACGACATGAAGGCGACGACGCTGGCGGGTAAGCCCGCCGAGCTGAAGGAGTATGCCGGCAAGGTCACGCTCGTCGTGAACGTCGCGAGCAAGTGCGGGTACACGCCGCAATACAAGGGCCTGCAGGCGCTGTACACGGAGCTTGCGCCAAAGGGGTTTGTCATCCTCGGCTTCCCCAGCAACGACTTCGGCGGTCAGGAGCCCGGTACCGCCGAGGAGATCAAGTCGTTCTGCGAGCTCAACTACGGCGTGACCTTTCCACTCTTCTCGAAGGTCGTGACCAAGGCAGGCGCCGACCAGTCGCCGATTTACGCCTGGCTCGGCCAGACGGGCAACCTGCCGAAGTGGAACTTCAGCAAGTACCTGATCGGCAAGGACGGCAAGGTGATCGGCTTCTACCCGAGCGCTGTGAAGCCGGATGCACCGGAGTTGCGTGCGGCAATCGAGGCCGCGCTGAAGTAGCGCCCAAACTGAGCCCTAGCGGGCGCATCAAGTGTCGGGCAGGTACTGTCGCGGGTGACGTGTGGCTCCGGGAGACAGGCGTTCCCGGCCGTCCAGGTCGTCGGCGAGCATGACAAAGAGCGGGTCGCCGGTATTACGCACGCGCTCCAGCATCGTCTTGTATTTCTTCGCCAGCCGTTCCAGAGCGGGCCGATCGTCGTCGGCCCGCTCGAACTGCATCCGGTATCGCGAGGCCAGAAACGCGTACAAATAGGGCGCGGCGGACGCGTTGGCGCTATCGCGTAGAAGACCTTCGGCCCAGGTGGCCTCCTGCAGGACATCGGTCGTCACGCCATAGGGCCCCTGGCTCCACGCAATTGCGTGTGCCACCTGTTCGATCCCCGGGCGTTCGACAGCCGCCACAATCTCTCGTTCGAGCCGCTCGCGGCGGTTCCAGGTCTCGAGGCTTCCTCCGATGGCTGCCTGACGCGTCTTGAACGCGTTCCAGCGTTCCACGTATGCAGCCAGGCTGTCGCGATCCGACGACGATAGATGCCTGGGAAAATCCAGCTCGGTAAGGGGTACCTCTGACATCAGCACGGAGCCGGCCAGACGTCCGCCTAAAGAGGGGGACGACAGCGTGGGCTGGAAGACGATCTGTGCCGCCAGCGCCCACCCCGGCAAAACTGTACCGATCAACCTCATTGCAATCTGATTGTACCGGTCAAGGCGGTTCGATGGGACCATGAGTCCCATGGCGGAAACCGCACAGGAATACGTCGCGAGGATTCTCAGCAACTCCGAAGGCCAGAACGGCTTGAAAGTGCTTGGCGAGACTGCCGGTCGGTTGAAGGCGCTGCTCGTCGCGTCGTCGAAGGAGAAATGGCTCCGGCGCCCGGCCCCCGGACGCTGGTCGGCGGCCGAGGTGCTCGCGCATCTGGCTGATGCCGAACTGGTCGCCGCCTGGCGGGTGCGCTCGATCCTGGCCAGCAACGGCATACCGCTGCAGGCCTTCGATCAGGACGCCTGGGCATCGGCGTTCAATTACCGAGAGATAGACCCCACCGAATCGCTGCAGACATTCACGGCCGCGCGGACGAGCCTGCTGTCCCTGCTCGCTCGCGTGGACCCCTCACGACACGCGCATCACGGCCTGCACGCCGAGCGAGGTCCGGAGACCATCACGCACCTGATCCAGCTCTACGCGGGCCACGACATCAATCATCTGAAGCAGATCGAGGCGTTGATCAGTACGTAGGCCCGAACTTCGATTAGTACGTAGGCCCGAACTTCAGTTCGGGCGCCTCCACAGCAAAGCCGCGAAGCCCGGAAAGAAGGCAAACGTCCAGGAGGCGAAATTCCTGAGGTAGTTGGGCGCGCTGTGGTCGGTCCACATGCCAGACACGAGGTAGAACGCGACACCCGACAGAACGGCCGCTGCAAGCCCCCGGATCCCTGTGACTGTTCCGACGCGTTCGCGCCGCAACTGCGTTGCGAGAGTACTGAACGCGATCCACATCACCATCCACGCCGCGACCAGCGCGTTGAGATAGCCGAGTATCGGGTAAGCGGCATAGAACGAAGCGGCGCCGATCAAGCCGGTAAGCGCGCCGCCCAGCAATCCACCGAGCCACCGCCGTACCGGCCACGCCAGGACTAACCCTGCCACTGACAGCAGCGTCATGCCGTGCACGACCCCATTGATCGCTTTGTGGCGTACCTCGAAATGCGCCCACACAAAGTCATAGAACGTGCTGAGAACCGCAAGCACGATGGCGCCAGAGAGAGCAGTGAGCATGACCTAGTCCGCCGTCCCCTTTGGTTCTGGCAGCCACTGCGTCAGCGCCGCGCCGACCAGTGCGTAGGCGCCGGCCACCATAGCGCCGACGACGGCCATCTTGGCTGGATCTGGAGGGCGCGATTCCGACAGCGTGATGGTGAACCACGCGGCCGCCGTCCCAATGACACGGCCGCCGATGTTGGCCGCGAAGCTCTCGCCGGTCCCGCGCAGGTGGAGGGGAAACACCATCGGGATGTAGTTGCCCCAGAAACTGAACTGCGCGACCGTGAAGAACCCGGCGACGAAAATCCCGACCTTGATCCACGTCAGCGTCGACGCATCGCCGAGCGATCCTGCGACCCACCAGAAAAACAGCGGCACCAGGATCAACGCCGGGATCTGGAAGATGCGGAGCAGGCTGCGCCGGCTCACGATCGCGACGGCGAGCATCGCGAGGACGAAGCGGCCCGCCAGGCCGCCCATCTCCTGCCAGAAGCTCACGCGCGCCACTGCCTGATCGGAGGCGTTGCCGGCAATCTGCCGGAGACGCGGCTCTGGCGGCGCCGGCTGCCCTGCGGCCTGGGCAGCAGCGACCGCCTGATCCCGGGCCGCCTTGGACTCTGCGAGCACGGCGACGTGCCCCCGGTTCGGCGCGCCGAGGATCTGCGGCAGCTGCTGGATCGCGCCAAACGCGATGCCGTAGCTGCCCGCAAAGACCAGCGTCGTGATGATCGTCGTGCGGGCCAGCTCCGGGCTGAAGAGCTCCGCGATGCTGGGCCGCTTCAGCTGCCCGGCTTTCCGTTTGCGCTCCCACTCAGGTGATTCGGGCAACAGCGGCCGGATGACGATCAGCGGGATGGCCGGGATGATGCCGGAGATGAGCGTGTAGCGCCATGCCTCGTGTCCGCCGTGAATGGCGGGCAGGCTGGCGGCCAGTTGCGCGGCCATCACGTTGGCGCTGGCGACCAGCAGCCCTCCGAACGACGAGAAGGCCTGCGTGTAGCCCAGCACCCGCTCACGTTGTTTGTGGTCGGGGAAGAGTTCCGCCAGCCACGCCACCGCGGCGACAAACTCCACGCAGACGCCGATGAAGACCAGGCAGCGAAACAGGAGCAGCTGCGGCAGCGTGGTCGCAAACCCGGCGGCGCAGGCCGCAAACGCGTACAGCAGGATGCTGAAGGTCAACACCCGCCGGCGTCCCAGGCGATCGGTGAGATACCCGCCCAGCAGGCCGAACACGCCGCCGGCGATCGCGGGCATGAAAAACAGCGTGCGCGCCCACTCCACGTAGCGAGGGCCGCCAGGCACCCACAATGCCATCGCGTCGGGCCGGGCCGTCCCCCCGCGCACCAGCTCGTCGACGATCGGAGCGCTGAGCGCGGCGATAGCCGGTTTGATGATGAGCGGCAACATCAGCAGCTCGTAGATGTCGAACGCGAAGCCGATGGCGGCAATCGCGCAGATGAGCCACTGTGTCGTCGTCAACCGTTGGGACATGGGTGTGGATTGTAACCTTACGACTCGAGCGGCCGGTCTGTTACAGTCAGGACGTGCATCTGGAAGAACGCGACGGCCTGCCTCGTCACGCGCCAGTTCAGGGTCCGCCCGAGGAGAGTCCGCGGCCGCCGGTCGTGCCGCCCTGCCTGATGGTCATCTTCGGGGCGTCGGGCGACCTCACCAAGCGCAAGCTCATACCGGCGCTCTTCAACCTGCGCCGAAGCGGCCTTCTCCCGGACGCTTTCGCCGTGCTGGGCGTGGCCCGTCAGCCACTGTCCGACGAGGAACTGCGGCAGCGCGTTGACGACGACATCCAGGCCTGCGAGGAGCCCGAGGACCCCGATTGCCGGGACTGGCTGCTCCAACGCGTGCACTACCTCTCAGGCGATATCAGCCAGCGCGAGATGTACGACCGTCTTGCGGCCAAGACGTCCGAGCTCGACGAGCACTACAAGACAGACGGCAACCATCTCTACTACCTCGCGACGGCGCCGACCCTATTCGGGGCCGTCGTCCAGAATCTCGGCGACGTCGGCCTTGCCGCCGAGACCGGCGGGCGCTGGCGCCGCGTCGTCATCGAGAAGCCGTTCGGGCGCGACCTCGAGTCGGCGCGCGACCTGAACCAGCAGCTGGCGAAGGTGATCGGCGAGCGGCAGACGTACCGCATCGATCACTACCTGGGCAAGGAAACCGTACAGAACATCATGGCGTTCCGGTTCGGCAACGGGATCTTCGAGCCGGTGTGGAACCGCCGGTACATCGACCACGTGCAGATCACGGCGTCGGAGGAAGTGGGCGTCGAGCTGCGCGGCGGCTACTACGACGAGTCGGGCGCCCTTCGCGACATGGTGCCGAATCACCTGTTCCAGCTCATCTCCCTGACCGCGATGGAGCCGCCGACGTCGTTTGACGCCAACGCGGTCCGCGACGAGCAGACCAAGGTGCTGCGCGCCATTGCGCCGTACACGCCAGAAGAAGTGCTCCGGCGATCCGTGCGGGGCCAGTACGGCGAGGGCTCCGTCAAGGGCGTCCACCGCGATGCGTACCGCAGCGAGACCAACGTGCCGCCCTCGTCGACGACAGAGACGTTTGTCGCGCTCAAGGTGTACCTGGACAACTGGCGATGGGCCGACGTGCCGTTCTTCCTGCGCACCGGCAAGAGCATGAAGCGGCGCGAGACGCACATCAGCATCCAGTTCCGCCAGCCGCCGCTGATGTTGTTCCGCGACACGCCGGTGGAGCACCTGCAGCCGAACCGCCTGGTGATCCACATCCAGCCCGACGAGGCGATCTCGCTCAGCTTCGGCGCGAAGATTCCCGGCCCTCAGCTGCGGCTCGGCGCCGTGGACATGCGCTTTGCGTACAAGGACTACTTCGGCGAGCGCCCCAGCACCGGGTACGAGCGGCTTCTCTACGACTGCATGGCTGGCGACGCCACGCTCTTCCAGCGTTCCGACATGGTGGAGGCCGGGTGGGCCGTGGTCGCGCCGATCCTCGACGTGTGGAAGGCGCTGCCGCCGCGGGATTTTCCGAACTACGCCGCCGGTTCGTGGGGGCCGAAGGAAGCCGACGAGCTGATGACGCGCAGCGGCCGCGCGTGGTACCACACGCCGGACAAGAAGTGACGGCCTACACCGCTTCTATGTCCTCACTCTCCCTGTTCCACCGCATCTTCCTGCCTTCGCGATAGCTTCTCGTCGCCATCACGACCGCCACCGCGTGTGCAAAGCCCGTCTGGATGCTGCCGTTGGGGGTTGAACGGCTGCGCATGCACTGCAGCCAGTTGTCGGTGTGGTACTGCAGGTCGTCGTCTTGCTGGATGGGCGGCGGATCGGTCCTGTCGTCGATCGTGACGAGCTGGGGCTTGACCGGCCCCGATTGCAGGTCGAAGACGACATTCGAGCGCCAGCCGCTCTGGGTTTCAGGAGTGAACCAAAATTGCGGGCTGCCTTCGCCGCCGGGCGAGTAGAGCGTGCCCTTCGTGCCGCGGATGATCGTGTGGTCGCCGTAGGCGCTGCCAAACGTCGTGCCGTAGCTGTAGAGCACCTGTTTGCCGGTGAACGTGGACATGCACTGGAAGGTGTCCGGGTTCTCGCGAACGTCATGCCAGGCAAAGATGCCGCCGCTGGCGACGGTGTCGTCGGGGATGAAGGTGTCGAGGTAGAAGTGCGCCAGGCCGGCGCCGTGGCTGTACCACTGATCCGTGATGCCGCCCGAGAAGTCCCTGAAGATCCGGAACTCGAAATAGGCTCTCGGATCGAATGGCCGTTTCCGACGCCCCAGCAGCCAGCGATCCCAGTCTGTGTCCTCCTCGCGAATGGCCGCAATCCGATCGTCGTTTGGCACGTGCCAGCGCGGACCGTTGAAGTTCCAGCTCTGGCTGATCGATACGACCTTTCCAAGCCGACCCTCGCGGATCATTTCACGGACCTTGTGCTGATACGGGTCGCTCAGCCACTGAGATCCCATCTGCACGACCTGGTTGCCGGCCTTTACCACGTCTCGCGCGAGCTTCGCGTCTTCGAGCGTGTTGGCCATTGGCTTTTCGCAGTAGCAGTCCTTTCCGGCGCGCACGACATCGGCCAGCAGCCGCGCGTGCTGGTGATCGCCGGTGCCGATCATCACGGCGTCGAGCTCGGCGTCGGCCAGCATCTCCTCGGAATACTTGAACGTCTTCGGCCTGGCGCCAAACATGCTCCGCACGTCCTCGGCCGCCTTCTCGCGGTTCACCGACCAGAGATCGCAGACACTGCGCAGGTCGAAAGCCGGATCCACGCGCGAGGACAGCTTCAACATCCTCCGATGGCCGACAGCGCGGTTGCCGCAGCCGAGCTGGCCAATCTGAATGCGCTCGTTCGCGCCAAGGATGCGACCGTACGACAGCGCCGACATCGCCACCGTTCCCCGCGCCGCAGTCCGCATCAGCTCTCGCCGCGAAATCGTCGGTGCCATGTGATGCCCCTCACACATCGTAGCGCGCGATCGTAGCCTCAGACGGCGGACGCGTCAGGACCGACACGATCCACATCAGCGCCGCCGAGACGAAGACCATCGGCATCACCGGCGCATAGCCAAGGACCGCCGTGCCCGTGCCTGTGCGCGAGATGAGTTCCATGCCCCCGACGGCCACTATGGCCACGCTCTGACCTGGAGGCGGCGCCGGGACGACGGCTTGAAACCCCGCCGTCGCGGCGACCGCGCCGGCGGCCCACAGCGTCACCGCCAGCGCCCCCCACTTGGTGCTGCGTCTCCAGAAGAGCGCGGCAAACACCATCGGCGAGAGCGCCGCGTAACCCGAGAACCCGTACTGCGTTGCCAGAGAAAAGATGTTGGCAGGCGCCCAGAGGGCGATCGCAAACGACACAAGGGTCACGAGGACAACGAACGCACGTCCCAGCTTCACCTGCGCTTTCTCGCCGAACCGCCGCCTGCCGCCGTAGTGCGCGAACACGTCCTCGGTGAACATCGTCGAGAGCGCAAGAATCTGCGAGTCGCTGGACATCACGGCGGCCATGATTCCCGCGCCGAGCAGGCCCGCCAGCCAGACAGGCGCGTAGTGGTGCAGCATCTGTATGACGACGTCTTCGCCATCGGCCTGCCGGCGGAGCGCCGACCGTTCCTCCGGCGCCAGTGACGCGCCTGGCGTCGCAAGCAGCTGGCGCGCCTCGATCTTGCGCTCGATGGCAGGGACCTCTGTCGCGCGATTGGCGACGACCCCGAGAATCGTGCTGGGCAGCCAGATGGCCATGAGGCAGAGCGGATACGCGATGGCCGTGTGTTTGAAGTGCGACAGCCGCCGGGCGGTCAGGCAGAAAATCCCGATGTGCGGGAACGCAATCGCGGAAAACGGGATGAACATGTAGCTGAAAAAGTAGAGAGGCGAGACATGCTCCCTCGTCAGCAGCGTGGCCTGCGACGGAGTCGCCAGCATCTCGGCAATCGTGTTGCTGAACCCGCCCATGCCGTACCCAATCGCCACAAATGCCGCAGTGCCGACCAGCAGGAACATCGTCGTCTGCACGGCGTTGACCAGCGCCGTGCCCTTCATCCCGCCGAAACACACGTAGTTCATCACGACCAGCGCGACCACCGCGCAGCCCACCCAATACGGAATCGCGCCCTGGCTAATCGCGCCAAGCGCCGTGCCTCCGCCCATCACGCCGATGACGATGTAAGGAACCAGCAGTGCTGCCTGAACGACGAAGATCACCGTGCCGATGTGCGAGCACTCCCAGCGATCGCGGAACATCTGCACCGGTGTGATGAAGCCGTGGCGGCGGCCGAGGGCCCAGATGCGCGTGCCCGCGACCAGCAGGAAGAGCGGTGTGATGAGCCCGGCCGCCGTGGCCATCAGGCCGAAGGTGACGATCCCGTTGGCAAACGCGTGGCCCGACGAGCCCAGGACGGCAAATGCCGTCATGTGCGTGCCAAAGAGCGAGGTCAGAAAGACGTAGGGTCCCACCGCACGGCCGGCGAGGAAGTACTGCTCGACGCCTTCGTGCGCCCCGCGATGCCGGAACGCGAAGATGCCGATGTACAGCACCACCGCGAGGTAGGCGAATACGATGACGGTCGGCAGCACGATGGGTCAGTCGGAATCAAGATGCGCGGGCCAGATGACACGCGTGAGATACCACATCAGACCTGCACAGCCGAACGCGTAGATCGCGTGGTACCAGAGGCCCGGCGGAAGTGCCCCGAAGAGCAACGGTGTCGCCGCCCGCCAGTACCAGATGTCCTGATGGAGGAAGAAGGCCAGCACGACCAGAGAAACGGGCCAGAGTCGCCGCATATCGGCGAATTATGACACGCTCGCTTCAGCCCGCAGCCGAGCCGCGGCGGATCGCCCGGCCCGGCATTCCGACACCGTCGCCGGGCCGAAGACCACCAGGTCGGCGTCGGCCCCGGGTGGCGTCTGCGCCGTCGCGGCGGAGGTGACGACTAACAGGCCCGGGACAATCCAGCGCGGGGTTGTGCTTACTTTATGTGGCACATGTCTTCCCGCGTAAACTTACACCACTCGGCGAAACGCGCTCACGGGCAAGACGACCGCGGCGGGAACCATGAACAGCATCATCAACTCGTTTCGTGGCGAGTTCCTCCGGTACAAGGAGCTTGCCGAGGCCGCGATTGCGCAGTTGGACGACGCCGATCTGTCCACCGCCGATTCAAGCGGCAGCAATTCGATCGTGGTGATTTGCTGGCACATTGCCGGCAACCTTCGATCGAGGTTCACAGAGTTCTTCAGCACCGACGGCGAGAAGCCCTGGAGGCACCGCGACGAGGAATTCGATGAGCGTTCCGTCACCAGAGAGGCGCTGCTCGACAAGTGGAATGCGGGCTGGGACGTCCTGCTGCACACGCTCGACGCGCTCACCGACGAGCAGATCCACTCCACCGTGACGATTCGACGGCAGACCTTGTCGGTTCACGAGGCACTCGCCAGGTCGCTGGCACACGTCAGCTACCATGTGGGCCAGATCGTCTACATCGCCAAGGCGCTTCGCGGGGAGAACTGGAAGAATCTCAGCATCCCACGCGGCGGTTCCGACGCATTTAACCAGTCACCCACACGGTAGGGCTGATGAAGATCGCGCCCTGGGCCACGGTGGCTGTCGCCTTGGCGACCGTAGCCGCGCAACACGCGTCGCGCACCACAGGGGAGTGGACGGCCTACGGCGCAGACGCACGAAACGCGAAATACTCATCGCTTTCCGGCATCGACGCCAGTAACGCCAGAGACCTGAAGATCGCCTGGCGTTGGTCCTCGCCCGACAACGAGATCGCGAAGGTCCGTCCCGGGCTTTTCCTGAACCTGTTCGAGGGCACTCCCGTCGCGCTCGACGGGAGCCTCTACGTGGCCACCGGCCTTCACCAGGTGGCCAGGATCGATGCGAGCACCGGTGAAACCCGCTGGGTCTACGACCCCGAGATCTACAAGCGCGGGACGCCGCAGCGATTGGGCTTCGTCCATCGAGGCGTGGCGCTGTGGCGACCGGGAGGCCGGGTGTTCCTGGCGTCAGGTGACGGCTACCTGACTGCGCTCGACGTCGAAAGTGGCAGGCCGGTTGACGGCTTCGGACAAGCCGGTCGTGTGGACCTTCTCGAGGGCGTCCGCCGGCCGGTCCAGCGTTTTCAGTTCGGCGTGAACTCACCCCCTATCATCGTGGGCGGCGTCGTCGTGGTCGGGTCGTTCGTGCAGGATGGCTGGCGCTCGATGGCGGGACCACCCGGAGACGTTCGCGGGTACGACGTCCGCACCGGGAGGCTGCGCTGGACGTTCCACACGATTCCCGAACAGGGCGAAGAAGGCGCCGGGACGTGGCTCAACGAGTCGTGGAAGTACAGCGGCAGCACGAACGTCTGGACCCTCATGAGCGCTGACGAGGACCTGGGCTACGTCTACCTGCCAACCAGCACCCCGACCAACGACCATTACGGCGGCCATCGGCATGGAGACAACCTGTTCGCAGAAAGCGTTGTCGCCCTCGACGCGAACACCGGCAAGCGCGTGTGGCATTTCCAGACCGTGCACCACGGCGTCTGGGACTATGACTTGCCGGCCGCGCCAGTGTTGGCCGACGTGATCATCGACGGCCAGCCGCGAAAGGTCCTGGCGCAGGTGTCCAAGCAGGCGTTTGTCTACGTGCTGGACAGGCAGACAGGCACGCCCATCTGGCCGATCGTGGAGAAAACCGTGCCGCAATCGACGGTGCCCGGCGAGAGCTTGTCCCGCACGCAACCCTTTCCGTCGCGTCCAGCCCCGTTTGACCGACAGGGACTTGTGGCAGCCGATCTCATCGACTTCACCCCGGAGTTGCGCCGGGAAGCGTCGGACATCCTGAAGGCGTTCGACAGCGGGGTACTCTTCACACCGCCTTCGGAGCGGGGAGCCGTGATGCTGCCGGGCGCCGTTGGCGGGGCGAGCTGGGCCGGCGCCGCTCTGGATCCGGAGTCGGGCTGGCTCTACGTGCCGTCGGTCACCAATCCGTTCGTGGTGCGGCTGAGGAAGCCCGCGCCTGGCTCCTCGGATATGGCATATCTGTCTGCCGCAGCGGACCGATTCCCCTTGAATGGGCCCGACGGCCTGCCCATCACCAAGCCCCCCTACGGCCGGATTACCGCCATCGATCTCAACACCGGCGAGCAGAAATGGATGGTTCCCCATGGCTCGGGTCCCCGCGACCACGCTCGCTTGAAGGCGTTGAACCTGCCGCCGCTCGGTTGGCCATCTCGCGGATTCCTGCTGGTCACCGAGACGCTGCTGTTCGCGTTCCAGGAACCGGCCGTCTCGCCTGGGTACTCCGAGGTGACCAACACCTTCGAATACCGTGCCACCACCAGGGAGCCGAGGGTGCGAGTCTTCGACAAGCGAACCGGTCGTCTGCTCTCTGAAACCGAGCTGCCCGCAAACGCCGGCGGCTCTCCCATGACCTACAGCGTGGGGTTGCGGCAGTTTGTCGTGGTGCCAGTGGGAGGCGGCGGTGTCCCGGCGGAGCTGGTCGCGCTGGCACTTGAGCGAAAACGCTGAGGAGGCTCGATGAGCTCGAAGACATTCAAGACCACCATCGTCCGTGACGGCCCGTGGTGTTTCATTCCGCTCGACTTCGATCCCAAGGCTGTGTTCGGCAAGGTACGCGCGCCCGTAAGGGTGACGCTGAACGGCTACACCTACCGGAGCACGATCGCGGCCATGGGCGGTCCGCCGTGCATTCCGCTTCGGAAGAGCAATCGTGAGGCGGCTGGGCTCGAGGGCGGCGAGACGATTCAGGTACGGGTCGAGCTCGACACTGACAAGCGCGAGGTCCAGCCGCCCGCCGACTTCGTGAAGGCGCTCAAAGCGGAGCCACCGGCCTGGGAACGATGGCGCACGCTGAGCTATACCCACCAGCGCGAACATGTCGAGGCGATTGAAGAGGCGAAGAAGCCGGAGACGCGAGCGCGCCGGATCGTGGGCGCGGTTCGAAAGCTCTCAGCATGACGCACAGCGCCGCATCATCCGCGTGGCTCGCCGCACGGAGCCTGCTGTGGACCATCCTGCTTCCCGGTCTGTTCGCCGGTTTCGTGCCGTGGAGATACTTCGGCGTCGGTCGAGTACAGGTGAGTCCGACCAATCCCGTTCAAGTTCTGGGTCTGCTCCTGATCGGCGCGGGCGCTGTGCTGCTTGGCGCCTGCATCCTGGAGTTTGCCCGCAGTGGACGCGGCACGCTGTCGCCGGTCGATCCCCCGCGTCACCTGGTCGTGCGCGGGCTCTATCGTTACGTCCGGAACCCGATGTACCTCAGCGTCACGGCAATCGTGCTCGGCGAGGTGTTGCTGGCCCGGTCGACGGCGCTCGGCGTTTACTGGGCCGTCTGGTTCGCTTGCGCGAACATCTTCGTCATCGGCTACGAAGAGCCGACGCTCCGCCAGCAGTTCGGCGCGTCGTACGACGAGTACACGAAACAGGTGGGGCGATGGCTTCCGCGGTTCAGATGACGTACGTCAACCACGATGTCACGGGGCGCAGGCCCCCGATCTGCTGGCGATGCGGCCCTTGAAACCGCAACACCAGCAGACCCAAGGCCCTGACCGTTACGTCGTCCTCGACCGCGCCACCGCCGCCATCACGGTGTCCATCTGCGCTTGCGTGATCAGGCCGGAACTGACCAGGCTGTTCATCAACATGGCAACGCGCGCGCTGAATATCCCATGGTTGCTGGACGTCGCCCTGATTTCGGCGATCAGATCCGAGATCGTGCACCCGCTGCTGAACAGCGTGTTGGGCACGTTGGTGTCGATGCCGCCGATCACGATCGTCGTGGTGAGATCGGATTGCGGATTGCAGTCGGTCTGGTCCGCGACGCCGTCGAGGTCTGCGTCGGCAAACCACCCGATGTCGCGGAGCAGCTCGAGCGTCAGGTCATCCGGCGCCTTCACGTTGTGGGTGAGATCCGCGTTGATTGCCGGCTCCATCAGCAGGTTTCGCCGGGCCACGGTGTCGTAGTGGGAAACCGACGAGCCTTGCGCAAACAGCGACGGCGCGTAAAGGCGCGCCCTGCCCAACTCGTCGGCGCCCGCGCGGATGGTCGGGTCGAGGCCGATGCTGGCCGTCACGCCCGAGCCCAGCGCACCCACGATCGCAAGGCCGTCTGGCCGATTCAGGCTGATGCTCGGCACGGTGACCAGTGGTCCGTTGATGGGGTCCGTGGCCATGACTGGCGGCTGGCCCGTTGCGTTGGCCAGGTTGTTGTAGATCATGACGGCGCTCGCGCCGGCCTCGGAGGCGTTTCTCGCCTTCAAGGCAAACCCGCACGTGCCGCGCTCGATCAGGGCAATATTGCCGGCAATCGCGGCCGCATTGGTGAAGGGCGAGCAGCCATCGTTTGTGGCGGGGCCGGCCACGTCGTCCGGATCCTCCGCCGCGACGACCGCGCCCGACACGTTCGGGGTGCCGATCGGGGGACCGAAGGCCGCCGTGCCGAACTGATACTGGCGGCTGATCGCCGCCGGCGCGATCACCTCCACTTCCGGACTGCCGAACAGGAGCACATCTGGAATGCCGGCACTCACATTCGCGCCGTCCCAGACAAGCTGGCTGAACCTGATGGCAGACGCCTGACGTTCGGCGTCGGTCATCTCGTGCCAGTGCAGGCCCGTGGAGGCGTCGACCAGGTGGCGCGCGTAGATGTCAGTGAATCCCAGGAAATTGGCCCCCGTGGCTCCGCTGACGAAACACTGAAAGTTCAGCCCATGCCCGAGCTCGTGCAGGACCACGGTGACCAGGTCAACCTGTGCGCCGTGATTGCCGTCGAGCCCGAGGTAGAAGTTGAAGTTGGTGCTGAAGTTGGCGTTGATGTCGTGTACCCCGGGAACCAATTCCGCCCCGGCGCGCTTGTCGCTGAGAGCGCCGCTGTACCAGGTCCCTGCAAACTCAGCGCCTGGATAGAAGCCCGCACTGCCAAAATCCCGGACTACGTAGTTGGCTCCGGCACTCCCGAGCACATTCGCGGGGAGGGAAGTGAATTGGGCTCTCACCGTGACGGGCACCAAGCCGTCGAGCGTCTGGCCCCATATCCCGGCCGCATGTTGGAATGCGATCAAACGCTGCTGGCCAAGTGTGGTGCCTGTGTTGCCGCCGACCGGCGCAACGGGTGTCGGGTCGTTGAATCCCACACCCGGCGCGTTGTTGTTGATGATGGTGATCGTCACTCCTCCCGCAAACGTCGGGCTGGCGGTGAGGAGCAGCAGCATCGCCGTAAGGGAGAGGAGGCGCCGCGGGGACATGTGTGTTGTTCTCATGGTTGACCTCCTTTTCTAGCGGGCGACGTCTTCGACAAGGCCAAGGAAGTCGGCGGCCTCTTCAAAGGAGGTCACGCATTTCACCTCGCTGGTGCCATCCGGGTTCGGCTTCGACAGTATGACTGGCGCGAACCGGCCCTCGAGATTCACGGCCGTTCCCCCACCCGGAAGCGCGACCTGCTTCAAACCCTCGGTCGATCGGTTGGTCAACGTGGTGAGCGTGGCAACCAATTCCTCCGTTTCGGCCGCGGTCGGCTTGCGAAGCTTGCCCGACTTCTTGTCGACCGTGATCTCGAGCGTCGCGACATACTTCTTCTTGCCGGCGTTGGCCCGACCTTGCTGCGCCATCGCCTCCGGTTGCGCCATCGAGGCAACGGCGACCGCCGCCACGGCGATGCCGACCGCAACAGCGCGTCCCACGAACCCCCTTCCGGCATGGCGACTGGTACAGCGCTCCTGTGTCGTCGTCATTTCTTTTCTCCCCGGTTTACTTACGCCTGGACATGGATCCGCCGAGCCGGATTGATTCATCCGGTGTAGCGAAGCCGCCTCGCGCCGCCAGGGGGCCCTGGGTCGAGCCGATTGTTTTTGGGGAGCGGTGGTCCGAAAGGATAACAGGAAGGGATGGAATGCAGAAGCAACCGTTGTCAATCAGCGTGCAGCTCCAGAGCTCATCTATTGCTCGCATCGAGCACCAACCGCCGCGGACAGCGCCCACGGCGGCTGGTGCTTGAGGAGCTAGCCCTGAGGCTTGAAGTACAGAACCATGCCAGCGCCGAGCGCCGTCATCAGGAACCCAGCGTAGAGCAGGGGATTTGGCGCAATCTTCGGCGGATGCGAGTACATCGTGTACAGGACGTTCACCAGCGGCGCGAAACCGAACACGATGGGCATCACGTAGTTGGGCACTCCACCAGCGCGGAACGCCCAGATCACGAAGATCGCCCCGAACGCGCCAAGCACGCCCGCGACGGTCGCGGCGATGGTGCCGGCCGAGTTGAAGTTGTTCAGCTGCCCCTGCGACACCAGAGTCCCGCCGGGAATCAGGATCGCCACCAGCAGGTAGGCGACGCCGACACACAGCAGCGCGCGCATCGGGTTGCCCAGTGCGACCTGTCCTTTGTGCAGCATCGGCCCGTACAGCCCCCACGACAGCGCCGCGCCAATCGCAAACCATACCCAGTTCATTGTTTGTCCTCGTGAATCGCCGCCGGTACCGACCAACTCACTTCTTGCGCTGCCCGATCGCGTACAGGTTCTTGTCGCCGCGCAGGAACAGCTGCCCGTCGCTGATTGCAATCGAGCTCAGCACGTACTCGTTGATGGCGTTTTCCGCCAGCACCTCGAAGGCGGGCCCCGCCTTCACGACCGTGGTGAAACCCTCTTCGCTCGTGATGTAGATCTTTCCGTCGCCCAGGATCGGCGATGCGCTGTAGGTCCCGGACTTGATGCGGACCGGGCCATAGACGCTCTTGCCGGTCTTCGCATCGAGGCAGTACACCACACCGCGATCGTCGAACGAGTAGAAGTACGTGCCGTCGACGACCGGTGTCGGCACATCGGGGCCGTTGGCAAACTCCCACACACGATGCGTTGTCGTGACGTTGCCCGAGCCGCCGCCGCGGATGGCCAGCAGCGGCTTCACGCGGCTCGGTGCGTACACCGTGGAGCCGAGGACCACCGGCGAGGCAATGATGCGCTGCCACTGGTGGTTGGTGGGGTTGAGGCCGTCGCTGCGCCAGAGTTCCTTGCCGGTTGCCGGGTCGTGCGCGGTGACGATGTCGCCGCCGGAGACGATGATCTCGGTGCGGTTGTTGACCTTCAGCGGCACCGGCGTCGTGTACGCGTCTGGCGCTTCGGCGATGGCGCTGGTCGGGCGCTCCTGCTTCCAGACCGTCTGTCCAGTCGCCTTGTCAATGCGCAAGAGGTAACTGGGGTCGTCGGTCTTCATGCCGTGCAGGACCTGCACGTACAGCGCATCGCCCAACAGCAGCGGCGAGCTGGCGTAGCCCCAGTTCAGCCCGAACTGCCCGTAGTCCTTCTGGATGTCGCGGGCCCATCGCTCCTTGCCATCGAATGAAAAGCTCTTGAGGACGCCCGTCCCCGTCAAAACCCAGACGGCAGTGCCGTCGGTCACCGGCGAGGGCGACGACATGTTCTGCTTGCGCATGTCGTGGTCGCCGCCGCCGAGCAGTTGCTTCCAGCGGACCGCGCCGGTGTTGCGATCGAGCGCCCACAGATAGAGGCTGCCGCCCTCGGCGACGTTCAGGAAGACGTGGTCCGTCCATACGATCGGCGTCGCGCCGCTGCGCATCGGCAGCGGCGTCTTCCAGGCGACGTTCTCGGTCGGCGACCATTTCGACGGCAGACCAATGTCTTTGCTCGTGCCATCAAGCTGGGGGCCGCGCCACTGCGGCCAGTTGTCGGCGTATACGGAAAGCCCGGAGCCTGCCGTCAGCAGCAGCCCGAGCGCAATCGTTGCTCGCATCGGTCGTCCCCTTCCGCACTCAGCCCTGCCCAAGGGCGGTCAGCTACAATGAACGCATTCTATGCCACTGTCCCGCGACACGGTCGCCTGGGCCTACCGCATCCTGCTCGATCGCGACGCCGAGAGCGACGAAGTGCTGGTGCCGAAGATGCGCGCCTACAACACGACGCGTGAGCTTCGGCACGACATGGTCACCTCTGACGAGTATCACGAGAAGAACCGCGACTTCGCCCACAGCAACGAGCGCAACCTGGTCATCAAGGAGATCGCCGACGGCCTGCGCCTCTGGATCGACCTCTCCGATCACGCCATCGGCATCAACATCCTCCGCGGACGCTACGAGCTCAACGAGCTCGACTTCATCCGCCGCACGGTTCAGCCCGGCCAGCACGTCGTGGACTGCGGCGCGCACGTCGGCTACTTCGCGATGCACCTGGCCGCTGCCGTCGGTCCCACCGGCTCGGTCGCGGCCTTCGAGCCCTTCGAGTCCAACGCAGAGTGCCTGGAACGGTCGATCCGGGAGAACGGGTTCCAGGACAGGATCCGGCTCGAACGCGCGGCGGTCGGCGCCGCTCCCGGCTCGCTGCCGCTGGTCTACGCTCCCAATACGATCAACAGCGGCGGGGCATTTCTTCAGGGACCGGGCGTCATCCCCATGGGACACGCCACCCGCACGGTCCCTGTGGTTGCGCTGGACGGCCTGGCGCTCGGCCGCCCGATCGGCTTCATCAAGGCCGACATCGAGGGGGCCGAGCCGCTCGCGTTTCGCGGGGCCGAGGCACTGCTCAGGGCCGACAGGCCGACGATCCTCTCGGAACTGCACCCGCTGCAGCTCGAGCGCGTCTCCGGTGTCACGCCAGCCCAGTTCATCGCCGAGATGCGCGCGAGGGGCTACCGCTGCCATTTGCTCGGCGCCGGTGTTGCGGGCCAGGAAATCGACGACGCGCCAAGCAACGGGGTCACCTCCGTCGTCTTTCTTCCATAGTTCACGTACGCCAACCACAGAGTCACGGAGAGCACGGAGGCCACACGGAGATGTACCTGGGCGGATCACATCCGATTAATAGAAAGACTCTGTGCGTTCTCTGTGTTTCTGTGTCTCTGTGGTTGGCGTACGTGACCGCATCCGCCCAATCCGGCGGGACATGGCCGCAGTGGCGCGGGCCTTCGCGCGACGGAGTCGCTGAAGCAAAAGCCCCCGCGACGTGGCCGGCGACACTGACGCAGAAGTGGAAGGTCGCTATCGGCAGCGGATACGCGACGCCGATCGTCGCCAACGGCCGCGTGTACATCCACGCCCGAAGCGGCGAGCAGGAGACCATCACCGCCTACGATGCCGCGACCGGCAAGCCGCTTTGGAACGATGCCCATGCCTCGCCTTACAAAGTGAACCCGGCCGCTGCGTCTCATGGGCCCGGCCCCAAGTCATCGCCCGTTCTCGCCAACGGACGCCTTTACACGCTTGGCATCAGCGGGATCTTGTCCTGCCTGGACGCCGCCAGCGGGAAGGTCATCTGGCGCAAGCAGCCATCGCCCGAGCAGCCCCACTTCGGTGTCGCGATGTCGCCGATTGTCGTCGACGGGCTGCTCATCGCGTTCATCGGCGGGCACGAGCACGGCGCGCTGACGGCCTTCGACGCGGTCACCGGCGCGGCACGATGGCGGTGGACCGGCGGGGCCCCTGCCTACGCCTCGCCGATCCTGGCAACGCTTGCCGGCGCCAGGCAGCTCATCACGCAATCGCGCACCCACGTCGTCGGCCTTGGACTCGAGGGTGCGCTACTTTGGCAGATTCCCCTTACGACACCCTACGACCAGAACTCCGTCACCCCAGTGGTAGTGGGCGACCTGGTCGTTTACTCCGGCTTGTCGAACCCGACGACGGCCGTGAGGATAGTGAAGTCAGGGACGACCTATTCGCCCCAGGAAGCGTGGAAGAACACTGACGTCGCCATGTACATGAGCACCGCCGTCGTTGCCGGCGACGCGCTGGTGGGCCTGGCGCAACGCAATCGCGGTCAGTTCTTCGCGATCGACTGGAAAACGGGCAAGACCCTGTGGACGACTCGCGGGCGCGAGACGGAGAACGCCGCACTCATCCGTGTGCCCGGATACACCATTATCCAAACTACGGAAGGCGAGCTCATCGTCGCACGCGACAGCTCCACCACCTTCGACGTCGTCAAGCGCTATGACATCGCCGAGAGCAGCACGTGGGCGCACCCGGCGCTGGTGGGCAATCAGCTTTTTGTGCGCGACGCCAATAGTCTGACCCTGTGGACGATTGGATGACGGCCGCTAACCACAGGGGCACGGAGATTCGGACGCACGAAGCTCGATTGGGTTTGGCCCGGATGAACCCCGGCAGTGGGGCTTCGAAACCGCCGACGGAATGCACAACTTCACGTCGGCCTTGACTGGTCGGGGTCGACCGCAACTGCCACGCACGGGCCCTCGTCTCGTCCGACACCGGCGAGCTCTATCGTGGTTACGGCGCCTGCTGTCAACTTGGCCATCAGCGTCCATGGTGCCTCCCAATATCGGCATCGCTGAAACGTAAGAACCGGGCTGCGTTGTTGTACAGGATGTCTCGCTTCTGAGTCTCGCTCAAGAACGGGGCAGACTCGATCGCTTGAATTGACGGTTCGATCACTCCTGGCCACACCATCTGGTCAGAGCCGAACATCACCCGCTTGCCAAAACCTGCCTCCACAATCCGCTGGAGGTACCGGTGAAACTCGGCCCGAGGCAGACCGAAGACGATCCCCCCGACGTCCACATATACGTGTGGGTGCGTCCACAGAACAGCCAGTAGATCATCGAGCATCGGCCATCCTGCATGCATGATGTAGACGCGCAGTTTCGGGTGACGAATGAGTGCTTCCTCCAGTGTAAGAGGGCTGTGCAGGGCCGCTCGATAGTGGTCGAGTCCGAGATAAGGAGCCCCCGGCGGTCCGGTTCCGACGTGTATGCCGACGGGAATGTCGAGATCTTCGGCTACGGCCAGATAGGCTTCGAAGCGCGGATCGCTGGCCGTGACCCCAACATACTGGTTCGTCACCTCCGCGAATACGGCGAAGCGCCCCTCGGTGTAAAGGCGGCGCAGCGACTCCGGCGTGAGCTCGTCGCGACCGAACCGGAACTGAAGGCCTGGGATGAATCGGTCCGGCGCCGCCTTCCTCCACTGCTGTACCCGTTCCGGACGTCCGCTCAAAACCCCGATGACATTCCGGCGCTCCAGCACGGCGATGGTCTCCCTCATGAGCGCATCGTCGGTCCGGGACGACCATACTGGGTCCGGACAAGGGGGCTTCTTCTGCCACTCGAAAAAGACGTCTCGCCACGCCCGTTGGGGATCGCCGACTTGAGCCTCGAGCGGCGGGACGCACAGCGCCAACGGCGGAGGTCCGTGGTCGTCCGCCGCCGAGGCATGTAGGTGCATGTCGATGACGGGCAGCGGCTTCTGCGCGGACGCCGGAATCGCCACCACCAGGAGCATCAATACGGCCGTCATCATCCTCATCTTGCTCCCCCGTACGGGCCTAGGCACCGAATTGACGAAGATGATGATCCGCGTGACGGTAACTGAACCTGCCCCATTCCGCTGCCGACAGGGCGCCAAACAACGGATGGTCTCCTGAGAGCTGCCCTTCCGCGCCACTAAACCGCTGAATCAGACCTCGCAATTCACCGACGTCGCGCGCAAACTCGGTTGGACGAGTGCCCCCGATTTCCTGATCGCCCTCCGGCACGGTCCTGACGCCCTGCGGCCATGTGACGTTCGTGTGAATTGCCAGCCACCTGATCACGGTGCGCTCCCAGAGCGTGCCAATGACTGGGACCCGCCGCTCGCCCACGGCCGCGCGACACGCATCGCTCAGATGACACACCATCTGATGCGGAGTCATCCTGCCCCACCTGCGTTCGCTCCGCGGCGTGAGTGCCTCAATCCGTCGCAGGATTTCGGCCCGTGCTTCCGGATCCAACAGAGTTCTGTTCTTCATCGCAGCCAGGTTGCCATCACAACCTCCTCGATGAGTCCCCACTTAACGGACTCGCATCCAGGAAACTGCGAGTATGCGGCCCTGAACAAAGCGCCTTGAGGAGATCGTTCGGAGCACGGTCATTCAGAAGCGCTCCTGCCGTGGGGCTAACCAATAGTAGGCAGACCAGCCTATCGCGGTCGGCCCTAAGGCGCTCGCAGCACAACGCCCAAATCGCGGGCAGCAGGGACATCCGATAAGCGATTGACTGCTGGATACTTGTCTGAATTTGGTCGCGTGCAGTCGCCTGGTGGCGAGCAGCAAAAGATGCGCGCGGATTCGGCCGGGGGATTGCCCGCGGGCATATTGCTGAGGTTGTTAGCCCAGACCGGAATCGCGACCACGGCCAGTCGATCGTCAGTACGGCGTTTATCGTGGGTCGGTGAAACGGCGAACGATCGTTTTTCCGCTGCCCATCGAGATGCTGCGGCTAGTCGCCAAAGGGCCGAGCAAGATGCCCCAGGCGTGATGACGGGGCCGCATCACGCAAAGGGGGAGGAGCGCTAAGGGGCCTTCGGACTCTTCCGATCTCGGTTGACCGCGGAACGCCGCGTTCATGGAGCAACGTTACTGAATCACTCTGAACTGCTGGGACGTTTCAACAAGAACGGTCGGCGCCCTGGCTGGCGGTGAGTCGGAGAACGCTGAAATCAGCAGCGACATGCCCACTCCCGATGTGACGCCAACGAGCGCGAAGCCGTAGGCCCACGCCACTCGTGTCCATGGCCAGGTGCGCGGCTTGCGCCAGTCCCGCGCGAACGAGTCTTCGAGCAGCTTCAGGAAGTCGTCGATGATCGGCCTGGGCGCCGCCGCGTTCCACAGGTCACACACGAGCCACGCCGCGACGGCCATCAGCAGCAGACCACACCACGCGTTGAGCGCCGCGTTCAGGGCGCCCGCTCGGTACGCGACGCGTTCGCATGGCAGCGCGACGGGCGGAGCGGCATAGCAGTTCGTGAAGTCGAACACGGTGACGATGCTGTGAGGCGCCGAGGCGATCAGTTGGGTGCCGAAGCCAAAGACCACGTACAAGAGCACGCCCATGCCGAATTCCCATGCGCCCAGCCTGACCCACGCGTGAAACGAGTCCGGTGGAATCTTCAGCGCGCGGCGCCGCCACGGGCTGATCTCGGGCGGTGTCCAGTTAGCCACGTCTGTCCTCGATTGAAATCACCGTATTGCCGCCGCGATTTCCCCATGGCGGCGGTGCGCCGTCACCGACGCGGATGGTGATCACGGGAAACGGAGGCACATCGTTCGACCATGTCGTGTGGCAGTCGCTCACGATCACCAGCAGGTCAATCGGATCGTGCGTCCTCTCGATGAACGCGCGCAGCCCGACATCCAGGTCCGTGCCGCCGCCGCCGTACAGTTCGACCTGCCCGGCTCCAAAGACCTTCCGCACGTCGCGTACCGCGGCATCGCAGCACGCGACGACGACGTCTGCGCCGTACCCGAGCTGGCGGGTCAGGCCCGCCAGTTCCGCCAGGGCTCGCGCCAACTGTGAGTCTTCCATCGAGCTGGAGGTATCGATCAGAAATCCCGGCCGCGGCCGTGGCTGGTGGAAGCTGGGCATGAGGAACTCGCCGTAGCACGCCTGCCGTCGATGCGGCCGCCTGTAGGTGCGGTCGTACCGGCCCAGCGTACTCTCGCGCAAGGCTCTGCGGACCACATGACGGATCGTGGCCAGGTAGTCGACCTTCGGTGCGAGGGTGGCGTGGGCCCACCGGCGCCACGCAGGTGAGACCTCGCCAGCGTAGGGCGAGATCTCGTCGATGCGCCGGGCCACCTCGCGCCGCACGAGCTCGGCCTTCAACCGGTCGACACCAGGTGTCCCTCTCTCGCCCTCATCGTCTGCCGGCAACTCCCAGAATCGCCGTTCGCCGTGTGCGCCCGACCCGCAGTCCTGCCCGGCGTGCCCGCTTTCATCAGCCGCCTGGCGTCTATCTGCACGCGGTGGTGCCGGCAGCTGCTTGTAGTAAACCTCGGCAGTGTCCCCACTCTCCAGTCCGTACTTGGCGGGTAACGGCGGATCGCCTGGCAGCGGCAGGCCCTCGGCGTGGAGATCGTCATTGATCTCGCAGTCGCCGGCAGTGTTCCAGCGCCGATGATCCGTGATGCCGGCGGCCTTCTTTCGCGCCTCGTGGTCGCGCAGCAGGTGCCCCACCTCGTGAATGAGCAGCGTCGCGTTCTCTTCGACCGTGTGCCGCGCCACCCACGTGTCGTTGTAGTACAGGCGCCACTGCGCGTCGACGGCCATGCTGTCAATCAGGTCCGTGGCGACCGGAATCAAGCTGAAGAGCGCCGGCGCGAAATAACTGCGTTGATAGGCCGCCCGCACGCGAGCCGCCTGCAGCGCACGGGAATACCCGTCGGCTTCTCGATCCGAGCGGCGAATCAGATCGCGGAATGTGAACTTCACCGTCAGTCCCGCGGCACGAGCTTCGCCATCTGCATCAGCTCGTAGAACGGACGGCACTCCTCGGGCAGCTTCATCAGGCCCTCGGGACGGTTCCGTTGGTCGCACAACGTGCGCGCCGCAGATGTCGGGATGTCTGCGTTCTTTCGGCACGCGACGCCGAGCGCGATCATCGCCGCTTCCCACCGCAGCGGCGTGTTGTTGTTGATGACGGCACCGGCGAGCGCGTAGCACACGGCATAGGCGCGATCGACGCGATCGGGCAGCACGAAGCGGCGAGGATCCTTCAGGATATCCTCCGGATCCGGCAGATTCAGGGTCTCGCGGTACTCCAGGAACGGCAGCGCCTGGTCGCCCACCAGGCCGGCGAGCACCGCGCCTTGCAGGATGCGATTGCCCGGCGACACGGCGTCGATCGCCGCGAGGAACCGTGACGCCAGATACCAGGTCCGGCCCGACGGCCACGGACCGCTCCGCCGGGCCGGATCGGTGGGAGGCGCCAGCCAGGCCTCACGACCGGCAGCCCTCACATACGCGGCAATCGTCGCCCGTTGGCCGTGATGGTATCGGCCCAGATAGTCGGCCGGCAGCACGGGCATGCCGCCCGGCGCCGGAAAATCGCTCACCATCAAATCGCACCAGGTCTCGTGATCCATCGGGAACTCGCCGTGCCACAACCGGTTCGCCATCGGCGCCTGGATTTCCTGTCCGCCGGCGGCCCATTCCACCGCATTGCTGGCGCACAAATACACGACGCCGCCCTTCCCCGGCTCGTAGTCCGGCAGCCGCAGCTCACCGCAGACATTCTCGGTCAGGAGGCGCAGCATCGCCGCCTGCGTCGTCGGCGGAACGGTGGTGAGCTCGTCCAGGAAGACCACCACCAGGTAGCCGTCCTCGGCGAGGCGCTGCGCGTCGCGCGCCCAGGCCATGGGCAGCAGGCGCACGCCGTCCGGCGTCGACACCGGAAAGCCGCCGAAGTCCTGTGGTTCCCGAATCGATCCGACCAGGACCACCACCTTGCATTTGATCCCGACGCGATCGAATCCCACCTCGAGGCTCTTGGTGAACTCCGTTTTGCCGACGCCGGGAAAGCCGGTCATGTGCATCGGGATACGGGCCTGCAACCCGATGGCGATGAGTTGCACGAAATGTCGGAATTCCACGGCCAAACTCCCCCAATGCCATAGACACCGTCTTTCACGCGACGGCCCAAGCGCCCCATGATTGTGTCTCCGGCTGCACGTGAAAGGTAGATTCTCGTGCACTTTGCCGGGCGCCGCGGGAAGCGTCGTCGGGCTGTCCGTGGCCGTGTTACTACCAGTTCCGCGATCTGCGATGGCGGCTGCCCGTCGCCGTGCACGGCGACGCGCACATCTCCCGTGGCTTCCCCGTGGTTAGGCCGTCATCAAGCGATGTCACTCGGCTTTCAGCGACGCCAGGAGCGGGCTCGCCGCGGCCGCGCGCGTGGCGACGAGTGACGAGACGAGGCCCGCGGCGAAGACCCCGGCAAGCACCAGCGCCGTCGAAGCAATCGGCAAGCTGGTCGCTCGAGCCGACAGTGCCGGCGCGACCGCGACCAGAGCGCTGACCGTGCCTGTTGCGATGCCGGCGGCCATCAGCACGACGCTCTCGGCAACCACCATCAGGCCCAGCGTTGCCCCCTCGTAACCCACCGCCTGCAGCAGCGCCAGTTCGCGGCGTCGCTCCAGGACGTTGCGAAGCAGAATCGCACCCAGCCCAAGAGTACCCAGCAGCAGGCCGAGTCCGCCCAGGGCCTGGAACGTGGACAGATAGGTGTTCTCGACGCGGTGATACGACGCCAGGCGGGCGGCGGTCGATTGCGCGTCGAAGCCGTAGTCGGAGAGGCCCTCCTCGAGCGCGGTAGCCACTTCGGTGTTGCGCCCTTCGGGTGGGCGGATCGTGAAGAAGCGGTACCCCTCCAGCCGCGGGAACAGCCGCACGAACTGCGGCTCGGCGATGACCAGTTCCGATTGAAACAGGCTGTCTGACAGCGCGGCCACGACGCGAAGCCTGACCGGCTGACCGCCTGGCCCCGGCAGCAGGAAGTCTTCGCCGACCGCCACGTGCAGCACGTACTGCAGCGAGTTGGCGTCGCCGATCACGGGGACCGCGCCGTCGGCGAACGTCCGGTCGAGCAAGCGCCACGGATTCTGCCGTTCAGCGTCGGTCCCGGCCATCGAGGCAGCGAACCGGAAGCCTCCGGCATCGACAAAGGGCCGTGCCGGCGCAACGATGCGCGGGCTGGTTGGCTTGTAGAGGTTCAGGCAACTGCCGTCCTCACCGGGCCGCAGGCGGAAGCGCATGACGGTCGCGCCGTGAAGGCCGTTTTCGGCCAGCCCGAGTTCGGCACGTCCCGCGCGAGTGCCGGGATCGAACATGATCGGCACCACCGACTCGGCGTACAACGTGTAGCCGCCGGTTCCACTCTGCGGGTCACGGTCGTTCTCCGGCGCGCCTCGCTTGAAGGCGCCGACCGACACGATGACGAAGGTCGCGAAGGCGATGAGCGCGACTGACAGCACGCTGCGCCCGGGGTGCGCGGTCGCCTGGCGGACGCCAAGCCGTGCGACGGCCGCCGGGCCGTGACCCCGGATGGTATCGGCTGGCGCGCGTCGCAGGGAGGCCGAAAGAGTCAGGAGCAGCGCCACGAGCAGCACGCCGCCTGCCGCGAAGAACGCAGCCGTCTGTGGCATCGCGCCCGTCGCCGAGGCCCCGGCGAGCCCACCGGCGAACACCAGGCCGATTGCGAGCCGGAGCCAGGGGCGGCCGGAGCCGGTTTTCGGCCGCGGCGATGCCATCAGGGCGAGGCCCGACAGCAAGTCCTTCGGCGCCGCGGTGCTCAGCCTGCGAAGAGTGAGCAGGAGAGTGATGGCGGCCGCGACCAGCCCGCCCATCGCGCCCAGCAGCAGGGGGCCCGGCGAAATCGCCAGCGTCAGCCTCGTCGTCCCGACGGCGTCAACCCACCACGTGCGGAGCCCGTAGAGAATCGCGGCGCCGAACAGGACCGCGCCTGCGATTCCGATGGCAGCGCCGATCGCCGCGAGGACGAGTCCTTCCACGCCGATCAATCGACGCACACGCGCCGGCGTGAAGCCGAGCGCGAAGAGCAGCCCCACCTCGCGCACGCGCTGCTCCAGCCCGAGCTTGAAGAAAAGACCGCTCAGCAGCAGGCCCGAGACGACGATGAAAAATGAGAAGTAGGTGAAGTACTCGCCGAAGTCGGTGGAGCCACGCGAGGCAGCCAGGGCCTGCGCGCGTGCGGGCTGCACGACCAGTCCGGCGTCGGTGGGCGTGTAATCGCCACGAAGCGCCGTGACAAACGCGTCTCTGGCGGCGTCGAGCGATGTCGAGCGCGGCACGTAGATGCGCAACGATGTCGTCGTGCCGTACGGCGAAGGCCAGAGATCCGCGGCGTTGGTGACGAACGCTTTTGGCGCCGTTCGGTGCTGCTCCCAGTATCTCTCGTCGGCGGGCCGGATGCGCCTGAGATCGACCGGGAACGGCGGGTCCCAGTCGCCGATCCGCGGCGCATCGGTGAGTCCGGGATATTCCGGCGTCAGCGTGCGGTCGCCGCCGGCGCCGTCCATCGGCACGCTTCCGACGTAGCTGAATTTCGCGCTCGATGTCGTCAGGCCGCTGTCGTCCGACCACAGGTAGTACTCGAGGGTGACCTCATCGCCAGTCCTGGCCTGCAAGTCGCCAGCAGCCCACGCGTTGAGCCATAGCGGCGGATGGGCCATTGCCGGAAGGGCGGCCGAGGCGGGTTGCGGGCCGCTGGCTGCCGCGTCGTACCGTCGCGGGTCGACTCCGGCCACGACCGAGTAGGGCACCTCACGCGCGCCGACCCGAATCGTGTTGGCCAGGTACGTGAGGACATTGAGGTCCACAAATCCCAGCCGCCGTGCCTGGGTCCGGGCAGTCGCGACCAGAGCGTCTGAAAGCAGGCCCGTCTCGCTCTCGAGCGCCCACGCATGCTGCGCGTCAACTCGCACCATGCGCAGCCCCAGGTCCTCGAATGTCGCCGCCTGATTCAACAGTCGCTCGGCTGTGGCGCCATCGGCGGTCGCGCCGTCCGGGGCCGAGAGCAGCAGCACATTGGCTCGTCCCGCCATTTCCAGGTCGCGCTGCAACCGCGCGATGGGCACGAAGACAGCTCGTACGGACTCCTGCTGCGGCCGCAGCGTGAACTCACCCATCCGGCCGGGCGCCAGCCTCTCGCGCGTCGTGAGGCGTACGGCACGCGACGTGTCGCTGCGGCGCCCTGCCAGCGAGTCCGCCGGGATGACCGATGGCTTCTGCACCCGCAGCAGCAGGCCGTCGTCTGCCGCCGCGCCGAGTTCAGCGGCAAGGCCGGGGCTGACGAGCGCTTGCCGGCCCGTGGGCGCCTCGACGCCACTCACGCCGTGGAGGCGGAAGAACGCCGCGTCGACGCCGTACACCTGCACGCGCGAGGCTTCACGGCCGCTCGGTTCGTGCGTGACCGAGGCCTCGATTGCGACCAGCGACGCGGCATCGGCGAATTGCGGCGAGAAGCCATCGCCCTTCTTGATCTCATCGGCGAGCGCCTGCCGGAAGAACCCCTGGCCCGTGACGGCGACGGCCGTGCGGCCGAGCCGCTCGTCGACAAGGCCGCGCAAGCTGGCTCGCACCGACTCGCCGACAAGCAGCGCTCCGGCCAGCACCGACACGGCGACGGCGACGCCTGCGATCACAGCAAGGTTGGTGCGCCAGTAGT
Organism: Vicinamibacteria bacterium; assembly: GCA_963806705.1. Lineage (GTDB taxonomy): Bacteria > Acidobacteriota > Vicinamibacteria > Vicinamibacterales > JAENWD01 > JAENWD01. The sequence goes on from CAWDZE010000004.1 coordinate 334,432, forward strand.
GGCGAAGCCCACGGAGGATCAGCGTGCCTGGTGACATCGCACGCTATCGCCGGACGAGCGTTCGCCGCTGAAGGTTGAAGCAGATGGGGAACCGCGCGGCCAGCGCGTCGCTGTGTGTCACCACGACCAGCACGGTCTTCTGGGCGCGATGCAGCTCGAAAAGCAGTGTCGCGACGGCGTTGGCCGACTCGGCGTCAAGGTTGCCCGTCGGCTCGTCGCACAGGAGCAGCTGCGGCTGACGGATCAGCGCGCGCGCGATGGCCACGCGCTGTTTCTCGCCACCCGATAACTGCGCGGGCCGATGGCCCAGACGGCTGCCGAGCCCGACGCGATCAACAAGCGTCTTCGCGCGCGACGGAGCGTCCGTGTCGGGTGCGCCGACCAGCGTCGGGACCAGCACGTTTTCGAGGACCGAGCACTGCGGCAGCAGCGCGTGATCCTGGAAGACGAATCCAATACGGCGGTTACGAAACGCCGCCAGGGCGCTTGCGTTGAGGGTGAAGGGATCGTCGCCGGCCAGCGTCACGGTGCCACCGGTGGGCCTGTCGAGTGCGCCGAGGATGTAAAGCAGCGTGCTCTTGCCGCTGCCCGACGGCCCCATGATCGCTGCCGCCTCGCCGGGCGCCATCGAAAACGAGACGTTCTCGAGAATCCTGAGCGGTCCTGTTGGCGTCGAGTAGTCCTTGGTGACACTTGAGACGGTCAGCACGCTCTATGCCACTCCCGCGGCCTGCGCAGTAGCGGGCCTGAAGGCCCGCGCTACATCAGCCCTTGCAACGACCTGACCGAAGACCTCCAGAACTCTGTCAGCCTCGCGTGCGACCGAGTAGTGTGCCCGGACGCCGTCAGCGCCGCGCCGGCCGAGCGTGCGGGCCAGTGCGGGCTGTCGTGCGAGCGTCTGCAGTCCCTCGGCCAGCGCGTCGGTCGTGGGCTCCACGAGCAGGCCGCCGCCGGTTCGCTCGATCGTCTCGACATACGCGCCCCGCCGTGGCTGCACGACTGGCGTGCCGGCGGCCATCGCCTCGAGCAGGTACGTGCCCTTGGGGTCGGGATACGGTCCTGGCACCGAGAGCACGTCGAGGCCCCGCAGGAACTCGATCTTCTGCGCGCGGTCGACCGCTCCGTGATAGCGAAACTCGTCGCCCAACCCCCATTCGCGCATCTGCCGCTCGACGCCGGCCAGATAGCTCCTGTGCTCGTTGCCCAGGTACCCGGCTGCTTCGAGCCGGGACTTCGGGAGCCCCTTCGAATGCCGCAGCACGCGATAGGCCTCGGCAAGTTCCTGCAGGCCCTTCTCCGGGGCCACACGGGCCAGGTAGCCGACGCGGAAGACGCCGTCGCCCTCGGGCCGCTGGCCCTGATAGCCGTCGGTGTTGATGCCAAGGGGCACGACGGCGATCTTGTCGAGCGGGATGCCGAGGAACTCGTGCATTCGCGCGACGTAGAACTCGCTCACGGCAAGGAACAGGTCCACATCGGCGGTCTGGCGCCGGATCAGGTCGAGCGACTGCGTGCGAAACGGCTCCTGGAGACCGTCGAGAAACAGGTCTTCGCCCTGCATGGTCACGACGACGGGCCGCTTCAGCGTCCGCCGGATGGGGCCTGCCATCGCGATCAGCAGCGAGTTCGGGAGGTTGATGACATCCGGTGCCGGCTCGTCCTTCAGCCACTCCACCAGCTTGTCGAACTCCTTCTTCTGGTGCCCGTGCTCGCCCTTGAGCATCGAGACGGTCATCTCGCCAAGCATTCGCGGGTCGGTCTTCATCGAGCGACCGGCAAACGCCTTTATCACGGGGGCGGCATCCCACAGCCGATCGAGGATCCGCGGGGTGTGGCGGAACAGCGGAACGTGTTGTTCGAGGTAGACGCTGATCCCGCCGAAGAGCACCTGGTTGCCGCTGCTGACGTTGTCCTCGTCGGTCACCGTCGGGGTGTAGACAGGCATCAGCGTGACGTCGTGCCCGCGGCGCAGGAGCTCTGCTGCCAGTGCGTTGTCGCGCAGGCACGAGCCGCAATACATGTTTGCGGCGCCGGCGGTGATCGAGAGGATCTTCATTCCGTCATGCGACGCGCTGAATAGCACGCCGGCCGTACAGATGATCGAACAGATTCCCTTCGTGCGGCTGGTCCCAGCCGATCTGGTTGGTGGGAATCGGCCCGAGGTTCAGCCGGTCGACGTGCGGCGATCGCACGAAGCGGTCCCGAAGGTCGCTGTTGTCGCTGATGAGCGTCACCACGAGGCTCGAGCCCAGGGCGTCGGGCAGCGCACTTTCGTCGACGGGCACGACGCTGACGAAGGGGAACATGAACTCGCGGTTGGCCAGCGGGTGCTCCAGGCTGTCGCAGAGGATCACGGTCGGCAGCAGATACGTGCCGTCGGCGGTCGTCCTGACCCGCTCGACGCCTCGATACTGCGCGCTCACGTCGGTCGCGCCGGCGACCGCGAGGTCTGCGTCGATCATCGCCGACACGCGCGCAGGCACGCCGGCATCCGCAAACGGCGCCAGCAGCGCCTGCTCGTCGTCGGCGGCACGAGGCACGACCCGGGTGAGGCGCCTGGCCAGCGCGTGCGCGATGGCTTCGGAGTGGCCTGTGACCCACAGCCCGGACGCGTTCACGCACGACCGGCCGCCGTTGTCGGCCACCGACCCCGCCACAATCTCGATGTAGTCCTGCCAGTGGTCGATGCGGTCCTTCCCGATGACGACCTTGCTGTAGCCGGGGCCGTGCACCTCGACGCGCGAGTCGCCCTTGAAGCGGCGCGCCGCCGCGGCGTCGCCGAAAAACATCCCGCGGCTGGAGCTGCGCAGCACCTCGCCACCGCCCGCGTGGTCGGCGGGGTAGAGACAGAACGCCGATTTGGGCACGCCGGCCTGCATCAGCGCATAGGCGATGCGATACGGCGTCCATGGCTCGGAACTGCCGGGCTTGAGGACCAGCGGCGTCTTCATCCCGATGGCAGGCACCCAGAGCGAGTGAACGCCGGGCGAGTTATTCGGCAGCACGACGCCCAGTGAGTGGCCGCGAGGGTAGAAGCTGAAAAGGTGGCCGCCTGACTCGCCGACGCCGGTGTCGAGCACGGAGATGTCGAGACCGCGCGTGAGGCCGGCAATCACGTCGCCCATCTGCGCCAGCACACCGTGGATCTTGCGCATGTTGCGACGCACCAGGACGTGCGGCAGCCCCGTGGTCGACGACAGCTGCTCGACGTACTCCTGCGGCGACTGCGTCACGCCGTCGACGGGATCGAGCGGCAGCGTCGCCGTCATGAACAGCTCGGCCGCCCGAGCCGCCATGGCGATGATGTCGCGCGACGGAATCGCGGCCAGCTCGGCGCGCGCTCCGTCCTGCCCCAGCAGGTCGCGCCGGATCAGCCCCGTGTTCGCCTGGCTGATCCGCACAAACGGCTGCCGTGTGCGGTGATGGACGACGGTTGCGACATCGACGCTGCGATAAGGCACGCCGTGCCGGAGGATTGGAAGATGAATCATCAGTACACGCCTTCGACCACTTTGGTCGCGAACTTCGAGAAGGGCCGGACGTTTCTGACACCGTCCCACGGGTACTGCGGGCACGGCGCCTCGCGCTCGGCTTCGTCGCGCTCCAGGAAGCGCGGCATGAAGAACTCCTTGGTCAGCGTCGTGAGTCGGACGCGCCCCGTTTCGCCGTAGCCGACCAGCCGCGTCGGCTCGTCGGGGTCGACCACTTCTATCATCGCCCGTGGCGCGGGCGGGAAGTAGATGATGGCCCAGTTGTCGTCGACGCTCGGCGGCTTGTGCGTCGCCAGCCCCATCAGCGTGTTGCCATACGTCGGCGCGAAGTAGACGCCGTCGAGCAATTCCTCGATCGCGAAGCGATGAAACTGGGGCGTCATCTCGGTGCCACCGCAGAAGACGCCCGTGACGCCCAGCTTCTTGAGCGACACCCGCTCGCACAGCGCTTCGAGGAGTTTCGGCGTGGTGAAGATGCACTTGATGTTGTCGTGCGCCTTCATCAGCGTCAGCGCCTGGTCGATGACGTGGCGCTTGTAGAGCTCCACTTCCTCGAAGGCGTTGCGCTTCAGTAGCTTGATCACCCAGCGCGGGTCCAGGTCCACGCCGAAACAGATTCCGCCGCGGTGCTGGCAGAGGTGCTCGACGGCCAGTCTCAGGCGGCGCGGGCCGCTGGGGCCGATCGAGATCCAGTCGGCGCCTTTGGGAAACGCGTCGTCTGGCAGCGTCTTGCTGAAGTTCTCGTAGTCGATCCTGAAGTCGTCGATGTTGATGCGCGCCTTGGGCACACCCGTGCTGCCGCCGGTTTCGAAGATGTAGACGGGCTTGCCCGCGTAGCCTTTCGGCACCCATTGACGCACGGGGCCTCCGCGCAGCCATTCGTCTTCGAATCCGCCGAACTTGTCCAGGTCGACGTAGGCGTAGACGTCCTCGCGGGGGTCCCAGCCTGCCCTGGCAGCCCAGTTGAGCCAGAACGGACACCCGGTGGCCGGGTCGAAATGCCACTCAATTATTTCTCGCACCCAGGCGTCCAGCCTCTGGCGCGCGGCTTCCATCGCGGACGGCAACGTGGTCGTAGACATGGGGAATCTGCCAATCATACGCTTCGACGATGCAGGCTCGCTTACCCGGGCTGGTGGAGCTCGACGCGGGAAATCCCGGGCCGCTCACCGGGGCCGGCAACCGCACGTGGCTGCTGACCGGGGGCGTGCCGACACTCGTCGATGCGGGCGTAGGCGCCCCCGCTCATGTGGACGCCATCGCGGCCGCCCTCGATGCAGTGGGGCAGGCCCTTCAACAGGTCATCGTGACGCACGCTCATTCGGACCACGCATCCGGCTCGACGGCCCTTGCCGCACGCTGGCCGGATGCGGTCTTCATGAAGTGGCTATGGCCCGATGCGGATCGCCGGTACGCGGTCCCGTGGACTCCACTGTTCAACGGGCAGCAGCTGGCCACAGGCGATGTCACGCTTCAGGTTGTCCACACGCCGGGACATGCCCCGGACCACGTCTGCCTGTGGCACGACGGCTCGCGCACGCTCTTTGGTGGCGACTTGCTGATCGACGGGAGCACGGTCGTCGTGCCGGGCACTCGCGGTGGCGACCTCATCGCCTACCTCGACTCGCTGGCTCGGGTGGCTGCGCTCGCACCCCGGCAGGTCCTGCCCGCGCACGGCCCGGTGATCGACGACCCGATCGGATTGATAGAGCGATACATCGCTCATAGGGCCTCGCGCGAACGCGAGATTCTGGCGGCCATCAGCGGTGGTGCCGACAGCGTCGAGGCGATCGTCTCGACCGTGTACCCGGACATCAGCGGGCCGCTGCGCCTGGTGGCCGTCGAGACGGCGCATGCGCACGTGAACAAGCTGAGCGTCGAACGACAGATCGAGGAACACCACGGCCGGCTCCGCCTGGCGCCCGAGCAGTAGCGCAGGCGGCGGGACTACCGTGCGCCGCGAATCGCTCCTGATGGCGCCGTGCGGAACGTCGCCGCCAGCGCCGGCCAGTCCGCGACAGCCGACGCGGGGACGATCTTGCGGACCGTCGACACCATCATCAGCCGCTGGTCGGACTGCCGGAACATCCGGGCGTTGACGTGGAGATGCAGACCGTCGTCGGTCGCGCGAAGCCACGGCTCGATCTCGATGCGCAGCGTGTCGCGCGAGGACGCGTTGTTCAGGTAGGCGCTCCGGCGATGGACGACCGTCCGCTGATCGATCAGATCGTGCGACAAGGGCGACTGCAGCCGAGGCCAGCACGTCCCGCTCGCAGATATCGAGGAACATCGGATAGTTGGCGAAGTACACCAGCCCCGCTCCGTTCAGGTCGCGATCCGGCACGAGCTGATAGTCCCGCTGCACGGGCCCGTCGGTCATGGGCGACCAGTCGGAGGGCGGCGCCCCAAACGTACCAGTCCGCTCTGCTCCTTTCGTCGCCTCGTACGAGTCCGGCGGATCGGCGAGCGCGGGAATGCGCGCGAAGTTCGGGTGCGCGGGACGCCCCTTCTTCAACCACTGAGCGCCGACGAACTGCCTGACGAAGATGTTCGACAGCCGCACCGCCGGTACTCCGGCGCCCACGGCCTGCCGCACCGACGTGTAGGGCACGCTCGTTGCACCGGCGCTCGGGCACGAGGTACGAGATCCCGTCCACCATCGACGTCCCGTAGCGCGCGACCGAACTGAACACCGTGAGCCGATCGTTCTCGCCAAATGACGCCATGGGCCGTCCGGGCGGAAACGCGACCTCCACGTAGTAGAACGTCGCATACAGCCGGGCGCCCGCATCGTCCACAATCTCGCGGCTCGGCACGCCGACGATTTCGCTGAGGTGCCGCCAGCGCTGGTCGCCGAGATACTGCAGCAGCGGTGTTTCGGCGAGGTTATTGCGCCCCGTGAGCGGCATGCCGATCTCGAGATCCGTGCGGGCCCACTCGGGGCCGGACGAGGGGGCGCCGCTGGTCTGGGAAGTGACGCGGGCCAGGACGCTCGCCGGGGTATCGAGCGCCATCCACTCGTCGTCGGAAAACGCGACCGCCAGGTTCGTCTCGAGCCGCTCCCGCAGGATGATCAGCTGGAGCGAATCGAGCCTCTGCCGATCCATCGGCACGCCGAGGTCGATCGCCTCGGGCCGCTCCCGCGTCAGCTCGGCGATGAGCGACCTGAGCTCGGCTTCCGCGGGTGTGGTCGTCATGCCAGCGTCGCGCCGTGTTGCCGCAGGACGTCCACGACGTCGCCGATCGTCTGGCTGGCCGTGAACGTCGTTTCGCCGAGCGTCACGTCGAAGGCGGTCTCGAGCTCGAAGCTGAACGTGACGGCGTTCATCGAGTCCCACCCGCCGATGTCGCCGAGGCACAGCCCTGGCGAGAGATCGGCCGGCGCCTTCCGGAACACCGCGATCAGGGCCCTCGTCAGGCGCTCGCGGGTCGCGGCGCTCAGATCCTGATGAGCGTCGCTGCCCATGACAGACCTCCTCCAAACACGACCAGCACGACCAGGTCGCCGCGCGCGACGCGCTTGGACGCCAGCAGGTCGTCAAACGCGATCAGGACCGACGGCGGCGGCCGTATTGCCGTAGCGATCCAGCGTCACCACGAACTTCGAGAAGTCAATCTCGAGGCGGCCGGCGAGCCCCTGCAATACGCCGATGTTCGCCTGGTGGGGGACGACGAACGCGACATCGCGGCGATCGACGCCGTGGGCCGCCAGCAGTTCGTTGACGACGTTGGTGCCATGCTCGAGGACGAAGTCCTGGACGTCCTTTCCGCGCATCATGAAGTACGCGTCCTGCGGACGCTCCATTCGTGCGTACGGCAGCATCGTGCCGCCGGCGGGGACCTGGATGAGGTCCGCGCCGGAGCCATCTGTGTGGAGCCGGGTGCCGACGACGTCGTGCCCCTCGCCGTCGGCGCCGAGCAGCGCGGCTGCCGCGCCGTCGCCAAGGCACGCGCACGTCGAGAAATCGCGCGGGTTGAGGTAGCTTCGCGAGTAGAGCTCGCTTGCGACGACGAGCACGCGCGCTGGCCGACCGCGAGCGGATCAGCGAGTCCGCGACGTGCAGCGCAAACACCGCGCCCGAGCAGACCGAGCCCACGTCGAACGCGTACGCCCGGCTCGCGCCGATCAGATGCTGCACGCGCGTGGCTGTTGCCGGCTGGATCCGATCGGGCGACGCAGGTTGCGAGCACGAGAGCGTCGAGCTCGTCGGGTGACACCCCCGCGCGCTGCAGGCAGAGGCGTGCGGCTTTCGCGCCGAGATCGGACGTGTGCTCGTCGTCGGCGGCATAGCGCCGGGCCGAGATGCCGGTCTTCTCCGCGATGAGGGGCAGCGTCGAGGCCGGAAACTGCGTCAACGCTTCGTTCGGAACAACGCGCTCGGGCAGGTATGATGCGGTCGCGAGGATCCTCGCCGCTAACGACATTTCCACCTATAATATAGTGAAGTCTGACGACTCCATCAAGGCGGTGCGGCTTTCGTGAGCGTGCAGATCGGCCTCCGCACGACAGCGGACTCCGAAGCAACTCCACAACATCTATCGACGCATCTTCGGGGACACAAAGGCCGCCGCACGGCGCGCGTCCTGGGCATGGCAATACGAATGCAACCCGCAGTCCCCGAGCGGGCCTGTCGTGTACGTCGCGCGCGAGGACGCCCGCCCTCTCGGGCAGATGGGGACGATGCCCGTGTCGCTGTGGTGGGGCGGCCGCGAGGTACGCGGCGCGTGGGGCATCGACTACTTCGTGAATCCCGACGCCGAGGGGCTGGGCCACAGCATCGCGCTGGTCAAGGCGTGGATGCAGAACGTGGACGTCGCGCTCGCGCTCGGTCTCGCGCGAACGAGCTACCTCATTTGTCTTCGTCTGGGGTTTCACGACCTCGGCTTCGTGCCGTTCTTCCAGGCCGCGCTCGATCCCGCGGCGATCGTCCGCCGGCGCTACGGCCGGCTGGCCGGGAGCCTTGCCGCGCCGTTGACCGCCGTCGTCACGTGGCGCACGCGCGGTCGCAAGCCGGCCATTGCCGGGATCGACGTCAGCGCCCCGTCCTCGATTGGGGCCGACTACGACGCGCTGTGGGAACGCGCGCGCGGCAGCTTCGACGTCTGCGTCAGGCGCGATGCGGCTTACGTCCGCTGGCGGTATCGCGACGCGCCGCACAAGCACTACGACATCCTGGAGGCACGCCGCGCCGGAGAGTTGACCGGATTCGCCGTGAGCCGTCATGAGGACCACCGGGGCCTCCGGCTCGGCTGGATCGTCGACCTGTTTGCGTCATCGGACGATCCGCGACGCGCGACGCGCTGCTGACCGCCGTCATGCGCAAGTTCGCCGAGGCGCGTGTCGCGAGAGTGCAGGCGCTCTGCACCAGCGACGCGCTGGCGGCCGCCCTGGGCCGCCATGGCTTCTTCAAGGGGAAGGCCAGGGGGCATCTCTGCGCGCGGCCCAACGGCATCGCCGGCCTGCCAGCCGCGGAATCCGGGCCGCTGGCACGTCGTCTTCGGCGACGGCGACTGGGATCGGTAGCCGCATCCATGCGCCAGGTAGACAACGTCGCAGATCAAGCGCCACGCGGCGCTGCGTTTCAGGTCCGAGTACGACTACGCGCTCTTCGAGTACCTACCGCAGCGCGAAGGTCATCGCGTTTCTCGAGGCCGGCGGCGTCACCCTCCACGGCCGGGCGCTCGACTGCGGATGCGGCGGCGGGGGCATGCCGCTGTCGATCGCGGAGCATGTCGACGAAAGCATCGGGATCGACCCGTTCGACCGGTTCGGCGATGCCGGGGTGAAGCTCGCGCGCGAGCGCGGGCTCGGGAACGTCCGCTTCGCGCGCGCCGACGGCATGGCGCTGCCTTTCGCGGCAGGCACGTTCGATCTCGTGCTCTCGCACGCTGTCATCGAGCATGTCGCAGACGCTCTTGCCTACCTACAGGAGTGCCGACGCGTGATGGCCGCCGACGGTCGCCTGTACCTCTCGACCGCGCCCTACCTGTCGTCTGCCGGCGCGCATCTCCCCAGGTTGCTCGTCCCGGTCCCGCTCCACTGGATCTTCGGCCGGAGCATCGCCTTCGGCACGTTCCGCTGGCTCGCGCGGCATGCGCCGTGGACGCTCAAGGAGCCGGCGCTACGAGAACTCCTTCATTCGCGACGCCCGGCGCGGCGTTGTCAAGCACGACGACCTGCTCGAGAAGGTCCGCGTCCAGCGCCTGCGCGCGCTCATCGACCAGGCCGGCCTCCGTGTCGTCCACGAGCACCTGAGCGTCAGCGGTACTGTGCGCCGTCTGCCCGCGGCCCTCGGCCGCCGCCTTCGCGACAGCCCGGCGACGCAGGATTATTTGCTGAGCAACATCGAGTACGTGCTGGCGCGGACCTAGGCCTGCGGTCTCGTCGGGTGGCTCCGCTCGCACCCCGCCAGGTCCTGCCCGCGCACGGCCCAGTGATCGACGAACTGATCGAGTTGATTGAGCGATATAGTGCTCGTAGCGCCTTGCGCGACCGCGAGATTCTGGCGTGTTGCGCAGGCCTTCAGTCCTGCAACCAGTGGCATGACCGACAACCCCAAAGGCTACCGACATCCCGAGCTTCTGGTGACGCCGCAGGCTCTGTCGGCCGCGCTTGCGGGCGGCGCCAGCCCGCTCCTGTTGGACCTCCGGCCAGCCGAGCAGTACGCCGGGGGCCATCTGCCAGGGGCCGTGCACCTGGATATCTGGGGCATCAGCCTCATCGATACTGACCCCGCGCCGTTGAAGTCGTTTCTGTGGATCATCGAGCACCTGTTTGCTGAGCGTGGCGTCAGCGCGGAGCGCCCCGTGGTGGTGTACGAAGAGACCTCCGGAACACGCGCCGCGCGGGCGTTCTGGTTTCTCGAGTTCTTCGGACATCCGGACGTCCGGGTGCTCGACGGCGGCGTCCGCGCCTGGACGGCCGCCGGCCTTCCGCTGTCGCTGCAACACGTCGCGCCCACGCCGACGACGTGGAAGGGCAGTCGACGTGTGGAGTTGCTGGCGACGTGGAAAGACGTGCACGACCGCATCGGCGCCGGCGACGCGGCCATTCTCGATACGAGGTCGGACGGCGAGTATTTCGGCACTCTGGTGCGAGCGGCGCGAGGCGGCGCGATTCCAGGTGCGATTCACCTCGAGTGGGCGCGGAACCTCGGTCCCGACGGCGCATTCAAGCCGGCCGCGGATCTGGCATCGATGTTCGCGCAGGCAGGCGTCACGCCGGACCGGGAGATCGTGCCGTACTGCCAGGGCGGCTACCGCGCCGCGCACTCGTACGTGGCGCTGCGACTGCTCGGCTATCCGCGCCTGCGCAACTACCTCGGCTCCTGGAAGGAGTGGGGGGACAAGACTGAGCTGCCCATCGACCATCCGGGGCAGCCTTGAAGAATTGCAGATTGCAGATCGCAGATTGCAGATTGACGGTTGCAGATTACGGGGACTCTCTTGACCAACAACATCGTCGACTTCATCAACCTTCATCGCGACCGCTACGTCGAGGAGCTCAAGAGCTACCTCGCCATCCCGAGCATCAGCGCGTTGCCGCAGCACCAGGCCGACGTCCGCCGGTGCGCCGAATGGACCACCCAGGAGCTCGAGCGCATCGGCATGCAGAACGTGCGGCTGATCGAGACGCCGGGCAACCCGGTCGTCTACGCCGACTGGCTTGGCGCCGCCGGCGCGCCGACCATGCTGTTCTACGGGCACTACGACGTTCAGCCCGTGGACCCCGTGGACCTCTGGACCTCGCCGCCATTTGACGCCACGGTACGCGACGGCGAGATCTACGCGCGCGGCTCGGCCGACGACAAGGGCCAGATCTTCATGCACTTCAAGGCCATCGAGGCCTGGCTGAAGCAGCACGGATCGCTTCCCGTCAACATCAAGATCTTCATCGAGGGCGAGGAGGAGGTCGGCAGCAAGCACCTCGATCAGTTCGTGCGCGATCACAAGGAACAGCTCACCGCCGACGTCGTCGTCATATCGGACTCGCCGATGTTCGATCGCGGCATCCCGTCGATCTGCTACGGCCTGCGAGGGCTGGCCTACTTCCAGATTGACGTCCGAGGCACCAAGAGCGACCTGCACTCGGGTTCCTTCGGTGGCGCCGTGGCCAACCCCGCTTTCGTGCTCGGCCAGATCCTCTCGCAGATGAAAGACAAGGGCGGCCGCGTCAAGATCTCCGGGTTCTACGACGATGTGAGGCCGTTGAGGGAGGAAGAGCGGGAACAGTGGAAGCGGCTGCCGTTCAACGAGAAGAAGTACCGCAAGGAGCTCGGAGCGCCCAGGCTGTTTGGGGAAACCGGCTACACGACGCTCGAACGCGTCTGGGCGCGGCCGACCTTCGAAGTCAACGGCCTGCTGGCCGGCTTCACCGGCGAAGGCGCCAAGACCGTCATTCCCGCCACGGCGATGGCCAAGATCAGCATGCGGCTCGTGCCCGATCAGGATCCCGACAAAGTGGCCACGCTGTTTGAGGCATACCTGAAGAAGGTGGCGCCCAGGACCGTGGATGTCACGCTGACGCGCATGCACGGCGGCAAGCCGTGGATGGCCGATTTCGACAATCCCTACGTGCAGGCGGCCGGCCGCGCCATCGAGCAGGGGTTCGGCAAGTCGCCCGTGTTCAACCGGGAAGGCGGCTCGATCCCGGTGGTCTCGACGTTCCAGGAGGTGCTTGGCGTGCCGTCCGTCCTTTTTGGCATCGGCCTGCCCGACGAGAACGCGCACGCGCCCAACGAGAAGCTGGACCTCGGCAACTTCCACGGCGGCGTGATTGCGGCCGCGTACCTTTACGAAGAGCTTGGGAAGCTTCGCTGACCTGATCGATCGGCTCGCGGAGTTCTACGGGCCGCTGCCGTTACCCCCGGCCGACCCGTTCGGTTTCTACGTCTGGGAGGTCCTCGGCACCCGCACCACGGGGGCCAGGCGCGACACGGCGATGGCCGCGTTGCGCCGAATCCCGGCTCTCACGCCGGATTCGCTCAGGAAGCTCGGGCGCGGCCGCCTCGAGGCTGTTGTGCGGCAGTGCGGGCCGTTTGTCGACGAACGGCTGGCGGCACTCGATGCGGGCATCGACGTCTTCCGCCGGCAGCAGCATTTCATCGAGCGGCTCGGCGGGCCGTTGCGGCAGGCATGGCTGGCCTCGCGCGACCTGCCGCACCTGGGTCACGCCGGTGCCCTGCGCCTGTTGATGTTTACGGGCGACAGCCAGGTGGTGTCGGTCGATCCGGGCATGGCGCGCGTCGCTACACGAATTGGCATCGCCGAGGCGCGGCCAAACGTGCGCCGCCTGACGCGCGACGTTCGGCGGGCGCTGGACGCCGCTCTGCCGCGCGAGCGTTCGGACAGGCGCCGGGCTGTGCTCTACCTGCACCATCACGCCGAGCACACCTGTGTGGAATCGTCGCCGCACTGCACGGTCTGCCCGCTCGTCGACGAGTGCGCCGAGGGTCGGCGCACGGTGGGGCCTAGTTCAACGCCGCCAGCCGCCGGCGCAGGTCCTTGACGTGGCCCCACACCTGCTTGCGCTCGTCCCGCTCGTCATCGCCGCCTGAGGTCAGCTGGAGCCAGGTTTCCAGATCCCGCAGCGCAGCGGCGTACTCGTGAAGCTGGGAGGCCAGCAGCCCGCGGTCGCGCAGCTCGGTGAGCGCGGCGGGGTCGAGCCCCACGAGCAGTTCGGTGACCGCATGCGCCTGGGCCAGCGACCGCAACCGCAGGTACGCACGCTTCAGGTTCACAAGCATCCGCAGAAGCACGTCCCGCTTGCTGGCTGTGCGGAGCATGCCCGGCTCGAGGGTAGCCTCGACGCCGAGGTTGGCCCGCAGCAGCCGAGTGCATTCCGCGTCGGTGACGAGCGCGCCGGCGTGAAACGGATCGACGAGCAGCGCCGTCGCATTTGCCTGCTCGTCGTTGTCAGGCAGGCAGCGCACCAGGAAATGGCCGGGGAAATTCACGCCTTCGACAACCAGTCCCGCCGTTCGCGCGACGTCGATAAACACCACCGCGAGCGTGATCGGGATGCCCATCCGCCGCGACAAGACGTCGTTCAGCAGGCTGTTGCGCGGGTCGTCGTACTGCTCGTGGTTGCCGACGAAGCCGAGTTGCCCGTAGACAAACTCGGTGACAATCCGCAGCCGCGTCCGCCTGGGCGGCGAGCCGCCGAGCCCGATCTCGACGTGATCACGCGCCGTCGAGCCCATCTGCTGAAGCTGCTGCAGAAAGGGCGACGGATCCAGCTCGGGGTAGGCCACGCGAGCCATCAGCAGGGCACAGTGCGGCAGGTTGTCGTCGGGAGTGGCCGCCTCGTGCACGAATTCGTCGACCAGACGTGGCTTCACCTAGCGCACTCCAGCGGCATCGGCCCGGTCGCTGGCAGCCAGCGCGTCGAGCCGCTCCAGCGTCACCTGCGAGATGTCGGCGAGCACGCATTGGGCCTCGGCCAGGCTGCTGGCCGGATAGCTGGTCGCCAGCCCGAGAGTTCTCAGCCCGGCGGCACGCGCCGATCGCAACCCCGTCCTCGAATCCTCGATGGCGACGACACGTGAGGGGTCGATCGGCCGCCGGAAACACCGGGACATCCGCTCGACGGCCGCGGCGTAGGGGTCCGGTGCCGGCTTGCCCCTTGGCGTCTCCCCGGCGGCGATGATGACGGGCACGATCGCGCGGAGGCCTGCGCCGTCGAGGATCTGCTCTATCTCATGACGCAACGCACCGGACGCGATTGCGACAGGCACGACGGCGGCGACCTTCGTCACGCAGTCGGCGGCGCCGTCAAAGAGCACCTGGCCGTCGCGCGCCAGTCGCAGGAAGATCTCGGTCTTGCGAGCGAGCAGCCCTGCCATCCGGTCACCCCCGACGTCGAGACCTTTGTCGTGCGCGAGCGCTTCGAATACGCTGATGTCGTCGATGCCGAGGTATCGCTCGTAGTACTCGCTCGCCGAAAATGCCAGGCCTTCCTGGGCGAGGAGTGTCTGGTAGACCCGAAGGTGCAAGGGCTCGCTGTTGGCGATCACGCCATCGAAGTCGAAGACCACGCCCTCGAGCGTCACTTCACTTTCTCTCCAGCGCGAATCGGCACCTGCAGGCGGTTGGCCCGAGGGGGATAGGGACAATCGTAGGTCGGATTGTAGTAGCAGTACGGGTTGTACGCGCCGTTGAAGTCGATGAGGTAGATGCCGGTGCGCGTCCGATCGAGGTCCAGGTATCGTCCGGCCGGATACGTCTCGCTGCCGCTGGTCAGATCCATGAACGGCACGAACAGCCGGTTCAGATCGGCCGAGCCCACTTCGACAAACGCGCCCAGCGACAGCGGCTCCCCACGCACGCTGAACTCGAGCGTGCCGACGTGACGCATGTTTCGCCGCTGCCCCGTGGACGTCGGCATCTCGATGGTCACGCGCTCGGCCGAAACGCGCAACACGGCGGGCACACGATAGGAGGCCGCCGGCGCAAAGTACGCCAGCGGCAGCAGCGCCTGACGCTTGTCGGCCGGGATCGGCGAGTCCGCCTCGAGGAAGGCCTGGTCTTTTGCCGCGCGGAACGCCTGCACGTCGCGCAGGAAACCCTCCTCGTCATCGGCCGGCGTCGAGCTGCACGCCACCGAGGCCGCGAGGAGCAGCGCGAGCCAGACTCGAGTCACCTCCTCAGGATATGCCACAGAGACGCCGAGATCACGGAGTCGGACCAGTTGGCGACAGAGCTGGCTCCTCCGGCTACCCCGCAAACACGTACGCGCCGCGCTGCACGGTGGCATCGGCCAGGCGGCGTCGCGCCGCGACGGTGTCGGCTGGCACGGTCTTGAGCAGGCGGCGAAGGGCCGCCAGATTTGTCCTGAGCACGTCGCCTTCGGCAATGGCGGCGAGGACCTGTCGAGCCGTCATCTCGATTCGCATCGAGGCGTCGCTGACAAACGTGCGAGCGGCGTCTTCGTGCGATCCCGCATCAGCCGAGCCCGAGGCCGCCTGCGCGCGAAGCACGGCGCTTTCAGCCGCGTAGGTGTCGATGGCCAGGTCGGCCAGCCACAACAGCACTTCCTGTTCGTCCTGCAGCTTGGCGCCGAAGCGCTGCATGGCGGCGCCCAGTCCGAGGAGGGAGACTTTCTTGAACGCCTCGACGGCCCTGGCCTCGGCGCCGAGTGGCCCGCCGTCGGCCGCGTCCAGGCTGGGCGGTGCGGGGCTCATGACCTCGTCCATCAGCCGCTTGGCCGCAGGAATCAGCGCCAGCTCACCCTTGATCGCCCGCTTCACCAACATCCCCGGGATCAGCAGCCGGTTGATCTCGTTGGTGCCCTCGAAGATCCGGTTCACGCGCGCGTCACGGTAATGGCGCTCGGCCTGATAGTCGCGCACGTACCCGTTGCCGCCGTGAATCTGCACGTTCTCGTCGAGCACGAAGTCCAGCGCTTCGCTGCCGGCGACCTTGGCAATCGATGCCTCGATCGCAAACTCCTCGAGCGCGGAGAGCAGTGCCACGTGACGCTCGGTTCCGGCGGCCGCCATGTGCTGGTCGATCAACCCGGCCGTCCGATACATCAGCGCTTCGAGCGCGTAGGTGCGCGCGGTCATCTCGCCGAGCTTGTGGCGGATGGCGCCAAAGCTCGCGATGGGTTGGCCGAACTGCCGGCGGCTTGCGGCGTACTTCGCGGACTCGCCGATGGCCGTCTTGCATCCGCCCGTGCACATCGCGCCCAGCTTCAAGCGCCCGAAGTTCAGCACGTTGAACGCGACCTTGTGGCCCTTGCCGACCTCCCCGAGCAGGTTGGCGGCCGGCACTGGCACCTCCTGCAAGATGATGGGCGTCGTCGACGAGCCGTGCAGGCCGAGCTTGTGTTCCTCTTTTCCGCTGGTGACGCCGCCAAACGCTCGCTCGACGATGAAGGCGGAGAAGTGCTCGCCTTCAACCTTGGCGAAGACGATGACGATGTCGGCAAAGCCCCCGTTGGTGATCCACATCTTCTCGCCCGACAGCGTGAAGCTGCCATCGGGTTGGCGTGTGGCCCTGGCCCTGGCCCCCAGCGCGTCGGAACCCGATCCCGATTCGCTGAGCGCATAAGCGCCAACCAGCTCGCCAGACACCAGTCTCGGCAGGTACCGCTGCTTCTGATCGTCGGTGCCGAACATCAGGATTGGCAGGATGCAGAGATTGGCCTGCGCGCCGTAGGTCGCGCCAAACGACGCCGACCGGGCCACGTGCTCGGAGACGATCAGCGAAGAGACCTTGTCGAGCTCGACCCCGCCGTACGCCTCGGGCACGTTGACGCCCAGCAGGCCAAGCTCGCCGCAGCGGCGCAGGAGCGCGCGGGCGAGCTCCCAGTCCTTTCGCTCGAGGCGTTCGACCGCCGGCAGCACCTCGGCCGAGGCGAACTCCTCGGTCGTCTGCGCGATGAGGCGATGGTCGTCGGTCCTCCGCTCGGGCGTGAAGGTGTCCGCGGCTGCCGTCGATTCGATCAGCCAGGCTCCGCCGCGTGTCACAGTCGCTGTCGTCATGTTGGCTCCCGCGCTACATCCGTTCGAAAATTCCCGCCGCCCCCATCCCGCCGCCGACGCACATCGACACCAGGCCGTACCGCGACCCCCGGCGCCGCATCTCGTAGAGAAGCGACGTCGTCAACTTCGCGCCGGTGCAGCCCAGCGGGTGGCCCAGCGCGATGGCGCCGCCGTTGACGTTGAGTTTGTGGGGGTCGATGGGAAGTTCGGCGAGGCAGGCCAGCACCTGCGCCGCAAAGGCTTCGTTGAGCTCGACCAGGTCGATGTCGTCAAGCGTCAGCCCCGCCGATTTCAGCGCCTTGCGGATCGCGGGAACTGGTCCGATCCCGAATCGCTCCGGCTCGACCCCGGCAGTCTGATACGTGACGAACCGGGCGAGTGGCGCCAGGCCGAGCGCCTTCGCGCGCGCGGCCTCCATCACCAGGAGCGCAGACGCGCCGTCGCTCATCTGCGACGAGTTTCCGGCCGTCACGGTCCCGGCGACGTGGAAGGCCGGCCGCAGCTTCGCCAGCGCCTCGGGCGACGTGTCGCGGCGAGGTCCCTCGTCAACCGAGAACGTCACGGTACGCGTGGCGGGCACGCCGTTGCCGGCTGCGGCGTCGGCCAGGTGGACCGTCAACGGCACGAT
Organism: Vicinamibacteria bacterium; assembly: GCA_963806705.1. GTDB lineage: Bacteria > Acidobacteriota > Vicinamibacteria > Vicinamibacterales > JAENWD01 > JAENWD01. Next base: position 352,038 of record CAWDZE010000004.1, read on the forward strand.
TTCGTCCGCGAACCGGCCCGCCTCGATGGCGGCGACAGCGCGCTGGTGACTGCGAAGCGCGTACTCGTCTTGCGCCTGCCGGGAGATCTTTGCCTCGCGTGCGTGATTTTCTGCCACGAGACCCGTCGTCAAGTACACGTCCGGGTAGCTGTCGACCAGCGAGGGATTCGGCGCGATCTTGTGGCCGCCCATCGGCACGAGGCTCATCGTCTCGGTGCCGCCGGCAATGATGGACGTGGAGGCGCCGCACATGATTCGCTCGGCTGCGTAGGCGATGGCTTGAAGGCCCGACGAGCAGAACCGGTTGACCGTGACCGCCGACGCGCTGACGGGCACACCGGCTCGCAAGCTGGCGATTCGGGCCACGTTCATGCCCTGCTCGGCCTCGGGCATCGCGCAGCCCAGGATGACGTCGTCGATCTCGGCCGGGTCGAGCTGGCTGGCGCGTGTGAGCGCCGCTCGAATCGCCTCGGCCGCCATGTCGTCAGGCCGGGTCGTGCGCAGGGTGCCCGCCGGCGCCTTGCCGATTGCGGTTCGCACTGCCGAAACGATGACTGCGTCTTTCATCACGTTCTCCACAGATCGGTCATGGCAAAAACTGCGACGTTGGCACGGCTTGCGGCCCGACCCCAATGAGTGCGCGGGACTCAGGTCTTGCGGCGCCAATCAGTTCGTCGGCGTCTTGAAATCGGCCAGCAGATCCTCGACCGCTTCGCCGACTTCCGAGACCTTGCCGTCAAACAGATGATCGGCGGCGTCGATGACGGCAAGTTCCTTGGGCTCCTGCAGCTGGCCGTAGAACTCGTACATCGCCTTCAGAGGGAACAGCTCGTCGCGCTCGCCATGAATGAGGAACTTCGGCTTCGTGCTCGCCTTGAGCGCCGAGAAGTCGTACATCGAGATGGCGGGCGCGATGCCGATCAGCACCGAGACGCGATTGTCGAGCGCGCCCTCGGTGAGGGCGATCCAGGCGCCGAAGGAAAACCCCGCGGTCCACAGCTCGCTGCCCGGGTAGCGCGCCGCCATGTACTCGAGGCCGGCTCGAAAGTCCTCGCGTTCACCGCGCGCCTCGTCCCACATGCCCTCGCTGGTGCCGACGCCACGAAAATTGAATCGCAGCACCGAGCAGCCGATGCCCGACAGTGCCTTGGTGGCCCTGTAGACTGCCTTGGTGTGCATCGTCCCGCCCTGCTGCGGGTGCGGATGCGCGAACACGACCGCCGCACGCAGCTGGGCGCCGCCTGCAGGCCCCGGCTCGTCGAGGAGCGCCTCGAGCCTGCCTGCCGGTCCACGGAGGTCGTACACCGGAATCTGTGCCACCTAGCCCACCATCCGGGAAGAGCGCGACGCGTCACGGCCCGGCGCAGTGCGCGAGACAAACGACGACACGATGGAGGCAAACTCGACCGGGCGTGTCACTGTGCCCATGTGGCCCGTGCGATCGAGGATGACGTGCTCGGTGCCGGGCAAGCAGTCGATGTAGCGACGGGTGAGCTGGACCGGGACCGTGCGATCGAGGTCCGGCTCTCCGGTGATTGCCAGCGCAGGTGCGCGTACCCGCCGGACGTCGGCGAGAAAATCGACCGTGCGGATCAGCTCCATTCGCCGTTTCATGTGCCCCGGCCATGGCGGGGCGGCCATCACGCGCAGCGCCTGCGGCACAAGGCTCAGGCGCGCCCGCAGCGTGGGGAGTGCCGCTCGAAGCTCTGGCGAGGCTCGATGGGCGGATGCGAGGGCGAAGACGGGCAGCAGCAGCATCGGCGCCCGCCGGTAGAAGGCGTAGCGCTCGTCAGCCTCGTAGTCCGGCGGCAGGGCAGATGCCAGCACCAGATGTCGAACTCTCCGTGGGCGAAGCGCTGCATAACGCACCGCGATCAGACCGCCGTACGACACGCCGCAGAAGTCTGCCGAGTCGACTCCCGCCTCGTCGAGCACCCGATCGATCTGCACGATGAAGTTGTCGAACCCGAGCCGCTCGTCGAACTTGACCCGGCTGCCCCAGTCGCCGGCCAGTGTGAAGCTGAGCACGCGAAACGTGCGCGCCAACGCGTTCACGGTGGGACGCATCCATTCCCACCGGCCCTGCAGGCCGGGGATGAGCACGAGCGGAGGTCCGTTTCCGACGTCGATCATGGTGTCGAAGCTAGTTCCTGAGTGGCTTTCCCGTCTTCAACGTGTGCGCGATTCTCTCCATTGTCTTCGGCTGGCCGCACAGGCTCACAAACGCCTCGCGTTCCAGGTCGAGCATGTGCTGTTCGCTCACCGTCGTCGCATGCGGCAGCGCGCCGCCGCTGAGAATCCCGGCGAGCTTGCGGCCAATGAGCGCGTCGTGATCGCTGATGCGACCGGCGCGCCATGCCAGGTGAACGCCGAGCGCAAGCGCCGCGCGGACACCCTCGCCTCCGACGCGGATAGCGGGTCGCGGTTGTGGTGCCTGATAGCCCTCTCGAGCACGTTCCAGCGCCTTCTGCTTGGCGTCCCACAGCAGGCGCTCGCGGTTCATCGAGACGCCGTCGACGCTGCGCAGATATCCGATACTCCTCGCGTCGGTGGCGCTGGTGGCGACCTTCGCGAACCCGATGGTCTCGAAGACGCGCTGGCTGGCGGGCAGCAGATCGGCTTGTGGCGCCAATCCCTCGACGGCGCGCGCCAGCATCTCCTTTGTGCCGCCGCCGGCCGGGATCAGACCGACGCCCACCTCCACCAGGCCTATGTAGGTCTCGGCGGCCGCCTGGACGCGGTCGCCGTGCAGCGCCACTTCACAGCCGCCGCCCAGGGCGAGGCCCGCAGGAGCGACGACCACGGGAACCTTCGCGAAGCGCAGCGCGGATGTCGCGCCCTGGAAGGCGCGCACCATCAGGTCGATCTCGTCCCAGTTGCCTTCCTGCGCTTCGAGCAACAGCAGCATCACGTTGGCGCCAGCCGAGAAGTTCGGCGCGTCGTTGCCGACAACCAGCGCCTGGAAATTGCGCTCCGCCTCGGCGACACCCGCGTTGATCATCTGGATCGTGTCGCCGCCGATCGCGTTCATCTTCGAGTGAAACTCGACGGCCAGGACTCCATCGCCCAGGTCCACCAGGCTGGCGCCGGCGTTGCGCTTGACGACGCGCTCCCGCTCCCTGGCCGTGCGAAGAATCTGCAGGTCCACACCCGCGGGAGGCACGGTGCCCTGCCGGATGCGATTGCGTCCAGCCGACATCGCCTCGGCGAGCAGGGTCGGCACCTCCGCGTCCGGCCCGGCCGACTGCCGCCATGCCTCGAGCACCTGGGCAACGCCGATGGCGTCGATGAGCTCGAACGGCCCAAGTTCCCAGCCGAAGCCCCACTGCAACACGCGGTCGACGTCATCGATCGAGTGCGCGATCTCAGCGGAGACCTTTGCCGTGTAAACGAGCGTCGGGGCCAGCGTCCGCCGCAGGAACTCGCCGACCCGGTCGGGACCGCCAAAGAGCGTCCGGACGCGCTCCCGCATGTCGTCGATCGACCTGGCGGCCTCGAGGGCGCCAAGCCTGACCGTCTGCGCGGGCCGATACTCGAAGGTCGCCGGGTCGAGCGCGAGAATCTCTGATTCTCCGGCAGGGTTCTTGACGCGCTTGTAGAAGCCCTGGCCGGCCTTCTCGCCGACCCAGCCCTTCTCGATCAATCGCGCCAGAAGGGGCGGCACGGCGAAGGCATCGCGCGTGCTCTCGGGCAGCCGGTCGTACAGGTTGCGCACAACCAGCGCCAGCACATCGAGTCCCGCGATGTCCATCGTCCTGAACGTCGCGCTCTTCGGACGGCCCAGGGCCGGCCCGGTGATGGCGTCGATCTCCTCGACGCTGTAGCCGCCCTCGGCCAGCACGTCGACCATCCGCATCACACCGTAGAGCGCGATGTGGTTGGCGATGAAGTTCGGCGTGTCCTTCGCGACGACGACGCCTTTGCCCAGCCGATGGTCCGCAAACCAGCGCACCGCCTCGACGACTGCCGCGTCGGTCTCGGCGGTTGGGATCACTTCAAGCAGCCGAAGGTAGCGGGGCGGGTTGAAGAAGTGGGTGCCCAGCCAGTGCCGGCGAAAATCGTCGGACCGTCCCTCGGCGAGCGCGGCAATGGGGATGCCTGATGTGTTCGAACTGACGATCGATCCCGGGCGCCGTGCCGCATCGACGCGCGCCAGCAGATCGCGCTTGATTTCGAGGCGTTCGACCACGGCCTCGACGATCCAGTCCGCCTCCCGGACGCGCTCCAGGTCCGTGTCGAAGCCGCCGGTGCGGATGAGCGCGAGCGCATCCGGCCCGAACAGCGGGTCCGGCTTCAGCTTTCGTGCGCGGTCCAGGCCGTCGCGTGCCGTCCTGGCATCCAGGTCCAGCAGCAGCGCCGGCACGCCGGCATTGGCGAAGTGCGCGGCTATCTGGGCGCCCATGGTGCCCGCGCCCAATACGGCCACCGTCGAGACGCGTGGCGCACGGACGGCAACCACTGGAGCCGATAAAGGGGAGGCGTGCGTCATGGCTGTGAGGTCCGTCTTGCCTTGCGAGGCGTGGCAACCGCGCCCAGCCCGGTCACGAAGACATCGATGACGGCGTCGGCGTCCGACACCAGGTCGTACTTCCGCTCGGAGAGCACCCAGTTTGTCGCCATCTCGTCGAGCGCCCCGAAGAGCATCTTGGCGACCAGTGTCGGACTGGGACGACTGCGGAACCGGCCCCGTTTCTGCCCGTCTGTGATGACGTCGCGGATCAAGCCGAGGTAATCGCGCAGCCCGGTCGCCGAAAATCGCGCCATGAACTTCGTCGTCTGGCGAAGCTCAACTTGAAAGACGACGGCGAGGTCACGGTCGGCGCCCAGCCTGGCCAGGTGGAGTCGCGCGATACGTCGAAGACGTGCCTCGGGGTCCGTGAGGGCGGCAAGCGCCTGGCGGCCCTCGGCGATAGCCGAAGCCATGGTCTTCTCGAAGATCGAGATGAGCAGGTCGTCCTTGCTCCTGAAGTAGAGATAGACCGTCCCGGCGGCCACGCCGGCTTCTCGCGCGACATCGGCGACCTGCGCGCCGAAGAAGCCGTGACGCGCGAACACCTGCGTCGCGGCGGCCAGGATGCGGTCGCGCTTGTCGCCGCGCGCAACAGGGCGCGACAGGCGGACGGGACGCCGGGTGAGGGCACGGGCGGTAGCGGGCATGAACACCAGACTACTGAATGACCATTCATTCATAGCCCCGCCGGCCCGCTCCTGTCAACTGGATGCCGCCATCCAGGGGTCCCGCTAGGAATGTGGTCGCCGTCGAATCAACGCAGAGACAGTCTCGAAGCGGTACCCCCGGGCGGTCAGCGCCGGCAGGATATTCTCGAGAGTCCGGAGGGTCTCGGCTCCGAGAGGATCGTGCAATCCGATTATCGACCCCGGCCGCACCTGGCGGAGGATAGTCGCGGTCATGACTGCCGCTGGCGGTCGCTTCCACTCCTCGGGATCCACATCGCCGAGGACACTCACTTTCTTCATTTGCACGAGCACGTAAGGCAGAACGAGGAACTTCGAAGCGTGCGGCGGACGGAAGTGAATCTGGCCGGATACGCCGATGCCTCGCAGCAGCGCATCGGTCCGCTCGATCTCGTCGCGCACGCGCCGCGGCGACATGAATACAAGCTTGGGGTGAGAATACGAGTGGTTGCCGATCTCATGCCCACGACCGAGGACGTCCCTGGCAACCGCCGGGTAGCGCTCGACATTTCGACCCATCATGAAGAAGGTCGCCTTCACCTGATGTTGTTCGAGGACCGACAGCACTTTCGGCGTGTGCCAGGGGTCCGGACCGTCGTCAAACGTAAGCGCGACCACCCGCTCGTCGGTATCGACGCGCGCGACATAGTCGCCGAACAGCTGAAATGTCGAAGAGTTCACGATCTCGCGCAGGCCAACGGCAGCAATGGCGACCAGCGCCAGCGCCATCGCGCCGCCTCGAGCCGTGATTTTCAGTCGTGGCGCCATCGCTCATCCAGGTCTGAGCCATCGCTCACAGCTACCGCCACCGGGTCAGGATCGTCTCCCGGTCGAACAGCATCACACCCAGCGTCAGCAGCAAGCCCCAGACGACGGCCAGGGCGGCCAGCAGAAGCAGCGTCATCCCCGTCGTAAGCACGAAGATGCCCGTCATCTGTGCGATGAAGAGCCCCGTCAGCGGCAGAATCAGGAGCGCGCCGAACTGCTGCGCGGTGCGCGGATCGTTGACGCGCGCCGAGACCAGGACGCCGACCTGCAGCGCGACCAGCGATGCCATTGGCCCCAGGCCGAAGACCAGAAGCAGCGTGCGAGGCGTGATCATCGCGCCGAGCACACCGGGCTCAGCGAGTAAACCGATGCCGGTCAGGTAAACGGCAAACGTCAAGAGCATCACGGCCAGCGAAGGGATCAGCGCGCCGATGACCTTGCCGACCAGCAACTCGAAAGTCGTGAGTGGAGTGGCCAGAAGCGGCTCCAGCGATCGCCCGAGCTTCTCGCCCACGAGGCTGTGTCCAGCAAAGGTGATCGCCCCGGTCACGGGCACGAGCAGCAGCAAGGTCAGAAAGCGGTGAAACACGAACGCCTGCACCGCGGATTCATCCGGCAGGCTCAGCGCGCGTGGCAGCTCCTCGCCGGCCTTGGCCAGGGCCTGCACGAGATCGGCATCGGACGAGAGCTGATCGCCGGTGATGCGAGGCACGGCGAGCCCGATGAAAAAGGGCAGCACCATCGACACCAACGCGACAGCCACGACTGGCAGCAACGCCGACTTATTGCGCGCCAGCTCGGCAAGCTCCTTGCCGACCAGCGCCGTCACTCGTGCTGGCACTATCATCTGGCCTCGAACTCGGCAGGCTCGCTGCCCTCGACCAGCGTGAAATACACGTCCTCGAGCGGCGCATCTTCGGTCGTCACTTCCACAACGGCCGCTCCCGACAGCACCAGCGCACGCACGACGGCGGGCATGGCCCTGGCCAGATCGTCGAGCGCGAAGCGCAGCGTGTTGCCCTCGACGGCGACGTCGCGGCCGCCGGAGGCCGCTATGACCTGGGCGTACGCAGGCGCCTGGTCTGTTACCCGCACGAGCGCGCGGCTGCCGAACAGGCGCTGCCTGAGGTCGGCCGGGCTGGCGACGGCGAGAAACCGCCCGCGCAGCACGCCCACGCGGTCGGCCAGACGCTCGGCTTCGTACAGGTTGTGTGTCGACAGCACCACCGCGTGCCCTCGCGCCCTCAAGTCGAGCACGAGGTCGCGGACCAGGCGCGCGCTCTGCGGATCGAGCCCTGACGTGGGTTCGTCGAGAAGCACTACTGGTGGCTCGTGCAGCAAGGCCCTGGCCAGGGCGACTCGCTGCTTCAGGCCTTTCGAAAGCTCGGCGCACAAGCTGTCGCGGCGATCGTCGAGTTCAAACCGTTCGATCGCCTGCGTCACGGTCCCCGACGGATCGGACAGCTGATGCAGGCGTGCGTAGACCATCAGGTTCTGCCGCACGGTGAGCCGATCCCACAGTCCTGGAGCCTCGGTGAGAAACCCGATGCGCGCCCTCACCTGGTCTATGGTCTCGCGCGACAGGCGTATGCCGGCGACCGTCGCGTCGCCGCTGGTCGGCGCCAGCAGCCCGGCGAGCATGCGCAAGGTGGTCGTCTTGCCAGCGCCATTGGGGCCGAGGAGCCCGAAGATCTCGCCCGGTTTCACATCGAACGTGGCGTCTTCGACGGCGATGCGCGAGCCGAAGCTCCGTGTCAGGTGCGAGGCGGCTATCATCGGCGGCCCCGCAGCGTCAGCGTCGCCAGAAACCCCAGCGTCGAGGCGGCAAGGCCGCAGGCGGGCGCGGGAAGGCCGGCCAGTCTTGCGCCCGGGACGCCGAAAGCGACCGTCGCCCAGGCCGCCAGGCCCACGCCCATCGCGACGAGTCCTTCGGGCTGCCCTCCACGTGTGGTGACCAGCGATGCCGCGACGGGCACGAACAGGGTCGCTGTGACGACGCCGTAAAAAATCGTCAACGCGTCGACGACCGTGGGGATCACGATCGCCATGCCCACCCCGGCGGCGCCGGCAACAACGGCCGCGAGCCGCGCAACCCTCAGGACCTGCGTGTCGGTGGCTTCCGGCGCGACGAACCGGCGATAGAGATCCTGCGACGACGAGGTCGACAACATGAACAGCACGGCGTCGGCCGAGCTGATCTCGGCCGCGAGCACGCCGGCCAGCGTGAGCGCGCCGATCATTGGCGGCAGGTCAATCGCCAGCAGCGTCGGCAACGCCATGTCGGGATGAGGCAGGTTCGGATGGAGCACACGAGCGACCATGCCGAGCACCGCCGGACAGATCGCAAACAGCAGAAGCCCCACCGCGTTGCTGGCAACGCCAATGCGCACGGCGCGCGCGCTGTCTGCGCCGTAGGCCTTCTGCACCAGGCCCGGCGAGACGATGAACGCCGGCACCAGAAGCACCAGCGTGGACAGCCAGTGCCCCGGCGGCCCCGTGAATGTCATGAACGACGACGGCACGTCCCTGGCGGTCGCAAGACCATCCCAGCCGCCCACAATCGCCAGGGCGAAGAGCACGGCGAGAGCAAACCCCGTGAGCTTCACCGCCAGCTGCACGAGGTTGACCCAGGCAGAGCTGAGCAGGCCGCCCGCGACGAAGTAGACGAGCACGATGCAACCCGCGGCGACGGCGCCGACCCATCGAGGCCAGTCGAGCACCACTTGCAGAATCGTCGAGGCGCCCAGCAACTGCCCGGCCAGGATCGACAGCGACACGAGCCAGATGACCACGCTGGCCGCACCGCGCATCACACGCCCGTAGCGCCACTCGAGGAAATCGCCGAACGTGAGGAATTTGCGGTCGCGCGCCCATTGCCACAGCCGCGGCCCTGCCCACAGCGCAAGCGCAATCGAGCCAATGCCGGCCGACGCGTTCCACCACCACGCTCCCAGGCCGATTCGGTACCCGATGCTCGCGGCGCCCACCGTGGAGCCAGCCCCGATGTTGGCGGCCAGAAACGTCGCGAAGACCAGCAGTGGTGGAAGGCGCCGCCCGGCCACGAAGAAATCGGATGCGCCGCGCACGCGCCGCCCGATCCACAGGCCGACGCCGAGCTGCAGCGCGACGAAGGCGGCAAGCAACCAGGTTGTGACCGTCATCCGCGCCTAGCGGGGCAGTTCGCTTGCGGCCGGCAGGTTCGGCAACCCGCGAGCCGACTTGACGGCGCTGACGATGGCCTGTGCCGTCACGTCGGCAGCGAGCGATCCGACAAGCAGCATGTTCGGTGGCCCGCTGTGGGTACCCGTCGCCAGCGCGAACACGGTGTCGCCGTCCACCTGCGTGTGGATCGGGTAGATGGCTCTGGCGAAGCCGTCGTGGGCCATCTGCGCGACCTTGGTGGCCTGTGTCTTGGTGAGCGTCGCGTTGGTGGCGATGACGGCCAGCGTGGTCTGCTCGCCTGGTTTGCCCGGTTCCCGCAGCCCGGCGCGCAGCAGGCGTCGCGCATCGGCAAGCCCCCCGTCGTCGGCGCGCGCCCCGGCAACAATCTGTCCCGTTGCTGGATCCACGACATCGCCGACGCCGTTGACGACGACCAGCGCCGCGACGATCAGACCGGAGTTGAGCTCCACGGCCGCCGAGCCGACGCCGCCCTTCATCGCGTGCGCCATCCCGCGCAGCTTGCCGACGGTGGCGCCGGCGCCGGCGCCGATGCTGCCTTCCGCAACTGGCAGGTCGGTCGCGGCGGAAGCCGCGCGGTACCCGCAATCGGCAGTCGGCCTAATGGACGGATCGCCCACACCGAGGTCGAACAGGATGGCGGCAGGGACGATGGGCACGCGGGCGCCGCCGAAGGCAAAGCCGATCTTGTGCTCCTCGAGCCAGCGCATCACGCCGCTGGCCGCGTCGAGGCCGAACGCGCTTCCACCCGACAGCACGATCGCGTGCACCTTGTCGACGACGTTCTCCGGTGCGAGCAGCTCCGTGTCGCGTGTGCCAGGGGCGGCGCCCCGAACGTCCACTCCCGCGATCACGCCGTCGCCGGCGAGTACCACGGTGCAGCCCGTTGGGCGCTCGGTCAGGGTGAAGTGGCCGACCTTGAGACCGGACACGGCCGTGAGCGTGCCGTTGTTAGCGGCCGTCGGCGGTTGATCGGCCATCGCAGCGAGACGGCCACATGCGAACATTCCAAGCCCGACTAAGGCGGCGCCGAGGAAGCGGTGGCGTCTCACTTCAGTTCACCAGCCCGCCCGAATCCGGCGGGGCCACAAAGGGCACCGGCGAGGCGTGGTGCAGCACCAATCGCCAGTCGCCGTCGTGCCGCACGAAGATGTTGGTCGCGTGCGCCGCCGACGTCGTCATGCGCCCGTCGATGGTCGAGGCCAGGCGCTCGGTGCACGACACCCAGGCGATGTCGCCGACCAGGTGCACTTTCACGTCGGTTGCGGCCACCATCACCGTGCTCGCGCCGGTGAAGAGCAACGCCCAGCTGTCGCGCACTTCGTCCCAGCTGCGCAACGCGACGCCGCCCGGATGCACGCACTCGGCCCAGTCAGCGGGAAACCAGAGCCGTTCCATTGCGGGCAGGTCTCGATTGGTGAGCGCGTCGTAGAAGGCTTCATTGGCCGAGGCCACCGCCTGCTGCTCGAAGGTCACGGAAGAATCGTATCACCCGGCATTGCCGATTGCGGATTGCCGGTAGCGGTGTTGCACGCACGTCTTCACGGCCGGAACACGTAGCAGCCCGGGGTGACCAGCAGCCTGCCGTCCGGCGTGAAGAAGAGGCTGGTCGGCGTCAGCAGGCCCGCGCCGCGCAACTGGACCGTTCGCACCTTCTCGCCGTCGGCGTCGTACACGTAGGTGAAGGGCACCGAGAAGCTGATCCAGAGCTGCCCGCTTGGATCGACCGTCGCCACGCGAACGACGGGGCGGACGATCGGGATCTCCCTGGCGGTCCGGCCCGGACGCTCGGGCCACGTCGTGGGTTGCGACTGCAGCAGCGCATCGAGTTCGCGTCCCTGGATCACACGTTCGAACAGCAGCGTGCCGGCCGCGTCGTACTTGCGAAAGCGAGGCTCGCCTGCCTGAAAGACGAAGTAGAAACCGCCGCCGGGAATCGGGACGGGCAGCCCGGCGTTGAACGCCAGGCGCAGTTGCTCGTCGCCGTCGTGCGCGGTTGGCCGCAATGTCCCGACGCCTCTCAACGCGCGGCCGCGGATGTCGTATTCGCTGAAAAGCGCGCCGTTCTCGGGTTGATTCAGCAGCACCGTGCGCTGGGCGGTGAAGCGCATGGAACTGGCGCCGTTGAGAACGGCGCCGTCGAATCGAACGCGAGCGTCAGGCCGCGTCGGCAGCAGGAAAGCCGACAGCCGGCTGCCGCTGGAGGTGAACACCTGGACGCGCTCGGCGGCGCCCGGGGCGTCTGCGACGGCAAATTCGCCCTCCCCGAGATCGAAGCCGAAAGGCCGCAGGATCCGGCCGGGTTCGTGACCGATGGCCACCAGCGGCGTGACGGCCGTCATCGCGGCGTCGATGCTCGACACGGTGTGGCCACGCCGATCGAAGACGAAGTACTGCCCATCGGGGGCCTGCTGGAAGGCCGCTGGCTCGCCGAAACGGCCCACCAGGTGGGGCGGCAACCCGACGACCGGTTGCAGCGTCTCCGGCTGGCCACCTGGAGGCGGTACGCGGGCCTCCGCGCCAAGGCTGGCCGCCAGAAGCAGGCCCGCAGCCGCCTGGCATAAAGGCCGCCCGCGGATGAGGTACAATTTCCTGCTCAGCACGGTTTTTCGCGCCCCCCGGGCGCCGCCCTGGATCCCCAGCCGGGTCTCGTGGGTCCTCGCAGCCGGTGTGGCAGTTCCCAGGAGCCCTGTAGGTGAGATCGAGCGGCGGGTTCAGTGTGCGAGGACTGGTCGTAGTGTGCGCCCTCCTCGCGCCGATCGCTACCGGATGCGACGAGTCCGACGGACCGAACCCTCCTCCGACCCCACTACCACCGACGATCACCTGTCCCGCCAATAGTCAGACGCCGGCCATTGGCGGCCAGCCGACTCCGGTCAACTACGACGTGCCCGTCGCGCAAAACGGGCAGGCGCCGGTCACCGTCGCCTGCACGCCGGAGTCGGGTTCGGCGTTTGCGATCGGCGATACCAGCGTCACGTGCACGGCGACCGATGCCTTGGCACGCGCCGGCACTTGCGCCTTCATCGTGTCCGTCACGGCCGTTCCGCAGATCTCGGTGACCAGGATCGTCGCCTACGGCGACAGCCTTACTGAAGGCGTCACATCCCCGGACTCGACGATGCTGCTGGTAAACCTGCCGGACTCGTATCCGATGAAGCTGCAGGGGTTGATGTCGGCACGATACACCGACCAGGCCGTCGAAGTGTTCAACGAGGGCTGTTCGGGTGAGTTCGCCAACGCGTCCTCGCGAAATTGCGCAGGCGGCGTCAAGCGCCTGCCGGGAGTGTTGGACCGCGACAAACCGCAGCTCCTGCTCCTCATGCATGGCGCCAACGACTTCAACAACGACCGGCCGATCTCCGGCGTCATCGGCGCCCTGGAGCAGATGATCGACCAGGCGCAGCGGCGTGGCGTCGCGGTCATCGTGGCGTCGCTGCCGCCGCAGAACCCGGAGGGCAGCCGGGGCAAAGGCGCAGAAGACCTGCCCGAATTCAGCCGCCAGGTTGGACGGCTGGCCGCAGACGAGGACGTCGCCTTCCTCGACCTCTTCAACCTGATGGGCACGTACGTCGGCTACATCGGCATGGACGGCCTGCACCCCACCCCGACCGGGTATCAAAAGATCGCGGAATTGTGGCAGGAGGAGATTCAGCGCCACTTCGAGGTCACCGGCGGCCCGAACCCATCGCGGTTCACAAGACGGTAGGGGCGGGTCTATAAACCTGTGAACCCGTGAACCTGTGAACCCGTGAACCAGGGTTCTAGTACCCTGCAAACGTCCCGGATGGCGTTGAGCACGTCGGCCGACTGCGGAAGGATCTCTTCCTCCAGGTCCGGCGCGTACACCACGGGACAATCGAGCGCCGCGACACGCCGGATCGGTGCGTCCAGGTAGTGAAACAGTTCGTCGGCCGCTCGCGCCGCGATCTCGGCGCCGAACCCGCACGTCAACTGATCCTCGTGCGCGACAATCACCCGGTTGGTCTTCTTCACCAGCGCGCTGATGCCGGCCCAGTCGTAGGGGACGATCGTGCGCAGATCGAAGACCGCGACGCTCAGCCCTTCCTTCTCTGCCTGCTGGGCCGCCAGCAACGTTCGCTGCACCAGAGCGCCCCAGGTGACGACGACGGCGTCGGTGCCCTCACGCCGCAGCGCGCCCTTGCCGAACGGCAGCATGAAGTTCGGACCGGGATACTCGGCCTTGTTGTAGGTCTGCCGGTACAGGTGCTTGTGCTCGAGGAACAGCACCGGGTCGTCGCAACGGATCGACGTGCGCAGCAGGCCCGCGGCGTCCTGAGCTGTCGAGGGGTACACCACGCGGATGCCGGGGCAGTGCGCGAAGATGCTCTCCCCCGACTGGCTGTGGTACGGCGCGCCGCCGCGCAGGTAGCCGCCGATCGGCGCGCGGATCACCATCGGGCACGACCACGTATTGCCCGAGCGATAGCGCAGCATCGTCACCTCGTCGCGGATCTGCATCATCGCCGGCCAGATGTAGTCGAAAAACTGGATCTCGACGACCGGCTTGATGCCGCGCGTGGCCATGCCGAACGCGCGGCCGACGATGTTTGCTTCGGCCAGCGGCGAGTTGAACACCCGCACGCCGCCGAAGCGGCGCTGAAGGCCGTGGGTCACCTTGAATACGCCGCCTTTTCCCGGCACTTCCGCCAGCGCATCCTCGCGGCTGCAATCGGCCACGTCCTCGCCGAAGACGACGATGCGGGGGTTGTGCGCCATCTCGTCGCGGAGCGTGGCGTTGATGGCGCTCACCATCGTGTCGGGCTTGCCCTGCGGCTCGGCCGGCACATCGAAGTCGGCCGAGGCTGGGTCGACATCGGGAGAGAACACCCAGTCGGCGGCCGTATGCCGGGCGGGCTTCTCGGCTGCGAGGGCCTGAGCGGTCGCCTCGGCAATCTCGCGGTCGACGTCGGCCAGGATAGCCGCGAGGTCGTCCTCCGTTGCCAGGCCTTCCGCCACCAGCAGCGCGCGCATCCGCACGAGCGGATCGCGCCCCGCCTCGTCGGCCCGTTCGGCGGCCGTCTTGTAAAGGCGCTCGTCGTCGGATAACGAGTGCGAGTAGGGCCGGGTGACCCTCGCGTGGACCAGCGACGGGCCCTGCCGCTCTCGTGCCCACTGAACGGCGTCCAGAAGGGCTGCGTGGCTGGCGATGAAGTCGCAGCCGTCCACGCGCAGGACTTTGAGGTGCGGAAAACGCTCCACGAGCCGCGAGATATCCCCGCCTGCCGTTTGTGCCTCCACGGGCACCGAGATCGCGTAGCCGTTGTCCTCGATCAGGTAGACGACCGGCAGTCGCTTCTGCGACGCCGTGTTGAGCGACTCCCAGAACTCACCCTCGCTGGTCGCGCCGTCCCCGAGCGAGCAGAACACGACCTCGTCGGCCTGAAAGTGCTCGTCGCGGTCGGCGATCGCGTCGATCTGCTGGTAGAGCAGGCCGGCTTCGGCGACACCCACCGCCTGCAGACACTGCGTGCCTGTTGGGCTGCCACCAGAGACGATATGGAGCGGGCGGCTGCTCCAGTGCGAGGGCATCTGGCGGCCGCGGCTGGCCGGGTCGTCTTTGGCGCCGACGGCCTGCAGCAGCATGTCGAGCGGTGTCACGCCCAGCGCTAGGCACAACGCGCGGTCGCGGTAGTACGGCACGAACCAGTCGTACCCGCCGCGGAACGTCATGCTGGAGGCGACCAGCACCGCTTCGTGGCCGGCGCCGCTGATCTGAAAGAAGATCTGGCTCTGGTTCTTGAGCTGAATTTCCTTGTCGTCCAGCCGGCGAGACAGGAGCATCACGCGATAGGCGTGACGCAAGTCGTCTGCGGAGAGTTCTCCGGCGGTGCGGGTGCTCGATGGCGACGACACGCGAACGGCAGGTGATCGGTGGCGGCTGGCCGAAGCCTTCATCGATTACGAAGTATACCATCCGGCCGGTGCTATACTCCTCGGTCTTTCTCGACCCGGAGCCCTTGATGCGTCAATCACTTACAGTCGTCGTGCTCGCTGCGCTCGTCGCCATGGCCCACCCTGCCTCCGCGCAGCGGTCGACGCTGATTCCCGCGACGGTACAAGATGCCCTCGTCAATGAGATCTCGGGCGACATCAGCTTCGAGCACATCCGCTGGTTCACGCACTATCACCGCCCCATGGGCGGCGGAGAGGGTTTCGAAGCGGTCGCCAAGTACGTCGAACAGAAGGCGCGGGAGTACGGACTCGAAGACGTGCGTGTAATCCGCCAGAAGAGCCGCACGCCCAGCTGGTCGCCGCGCCTGGGAGAACTCACCCTGATTGAGCCCTATGTGCGGCGTCTCGCTTTCACGCCGGAGGTCGCGCTGTCTCTCGCCGACTACAGCCGCCCGACCGAACTGACAGGCGCGGAACTGATAGACGTCGGAGCAGGGACGGCCGAGGCCGACTATGCGAACAGAGACGTCGCTGGCAAAGTGGTGCTGGCAACAGGATCACCTGCGACCGTCATGAACGAAGCCGTCTGGAAGCGTGGCGCGCTTGGCGTCGCCTACTTCACGACGCAGCGCCGCGATCAGCAGGACCAGGTGCCGTGGACGCGGATTCCCGTTCAGAACCCCGAGAAGACAAAGGAAGGCACGTTTGCGTTCGTGCTCTCGCAGCGCGAAGGACTGCGGCTGCGCGGAGAACTGGCAGCCGCAAAGACCCCGTACAAGGTGAAGGGGCGCGTCGACTCAGCCTTTCACGAACCCTCCTCGCAAGCCATCGTCGAGGCGGTCATCAAGGGCACGACGATCCACGACCAGGACATCGTCCTGACCGGGCACCTTCAGGAGGAACGCTTCTCGGCCAACGACGATGCCAGCGGCTGTGCGAACGTGCTCGAGATCGCGCGCGCGATGAAGCGGATGATTGACGACGGACGGCTGCCGCGCCCGCGCCGCGACATCCGGTTCTGGTGGGTGGATGAGATCAGCGCCCCCGAGCAATATTTCGCGGACCAGCCGGCGGAGCGCGCGCAGTTTCTGGCCAACATCAACCAGGACATGGTCGGCGCGAAGCAGTCAGTGGGGAGCCGCGTGCAGTTTGTCACGCGTCCGCCCGCCAGTCGCGCCAGTTTCCTGGGCGACATCGTCGAGTCGATCGTCGAGGCCCTGGTGCAGGGGAATACCGCGTACCTGTCGGCCGGTCAGGCGCGCCAGTCGCTCCAGGCCGGGGCCAGCCCGTCGGGCGGAAGCGTCGCCACCGATGAGCAGCAGTACTCGAATGCCGTGCTGGCACGGCTGGGCACGCGCGAGCGCTACGACGCCCGCGTGATCGCGTTCCACAACAACACCGACCACCAGGTCTTCAACATGCCGACGATCGGCATCCCCGGCGTGACGTTCACCAACTGGCCAGACGACTACATCCATTCGACCGACGACGACCTCTGGCAGATGGATGCCACGCAGCTGAAGCGCAACGCCGTGGCGGTGGCCTCGGCGGCATGGGTGCTGGCCAACGCCGGAGACGGCAACGCGCATGCGCTGGCTGGCGAGATCGTCGGACGAGGGCTGGCGCGCATCGGACGCGACACCGCGACGGCGCTCGCGCTGGCGCGCTCGTCTGCGAGCCCCGATATGCGGCAACGGGCGCTGATGCTGGTGCGTGAGAGCGCGATGCGCGAGCAGCGGACCCTCGCCTCGCTGCGCCGTCTCACGCCCGGAACGGGGGCCTCGGTGGTAACCGCGGCGCTCAAGCAATTGCCGACGCCCGAAGCCGCCGAGGCTCGGCTGCGGGCGCTGCTCGAACCCGCCGCCTCCGCCGAGGCGACGGCGGCCAGGGCCGCTGCCGTCTCATCGCCGGCTCAGGCGGCAGGGACCCGCGTGCCTGCGCTGGTCGACGACGTTCAGGGTTATCTCGACAAGCGCGACAAACTGGAGAGGCCCCGCGGGTTACATCCGCTGATGGCGTACGAGGTGCTGAACTTCGTGGACGGAACGCGGTCCTATGCCGACATCTATCGAGCCGTTTCGGCCGAGGCCGACGCCGCAGGGTCGTGGTACTACGGCGTGGTGACAGCCGAGGACGTCACGGCGTATCTGGATTCAGCGGTCAAGGCGGGGATTGTCACGGTCGGTATCGGAGCGACGAGCACGAAGACGCCTTAGCGATCGTGTCTGTGTGAAAGGGTTGTGATGCCTGACGTACGACTCCACCGGTGGGACGAAATCGCCCTCGAGAAAGTCACGGAAGTCATCTCCCGCAAGCTGGTGACCGGCGAGCGCGAGATGCTGACGCAGATTTACCTGAAGCGCGGCGCGCTCGTGCCCATGCACAAGCACGAGAGCGAGCAGATGACCTACGTCCTTCAAGGCGGGCTGAAGTTCCTCGTCGGCGGCGAGGAAGTGATCGTGCGCGAAGGCGAAGTGCTGGTCATCCCTTCGTGGGTCGAGCACCAGGTCGAAGCGCTCGACGACACGCTGACGCTCGACATCTTCAGCCCCATCCGGCAGGACTGGCTGGACGGCACCGACGACTACTTCAGAAGGTAGGCTAGTGAATCCGCCGGTCCCAGTCGTCGGAGCGGCCGCCGGTGACCACGTCGAACTTCTTGCGCATCCGGGCGATCTTCCAGCGCAGGTAGCGATACTTCAGTTCGGCCACCGGGTTCCAGCGCAGCGTCCGACGACCGCGCAGGTAGAAGTAGCCGACCACGAGGCCGCCCAGGTGCGCTGCGTGCGAGATGCCGCCTGGCTGGTTGCTGACCGACGAGAGGAAGGCAATGGCGCCGACGATCATCACGAAGTACTTCGCCGGTATCTGGAAGAGGAAGTACAGATAGATCGGGCGATTCGGAAACGACAGGCCGTAGGCGAGAAGCAAACCGTAGATTGCACCGCTGGCGCCGATGGTCACCGACTCGTAGATCCGATCTGACCACGGCAACGGCAGCAGCGAGATGCCGACGGTGATGAGCGCGGCGCCGATGCCCGTGACGGCGTAATACCGCACGAAGAACGGCGTCCCCCACATCCGTTCGAGCTCCACGCCGAACATCCACAGGCCCAGCATGTTGAACAGGATGTGAAACACATCCGCATGCATGAACATGTAGGTGACTGGCTGCCAGATCTTGCCCTGCGTCACCACGGCTGCCGGCATGAGGCCCAGCCACCGGTTGATGTCCGGGACGACGTAACTGGCCACGAACATCGCGGTGTTCGCGATGAGCAGGATCTTGACGGCCGGGCTCATGCCGCCGGGGCCGATGGCGATGGTGTAGCCGGGAGAGGGGTAGCGTGCCATGAGCTGGGAAGATCGTACCCACTAATTGGACCGCGGACTACGCCTGCATGTCAGGCGCCCGGGCTGCGAGTGCGAAAGCGCCTGGCCACCGCTTCGACGACATCGGTAAACTCGGTCACCCGCAACAGTTTCAGTGAAACGCCCAGTGCCAGCAGCGCGCCGGTGATCGCGACACCGACACGAGCGGTCTGAACGGGAAGCGCGGTTCCAGGCAGCCGCATCTGCAGGCCACGGTCGAGACCCCATGCCGCCGCGCCCATGATCGCGCCGGCGATCGCAACCCGCACCAGGACACTCGCCAGGTGTCGTACGTGCAGCCCGCCCAGCCGCCGCCGCAGCAGCAACATCAGCAGGCCGGCGTTGAGCAGCGCCGTCAGCGACGTGCCCAGCGCCAGCCCGCGGTAGCCGAACTCGCGCACGAACAGGATGTTCAGGGCCGCGTTGGTCAGCACGCTCAACACGCTCACCAGCACCGGAGTCCGGCCGTCTCCCAGCGCGTAGAACGTCGGCGACGCGATTTTCACCACCGAATACCCCGTCAACCCGACCGCGTACGCCACCAGGGCGCCCGCCGTCGCCACGGTATCGGCGGCGGTGAATTGTCCGCGTTCGAACAGCAGCGCGACGATGGGGTGCGCAAGCACGACCAGGCCGATGGTCGCCGGCACGTTGAGCGTGAGCATCATCGCCAGCGACGACGACACGGTATCGCGCATGCCTGCCAGGTCACCGACGGCTGCTCGACGGGCGATTCCCGGCAGCGACGCCGTGGCTATCGAGACGCCGAAGATCCCCAGCGGCAGGTACATCAGCCGGAAGGCATAGCCGAGCCACGACACCGCTCCGGTCCCTTCCCCGGTCGCCAGCCACGTGTTCACGAACACGTTGACCTGGGTGGCGGCCAGGCCCAGCGTTCCAGGGCCCATCAACAGCAGGACCTGGCGCAGTCCTGGCTCGGCCCTGTCGAGCACGGCCTGATGACGGAAGCCTTCACCGCGAAGGGCCGGCCACTGCACCAGCAGCTGGGCCACTCCGCCCGTCAGGACGCCGAGCGCCATCGCATAGATCGTCGGCAGGCCCAGCCACATCAGCACGGGAACGGCGATGACCGTGGTGGTGATGCTCGCGACGTTGAACAGGGCGGGCGCCAGCGCCGGCAGGAAATACCGGTCCAGTGAGTTCAGCATGCCCATGCAGGCGGCCGCCAATGCAACCAGCGTCAGAAACGGCAGCATCAGGCGGGTAAGCTCGACGGTGAGCTCGAACTTGCCTGGCACCTCTGCGTAGTCGCCGGCGAGCACCCTTACCAGCGGTTCGGCGAACACGATCCCGAGCACGACGAGCAGCAGCGTCACGACGAGCAGCGCGTTGAGCACGTTGCTGCCAAGTCGCCACGCGGCTGGCTTGCCGTCCCGGGTCAGGTACTTCGTGAAGGTGGGGACAAACGCGGCGCTCATCGCGCCTTCCGCGAACAGGTCGCGGACGAGGTTGGGGATCCGGAATGCGACGTTGAAGGCGTCGACGGCGTTACCCGCGCCGAACAGGTACGCCATCACCTGTTCGCGGACCAGCCCGAGAATCCGGCTGGTCATCGTCGCCGCGCCAATCAGCCCCGCCGATCGCGCCAGTTTTGGGGATGCGGGGGTCGCGGACATCCTGAACCCCAGCATTATCGCCGAAAAAAAAGGGGCCAGCGGTGCCACGCGGACCCCAAGAGGAGGATGGGATGTGAGAGTCCCATCTGCTTAGACGGTGCCTGCCGACGAAAGTTTTCTTCGCTGCCTACTTCAGTTGCGCCTTGACGGCCTCGCTGACGAGCTTGCCGTCCACGCTCGCCCCGGCGAGCCGGGCCATGGCGGCCTTCATGACCTTGCCGAAATCCTTCGCGCCGGCGGCGCCGGTTTCAGCAATGGCAGCGGTGACCGCCGCGGCAATGGCGTCGGGGCTGGCCGATGGCGGAAGGTACCGCTCGAGAATCGCGATCTCCCGTCCCTCCTTGTCGGCAAGGTCGGGGCGGCCCCCTGTTGTGAACTGCTCGATGGAATCGCGGCGCTGCTTCACCAGCGTCGACACCACTTGCAGCGACTCGGCCGCTTCGAGCGTCCGGCCCTTCTCGATCTCCTTGTTTGTCAGCGCCGACTTGAGCATGCGCAGGGTGCCCAGGACGTCCTGGTTCCGGCTCTTCATCGCCTCGGTAATGCCGCGGGAGACGTCGTCGATCAATGCCATGGTCTTCTGATCCTTCGGGTACAGGCGCTACGAGAAGTTCGTGACGCTGGTGTAGATCTCGCGGAACTGCCGCTCGACGGCTGACGGCCTGAACTCCTGCTCGAGAATACGCCGGGTCGACTCGCGGACGCGCCGCTTCTGATCGAGCAGGGCGACGATGGCGCGGGCCAGCGCGAGGGGGTTCTCGCGTGGGACGACCGCGACGTCGTAGCCGAAGATCTCTCCCAGCTCGACGCCGCCGGGGTTGTCGGTCGAGACGACCGGCGTTCCGGTGGCCAGGGCCTCGAGCGCGACGGTCGGGCACGCTTCGAGCAGCGACGGCAGCACGAAGACGTCCGCGGCCGCGTCGTACTGCGCGATGGTCTGGTTGCTCACCAGCCCCGTGAAGGTGACGTGCGCCTCGACGCCGCTGGCGCGGGCCACCGCTTTCAACTCGTCGAGCAGGGGGCCGGTTCCGCAGACGATGAGGCGCGTGTCCGGGTGCGTGCGGACGACCTCGCCAAGGGCTTCGAGCAGGAAGCGCTGCCCGGCCAGCGGGTGCAGCCGCTTGACGTTTACCAGCACGTGCCGCTGGCGCAGGCCAAGCGCGGCCCGGGCATCCATCTGCTCGCGCTCGCCGTGGAACACGAACTCGGAAGCGACGGGCGGATAGATCACGCTGGTCTGATGTCGCGCCAGCCCGAGCTCGACCGCGCGCGTCTGCAGCCCGTGGCTGTAAAAGGTGACATGCGCCGCCCGCTGGTAGGCGCGCGTGAACAGATCGGGGCCGGGCCGTCTGGGCCGGTAGTGCCAGATCTCGGTGCCGTACAACGTCATCACGACCGGCTTTTCAGCGCGGTTCGCGAGGAGCGCGGCGACCTCCGCCAGCAGGCCGTTGCTATGGACGTGCACGACATCGGCGTCGGCGATTGCGTGGCGGGCCTGACGCCAGATCGCCAGACACGTCTTGAAGGTCCCGATCTTGAGCGCGCGCTCGAGCGTGGACTCGTTGCTGCGGGTCGGTATCCACACGACCGGACCGGGCAGCTCGCCGGCCGCTCGCGCCAGATCCCGGGACGCGCGAGGCGGATGCGCGACGAAGCTGACCTGGTCGCCGCGGTCGCGCGCCCAGCAGCCCAGGTGGTACGGCAGCAGCGCATTTGCCGCCTGATCGGGCGGCACGTGCGGGGTGACGTGGCAGATTCGCACAGCTAGCCCGCCAGCAGATCCGTCGCCGCGGCACTTGCCGTGAAGCGCGCGTGAAACTCGCGGAGGGTCGCCGGTTGTGCCTTGAGCTCGCGCGTGACGAACGCCAGGAACTTGTCGAGCCGATCCAGGAACGCGTCGAGTTCGCCCTGGGTCTTGTTGTACGGGCTGCCGCCGACAATCGCCTCGCTCGAGTGAAACAGCATGTTCAGCATGGGGACGCCGCGGTCGACGAGCCGCCGGGCCAGCGTGCACATCGCGTCAAGCGAGGAGTAGGACGGTCGCAGCCAGTCCACCCGCGCAACGCCGAGCTTCCGCAGCACGCGTTTGGTCGTGTATGGAAACGGCGCGCGCGCGTACGCCCGGGCAAGCCGTTCCGGGATGTCGCGATGCAACATCGACGAACACGGCACCTCGAGCACGCGACTGGTCCCCGGCTTCACCGCCGAGTCGTACGACAGGAAATACGGCCGCAACGGGGCCTCGACGAAGTCGGGACCGCCCTTGTGCGATTCGTAGAACAGCGGCACCACGCTCGATTCGACCAGGTACCCTTCGCGTTCGAGCGCGGCAACGTGGCTGGCGTCGAACCCGAAGCGGCCCGATCGATACGACACCGGCCGTTCGCCCGTCGCAACGCCAATCGCGGCCGTCAGCTCCGCCAGCTGCGCTTCAAACTGCGCCAATGGCAGCGTGGACGCATAGGGATGGCGCCGCACGTCGTCGGGCGTGCAGGGAGGCGTTTCCCACGCATGATGATGCGCGCCGATCTCGCAGTCGCCGCGCAGCAGGAGATAGCGCAGCACCTGCTGCGACCGCTCGTCGCTCGCCACGGGCCAGGTCACGACGTAGGTCGGCCGCACGCCGTGCCGCTCGAAGACCGCGTGGAGTTTGGGCAGTGCGTAGATGTTCTCGAAAGTCTGGTCCTGGCGGGCGCGCAGGTCCCACTGGTTGTCGCCTTCGGTGTCGATGCCGACGAGCAGGGCGGGCGCGCTCACCGGTCCTGATCCGAATCGCCGAGCGTGACGTGCCAGCGCGAGGTGTCCTCGTAGAAGGCCTGAGGCAGGTGCACCCCGTTGACCTTCACCGTGAACTCCATCACGGACTTCATCTGGAAGTATCCCGAGCGTCGAAGGATGCGACGATACTCTTCGTGCAGGCAGAACACCCGGATCTTGTCCGAGTCGGCGGCGCGCGCTTCGCGGTCCACCCAGCGCAGCAACGTCTTCATCCCCGCCTCGTCGTCGGGGTCCGTGAGGAAATCGACCAGGGTCGTGACACGGCCGCGTGGCTCCTGCAGGTGCCGGTAGACGACGTAGCCCTGCAGCTCCGTGCCCCGCCGCAGCGCGGCGACGACGTAGCGCACGTGGGGCGCTTCCACGTACTTCCAGTTCAGATAGGCCGCGTCGCGACGCACGGCGAACTCGAACTTGGGAGCCAGCGTCTCCCAGAGCGCCGTGAACTCCGGCGCGAAGCGTCGGACGACCGCCATCTCTGCCCGCAGCGGGCGCGATCGCGCGATGATCTTCACAAAGGGCAGAGTGATCAACGAGACGAGCTGGTTGACCGGCTCGGGCCAACTCGGGCGCTTGAGGGCACGGCGCGTGAGGGGCTTGACCAGGCAGGGAATCGGGCCGGGCTCGGGCCAACGGAGCTTTCGAAAGAGCCGGTGCGACGACTCGGACAGGCCCAGCCCCAACGACGCGCCGACGTGGCGGTCCCACGTCCGGAAGAGGACCTCGCCGATGCCCTGCCGCTGGCGCTCTGGCGCCACCATGACGTCCATGCCCCACGACGCGTCGACCTCGGCGCCGTGCACCTGCAACCGGACGGGCATCGTCGCGTACTGGCCGACCAGGGTCGGTCCTTCGCGAGCGATCCAGATGACGGGGGTGCCGCCGGGGTTGTTCGGGTTGTGGCGGTACTGCCAGTCCCACCGAAGCCGGCTCGCGTCTGCCGAGTCATTGCCAAACACCCGTCGGTACATCGCGTCGACCGCGCGTCGATCGTCTGGTGTGTAGCGGACGATGTCGGCCATCGTGAGGAAGAGATGAGCCAGGGGCCTATGCGCTCCTGAAAAGCCCGGCCTGGCACTCATTGTATAGGAACGGCGGACCGACCCCGTTTGGGTGGGGGTCAGTCGCGCGACCTTGATGAACGAGTTCTCGTCGGTCTTTTCGCGAAGCGTCCATTCAGCAGGCTGCCGCGCTCTCAGGGCAGGGGTTTTCTGATCAGGATGGCGCGATCGTCGCCGGATCTGGTCTCGGCCACCGGGAACTCCGCCGCGGCAGTCCACCCCGGCATCGCGTCGATCAGATCGCGGACGACGACTCCCTCGTAGCCGAGCCGCGGGTGGCTGTAGGTGAGGATCCACGCGACGTCCGGGCGTGCGAGCCGATCGGCGTAGTTGCCAAACCCGGGTCCGATGAACAACGGACGAATCCGGTTGTCGAGGGCGAGCCCGTTGGCGAGCTTGCCCTGCACCAGCGTGCCCGGGGGCAGCAGCCGGCCGACGGCGAGCGATGCCTCGTGGTTCTTCGAAGTCCGATTGAAGGCCCACTGACCGAACAAGGCGAGGTCGACGGCGACGATCACCGCCACAACCGCCGCGCCACGCTCTGCAGACCATCGCACCCGCATCAAGGCAGGGCGCACACGGGGCCACATGACGGCCACCACGAGCGTGGTGATGACGGCAGCCAGCCCCGAGATGCGAACCGACCATCGGATGTCGGGCATGAGGAACTGCCGTGTCAGACTGCCAAAGGCGACGTACAAACCCGCGAGCAACAGCGGGGCCGCGATCGCAATCTGCGCCCGGGACCATGCGCCAACCGCGTCCGGGAGGGCCCGCCGCTCCTGGATCAGCAGCAGCGCTGCCAGGCAGACCATGGGCGGAATCAGGAACACGTACCGCCGCTCGTTCCCCAGGTCGTGCAGCACGAGTTCGAAGGCTCCGAGCAGGAACCAGAGGACGAGCAGGCGTTTGCCGGCACAGGCGCGACGGTAGCCCGCCAGCATGGCCGCCAGGCCGCACAGTGACGCGACGGTGAGCAGCCACTGGCGAGTGAAGAACCCGTGGACGACCGGGAACCACGACGCGCGATCGACCAGGGCGCCGAGCCCCATCGACGAACGCCGCGATCCGTAGACGAACAGATTGTAGAAGGAGTACTCGGTCCAATTCGGCACGACGAAGACGGCAAGCGCGACGAGTGTGCCTGCGGCCAGCACCGCGAAGGTCGCAATCGCGCCGTTCACGGAAGGCGCGCCGCCGCCGCTGGTGCGGCTTCGCCAGGCCTGCCATCCTACCCAGCACGCGTCAAGGCCCAGGGCCACCAAGAAGAAGGCGGCCGATGCCTTCGTGAAGAACGCGAGCAGGCCGAAGACGGCGGCGCCAATGCCCCAGCGCCAGTTGCGCTCGGCTTTTGCGTAGCACGCCCACGATGCAACCAGGGCGGCGACCATGGTCGCTTCGAGCAGCGCCACTCGCGAGTACATCACCCACGTGAAGTTCACCGCCATGAGCAGCGCGCCGATCAGCGCCACGCCAGGCGTTGCCATGGCCCGCAGACCGATGGCGAGAGCAAACGTTGTGGCGAGCCCCGCGACGATTGACACCACACGCGCCTGCCACAGACCGACTCCGAAGGCCGAGAAGCTGAGGTACTCGAGGCCCGTGAAAACCGGCGACACGTACATCGGATTCCACTGGTCGAGCCGCCACTGCCCGAACAGCGCCTTGTTCCTGGCGTTGTGCGCCCAGACCCCTTCGTCGTGCCATGTGATGCCGATGGTGGAGAGCCACGGCGGGTCGGCGAGCGGAAATAGCGCGCGAAGCGCCAGGGCCACCAGCAGGGTCGCAGCAAGCCCCGTCAACCAGCGGCGGGCCGATCGTTCAGGAGGCGACATCAGCGATGCGCGCCGGGGCGGCTGGGCGCCCGCGCTGAGCGATCATGCGGCACCGCAGCAGCGTGTAGATCGCGTCGATGCCGTCGGTCCAGGAGATCTTCTTGCCCTCGTCCTTGCGCCGCGGGTTGTAGGCGACCGGCAGCTCGCGAATGCGAAAGCCTGCCTGCAGGACGCGCGCGGTGATCTCGGGCTCGATATCGAAGCCCACGCAGCGCAGCGAAATGGCCTGCAGGACGTCGCGGCGGAAGACCTTGTAGGCGGTCTCCATGTCGGTGAGGCGCGCGCCAAACAGGATGTTGGTGAACCAGGTGAGCAAGCGGTTCGCCCATCGCGTGCGCGCCGAAATCCCTTTGCTGGGCTGTTTGAACCGCGAGCCATAGACGACCGAGGCCTCACCGGCGAGGATGGGCGCGATGAGCCGCGTGCACTCGGCCGGATCGAGCTCGAGGTCGGCATCCTGAATCATCAGGATGTCGCCGGTGGCGTACTTGAATCCGAACCGGATGGCCGCGCCCTTGCCAAGGTTGATGATCGACAGGTGCGCCAGGCGATTGGTTCCCGCCCGGCCCATGCGCTCCTCGATGATCGTCGCGCTCCCGTCGGTCGATCCGTCGTCGACGACGATGACCTCCTTCTCGATCCCGCCCAGATCGATCTCGTCCACGCGGTCGAGCACCTGCTGGATGGTCTGCGCTTCGTTGTAAACGGGAACGATGATCGAGAGCTTGTGAGCCATCAGGTAAGATCGGGAGCCGCCGCCGCGCGACGACATGCCGATTCATTCTAGTCCAGCCGTTCAACCCGACTCCGGCGGCGGCGCCGCCAGGCTGGCACTCGCGATCGCTCTCGCGCTCGCATGGACGAACCTGTTGACGACCGGCCGCTGGGCGGACGAGCCCGGCGCGCTCCACGGCTGGCGGCTGTGGCCGTACGGCGTGACCCTGGCCGTCGCCACGCTCGTCACCCTGGTTTGGGGTCGCAAACAAGGGGCACCAGCGTCGACCACCGAGAGCCGCGGCGTGGCGGCCGCCGGCGGCGCGATGCTGGCCGCGGCATTTCTGACGACGTTTCCGCTCGGCCTGTGGAACCAGATTCCCTTTTACGACGACTGGCCCGGGCTCCTGCAGCTCACGCTCAACGGGATAGATACGCTGAAGCACGGCGCTGTCGTCGGCTGGCAGTGGGCCTTCCTCGGCGGGTATCACACGTCGGCAGACCTCAGCCAGAGTCTGGCCGTGCCGGCCTGGTTGCCCATTGCGCTGGCCGGCCCAAACGTCGGGTTCCACGTGTTCCTGGCGCTCGTTACGATCGCCATTCCGGTCGCGGTCTGGTTCGACATCACAGCCTCCGACGGCGCCATCGCGGGGGCCTACGCCGGTGGTCTGTCGGCGGTCGTCACGGGAGGGTACTTCGCCACGGTGATGCACAGCGGCATGGGAAACTCGGCGGCCGGCGCGGCCTCGGTCGCCGTGGCCCTCATGGCCAGCCATGCCGCGCGACAAGGGAAGCGGTGGGGCGGTCCCCTGCTCGCCCTTGCGTTGACGCTGTCGTTGTACTCACACGCGGCGTTTTTCGGCTACGCCACGGTGTGCCTGGCCGTGGAGGCGCTGTTCTATCGCGATTGGCGCGGCCTTGCCCGGTCGGTGACCGCGCTGGGCGTCGCTTTCGTGGCGGCGCTTCCGCTTCACTGGGAGCTGGTGCGCTATCCCGACTGGTTCGTCACGAACAATCTCTATTTCGAGGCGCCTCCGTCGTTTGACTGGCCCGGGCTGCTCCGTCAGATATGGTGGGCCACCGAAATCCTTGCCCTGCCCTGGCGGTGGTTCAACGACTACGGCGGCTTGACCTACGTGTTCCTGGTGGTCCTGGCCTGGATGACATGGCGCGACCGCACGCGCGCCGGGTTCTACGCGTGGGCGACGCTGGCGATTGTGCTGACGCTTCGATTCAACTCGCCGCAGATCGGTCTGGTGGCGGGCCGTCAGCTTCACCTGCTGCCGGTGCTCGTGGCGCCAGCCATTGCCGGCTTCATCAGCCGCCACGTCCCCGGCGGCCTCTCCGCCCGGCTGGCGGTTGTTGCCGTCATCGCGATGTTCGTGGCGGTGCCGTACACGCCGGTGCCTCACGTGCCGGACGTCCGCCGGTTCAATCCCACGCTGGTCGATCGCATTCAACAGGCCGGCGGCCACCTCGTGCTCGTCGAGAACAACCCGCACTGGGACATGATCAGCGACCGGGCCGTGCGAACCGAGCGTTCGCGATTCGACGTGCACTTCGAGTCGCTGCTGCCGGCGGCGACCGGAAAACTCTTTTTCGGCCAGCCTCAGGACGGCTATCATCGCAGCCGCTTCCGCGGCTACTCGCTCGCCGGCGGCGGGTTCCGAGGCCTGGCCATCGACGCGGTGCCCCCGCAGCAGCTTGTGGCCGAGTTGCGGCGATGGGGTGTCCAGCACCTGTTTGTCTGGAGTGACCGCTCGCAACGATATCTGGCGTCCCGCCGGGAGTTCGGGCTCCGATGGCAGGAGCGCGACTGGCAGGAGTTCCAGTTGATCGACGCCGATCCCCGCAGCGTCGCTACCGCCTCGGGCCAGGGAATCCTGCGTCACCTGACCCCTGTCGGCGGCGAGGTCGTACTGCACGGCGTCGCGGCCGGCACGCCGGTGGTCGTGCGGACGCACTTTTATCCCGCATGGAGCGCCCGCGCTGCCGGGAAGGATGTGACGTTGCGCGCCGACGGGGACCAACTGGCGTTTGACGCGCCTGCAGGAGGCGACATCGTCGTGCAGCTTTCCTACGATCGCCGGACCTGGCTGACGATTCTCTCCATCGCGACGCTGATCGTGGGGATGGCGGTGCTCACCCGCGTGGGCAGCGCATGATCCGGCGACGCGATTGGGCCGTCCCGTTGGTCGCAGGGGTCGGCTACGCCGCGCTTGGCCTGTTCTGGCTGCGGTTCGTCTATCTGTCTGACTTCTTCCAGATGATCTGGCTGGCCGACGCGCAGCGCGCCGGCATCGGCACCGCGTGGGCGAATGGGTTTCTCGGCTTCAGCTACCCGGCACTGCTGAACCTGGTCACGGTTGCGACGGGCAACATCCTGACTTCCGGGAAGCTGATTCAGATCGTCAGCGGCGTCGCGCTGTTGCTGATGCTGCCGTGGTCGGCGCGACGCCTGTTCGGCGACCACGAGGGCGCGCTCCTCGCCCAGGCCCTGCTGGCAGTCGAGACCATTTTCGTTTTTGCGGCCGCCGGCGAGACACCGGACCTGCTGGCAACGGCGCTGATGTTTCCCGGCCTCGTGCTGGCGGTCGATGCGGCCCAACGGGACTCGCCGCGGTCGGCCGGCGTTGCCGGCGTGCTCCTCGGGCTCGCCTATCTCGTGCGCTATCACGCGCTGCTGCTCGTCTGCGCGCTGGTCGTCACCCTGGCGGTGACGCGGGTCACGCGCCGGACCCTGTTGTGGCTCGTCATCGGTTTCGTGGCCGCTGCGCTCCCGCAGATGGCGCTGAGTGGCCTGATACAGGGCGCGCCGCTATTCAACCTTCACATCAAGAGCGTCGCCATCGGCTACTACGGCACGACCTCGGACTTTGTCCGGCACACCGAGCCGTGGACGCTGTGGACGATCGTCTCCACGGCCCCGGTCGCCGTGGCCAAGCAGTATCTGGTGCACGTGGACCGTCATTTCACGGCGATTGGCGGCACGGTGTTCGGACTGGCCGGCCTGCTGCTTGCGCGACGCAACGAGGGCAGGCCCGTCGCGCTCGTCGCCGCTCCGTTGACGTGCCTGGTGCTGGGCCTCGCGATGAAGTTCTACACCGATCGCGCGATCCTGCTGCCGCTGGCCGTGTGGTATCTCGTTGTCGGGCGAGCCCTCGCCGTCGCTGCCTCCGAGGCGTCAATCGTGCGCACCTCCGTCGTCGCGCTGCTGGCCGGGGCGATTGCCTTCTCGTCTGTGCTGGAATCGGGACGTCGTGTGAGCCGTATTCGAAACTTGAAGCAGGTCAACGACGCCGTAACCCGCACGCTGCGCGCGCATGAGGTCGCAGACTCGCGCGAGGTGTTCTCGACGCATCTTTCGTACTATCTGGCCGACGATCCCCGCGGCGGGCCATTCCATCCCCACGACACGTGGCTGCTCTACGATCCAAGTTACGCGCGCGGATTTCCGCACGGCGCGTTCACAGACCTCCCGTCGCTCACGGCGTTTGTCGAGCGCGAAGGCATTCGCTTCCTGCTGCTGGGTCCGCTCACCGGGGAGCTGGCGCCGTCAGTGCTGGCAGCCCAGCGCTCGGGTTCCCTCGGGGCGGACTACGAGCTGCTGGGGAGCTGGCCCGACCTCTACCTGTTCGAGTACGTGCCGGCCCGAAGCCGGCCGGGCCGCGTCCAGGGCGTGCCATAGACGACCAGCGTCTCGCCACCCGCGATCACTTTCGGGGCCGAGACTCGCGCGACTTCCGTCAGCACGTCTGCTCGGCTCGCGAGGTACGGATACCACTCAGGAAAGATCACGACGACGTCCGGTTGTGTGCGCTCGAGGAATCGATCGATTCGCCACATGCGCTTGTCCCAGATGGCGTCGGGCGTCACCAGCCCCTCCGTATCGAGGATGAAGCGCCGCGAGAAGAAAGCGATGGCGCCGATGTCGTTGGTTGCCACACGGACGTCCGGCGACGTGTGCGCGGCGATCCAGTGTCCGGTCCGCACCTGCAGGTCGTTGATGTTCTTCACTTCGGCGGCGTAGGTGTCCATCGCGCTGACGGTCGCGCCGCCAATCTGGACCAGGCCGGCCACCGCGAGCGCGCTCACCACCCAACGGAGACGCGCGAGGCGCTCGAGTGCCGCGACCCCGCACGCGCAGACGACGAGCCCGAGGACGAGCAGATGGAGCACATACCGGCCGTCGTGGACGAGCATGGGCGGTTGCGGCGCGACCAGGCCTTTGGCGATGGGTGTGAAGATGAGGACCGCCAGCAACGCACGTCCACCGCGGGGCGCGGCCGGACCGAGACCGCCAATCAGCAGCAGCATTCCCGGCAGCGCAGCGCCAAACAAAAGGCCGTCGTGCGAGGCCTGCCACCAGACCGAGTCGCCCAGCAGGTTCAAGGGATAGTGGGCCGCGTCAATCAGCGCGTCGAGCGGCCGGCCCTCGGCCAACGACACCGCCGTCCCCATGCCGTAGTTCTTGGCATAGAACGTATTTGGCAGCGGCCGCCCGCCGGCGGACAGGTTGAAGGCCACGAATGCGGCCATCGCCGCGCCCAGGACGAGAAGCGGGCGCCACCAGCCCGGCACCAGCCTACGGGCACCGTCACGGGCGCCACCGAGGAACCACGCCGCCGCCAGGATCGCCGCTGCAACAAATGTCTCGGGCCGCGCCCATCCCGCCAGTCCCGCGAGCAGGCCCCAGAGACCTCGATTCGCGCGCGGGATTGTCGAGCGCGCCGACATAGGCAACCATCGCGAGCGTCACCAGGGCGGTGTAGAGCGGCGCCTCCATCCCCGACTGGCCGGCCCAGGCCATGCGTGGCGTGATGGCGACGGCCATGCCGGCGAGCAGCCCCGCCCACGGACTGCCACTCAGGCGTCGCGCAAGCTCGGAGGCGGAGAGCGCCGTGACGGCCACCAGAATGATGCCCAGCACTTTCGCCGAGGCAATCGGCCCGACGCCCAGCGTCAGCGGCAACGCGAGCACCAGCGTCCACAGCGGCGCGCTCGAGCCCGAGCTCGACACGCCGGGATTGAACGAAAAGCCCTCGCCCTCGGCGACGTTGCGCGCAAACTGCAGGTGAATCCAGGTGTCGTCGAGAGGAAAGCCCGGACTGGTCACGCGCCGTTCCATCGCGGTGCCCCAGGCTGCCGCGGCCAGGACCGCCAGGATGACGAGCGCAGGCCGCCACGCCGCAAGCATCCGCCCGCCCAGTCCCTCGGTCATCACGGCAGATTGTATCGGCCCGCCAGCTGGTTCACGCGAATGGAAACCAGGCCCGAAAGCGAGCTCGCGATGTCGCGACCCAGCCGCACCTTCGTCCGCGCATCGTCGCGCCACCGCACGGGCAGCTCGTCGACGCGAAGACCAAGCGCCTTTGCCAGAAAGAGAAGCTCGGTGTCGAAGCTCCAGTCGTCGATCCGAAGCCGCGAGAAGATCGCTTCTGTCGCTTCAGCCGTGAAGCCCTTGAAGCCGCACGTGAAATCGGAAACGCGCACGCCGCTGATCGTGCGGGAGAGCAACGAGAAGCCGCGGCCCAGGAACTCGCGCAACGGCGCCTGGTGCTGTTCGATCTGCGCGGCGGCGAGCCGACGGCTCCCGATCACCACGTCAGCGCCCGCTTCCAGTCGCGCAAGACAGGGAACGACAAACTCCAGCGGCGTCGCCAGGTCCACGTCCATGAAGATCCGGTACCGGCCGCGCGCGGCCCGCATGCCGGCTCGCACCGCGCCTCCCTTGCCGCGGTGAGGCTCCTCGAGAACCCGGCCGACTCCGCCGGGCACCAGCCGCGCCGCGATCCCCCCGGTTCCATCGGTGCTGCCGTCATCGACCACCACGAGCTCACTGGTGAATGACGCCTGCTGCAAGTACGAGACGAATGTCGGCAGCGTGCCCTCGAGGCGGAGCGCCTCGTTGAAAATCGGGACGACAATTGACAGCGTGGGGACCTCCGGTCCGGCGGGTGATGAGGAGAGTGTCATAGGCCGAACCATCGCGCAAGCACGCGCACAGGCACCCAGAAACGCGCGAGCCAAAGCCCATACCAGCCGCGCGGGTACGGCGCCAGGTCGCGCCAGCCCTTCATGAAGAGCTGATACTGAAACAGGAGCAGGCCGTTGAGGGCCACCGCCACGACCACCAGGCCCGCGATGAACCGCGGCCGCTGTTCCCAGCGCGCGATCACCGCGCAAAGACCCAGCACGAAGAACGGAAAGCAGCTCAGGAACCGCCTCGAGCCGAACGCTTCGCCAGCCCACCAGTCGGCCACCGCGGCATTCACGTACCACGCAGAGGTCAACACCGCGACCGCGGCGACACCGGCCGATCGTTCGCGACGCCAGAGTGCGGCAACTCCAGCTACCGCTACGGCCACCACCGGTGTCCAGGTGAACAAGCCGTGCCAGTCGGAGAGCAACACCGAGGCCAGGGCGGGTTCGCCCCACCGCATGAACCCCTTACCCTGGGGCAGCACGAGCGGGCTGCCGTAGATGGCGTTCCAGGCGGCCATCTGTGGCGTGAACACCAGCAGGGCGGCCCCGGCGGCCACGGCGATGCGTGCCGCTGCACGGCCTGCGCGCCTTTCGCCCGACGCCCGGGTGACGGCGTCCCTCATCGCCTCGAGAGCCGGAACGATCAGCCACGTGGCGTCCTGCCATCTGACGAGCGCCGCAAAGCCTGCCAGGCCGCCGAGTTGAGCGTAGCGCCAGAGGTCCGAGCGGTGTCGTGTCCGGAGCCAGTGCCAGACGAGCAGGCCTGTGGCCAGCATCGACGGCGCGTGCGAGTACGTCGGCGAGATGACCGAGTAATACAACGCGCTCGAGCCGAACCACATCGCCAGCGTCGACCAGATTGCGCAGCGCACGCTGAAGAGCCGCGTCGCAGCCCGATACGCCAGAAAGGCGCCGCCGGTTGCGGCGGCGATGCCCGAAAAGCCGGCAGTGGCCTGGAACAACCGGCCGTAGCCATCGAGGGGATAGTCGACGCCGACCAGCCCAAGGGCCGCGACAACCAGCGTCACAAGGAGGTAGAGCGGCGCCCAGACAATCGCCGGGCCAATCGGCATCAGGTTGCGAACATGGCCCGTGGGCAACGGAGTGAAGACCCACTCGAAGCCCGAGCCGCTGGTCGGCTGCACGTTATAGAGGCGGGCGTACTCGTTCTGAAAACGTACGTCGCCGTCAAACACCACGGATCGCAGATACACGTAGAAGTGCACGGCGTCGCCGACCACGATGCGACCGCTTGGCTTGGGCAGCCACACCAGCGACGCGCCGTAGGCCAGGCAGAAGACCAACCCGATTACCGCGATCAGCCCGCCCGGTCTGCGTTCGGGAAGTTCGATCAGCCGGTCGAACATCATGGAATCTCGAACACGTCGACGATCGGTCCAGGCCGCGCCAGACGAGGGTCGATGATCGAGTCAGTGTTGTGCAGGAACGGCGCGACCGCTGCCACGCCGGGCGGTGCGTCTTCGCGATAAGGCGAAATCGAACCCAGTCGAGTGGCCCAGCGCGCCAACGCCTCTGCCAGTGGGACCGCAGCCGGGTCGACGACATCGTAACGCTTCAAGACGACGTACTGCACCCGCCAGGCACGAAGGGTCGCGAGCGGGTCGCCGCCAAGATCCTCGTAGGACAAATAGATCTTGTCCTCGTCGAGCCCGCCGGTGCCGAGCCACAGCAGGCGATAGGAGGGGCGCGGCCACGGCGCGACGGCCAGACGAAGGCGCGAGCGTGTGGGCAGCCGTTCGAGCGATCCGAGCCGCGCACGGAGCGATTCTTCCAGGCTCTCGCGGGATTGCGCGAGCTGGACAGAGTAGGGCTGTATCAACACGGTGGCCCCATCGGGCGCACGCGCGTGTACGAGCCGTGTCGCCAGCGTGCGTGTGTCGTCCTGCGCAAAGAATGCGACGGCGTCGAGGCTGTCGACCAGTGCAGCGCGACCCGCCAGCAGCGTCAACACAGCCATCACCCACACCCGGCGCCTGGAGGCCAGCGCTGCCGCGATATCGCGGATCGCCAGCGCCGCGAGGAGGACGACAAACGGCGCGACGGGATTGAGATAGCGGCTCGCCGGAACGGTGTTGCTGATGAACAGCAGAAACGGCACCGGGAACGAAAACAGCAGGAGCGCCCTGCGGCGGTCGGTCGCCACGAGCTTCAGGGCGCCGATTGCGCCGAGCGCCACGACCGGCAGGGTGAGGCCGTCGACCAGCAGCGTGATGTAGCGAAGGACATGGGCAAACAGCCCGTGATCGGTCGCACGGTCCACCACGATCTGGCGGTTCGCGACGATGTCGCGCCAGGCCGTTGCCGGCTCCGCCAGCAGAAATGGCGAGAGCATGAAGAACACGCCCAGGGCCGTCAGGAAGCACCGCACCAGGGCCCTGGCCGTCACCGGCCATCTCTCGGTGCGGGTGGCGTCGAGTGCCGTCAGGGCCAACGGCACCGCCAGGAACACGCAGTAGTAGTGGATCGACCACGCGACGCCACACGCCGTCGAGGCGAGGACCAGGTCGAAGGTCGGCACACGGGCTGGGGCGCCGCCTTCGGGCCAGCAGCGTGACAGACGCCACACCGCCAGCATGATTGCCAACGTAGCGGCCACGTCGTGCTTCACGTAGTGGCTGTCGATGACTGCCAGGGGCGCAACTGCTAGAAGCGCGCCGGCAGCGAGACCCGTGGGCAGGTCAAACAGCGTGCGGCCCACAAGCGCGGTCGCGCCGGTGCCGAGAGCACCGCAAACCGCACCGAGCGCCCGCCCGGCCAGATAGATGCTCGAAGGGTCGATGAAGAAGCGTTGCTGAAAGGCGTTGAGTGACCCGACGCTGCCGGTGATGCGCGCCAGGACGAAGGAGCCTCCGATCCAGGCGAAGAGGACGTAGAAGAAAAACGTCGGGTAGAGAAAGTTGTGCGGATTCAGGTCGCCCTTGGCAAAGGCCAGGGCCCGGGACATGATCGCGATTTCGTCCGGGTTGTAGATGGCCGGCAACCCGAAGTCGAGCGCGGAGGCCCGCAGCGCCAGCGCACCGGCCACCAGGAAGGCGAAGGCGACCCAGAAACGCCTAGTCACGCCGGGTCCCCTCAGAGACGCCGACGGGCGCGCTGCCGGATTCATCGGGCGACTCGATGATCTCGCCGGCCGTCGCCGACACGACGTTGCCGGCCAGTTCCGTGGTTTCCGACACCTCGGTCTCCACCTCCGCCGGCCGTCCGCGCCCGGTCCGGCGGTTGCGGGCCATCGCCCAGAGTTCCACGAGGCGGACGCGCTCGTTCGCCGTCAGGAATCCCGTCAGCACGAGCAGGCCGATGTAGGCCGAGCCAGCCACGACGACCCGGGCCGCCAGGCCGGGCACGGCCGGCAAGCTGACGGGTACGAGCAGGACCGCGGCGGCGTAGCCCACGAGTCCAACGGCGGCCACCCGCGCCATCCGGCCCCACTCATACCCCACAGGGTAGACGCGATTGGCCAGGGCCGCCGAGACGCCCGCCAGCACCGCGTAGGAGAGCGTGTTGGCGATGGCCGCGCCTGCCGCGCCGTAGCGCGGCACCAGGGCAAGGTTCACGCCGACACTGGTGGCGGCGGCCAGGCCCGTCGCAAGCGGGTAGAACTCTGTTCGCTTGGTGATGTTCAAGCCGATTGACGTCAGCAGGTATACGCCCTGGAGCGCGACGCCCGCTGCGATCCACGGCATGACGCCGGATGCCCCCTGAAACAGCGGCGTCGTCATGATGCGCACGATCTGCGGCGCCCCTGCCGCAACGAGCATCGCCAGCCCCACCATCGCTGTGACACCCCAGGTCGCGACCAGCCGGAACGTGGGCTTGGCATCCGGCTCGCGCATGATCGCGAAATAGAACGGAGCCCACGCGTACTCGAACGCATTGAGGAAGAGCTTGAGGCCCATCGCAAACGAGGCGCCGATGGAGTAGAGACCGAGCTCGTGCAGCGTCGCGTAGAGGCTCAGGATGTATCGGTCGGAGACCGCAACCGTCTGCTGCGCGAGTCCGTGCGGAAGCCGCGGCAACCCGAATCGCAGCGCCTCGCGCAGCAGTTTCGGTGAAAAGGCAAGACCGACCAGCGCGAGAAAACGCGGGAGCATCAACGCGCCAAAAAGGATCGTCGTGATCAGGTCGGCGAGCACGACTCCCAGCACGCCCAGCCGAAAGCCGATGACGAGCGTCAGCCGCAACACGATCGTCGCAAGCGATCGCGTGACGGTCAGGGCAATGAAACGGCCCGACTCGCGCTGAATGCGCAGCTCGTGGAAGGGGATGAAGAAAAAGCCCGCGAGGAAGGTGTTGACCAGCAGAATCTGCAACGCTGGCGCCTGCGAGACGGAACCGAACAAGTGCCGCGCAGCGGCAGGGGTGAGCGTGAGCGCGACCGCCAGCACCGCGCCGTTGGCGGCCAGCAGAAACAGGAAGATCGTGCTGGCCAGAAGGCGCCGGGCCGGCTGGTCCGGACAATCGTAGTACATCCGCATGAACGACGAGTCGACGCCCCAGCGGAAGAGGATCTTTGCCAGCATCTCCACCACGAGTAGGAGCGCGAGCACGCCGTAGTCCCCCGGCGAGAGGAACCGCACGTACACCGGGAGCAGCAGAAAACTGATCGCCTGGGTGGCGACGTCACCGGCGCCGTAGACCGCCAGGTCGCGACCGAGCGCCTTCAGTCGCTGGAACACGTAGGGCGGGTCACGCGCTGTCGCGCCGACGGAAGAGCAAGAGGTTGAGGAAGCACCAGCCTGGCACGGGCAGCACGCGGGTCAACGCCCGGTGCAGCGGTTCGAGACGAGCCGGATGTTTCCTGATGAACCGGGTCACGACCGGCAGGGTCGGGAAAATGCCTCGACGCCACACGAGCGAGAACCCCGCAGCGTCTGCAATGGCGAGGTACTCCGCGATGGGACGATCGCCCGGGTGCTTGGTCGGACTCGCCGTCCGAATGAGCCGCCCTCGGAGCAGGAACTGCACTCGCGATTGCAGGTGGGCCAGATTCGGCACCGAGACCAGCAGTTCTCCGCCAGGCGGAAGCACTCGCGCCAGCTCGCCCAGCGCACGGGCTTGATCGTCAAACGAGAGGTGCTCGAGCACGTCGAGGCACAGCGCCCGTGCGAACTGCCCATCTGGAAACGGCAAGGCCGTCAGCGAAGCTTGCTGCACGTGAGAGGAACGGTAGGCGGCATCGACGCCGGTCATCGCGAGACGGTCGGCGTACTCCTCGACCAGCAGCCCTTCGCCGCAGCCCGCGTCGAGCACACGCGTCGCCGGCGGAAGGCCGTTCAGATACGCGCGCACGATCCGGAGCTTGGCCCGGTACGTCGGGTAGTAGTCCCAGTCCGGGTCAAGGCGCCGGTGATAGTCGCCACGCAGGGCGTACTCGCCCTGCCGCAGCGGCTGATCGAGAGCCATCAGCGCATTGTAGCGCCGAGACGCCGCTGCATCATGCGCAACGTCACCGCGACCACGAGATAGGCCACGGCCGCCAGCCACAGGTTGCGATGGATGCCGAACCACATCGAGATGGCTACGGCGCCCACCGAGGCGAGCACCCCGCACGCGCCGTTGACGCCCCAGAGCCACGCCGTCGCCAGATCGGAGGCCGCCCCGACCAGGCGCATCCCGATTGGAAACGCGAGGCCGAGCAGGATCGACAGCGGGGCGAGCAGCGCCAGCACAACCAACGTGCGCCCCGCCAGACTCCACGCCGCGGTGGCGTCGACGACCGGCTGGATGAGCGCGGTATCGGCAACCAGCACCAGCGCGACCGTCACCGGCGCCACCGGCAACCAGCGAGCGGACGTTGGAATCCGGTCGGAGATCCAGCTGCCGATCCCCGTACACAGGATCATCCCGAACAGGATCACGGCAAGCGTCCATGTGGGATGCCCGAGGTACACCGAAAACCGCTGCAGGAACGGAATCTGGACCAGCATGAAGCCAGCGCCGATCAACCCGAAATAGACAAGTGCCAGCAAGAAGTCGGTTTGCGACAGGCCTGGTGGCCGTCCTGTCCGGACCAGGGGCCACACGACGATGGAGGCGACGAGCAATGTCGTGAGGGCCAGCAGCACCAGCAAGGTGACCGTGGCCCTGAGGTTTCCTCCCGCGACGCCGCCCTGCGGCACCGCATCGAGATCGAGAAGGCTGGCCGGGCGAAGCATGTTGAAGAAGAACGGCCGCTCGTCGGTAGGCGCGGAGTAATCGTAGCGACGGTCTTCGATGGCTGCGGCCAGCGCGGCTGGCGAGGCACTCGCGGCGATGGCCCGCAGCAGCGCGTCGTCACCAGGATGCCACGGTGCGAGCAGGAGGCGGAAACCGAATTCGTCGACCGTGCGCTGAACCGCCTCACGATCGCGCTGGTCGAATGGCGAGGGCGAGACGAGCAGCGTCGCCACATTGCCGCTGGCCGCCAGCACCAGATGCTGCGCGGGCGCCGCGACGTGCCGATCGAGTAGTGCCGCCACGGCCAGCGAGACCAGCCGGCTCGTCTCGGAAGACCGAGATGCGCTGAACCACCTGGAGACACTGAACACGCCCCGGGGCGTGAGCCGGTCGAGGAGAATGCGCCACCCCTCCCGCGTGTACAGCCCGTTCTCCGACAGCGTGAATGCGCCTGCCCCGGTGGCAGCCCATGTGTCGATGAGCGACATCTGGATGACGTCGAACTGCCGGGATGTGCGCGCCAGATGCGCCCGCGCCTCGTCGTTCACGAGAGTGACCTCGGGCCGGTCGGCGATGCCCGCAAAGGCGCGTGCGCGGCGCTCGAGCATCTCCACCAGCGCACGATTGATCTCGATGCCGGTGATCGATCGGCTGTGGCCCCAGATTGCCGTGAGGATGTCGCGACCGCCGCCAACACCGATGACCGCTACGTCGCCGGCGCGCACCTGGTACGGCAGGCTGGTGACGTCGTACGGCACCCAGGCGAGCGACTCGGGGCGCCCGTCCCACTGCGTGACCGGCGTCGCGGCCTCGCCGTCAAGCGTCAGCCACTGCAGCGTCGCCGTGAAGCCCTTCGCATCCGCCTGCGGTCCGGGACCCCAGAAGTAGACCGGGCCGTTGACAGGCTGCCCCAGGGCCACGTACGCGTGCGTCGTCCAAGCCGTCGCAGCCGCGTTGTCAGCCGTCAGCCACAGTCCCTGGTTCTTGG
Source organism: Vicinamibacteria bacterium (assembly GCA_963806705.1). Taxonomy (GTDB): domain Bacteria; phylum Acidobacteriota; class Vicinamibacteria; order Vicinamibacterales; family JAENWD01; genus JAENWD01. The sequence goes on from CAWDZE010000004.1 coordinate 391,642, forward strand.
GATAGAGCACCGGAAAGGCGTTGTATTTGCCGTTCCATCCCGCAACTCCCACCAGCAGCGCCGCCAGGACAATCGCGCTGCGATGCCGGCGACCGGCCACCCTGGCGAAACACCACGCTGCAAGCGAGGTCGCCGCGGCCGCGGTGAACATCGCCGATGTCAGGTTGGTGCGGACCAGCAGCGGGATCACGGAGAGGCACCCTGCCGCCGCACCTGCCAGATCCCAGGCGTAGAGGCGTCCAATCGGCGCGCCGAGCCGCGTCAGCGCGATCGTGACGGCGACGCCGGACAGAAAAAACGGGACACCCAGCAGAACGATCGAGACCGCGAGCGGGAGGACGAGCGACAGTCGCGCCTCGGTGAGCGGTGGGATCGGGATGACCAGCGTCGCGAGATGAACGACGGGAATCGCGATGGCCATCGCAAACGTCGAGCGTCCCAGCAGACCGAGCGCCCGGTCGCCTCGCGCCTCATCGCCCCGCAGAAACACGAACACCGCGCCGCTGGACATTCCCAGCATCGCGAGTGAGACCGCGAGGAACGAGAGGTGATACCAGGTCAGAACCGACAGCAGCCTGGTGCTCAGGATTTCGACGAGCAGCGTGGCGAATGTGGTCAGCGCAAGGCCGGGTGCAAGCCATGCCTGCGAGCGCGTCATGTGGGGAGCGAGTATACCCAGCCGGCGCTTACGGGCGCGGCGGGGTCTGCGGCACGGGGATCACGCCGGGGCGTGTCGTGACAAGCGGTGCCGCACCAGGCGGTGTGGGACCATTGGGCGGCGCCTGGGCATTCGGATCGTCTGGTGCCGGCGCGCGAAGCTGGCCAGGAATCGGACCGCCCGGAACGCCCGGGAGCGCCGGCGTCACCGGTTCGCCATTTGGATTGAAGACAGGCACGCCAGGGTTCTGGCCCTCCTCGGCATCGGCAGCCTCCTGGTTGGCCAGTTGAATCGGATCCGGAAACGCCGCTTGTGGTGGCGGGGGAAACGCCGCCGCGGGCCTTGGAGGTGCCATGGGCGGCGCCGCCGAGGCGATGCTTGTCGGCAGCAACATGAGCCGATCGAAGCGCGAGAGGCTGGCGGCCATGTCCGTGCCAGCGGTCACGCTCGCGCGCGGTGCGGCGGCGTACCCGGCGACGCTTCGCAGCAGGATTTCAAGCGCCTGTTTCTCGGGCAGGTTCGTCAACTCCAGCGTGAGAAGCCCGCCGCCGAGTTTCTCGAGCCCGACGATGCGCGTTTGACCGAGCCGCGCCCATTCATTGAGCACTTGCCGCAGGGTGACGTCGGTCGCTTTGAGCGTGACCCGGCCGTCGTTGAAGGACAGCGCCAGTTCACCGGCCGACGCGGGGGCCGGCAGGCAGACCGCAGCGACGAGAAGCCCGATGGGCAGGTATTTCATGGCTCTCGGCAGAGGATGCACGAATTATAACCTACCGCAACCGCTCCACGCCCCGCCGCTACCTCAACTTCGTAATCCAGAGCGGCGAGTCTTTCTTCGGAAGGTCGCACGACTGGCAGATGGCGGGCCCCCCGCTTTCGAGGTGCTCGCGGCGTACGGCCCGGTACCGATCGGAATTCCAGATCTCGCTGATGGTCGACGTCCGCAGGTCGCCGAGAATGGTGCGCCCGTCGAAGTCCGCGCAGCACAGCGAGACCCGCCCGTCCCAGAGCGCGGTAAACGTCAGCCACGGGCGGTAGCACGGGTAGGTCACGTCGGATTTCCGGCTGAGCGTGCCCGCCCAGTTGTGCAGATCGGTGATGAGGATCTTGTCCGCGCGCTTGCGCCAGTGCTCGATGAACGCGTGCTCGTCTTCCGAGTTGTTCTGCCGGACAAAAGACAGGATCAGCTTCGGGCGGCGCGTGCCGGCAGCGTCCCGTAGCGCCAGCAGGCGCTCGACATTGGCGATGACCTTGTCGTACTTGAGGCCGAGGCGCGTCTTTTCGAACGTCTCTTTGCCTGACGCGTCGACGCTGATGTTGATGGCGTCGAGCCCGGCCTCGATCATCCCGCGCGCGGCGGCCTCGGTGATGAGCGACCCGTTGCTGATCATCGCGACCTGCGGGATGCCGCGCTGCTTGGCGTAGCGCACCTTGTCGACGAGCTGCCGGTCCACGAACGGCTCGCCGTAGTTGTGCATCCTCACGTGCTCGATGCCCAGCTCGGCGCACTCGTCGACGACCTTCGTGAACAGCGCCATGTCCATGATGCCCTGGCGGCGCTCCATCTCGTCGCGCGGGCAGAACACGCACTTGGCATTGCAGATGTTGGTGCTTTCGATCTGGACGATCTCTGGCAGCGGCGCCTCGTCGCGCCCGGTGGCCAGCAGCGCCTTCTTGACGATCGACGCGTTGCGTCGAAGGGTGCCCTCGACAGCAGAACGAGCGCCGCGGCGAAGTGAATCCAGCACGCTTAGCTCTTCTGGAAATGGTCCACGACGCGCGTGAGGATCTCGTCGAGCCCCACTTCTGGAGTGTACCCGATCAGGTGCGAGAGTTTCGCCAGGTCGGGAACGCGGCGCGGCATGTCCTCGAAGCCGGCCTCGTAGGCCTCGTCGTAGGGGATCGTCACGATCGGCGATCGGCCGCCGGTGAGGTCGCGAATTTTTTCGGCCAGCGCCAGGATCGAGATCTCCTCGGTGTTGCCGACGTTGAAGACCTCGCCTACCGCGCGCGGCTCAGCGACCAGCCGCAACAACGCCTCCACGACGTCGCCAACGTAGCAAAAGCTGCGCGTCTGCGTGCCGTCGCCATGGACGGTAATCGGCTGTCCGGCCAGGCCCTGCCGCACGAAGTTGGGGATGACCATGCCGTAGCGGCCGGTCTGTCGAGGGCCCACGGTGTTGAAGAAGCGGACGATGATGACCGGCAGCTTCCGTTCTTTCCAGTACGCCAGCGCGAGGAACTCGTCAATCGCCTTGCTGCAGGCGTACGCCCAGCGGTGCTTGGTCGTCGGTCCCATCACCAGGTCGGTGTCCTCGCGGAACGGCACGTCGACGCTCTTCCCGTAGACCTCCGAGGTCGAGGCGATGACCACGAGTTTCTTCTTCTTGTTCGCGTGCTTGAGCACGACCTCGGTGCCGTGCACGTTGGTCTCGATAGTATGAACCGGCTCCTCGACGATGAGCTTGACGCCGACGGCTGCCGCCAGGTGGAACACCACGTCGGCGCCGTCGATGAGCTCGGCCAGCACCGGCTCGTTCGTGACGCTGTCGATCACGTATCGGAAACGCGAATGCTCCTTGAGGTGCTCGATGTTCTCCATGGCACCGGTCGACAGGTTGTCGAGCACTGTCACCTGGTGGCCGGCTGCCAGCAGCGCCTCCGCCAGATGCGACCCGATGAAACCGGCACCGCCGGTAATGAAGGCATTCACGCGCGTTCAGGTCCTCGCCAGGGAAAGGATGGCGTCGGCGGCCCGTTGGGCGGCCTGGCCGTCAGCCTCTATGCGATACCGGCGCATGAAGGCCCCCTGTGCCAGCGTAACCCGCTGGCGCATCTCACGATCATACAGCAGGGCCCCGAGCGCGGGCTCGACCTCCGCCACCGTCCCCGCGCCGGCCATCGCACCTGCGTCGACAAACGGGCTCAGATTGTTGGGCAGCGCGACGACCAATGTCGGGACGCCAAGCGGCATGGCTTCGATCGCCGCCGTGGAATTGGCGGTGACCAGGGCCGAGGCCACCGCGGTCAACTGGCCCATGCCGGCCGACGGCGGCGCCATCACCACGTTGGCGACGCCCTGGCTCGCTGCTAGATACGGCTCCGCTCCCTCGGCCGGGTGCGGCTTGATCACCAGCCGAATCCCGGGCATCGCGCGCGCGGCCGCGACCAGCGCGCCGAAGGCCGCTCCGAGTTGCACGTACTTTGCGGCCACCACGACAATCGGCGCATCCTCTCCCGCGCCGAGTTGCGCGCGAAGCGCGGATCGCGCCGCCTGATCGAAGCCGCGCGACGCCGTCACGATCGCATCGAGGCGCGCGCTTCCGGTGACACTCAGCGCCTCTGCGGGAAAGTGTCCGCGCTCTTCGAGGTGCTTGCGCGTGAACTCGTCGAAGATCAGCGTGCGGTCCGGCCGCGGGAAGCCACGGTCGGCCGGGTTCGACGGCGATGGCGCCATCTCGTCGGGCTCGTGCAGGTAGTTGAGCCAATGCCGATAGATGAAGCCGTGCTGCAACGCCGCCGTCGGCACCTGACGCCGGCGCGCCTCGAGCATCAGCGCGCGCCCCCATCCTCCAGCTTCGGCGTAAGTGAGCACGACCTCGGGGCGAAGTGCGTCGAGCGCCGCGCCGGCTTCGTCCATCGCCCGCGCGGACCAGGGGAACTGAAGGTCCGCGACGCCGCGCCATTGCTCTTCGAGCAACGCCCACAGGTCGTACCCGCCGATCACCGCCGCGGCGCGAACGTCGGCACTGCGGGTGAGTGTCGTGAAGGTCTCCGCTCTCGCGCCCCACACAGCGCGAGAGGGCTCTAGCGCCCGCCACCCGGAAAAGGCTGTCACCGGTGTGGCGGCAATATCCCGGGGCTGCGGGTTCACGAACTCGTGCAGGCGATCGCGCCACCGGCGGACACGGAAATTGGTGCGGGGACCCAGGCCAACCAGCGCGACGCCGTCGGGCGCTCGGGCGCTGAGCGCACGGAGGACGGGGCCGACATAGGCCTCTTCTCCGGCGTCACCGCCGACAAAGGCCGAGTGCACGAACGCCACAATCCTGGACGACCGAGGCTGCGGGGCCAGCGTGGGCCGCAAACGGTCCGCCATGGCCGTGGCGGTATGAAACAACGCCTTGGCACGCGTGCCCGCCCCGCGTCGCTCGGCAAGCACGTCGGCAGGCCCCTCGCACGAGATTCCATGGCGCGCCGCCACCTGGTGTGCGACGTGGCCGACGACGGCATCGGACCCGTCGACGAACCAGCGGGCACCCGGGTCCTGGCGTGCGAGGTGCTCGAGCGCCGTGACCGCCCGATGCGCGTGCATGACGACGCGCATCCGGTGCAGGTAGATCTCGGTGAACCACCAGAGCGAGTCGCCGCGGTGGGTGAACCGATCCCGCAAAGCGTCGCCGTCCACGCGCGCGTGTCGCAGGTCCTTGATCCATAGATTGGCCGAGACGTCGGCGCGCTCGGCCGCATCGGCGTCCAGCAGGCTGTCGACGTCGATTGCGCGTCTGCCCGACGCTGTTTCGACTTCGAGTGAGCTCACCGTGCCCCCGCCGGCGTGCCGGCGCCACGCGACGCCAGGAGGGCCCGCCCGGCTGCGACAACGGCCTCGACACCCACTTCGGCAAGACAATCGGGCGTGTGTCCCTGACAGCGTTCAGGTGGCAGGCGGATGCGATTGCACGGACTGCAGGGCAGATCGACACGGACGACGCGGCAGGGTTCGACCAGGGGCCCGTAGCGCCAGGGCATCGACGGCCCGAAAACCGCCAGCACGGGCGTCCCCACGGCGGCTGCCAGGTGCATCGGCCCGGTGTCGCCCGTGAGCAGCGCGCGGCATTGGCGCAACATGGCGGCGAGCACGACCAGATCTGTTGTGCCCTGCACCCGAAGCGTGCGCACCCCACGCGCTTTCAAACGCGACTCCATCTCGCTCACGACCGCCTCATCGCCGGGCCCGCCGGTGAGGACGACCGAGGCGCCGATGTCAGAGGCAAGCGCCGACGCTGCATCAGCGAATCGCTCGACGGGCCATTGCTTGATCGCACGGCCGCCCGGCGCGTGGACTGCCAGCAGCGGCTCGTCTGGCGCCTGGCGGGCACTGCCAAGCTGCGCCAGCGCCGCACCTGCAGCGGCACGCGCCGCTTCAGGAAGTGGCAGCCGCCAGAGCGGTGCGCCGGCCTCGGTATCGGCCCGCGCGAGCGACCCTGAAGCGCAGATCAAACGCCCGCTCGACCAGCGCGAGGCCGTTGTCGGCGATGTGCCGGCCACCGTCGAACGCGACGACGTCGGTGAGCAGCGGCCCGCCACCGGCGTGCCCGAACCCCACGCGCCGCTTTGCGCCCGCGAGCGCCAGCAGCCCGTGCGAGCGGATGTCGCCCTCGAAGTTGATCGCCAGGTCGTAGCGCCGCGCGCGCCAGCCCATCGCTCGACGCATCAGCGACGCGGCGGACTCGCCGCCGGCCCCGCGCGCGAGCCACGCCGCATCGACCACCTCGACGTGGTCGACCTCGGCGATAAGGCTGGCGATCGGGCCGTTCCAACTGCCCACGACCAGATCGATCGTCGCCCCGGGCGCCAGCGCCCGCACGGCGCGGACCGCCCCCAACGACATCAGCAGGTCGCCGATGCGTTCGAGCCGGAGCAAGAGGATGCGTCCTGGCGCGGCCGGCCTCGGCCGCCGCCTGATCGGCCAGGCCAGCCCGGTCAAGGCGGCGTCGGCCAGGCCGACGACCCAGCGCTCGGAGGGCGCATTGATTTCGAGGTGGTCGAACATCCCTGGGCGCCGGCCGTCAGGGCGTGCGGCGAATCTCCACGCGGTCCACCATAACACCGAGCTCTCGATCGTCGGCCGCGCCAAGGACGGCTCGTGGGCGCCACGTCACCGTACGCAGCCGCACCGTCACCGCATCCGGGCTGGCGGCTGCGGCCCTGGCAATATCGGCGGGGATTGCCCAGGTGTAGGCCTGCATGCCGGCTCCCACCACGACCCGGCCGAGCGAGACCTCGCCGACAAAGGCTTCGACTTCTGCGGGCGGCGCCTTGGCTGGCCGGCCGCCGTTGTCCATCCAGAGCACGAGCGCCGCGGCGTCAGCGGGCACGCCGACCAGACTCAGATACGACAGCGCCCGCGTCCAGCGATACGTGCCGCGGTGGTCGCGCTCCTTGGCGTGGAACCGCACGACCTGCAGGTCGTCCCGCTCGCCGATGTCGAGCGTCAGGCCGTCAGACACCGGCAGCGGCGGCACGAACCGGTAGATGCCGAAATCGAACTCCTTGTAGCGCACACGCGTCGGATAGGCGTTGCGCAGCGATTCGTACTCGGGGACCTGGAATCGTTCACTGGCAACCGCTTCAACGGCGACCGTTCGCGACAGCAGGTCCGTGCCGCCGCCCCCGATGAAATACACGGCGCGATAGTGCTGCCGGGCCCAGCCAAGAAAGACTTCGAATACGGCCTTGTCCGGCTTTGGCGAGTTCAGCACCAGTACGGGCGTGGCGTAGATGTAGGCCAGCGGCAACGCGAGAACGTGAACGTCCGACGCGTTGCGCGATTCGACGACCACGAGGTCTTCAGCCGTGAACCGCGCAGCGATTGCTTCGAGCCGTTTGATGACTCCCGCATATTCGACGTGCGGCCGGATGCGAGCGGTCGAGCCCCAGAATCCCCACGCCACCAGCGCGAGCACGACGAGCCGCAGTGCATAGCGGCCTGTTCGTGCGGCGCGCGCGCCCACGCCCGGCCGTCCGGAGAGCGGCAGCAGCAGCGTCATGGCGATGCCCAGCAGGACCGCCGGCAGGATGATCGGGAGGTACCGGCGCGTCACCCAGAAGTGTTCCGGGACGATGCGGATGCGATGGAAGACGAAAATCGCCGTGCCGCACGCCACGAGGAAGAAGCCAGGATCGCGCCAGAAGGCCGCCGGCGCGACAATCGCGAGCCCTGCCAGGGCCGCGGCGATGGCGGCAGGGTGCACGTACCAGCTGAACATCCGCAGCGACTCGGCATCGTGCAGCGCCAGCTTCCCTTCGGCAGCCCTGATGAACCACGCGTACGCGGCAAGGCTCACCACGACTGCCGTGAGCATGTGTGGCACCCATCGGCGGATGGCGTGCGTCACGCGCTGGTTCCGGCGGATTCCACGGCCAGCCAGGAGCATCACGAGGCCGCTAATCGCCGCGATCGTCAGCGGCAGCCAGTTGACCGCCGCCCATATCCGCGGTTTTTCGGCGTACGGCGCGAGCCACGTGAAAAGGTACGCCGCAAAAAGCGCCAACGCGACCGTCAACGTCGCCACAAACGCGCCGCGAACACGGCCTCCCACGATCCAGTGGAGGCCCAATCCGCCCGCAGCCAGGCCGACGGCCAGCACGCCGTCGAAGCGCGCAAACGGCAGCAGGCCGAACAACACGCCCGCGACCGGCGCGAAAAAGACGTCGTCGTCCTGATGCGCGCGCGCCAGCGCGAGCAGGCCCGAGAGCAGCAGTGCCTGCGCGAGGACCTCCGAGTTGGGAATCCGCGCGTGCCACACCTGCACCAGATGGATGGCCAGCAGACCAGCGGCGGCGGCGCCCGCCGGCTTGCCGATCAGCCTCGCGCCGAGAAAGTAAAGCGCAAGCACGCCGATCACCGCGCACGCGGTCGACGCGTAGCGGGCTCCCGTCAGCCCGGAGAGGTCGTAGCCGATGGCGACGGAGGTGGGGTAGAGGTGCGGGAACTGGTCGATCACCGTGCCCTGATCGGGATCGAGCAGGAAGAACCCCATGAAACGGTTGCTGTAGTACGGCATTCCCTGATGGCGCGGAAAGAACAGTCCCCGCGTTTCGGCCGGAAGGCTTGCCACCAGCTCGTCGTGGATCACAAGGCTGCCACGCTGGGCGATCTGCACGCCTGCGTTCATGTAGACGCCAGGGTCCTTGCCGCCGACGACGTACTCGGCCGGCGGCGGGAAGACCCACAGCGAGAGGGCCACGAGCGACACGGGCGCCAGCCACCACCAATCGCCTCTCGCCGCAACCTCGTATGCAAGCGCCCGACGGCCCGCCACGGCCGCGATCGCCGCGACCAGCAGGTCGACACCCAGGACGTACCGCCACTGGTACTGACCAACGGCCGCCAACACCAGCGAGACAGCCAGCGTGAGGGTCGCGCTGATGACGACCGCCCAGAACACACGTTCGGCAGGGTCGAGAGCGGCGCGCCGATGGCGATCGAGAATTGGCAGCCGGAAGATCAGCGCGCCGGGCACGTAGCCGGCAACGACGACCGACGCGAGAGACGCGATCATCGGTCGGCCCCCGGGCACGACGCAGGCGGGAGGTCGGCGAAGGCCGCCAGCGGGGGGAGGGTCGATTTAAGCACGGCCATTTGCCGGTCGGCAAGCGATCTCGTACGCGCGCTCGAACCCGTCGATGGCATGGCTCCAACTGCCTTCCCGCTGGGCCCACCGTCGCGCCTCGGCGGCCAGGGCCGCGGCCTCGGCTGGTCCGTCGAGCAGGCGCGCGATGGCGGCCGCGAGCGCCACGGGGTCGGCTTCCGGCACCAGCAGTCCCGTTCGGCCGTCATGGACGACCGAGCCGATTCCACCCGCCGGCGTCGCAACAAGCGGCGTGCCGGACGCCAAAGCCTCCATCACGACGTTGGGTAGACCGTCGACGTTGCCCGACTGATCGCGCACCGACGGCACGACGGCGACATCGGCTGCTGCCAGGCTGGCGGCGACATCGTCGTGGTGCAAGACACCGGGCAGAATCACGCGCGTCTCGATGCCACGGTCCGCGATCCGAGCCGTGAACTCCTCCCACAGGTCGCCGCTGCCAGCCAGCACAAGGCGAAGACCCTGCCGGAGCGGAGCCAGCCGGGCGACCGCGTCGATGAGGTACTCGAATCCTTTCTTGCGGACGAACCGTCCCACACCGATTACGACTTCCGCGTCAGCACGTACTCCCCATCGCTCCCGAAGGCGAACTCGCGCGGACGGATCGGGGCGGAAGCGCGCCGAATCGACGCCGTACGGCACGGTCGCCGAGCGAGCGGAGGACGCGCCCAGCGCGAGCGCACGATCGCGAAGGTCGTCGCTGCAGGCGGTGACAAAGCCGGCACGACCGAAGGCCCACCGTGCCGCACGACCGACGGCTGCATGGCGCTCTGCGACGAAGACGTCCGAGCCGTGCAGGCTGATGACGACCGGCCTGCCGCCAGAGGCGGCCGAGGCGATCACCCCGCCTGGCACGACCCAATGTCCGTGCACGATCGTCGCGTCGACTTGCCGTGCCAGCGTCGAAGTGGCGCGCCACGCCGCGGCGACGGCCAACGGCGTCGCGACCAGGGCTGCCGCTCGCAGCCGCTCGTCGGCCTCGAGCGCGGCCGCGTAGCCGAAGACGTTCAGTGATGGCAGGGGCGCGTATTTGAAGAGGTGGAACCTGACCGCGCCGTCGCTGGTGCCGCGCTGCCAGCGCGGGTGCCATGGCAGCACCATGTGAACCTCGTGCCCGCGCGAGGCGAGCCCCTGCGCGATCGGCTCCATGAATGTGCCGACGGTGTCCCCGGAGAATCGCGGGTACGACGTGGCGACCATCACCACGCGCCTGGTGGCGGTCATGGCCGCGTGAACAGGGAGCGCAGGCGGAGGCGCCACGGCGTCAGCGCCGACTCGAGCAGGACTCCGCCCGACAGCTTCGACGTTCCCATGCGGCGCTCCACGAAGATGATGGGCACTTCTCCTATCCGTGCGCCGCGGACGTGCGCTTCGTAGATCGTCTCGGTCAGAAACGAGTAGCCGTCGGAGACGACGCGGTCGAGCGGCACCGTCGCCAGGGCCTGCCGTCGCCAGCAGCGGAAGCCGCTGGTGCAGTCGTGGATCGTCAACCCGGTGACGGCGCGGATATACCGGTTGGCGAACGCGCTGAGGATGACGCGGCGCAGCGGCCAGTTGACCACGCTGACGCCGATCAGATACCGCGACCCGATGACGATGTCGTAGTCCGCGCACGCCTGGGCCATCGCAGGCAGGTACTTGGGATCGTGCGACCAGTCGGCGTCCATCTGGCAGATGACGTCGGCGTCGCTGGTAGCCAGCGCACGCTGCAGACCCTCGACGTACGAGCGCCCGAGTCCACGCTTCCCGGTGCGATGGACGACGTCGACACGCCCTGGGAACTCGCGCGCCAGCCCATCGGCGAGCTCGCCCGTGCCATCGGGCGACCCGTCGTCGACGACCATGACTGCAAATGACGGATCGGCGAGCACGGCACGCACGAGGTCGGGCAGATTGTCGCGTTCGTTGTACGTCGGAATGACAGCCAGTGCCTTCATACACCAGTGGGAAAGCCGAGGCGCGCGGCCTCCGGCCTGAGAAGAGCCAGCCCGCAGGCGGCAAACACGATGAGGGCCGGGTCGATCACGGGAATCCGGAAGCGTTCCTGCGGAAAGAACACGACGCACACCAGCGTGGCGGACGCCAGCAACAGCCCGAGCGCAGTGGGCCAGCGCCTCCTGCGCGCCACGATCAACGCGCCGGCCAGACCGGCCGCCAGCAGGAGCCCGTACGACACAACCGACGCGACCAGATAGCGGGTCGAGTGCAAAGTATATGACGGCCCCACCGGGATCCAGGTGTAGAACGCCTTCCGCGCCAGAAGGCCTGCCCACCAAACCGGATCCCGAGCGATGGCCTGCATGGCCTCGCGGTAATAGACGGGCTCGAGCTGCTCCGGGCTCAGCCCCCGGTTCGCCGCACGCAACCGCTGGTTGTCGCGCTTGATGGCCGGGTTGGCTGCCATGTCTCCCTCACCGGGCGAGAGCGGGTGGTTGCCAGTCCAGAACGTGATGCCTCCTTCCGAGGCAATCAGCACGGGCCGTCCGTACTCGCGGGCGTTGCGCGCCGTCCATGGCGCGATCACCAGCAGGGCCCCGACCGCGATGAGCACGGCGTCGCGCAAACGACGTTTGGCCAGGAGCCACAGCCCGAGCAGCAGTAGAAAGAACAGGTGCGCAGGTCGCGTGAGCGCTGCCAGCCCCCCAATCACGCCGCACCACAGCAGCCACGCCCGCCCGCCCGATTCACCCCACTCGCCCAGGACGCGACCAGTCACGAGCACGTGCGCGAGAGCCAACGCCATGTAGAGCGTCTCGGAAAAGATGTAGGCGGGCGTCCACACCAGCGGCGGATAGAGCGCGGCCATCCAGGCTCCAATCAAGCCGGCCCGGGGACCGGCCACTTGGAGAGCCACCAGCGCGATGAGCCAGACTCCGAGCGCCCCAAGTATCGACTGAGCGACTCTGACAGCGGTGAGCCGGTCGACCGAGGTGAGCCACGTGACCGCGGCCAGGAAGAGCGGGTAGAGCGGCGCGCGCCCGAACCGCTCCGGCTCGGGCTCGCCGGATGACGCCTCGGGATAGCCGAAGCCGCGGCCCTCCAGCAGATTGGCGGCAAGCGACAGATACTCGCGCTCGTCGTGCGTCAACGGCTTGCCGACCCAGTAGCCGACCCCGAACGCCAGCCGGAGAACCAGGCCGGCCAGCACCGCGAGCCAGATCGCTCGTCCGGCGCCGGCGATCACTGGCGGCTCTCGAACCGCAGCGCCGAGATCTGTTCGGACACCAGGCCGACCAGGAAGATCACCACGGCCAGCATGATGAGCAGCACCGACGAGTTGGTGATGTGCGATTGCGTCCAGATGGTCCAGACCGCGTACAGCGAGCCGGTCGCGAAGGTCACGACGCTGACGGGCACGAACACCTTCAGGGGGCTGAAGATGGTGATGATCTTCAGGAGGATCAGGAAGAACTTCGCGCCGTCGCGCGCGAACTTGATCTTCGATGCCCCCATGCGCGGCTCGGCCTCGATGGGCTCGAACGCCACGCTGTACCCGGCTTTCAGGAACGCCAGGGTCGTCGTCGTCGGCGTCGAGAAGCCGTTGGGCAGCAGGTGCAGGAACTCGAGCAGGCAATCGCGCCTGGCCGCGCGGAAACCCGAGGTCAGGTCGGGAATCTGGCGGTCGGTCAGGTAGCTCGCCAGCCGGTTGAGCGCGGCGTTGCCCACTCTCCGCGCGGAGGTCGCCTGCGTTGCCGACGCCCGTGCGCCCACTACCAAGTCGTACTCGCCGAGCCTGGACACGAGGCGCTCGGCGTCACCGGGGCGATGCTGGCCGTCGCCGTCGACGATGAGGACGTTGGCGCCGGTCGCGCGTCGCACACCGGACTTGACCGCCGCGCCGTTGCCCTTGTTGTAGGGATGCCGCACGACAATCGCACCGGCCTCGCGCGCGCGCTCGCCTGTGTCATCCGACGAGCCGTCGTCGACGACGATTACTTCGTGCCATGGTGCGCCACCCGTCAGCGCCGCCACGACGTCGGCAATGGCGGCGCCCTCGTTGAACGCCGGGACGATGACCGATGTGGTCGATGCGTCAGCCACAGCCCTACTCCCGGTTTCCCGCGCGCGACGTCTCGTCGATCTTGCCCGAGCCGACGGCGATTTCGATCGAGCGGACGCGATAGACCAGGTCTTCGAGCAGCTTGCGGTTGCCGGAGATCACGTCGGACACCAGCCCGATCAGCAGTACCTGAAATCCCACGATCATCAGCACCGCCGACAAAATCAGCGACTGCACGTGCCCCATGCCCGTGCCCGTGAAGTAGTAATAGAGAAAGCGCACTACGAGGGCGGCGCCCGCCAGGAAGATGGTCGCGCCGATGTACGAGAAGACCTTCAGCGGCTCGTACATCGCGTAGATGCGGACGATGGTAGCCGTCGAGGCCTTGACGTAGGAAAAGACGTTGTCAAACAGCCGCGACGGGCGCACGCGGGGGTTGGTCCGGATGGGAACGTGCGCGATGGCCATGCGCCGCTTGCCGGCCTGGATGATCGACTCGAGCGTGTACGAGAACTCCGAGACGATCGTCATGCGCAGGGCCGCCTCGCGCGTGTAGGCGCGAAAGCCGCTGGTCGTGTCCGGCACCTGCGTGCCCGACACCTGCCGCACCACCCAGCTGCCGAGACGCTGCAGGCTTTTCTTCGGCGCGCTCATCTCCGACAGCGCCTGGATGTTGCGGTCGCCGATCACGATGTCGGCCTCGCCGCGCACCAGCGGGGCGATGAGCGAGGCAATGTCGGCCCCGACGTACTGGTTATCGGCGTCGGTGTTGACGATGAAGTCGGCCCCCAGCTTGAGTGCCGCATCGATGCCGGCGACAAACGCGGCCGCCAGCCCCTTGCGGCGGCGAAACCGCACGACGTGCTCGACACCGTTGGCGCGCGCGACCTCGGAGGTCCCGTCACGCGAGCCGTCGTCGACGACCAGCACCTCGATGCGGTCGATGCCCGGCAGGCTGCGCGGCAGGTCGCGCAGCGTGCCCGGCAGCGTCTCGGCCTCGTTGAGGCACGGGATCTGGATGATGAGTTTGGTCACGTTTCGGCTTCGGGCTCCGGACCGCTGACGAGAGGCTGCCGGCGCTGACTGATTATGCGCTGACGAGCTTCTCGATCACGCCGTCCCAGGTGATCTGCCGCGCACGCGTCCAGCCGTTGTCGCCGTGCGACGCGGCCGTGCGGCGGGCGCCGGCATAGCGGTTAACAGCCGCCGCGATGGCGTCGGCGTCTGGCCTCACCACGGCGCCATTGACGTCATCGACCACGAACTCGAGCGGTCCGCCCGAGTCGTCGGCCGTGATGACCGGCTTGCGCGCGAGAAATCCCTCGAGCGTCACGTAGCCGAAGTCCTCGTCGTACGGCGCGTAGACGACAGCCAGCGCGTCGGCGTACAGGGCCAGCAGCGTCTCGTCGTCCACCGCACCGAGGAAGCGGACGCGGTCGGAGACGCCGAGCCGGCTGGCCAGGGCCTCGAGGTTGGCGCGCTGGGTGCCCTCGCCGGCCAGGCGCAATTCGATCGGACAATCGACGCGGGCCATGGCTTCAATCGCCAGGTGCGCGCGTTTCACCGTCTCCAGCCGGCCGACTCCCAGGACGTAATCGCCATAGGTCCCGGCCGCCAGCCTCTCGGCCAGGTGAGGCGGATGATACAGCGGCTCGGCGTCGAGGCCGTTGAACTTCCTGAGCCGGCCCGCCGTGTTGGCCGCGTTCGTGTACACGCGGCGGCACTCCTGGAGCATCGCCGTGTCGAGCTCCAGCAGGCTGGCGCGAAGCCCGACGTCGCCCTCGAGATGGTCGAAGTCGCTGAATTCGGTGCCGCACAACTCGTACGCCGCGCGGTACTGGTGAATGAGCCAGGCGACCTTGCGGTCGTGCCGTGCGAAGTACGATGGGAACTTGGTGCCGATGACCAGGTCGATCGGCCGGCCGTTGCTTTCGCTGAGGTCGAGCAGGCGCCAGGCGGCGGCGTGGGCGAGGATCTCGTCTTTCGGATACCACTTGAATGGCAGGGCGACGCGCTCCACGACGTACCCGCGGGCGCGGAGCTGCGCAACGAGGCTGCGCACGTGCAGCTCGGCGCCTCCTTCGACGAAAGGCACCTGCGCCTCGCAGACCACGATCGTGCGGATGCTCATGACGCGCGCGGCCCCTTTACGGATTATGTCGCGTGACGGAAGTTGATGATGTCGCCGTCGGCGACGACGTATTCCTTGCCTTCGAGGCGCATCTCACCGTGATCGCGGCAAGCCGACAGCGACCCGCGCGCGATCAGCCGCTCGTAGGCGACGACCTCTGCGCGGATGAAGCCGCGCTGAATGTCGGAGTGAATCTCGCCGGCGGCCACATGAGCGATGGTGCCCCGCGGGATCGACCAGGCGCGGCACTCGTCTTCGCCGACCGTGAAAAACGACATGTAGCCGAGCAGATCGTAGGTGGCTCGGATCACTCGATCCAGGCCTGATTGCTCGAGCCCAAGGTCCGAGAGAAAGGCCGCGGCATCGGACGGATCGAGCTGCGCGATCTCGAGCTCGATCTTCGCGCACACCGGCACCGCGAGCGTGCCCGCTCTCGAGAGAAAGGCCGTCAGACTGGTCCGGGCCGCTGCCTTCTCAACGCTTCCGCCGACCCCGGGGACATCGGCCTCATCGAGGTTGATCACCACCAGCAGCGGCTTGGCAGACAGCAGCTGGAAGCCGCGCAGCCGCTTCAGGTCCTCGCCGGCCAGATTGAGCGCGCGCAGCGGCGTCCCGCTTTCGAGCGCGTCTCTGCAGCGCGCGAGCAGGTCGCGTTCCTTCTCGAGATCGGGTGACTTGGATTTCTTCGCGTCCTTGTCGAGCCGCTCCATCCGGCGCTCGACCACGCCAAGGTCCGCGAGGATCAGCTCGTCTTCCATCGCCTGCGCATCGCGCGCTGGATCGACCGACTCGGAGACATGCGGCACCGCCTGGTCGGTGAAGGCGCGCACGACGTGCACGAGCGCGTCGGCGTTCTTGTACGCGACCACGTCCACCAGCGCCTTGACCCCGCCACTTGCGGCGGCAAGATCGGCGAACTCGACCGTCGCAGGTACGTGCTTCCGAGGGTTGAACATCGCGCTGAGGCAATCGAGGCGCGGGTCGGGCACCTTCGAGACCCCGACTTGCACGTCGCCCCGACCCTGCGCTGCCCGTCCGGCCTCTCGAACGGCGGTCATGAGCTGGAAGAGCGTGGTCTTGCCGGTGGCCGGCAGTCCAATCAGAGCGGCGCGGAGCATGGGGGGAAGTTGATGCTAGCACGCACCCTTCGGACGGTTGCCCGCCGCCCGATAGTCCCAGCCCTAGTGGGGGACCCAGGCCTCAGCAGATTTGAAGACGAAGCAAAGACGAAACAGAAAATACCGCCATCTTTTGCGTTGACAATACTTTGAGGGCTCCCTACCATCTCGGTGGACCAGAGTGGACCAAAGTGGAGCAACAGGCCGTCCTCCGGGGAAACGCCCCGGCAAAAATCGACGACAAGGGGCGACTCAAGGTCCCGAACGGTTTCCGCGCGCTCGTCCAGCAGAGCTTCGGCCGGGAGGTCTTCGTGACCAGCCTCACCGGCGAGAGCGTCCGCATCTACCCCATGCCGGTCTGGCAGGCGGTGGAGGCCAAGCTGGCCAAGATGCCCTCGACGCACCCCTCCCGCCTCCGGTTCCTCGACCGCGTGAATTACTTCGGCCAGGTCGCCGAGTTCGACGACCAGGGTCGCGTCCTCATTCATGGGCGCCTGCGCGAGTCGGCCTCGATGACCGGAGAGGTGGATGTCCTGGGCCAGTACCGACTACCTCGAAGTGTGGAACCACGAGCGGTTCGTCAGCAAGCTCTCGCGCGAGCCGTTTGGCGACGACGACGCGCGCGCGCTGGTGGAGTTCGGAATTTGAGGCCAGCGGCCCGAGGCCCGAGGCCAGGGGAACGTGGATGAACCGCTCCATGTGCCGGTCATGCCGAGCGAGGTGCTCGACGCGCTCCAGCCGCGGCGTGGCGGGCTGTTTGTCGACTGCACGCTCGGGCTCGGCGGGCACACGCGCGCGATGCTCGACGCGGGCGCGACACGCGTGATTGGCCTCGATCGCGACCGTTCGGCCCTGACGGTAGCGACGACGCGGCTTGCGGCGTTTGGCGGGCGCGTCGAGTTCGTGCACGCCGACTACCGCCAGCTTGGGGCGGTGCTCGACTCGCGCGGTGTCGAGCGGGTGCAGGGCGTGCTGGCGGACCTCGGGGTGTCGTCGATGCAGTTCGACACCGAGGGACGGGGGTTCAGCTTCAGGCGCGACGAGCCGCTCGACATGCGGATGGACCAGAGCACGGGCCCGACGGCGGCCGACCTGGTGAATCAGGCCGGCGAGGAAGAACTGGCCGACGCGATCTACCGGTTCGGCGAGGAGCGGTACTCGCGCCGCATCAGCCGGGCGCTCGTGGCAGCACGACCCATCGCCACGACGGGCGAGCTGGCCGCGGTGGTGCGGCGCGCGGTGCCCACGAAGGGCTGGCAGCGGATCGACCCGGCGACGCGCACGTTTCAGGCGTTGCGGATCTGGGTCAACGGCGAGCTGGACGGGCTCGATCGCTTCGTCTCGGATGCGGCGGATCGGCTCGAACCAGGCGGACGACTGGCAGTGATCACGTTTCACTCGCTCGAGGACCGGATCGTCAAGCACACGATGCGCGGCCTGGCCGCCGACGCTCCCGGGGCGTTCCGGGTGCTGACCAGGAAGCCGACGGTGCCGAGCGAGGCGGAGATCGATGCCAACCCCCGGGCCCGAAGCGCGAAGTTGCGCGTCGGCGAGCACCCGGTGGCGGGCTGACCGGAGAGTCAAGGGGGGATCTCGATGGACGCCTTCGAGTACCAGATCAAGAAGGACATCCGGAACAACCCGATCGTTCGGGAAGTCGACCAGGCCCGTGCGCGCGAGCTGTGGCGCTCGGCGGGCGTGGGCGGCCTCTTCGTGGCGCTGCTGCTTTACGCCTCGTGGCAGCACTTCGAACTGATTCGTTACGGCTATCGGCTCGAACAGCTGCAGCAGGCGCGCGCGGCTGAAGAGCAAGTGAACCGGCACCTGAAACTGCAGGTGCAGTCGCTGCAGCGCCCGCAGCGCATCGAGCTCATCGCGCGCAGGCAACTGAAGATGGTGCAGCCCGGTCCCAACGACGCCGTCGTGCTCGAGCGCGTGCGGCCGGCCGAGCCGCCCGATCGTTCCGTTGTCGCGCTTCGCTAAGGACCAAGGTCATGGCCGACGCTCCCCATCCCGATGCCTGGCGTGTAACGGTCCGCCGGCGGCTCGTCATCGTCGCCGTGATCTTCGCCGTCTGGTCCACGGCTGTGCAGGCCCGCCTCCTCTGGCTGCAGGTGCACGAGCACGAGCGGTATGTACGCCGGGCGGTGAGTCAACACGAACGCACGGTGACGCTGCCGGCGCTGCGCGGCACGATCACCGACCGTGAAGGGCGTGTCCTGGCAACGTCGGCTGACGCCGACACCGTCTTTGCGGTCCCGACCGCAATTGACAACCCCAAATCCACGGCGGACAAGCTGTGCCGGGCGCTCGAGCGCTGCTCCAAACAAGAACTTGCCGCTCTGGTGGAAAAGCTGTCGAAGCGGCGCGCATTCACGTACGTCAGGCGGCAGGTGTCGCCCGCGGAAGCCTCGGCCGTGCTCGACCTGAAGCTGGACGGCGTCGGCCTGAGCAAGGAGAGCCGCCGCTTCTACCCGATGCGGGAGTTGATGGCGGGCGTGCTCGGGTATGTCGGGTTCGACAACCGCGGGCTGGCTGGTATCGAGCTGCAACACAACGATCTGATTCGCGGCAAGGACGGCCAGGCGCTTGTGTCCACCGATGCCAAGCGCCACGCGTTTGACAGCGTGACCACCCCGCCGACCTCTGGCGCCTCTCTCGAGCTGACGCTGGATGCGGCGTTGCAGCACGTCGTCGAGCGCGAGCTCGCGCGCGGCGTTGCCGAGCACCGCGCCGACAGCGGCGTCGCGATCGTCATGGACCCGTGGACGGGCGAGGTGCTGGCGATGGCCAGCGTCCCGACGTTCAACCCCAACGCCTTCGGCGACGCCGACGCCAACCACCGACGGAACCTGGGTGTCGCCTACACCTATGAACCGGGCTCGACCTTCAAGACGTTCACCGCCTCGGCCGTCCTTCAGGAACGCCTGCTGACGCCGGAATCGCCAATCAACTGCGCGCCTGGTTACATCCTGATCGGCAGCCGCCGCGTCAACGACGTGCACCCGTACGGCGTGCTGTCGTTCAGCGACGTCATCGTGAAGTCGAGCAATGTCGGCGCGATCAAGGCGGGCTTGCGCGTCGGCGCCGAGCAGATGCAGCGCTACGTGCGCCGTTTCGGCTTCGGGTCGCGCTTGTCGCCCGACCTGCCCGGCGAGGAGATGGGCATCGTCTGGAATCAGCTCAACGATAGCGCGCTGGCCTCGGTCTCGATGGGCTACCAGATCGGCGTGACGCCGCTGCAGATGGCCACCGCGGTCAGCTCCATCGCCAACGGCGGTCAGCTGATGCGGCCGCGCCTGGTGCGCGCGTTCTGGAGCGGCAACACCCGCAAGGCCGTGGCCCCGGAAATGATTCGCCGCACCGTGACGCCGGAGACGGCCGCCACGATGACGGCCATCATGGAAGGCGTCGTCGACCGCGGCACGGCAAAGTCCGTCCAGATCGACGGCTACACGATCGCCGCCAAGACCGGCACGGCGGCCAAGCTCGATAACGGCGCGTACTCGAAGCAGAAGTACAACGCGTCTATCGTCGGGTTCTTCCCCTCGCGCAAGCCGGCGGTGACGGTGCTGGTCGTCATCGACACGCCGCGCATTGGCGGTTACTACGGCGGCGTCGTCGCCGGCCCGGTCTTCAAGCGCATCGCCGAAGCGGCCATCCAGCACGTCGGCCTGCCGCGCACCATCGATCCCGAGCAGCCCGTGATGGTTGCGCGGGAGCCCGTCGCGCCGGTTACGCAAGTGGCCTTCGAGCCCAACGCCGTGCTGCCCGCCGCCCCGGAACCGAGTCGCGACGGCCTGATGCCCGACCTGCGTGGTCTGGGCGCGCGAAGCGCGGTTCGTGCGCTGGCGCGGGCAGGCTTCACGCCGCGGGTCGCGGGTCAGGGCGTCGTCACCGCGCAGGACCCGATGGCTGGCACAGCTCTCGGCCCGGGCACGTCGGTTCGTCTCTGGCTCGACCGGGAGCCGCCCCCTCCTCCCGTGGATACGGCGTCACAGCCATGACCGTCGCCGACCTGCTCGAAGCGCTGGTGCAGCCGTCGTTGCTGCCGGCGCCGCCGGTTGTGCCCGGCGCGGTGGGCTCGACGACGGTGACTGCCGTCGCCTACGACTCGCGGCGCGCGGTTCCCGGCGCTGTCTTTGTCGCGCTGCGCGGGCAGAAAGACGACGGCGCGCGCTTTGCGCCGCAGGCCGTTGCGCGCGGCGCCGTCCTCGTCGTCGCCGAGACCGAGGCGCCTGCAAGCCACCAGGGCGCCTGGGTGACGGTGCCCGACGCACGGCTGGCGCTGGCGCTGCTTGCCGACCGGTTCTACGAGCACCCCAGCGGCACTCTGCGCGTCGTCGGCATCACGGGAACCAACGGCAAGACGACCACCGCGTACCTCCTCCGATCGATTCTCGAGGCATCCGGTCAGCGGTGCGGCGTGCTCGGCACCGTCGTCTACAGCGTCGGGCGCGAAGACCGTGAAGCCACCCGCACGACGCCGGAAGCGCCCGACTTGCAGCAGCTGTTCCGCGAGATGCTGGACAACGGCTGCTCGGCGGCGGTGATGGAGGTGTCGTCGCACGCGCTGGCGCTCAAGCGCGTCGACGGCGTGCGGTTTGCGGCCGGAGTCTTCAGCAACCTGACGCGCGACCACCTCGACTTCCACGGCGACATGGAGACGTATTTCGCCGCGAAGCGCCGCCTGTTCGAGATGCTCCCGGAGGGTGCGCCCGGCATCGTCAACGTCGACGACCGGAAGGGGCAGGTCCTGGCGGGTATGGTCCGCCGGCCGGTCACCTACGGCATCCGCAATGCGGCCGACGTCACACCTGAGCCTTTCGACTACTCGCTGGCTGGCCTGCGCTTCACTGCCCGCACGCCGCGTGGCGCCTTGCAGGTGAAGTCGACGCTCGTCGGCCAGCCCAACGTCTACAACGTGCTGGCTGCCATCGCGACCGCCGACGCGCTGGATGTGCCGCACGAGGCCATCGAGTCCGGCATCGAGCAGTTGCCCGGCGTGCCGGGCCGGTTCGAGGTGGTCTCGCAGTCCGGCGATGACATCGGCGTCGTCGTGGACTACGCCCACACCGACGACGCGCTCAAGAACCTGCTCGAAACCGCCCGCGCGTTGTCTCCGGGCCGGCTCATCACCGTCTTTGGCTGCGGCGGCGATCGCGATCGCACGAAGCGTCCGCTGATGGGCGCGGTGGGTGGACGGCTCAGCGACGTGCTGATCGTGACCTCAGACAACCCGCGCACCGAGGACCCGGCCGCCATCATCGACGAGGTCTTGCGCGGCATCCCCGGTGGCGCCGACCGCGCGTCCTTGCGGTCGCCGCGCACGGGACCGCCGGGCCCGGAAGTGCTCGCCATCGTCGATCGGCGCGACGCCGTGACCAAAGCCATCGACGTCGCCCGCGCGGGCGACCTGGTGATCGTCGCGGGCAAGGGCCACGAGAAGACGCAGGTCATTGGCGAACGAGCGCTGCCGTTTGACGACGTGGCCGTCTCGCGCGATGCGCTGGCCCGACGGCGCATGCGCCAGCGTGTGGGGTGAGCGTGAGCGGAGCGCCGAGGGCGCCCATCGTCCTCACGGCCGCGGATGTGGCGGCGGCGGTGGGCGGGACGGTGGTCAGCGGCAACGACGGCGCGACGTTTGACGGCTTCACGACCGATTCGCGACGAGTGGGCGCGGGCCAGTTGTTCATCGCGTTGCGCGGCGATCGGTTCGACGGCGCGGCGTTTGTCGAGGCGAGTGTCGCCGCAGGAGCGCGCGGGGTGCTGGTCTCGAGGGGGACGCCGGCGCCCGGGGCGCCGGGCGCCGTGACGATCGAAGTCGACGACACGCTGACGGCGTTGCAGGAGTTGGGGCACCACATGCGCCGGATGTCGGGCGCCTCGGTGGTCGCCATTACCGGCAGCGCAGGGAAGACGTCGACGAAGGAAGCGACGGCTGAGTTCCTGGAGACGCGGCACACGGTGTACCGCAGCGTCGGGAACCTGAACAACCACATCGGTCTGCCGCTGACGCTGCTCGAGCTGCGCAGCCGGCCGGATGTGGCGGTAGTCGAGTTGGGGATGAACCACGCGGGAGAAATCAGCCGGCTGGTCGAGCTCGCCGAGCCCGACGTCCGCGTGTGGACCAACGTCGGTGACGCGCATGTGGGGCACTTCGCCTCGGTCGATGCGATCGCGGATGCAAAGGCTGAAGTCCTCGAGCGCGCCACCGAGGCGACCCGTGCGGTAGTCAACGGAGACGACGCGCGAGTGATGGCGCGCGCGAAAGGGTTTGTCGGACACGTGACGACGTTCGGACTTGGAGAGCACGCCACGATTCGCGCGACCGACGTGCGCGACCGCGGCGTGGCTGGCACGACCGCGCGCCTGGTCACTCCCGCGGGCGAGTCCGAGGTGTCGGTGCCGATCCCGGGGCGTGGCGCGTTGATGAACGTTCTCGCCGCCACGGGCGTGGCGCTGGGGTACGACGTGCCGCTCGACGTGATCGTCGACCGAGCCGCGACGCTGACAACTGCGCCGCGCCGAGGCGAGGTGACGCGCCTCTCAAAGGGCGTCGTGCTGGTCGACGACTCGTACAACTCGAGCCCCGCGGCGCTTGCTCGGGCGCTCGACGCCGTGGGTTCGGAGGCCAGGGCCGTGCGGCGCGTCGCTGTGATCGGGGAGATGCGCGAACTGGGTGAGTTTGCCGCCGTGCTGCATCGCGAGTCCGGACGTCGCGCGGCGGCGGCCGGCATCGACCTGCTCGTGGCCATCGGCGGCGCGCCCGCCAGAGCCCTTGCCAGCGCCGCCGTCGACGCGGGACTCGACGCCGCGGCCGTGCGGCACTTCGAAACCAGCGACGAGGCGGCCGCGCCGGTGGCGGCGATGCTCCGCGCCGGCGACGTCGTGCTCGTAAAGGGCTCCCGAGACACGCGCACCGACATCGTGGCGGACCTCGTGAAGGCGGAGTGGAGCTGATGCTGTATCACCTCCTCTTCCCCCTGCACACCACGTTCTCCGTGCTGAACGTCACGAGGTACATCACGTTCCGCACTGCCGCTGCCAGCCTGACTGCGTTGGCCATCAGCCTGCTGCTGGGTCCGTGGCTGATCCGCAGGCTTCGCGATTTCCAGGTCGGCCAGATCATTCGGCAGGAGGGCCCCGCCACGCACCGCACGAAGGCGGGCACGCCGACGATGGGTGGCTTGCTGATCCTGGCGGCGTCGCTCGTGCCGACGCTGCTGTGGGCGGATCTCACCAACGAGTACATCTGGATTGCCGTGCTTTCGACCCTGGGCTTCGGCGCGGTTGGCTTCGCCGACGACTACCTCAAGATCACCCGCCGCAACCATCACGGCCTCATCCCCCGCTACAAGATGGGCGGCCAGATCCTCATCGGGCTGGGCGTCGGCCTGTCGCTGATGGCGCTGGCGCACTACAACCTGTACAGCACGCGCCTGATCTTCCCGTTCTTCAAGGGGCTGATCCCGGATCTCGGGTGGCTCTACGTGCCCTTTGCGGTGCTCGTGCTGGTCAGCGTCACCAATGCGGTGAACCTGACCGACGGGCTCGACGGGCTTGCCATCAGCACGTTTGCGATCGTCGCCGCCGCCTACACCGCATTGGCGTACGTAACCGGCCACCGGATCCTCGCCGATTACCTGCTGCTCGTTCGCTTTGCACCCGCCGGGGAGCTGACGATCTTCTGCGGCGCGCTGGTCGGCGCGAGCCTCGGCTTCCTTTGGTACAACTGCTATCCCGCAGAGATCTTCATGGGCGATGTCGGCTCGCTGGCCCTCGGCGGCGCCGCGGGCACCGTCGCGATTCTCATCAAGCAGGAGTTGCTGCTCGTCATCGTCGGCGGCGTGTTCGTGCTCGAGGCGACGTCGGTCATCGTGCAGGTGGCCTCGTTCAAGCTCACGGGCCAGCGCGTGTTCCGCATGGCCCCTCTTCATCACCATTTCGAGCTCATCGGCTGGAGCGAACCGAAAGTGATCACGCGTTTCGTGATCCTCGGAATCATCTTCGCGCTGCTGAGCCTCACGACGTTGAAGTTGAGGTGATGGGTGAATTCTCAGTGGCGGGACAGCGAGTCGTTGTCGTCGGTGCCGCGCGAAGCGGCATCGCGGCGGCCGAGCTGCTGGCGCGGCGAGGAGCGGCTGTGACGATTACCGATCTCAAGCCGGCGATCGACCAGGCGGCCTCGCTCGCTGCCCAGGGCATCGCGCTCGAACTGGGCCGGCACGACGACTCGACGTTCAAGGCCGCGGATCTGATCGTCGCGAGCCCCGGGGTGAAGCTCGATCAGCCGGTGTTCGACGCGGCACGAGCCGCCGGTGTGCGTGTCGTGGGCGAGCTGGAGCTGGCGTCACGGTGGTTGAAGGGGCGGGTCATCGCGATTACCGGCACGAAGGGCAAGTCCACGACGACGACGCTCACGGGCCAGATGCTCGAGAAGTCGGGATTCACGGTGCTGGTCGGCGGAAACATCGGGGTGCCGCTGTCCTCGCAAGTCGACCAGTCGACGCCCGAGACATTGCACGTCGTCGAGGCGAGCAGCTTCCAGCTGGAGGCCACCGATACGTTCCACCCGTGGATCGCGGCCCTGCTGAACTTCTCGCCGGACCATCTGGACCAGCACCCGACGGTCGAGGCTTACGCGGGGGCCAAGCAGCGGATCTTCGCGCGCCAGACGCATGACGACGTCGCGGTGATCAACGCCGAGGATCCCCCGGCGCGCGCGCTGGCGCGCGGGGTCGTTGCCCGGCGGGTGCCCTACGGGCTGGCCCTCGAGGGGGACGGCTTCACGGTCGAGGGCGCGTCCATCGTCGAACGGCACGGTGGGAAGACCGAGGCGCTCGTGCCGGTGTCGTCGGTTCGCGTGCTCGGTCGCCACATCCTGAGCGACATCGTGGCGGCCACGGCGATTGCGCGATCGGCGGGGAGCAGTGTCGCGGCCATCGCCGAAGCAGTCGCTGCCTTTGGCGGCCTGCCGCATGCGATGGAACTGGTGGCCACGCTCGACGGCGTGCGGTTCGTCAACGACTCGAAGGCCACCAACATCGCGTCGGCGCGCCGATCGATCGAGAGCGTCGACCGCGATCTCGTCGTGGTGATGGGCGGACGGTTCAAGGGCGGTGACTTCCGCGACTTGATTGCGCCGCTCTCCGCTCGGCAGGCCGTTGTCGTCGCCATCGGCGAGGCGTCGCCGCGAATCGTGGAGGTGCTGGGCGGCGCGGTCCGCGTGGAGACGGCCGGCAGCATGGCCGACGCCGTGCGGCTGGCGTACGCGCTGACACCGCCGGATGGCACGGTGGTGCTCGCGCCGGCGTGTTCGAGTTTCGACATGTTCCGCGACTACGCGGAGCGCGGCGAGGTGTTTACGGCGGAGGTGCGGCGGCTCGTCGAGCAACGACGAGCCACACGTGAGCAGTGAGCAGTCGTCAGTCAGCGGGCGGCGATCAGGAGCTTACCGCTGGGAACGCAGGCTGCCCCGGTCTGCGAGGTGGGTGTCCCGACCCCAAGCTGACTGATGACTGCTGACTGCTCACGTGAAAGCAACGCACGCGGCACGAGAGCGTGCCGCGCCTGCGGGTGAGTCGACGGCCGCGGCCCGTATGCCGTGCTCGCAGCCGACACTAGTTTCGGGTCGACGATGCCAGAGCTTTAGGCTTGCCATCGCCGCCCGCAGGAGCCCGGGCCCGCAGAGCCCAGGGGGCGTGAAGTATGGCGCGAAAGCTGAAATCCGACAAGGTCCTGTTTCTGGCCACCCTGCTGCTGGTGCTGGCCAGCGTGGTGATGGTGTACAGCGCCTCGGCGGCCATGGCGGAGTTCCGTTTCGGCAACCCATATCTGTTCCTGGTGAAGCAGGGGATGTGGGCCGCGCTCGGCGTCGCCATCATGGCCGTGATCATGCGCGTGGACTACCGCGTATGGCGGCAACCCGCGCTCATCTGGGCCGCGCTCGGCTTTGCCGCCCTGGCGCTGGTGGCCGTGTTGTTCAGCGCGCCCATCAACGGCACGCGCCGCTGGTTCGGCGTCGCCGGCTTCGGCATCCAGCCGTCGGAGGTCGCCAAGCTGGCCGTCATCTTCTTCACGGCGGCGTTGCTCGAGCGGCGCATGAACCAGGTCAACGACCTGAAAGAGACGCTGGCGCCGCTGGGCATCGTCATCGGCGTGATGACCGGCTTGATCATGCTCGAACCCGATTTCGGCACGTCGGCGTGCCTCGTGGCCACCGCGGGCCTGATGCTGTTCTCTGCCGGGTTGAGCGTGCGCTATGTCGCGGTCGCCGCAGGCACGGGGGTGCTGGCCGGTGCGGCGCTGATCGTAATCTCTCCGTACCGCCTGCAGCGAGTTCTCTCGTTCATGTCGCCGGAGGAGGATCCGCTCGGCGCCGGGTTCCAGCTGCTGCAATCCCTGATCGCCGTCGGCAGCGGCGGCATCTCGGGTCGGGGGCTGATGGCCGGCCTGCAGAAACTGTTCTACCTGCCCGAACCGCACACCGACTTCATCTACGCCGTGATAGCCGAGGAGCTCGGACTCATCGGCGCGACGCTGACCCTGGTGGCGTTTGTCGTGATCACCTGGCGTGGGCTTCGGGTTGCCGGCCGCGCGCCCGACCGCTTCGGCGCGTTCCTGGCTATCGGCCTGACGGGCATGGTGGCCGTTCAAGCGTTCGTCAACTTGAGCGTCGTGCTGGGCCTGGTGCCGACCAAGGGCATTCCGCTGCCGTTTGTGAGCTCCGGCGGGTCGTCGTTGCTCATCAACCTGATCGGCATGGGGATTCTGCTGAACGTGTCGCAACACGCCTCGGGGGTGCATGAGCGCTGAGCGATGCCGAGCCGACTGCGCGTCCTTCGGGAGACGCGGCGATGAGCGCGGGCACGCGCTCGCGCCGGGTCGTGGTGGCCGGCGGCGGCACCGGGGGGCATCTCTATCCGGGCATCGCCGTCGCGCGCGAACTGCAGGCGCAGCAACCGGGCACGACGGTCACCTTTGCGGGCACGGCACGCGGGATCGAGTCGCGTGTGGTTCCGCGCGAGGGGTTCGAGCTGGACGTGATTCGAAGTGGGGGTCTGAAGGGCAAGTCACTGGGCACGCGGTTGCGTGGCGCGGCGCTGCTGCCGTTGTCGGCGCTCGATGCGTGGCGTCTGGTGTCGCGCCGGAAGCCGGATCTCGTGATTGGCGTCGGGGGGTACAGCTCGGGGCCCGTCGTCGCCACGGCGGCACTGCGTGGGATTCCCACGCTGCTGCTGGAGCAAAACGCTGTCCCGGGCCTTACCAATCGGCTGCTCGCACCGGTGGTGCGTGCCGCTGCGGTGACCTATGAGTCGACGCTTCCGTTCTTTCGCGACAAAGGCTTCGTCGCCGGCAATCCCGTTCGGGCCGAGTTCCTCCGGCAGCCACCCGATCATCGTCTGGACACGGCGCCCGGTGCGGCGCTCCGGGTACTGATCTTTGGCGGCTCTCAGGGCGCGCGCGCGATCAACGTGGCCTGTGTGGAGGCAGCGCCGAAGCTGGCGGCCTCTGCCACACCACTCACTGTCACCCACCAGACCGGAGAGCGCGATCTGGAGATGGTCCGGGAGGGCTACCGGCATGCCGGGCTCGACGCCCGGGTGGAGCCGTTCCTGTACCAGATGGACCGGGAGATGAGAGACGCCGACCTGGTGATCTGTCGCGCAGGCGCGACCACGCTGGCCGAGATCACGGCATCGGGAAAGCCCGCGATCCTGATCCCGTTGCCGACGGCCACCGACGATCACCAGCGGAAGAACGCGGAGGTTCTGGCAAGCGCCGGCGCGGCCGAAGTAATCGACCAGCGCGAGCTGAGCGGCAGTC
This sequence comes from Vicinamibacteria bacterium, assembly GCA_963806705.1. GTDB lineage: Bacteria > Acidobacteriota > Vicinamibacteria > Vicinamibacterales > JAENWD01 > JAENWD01. The sequence continues at coordinate 419,753 of CAWDZE010000004.1, forward strand.
GGCTGGCCGTGCGAGTAATGGCCATGGCGGCCGATCCCGCGGGACGCCGGGCCATGAGCGAGGCCGCGCGCGCACTCGCGCGGCCCGAAGCGGCCCGGACCATCGTCGCACGTGCCGTTGCGTTGATGGGAGCGTAGCGCGTGCTTGGACCAACCAGGCGCGCGCACTTCGTTGGTGTGGGCGGCAGCGGGATGAGCCCGCTTGCGGAGATTCTGCTGCGTGGGGGCATCCACGTCAGCGGCTCTGATGTGAAGGCATCGGACGTGACCGAACACTTGCAGGCCCTGGGCCTCGACTTCCGCGAAGGGCACGACGCCGCCCACCTCGGCGACGTCGATGTCGTGGTCCGGTCATCGGCCGTGCGGCTGTCGAACCCCGAGGTCATTGAAGCCGGCCGGCGCGGGATACCGGTGATTCTCCGCGGCGAACTGCTGGCCGAACTGATGCGCGGCAAGTCCGGCGTCGCTATCGCCGGCGCCCACGGCAAGACGACGACGACGTCGATGATAGGCCTCGTGCTCGACCACGCCGGCCTGGACCCGACCGTCGTCATCGGCGGCCGGCTGGCGCAGTTTGGCAGCAGCGCCCGCGTCGGTCGCGGCGACGTGCTGGTCGCCGAGGCGGACGAGAGCGATCGTTCCTTCCTGATGCTCGCGCCGGTCCATGCGGTCGTGACCAACATCGACCACGAGCACCTCGAAAGCTACGCGGGTTTCGAGGACCTGGTGCAGGCGTTTGCCAGCTTCATCGCGCGCATCCCGTTCTATGGCGCCGCGGTGTGCTGCACCGACGACGAGGTGCTGCGCCGTCTGGCCGCCTCGACGCCGCGCCGGCTGGTGCGTTACGGACTGGACGACCCGGACGCCGATCTCACGGCGACCGACGTCGCGCTGGTAGGGTTTGGATCGCGAGCGACCGTCGTGCGGCGGACGGGGGCTGGGCGCGAGACGCTTGGGACGCTGACGCTGCAGGTGCCAGGCCGTCACAACGTCCTCAACGCGCTTGCCGCGATCGGCATCGGCCTGGAGTTGAAAGTGCCGTTTGCCGTCATCGCAGCAGCGCTGGCCGAGTTTCGCGGCGCCGAGCGCCGGTTCGAGCGCAAGGGCGATGCACGCGGGGTCACGGTCGTTGACGACTATGGCCATCATCCGACCGAGATCGTTGCGGTGTTGCGCGCGGCGCGTGGAACGGGCGCGCGCCGCATCGTGTGCGTGTTCCAGCCGCACCGGTACACGCGCACCGCGCAACTGCTGCACGAGTTTGGCCCGGCGCTGGCACTGGCCGACGAGATCGTGCTCACGGACATCTACCCGGCGGGCGAAGACCCGATGCCGGGAGTGACGATCGAGCGGCTGGCCGACGAGGTGCAGCGCTCGCACGGCGGCCGCGTCCACATCGTCAAGGCGCTCGTCGACGTGCCGGCGGCGGTGGCTCGCATCGCGACGCCGGATGACCTGGTGTTGACGATGGGCGCCGGATCGGTCGGGTCGCTGGGACCGAGGATCGTGGAGGCGATCGCGTCGTGGCCGTAGCGGCGCCGGCCGACAAGCGGTTTCGGCGCTCGCACGTCCGGCCGTCGCGCCGGCGGTCGCCGTGGGTGACGCGGCTGCTCGCTGCGGCGCGCCTGCTGACCGCGGTCGGAGTGCTCGGCGGCGCCGGCTGGTATGCCGCGCAGGCCGTCACCGATTCGCAGGCGCTGCGCGTCAGCCAGATTCACGTGCGAGGCAACCAGCACCTGGCTCGCGGCGAAGTGCTGACGCTGCTGGCGGGCCTGGAAGGCCAGCACTTGCTGCAGATCGACCTCCACGAGTGGCGACGCCGGGTTCTTGGCTCGCCGTGGGTCGAGCAGGCGGTGTTGAGGCGGGTGTTGCCATCGACAGTGGAAGTGGTGATTCGCGAACGCATGCCGATGGCGATCGGACGCATTCGTGGCGATCTGTACCTGGTCGACGAGCAGGGATTGGTGATCGACGAGTTCGGACCGAACTACTCGCAGTTCGATCTGCCAATCGTCGACGGCCTGGCCGACACCCCGGCCGCCGGCGAACCGAACGTCGATCCAGCGCGAGCCGGGCTGGCCGCGGGGCTGCTCCGGGCGCTCGAAGGGCAGCCGGCGCTGCTGAAGCGGATCTCGCAGATCGACGTCGCGAGCGCGCACGACGCCGTGGTGCTGCTGGATCAGGATCCTGCGCTGGTGCACATCGGCGACGAGCAGTTCGTCGAGCGGCTGCAGCGGTACCTGGAACTGCACGAGGCGCTGCACTCGCGCGTGCCCGACATCGAGTACGTGGACCTTCGGTTCGACGACCGGGTCTACGTGCGGCCGGGCAAGTCCGCAGTGGTGCAGAAGGCGGGCGGGGTACGCCAATGACATACGCCAACCACAGAGACACGGAACCACGGGGCACGCGCGGAGACTTTCCAGGCCGTCCATGACTGTTCTCTGTCGTGTCCTTGTGTTCTTTGTGACTCCGTGGCTGGCGTACGTGAACAACTGGAGGGTGTGTGGGACGTAAGGATCGATATCTGGTCGGGCTCGACGTGGGGACGTCGAAGGTCTGCGCCATTGTCGGCGAGCTCGTCGACGATGGCGGCCTCGACGTCGTCGGAATCGGCGTCGCAGAGTCGCGGGGCATCAGGCGCGGCGTGATCGTCAACCTCGAGGCCGCCGTGGACTCCATCAAGAAGGCGGTGGACGAGGCCGAGCTGATGGCTGGTGTCGAGATCGACGCCGTGCACCTGTCGATGGCGGGCCCCCACATCAAGGGCTTCAACAGCCGCGGCGTGATCGCGGTCGCCGGCAAGAGCCGCGAGATCACGCGCGACGACGTGCGGCGGGCGATCGAGGCGGCCAAGGCCGTCAGCCTGCCCGCCGGCCGCGAGATCCTGCATGTGCTGCCGCAGGACTTCGTCGTCGACGAGCAGGACGGCATCGGCGCGCCCGTCGGGATGACCGGAGCACGGCTCGAGGTCAACGTGCACATCGTGACCAGCGCGACGACGGCCACGCAGAACCTGGTGTCGTGCGTGAATCGCGCCGGGGTGGGGGTCATCGACACAGTGGTCGAACAGATTGGCGCCGCCGAAGCGGTGTTGACGCCGGACGAGAAGGAGCTTGGCGTCGCGCTGGTCGACATCGGGGGCGGGACGACCGACATCGCGATCTTCGAGCGCGGCAGCCTCTGGCATACCGCGGTGATCGGCGTCGGAGGCGACCATTTCACGAGCGACATCGCTGTCGGCCTCCGCATGCCCATTCCGGATGCCGAGAAGCTCAAGCGCAAATGCGGGTGCGCGCTGTCGGCGATGGTGGACGAAGACGAGACCATCGACGTTGCGAGCGTAGGTGGGCGCCGGTCACGCGTGATGGCGCGCCGCATCCTCTCGGAGATCCTGCAGCCGCGCGCCGAAGAGATCTTCCACCTGGTCTGGGACGAGATCCGCCGCGCCGGCTACGAGAAATCGCTGAACTCCGGCATCGTGCTCACCGGCGGCGGCGCGATCCTCGAGGGCATGCCCGAGATCGCGGAGCAGATTTTCGACCTGCCGATCCGGCGCGGCGCACCGGCCGGTATCGGCGGACTTGCCGACCATGTCGGCAGTCCTGCGTTTGCGACCGCCGTGGGTCTCGTGCTTTACGGCCGGCGGCATCGAGTGGGGGAGCCGGTGCGCACGACGGGCGTGGGCGCCTTTGGACGAGTAGCGGGCCGGCTCAAGGGGCTGTTCCGAGAGTTCTTCTAAGCAAGAGCGTCCCGGCCTACGGACGCGGAGGATACGCATGTCGCAGGACTCGAACTTCTTCATCCCGATCTTCAAGGACATCGACCCATCCGTGCTTCGCCTGAAGCTCGACGAGGACCGGCGTGCCGGGGCACGCATCAAAGTCGTCGGCGTCGGCGGCGGCGGCAGCAATGCCGTCGCGCGAATGGTGAAGACCGGCTTCCAGGGCGTCGACTTCCTGGTCGCCAACACTGACCTGCAAGCGCTGGAGGCCAACCCGGCGCCGGTAAAGGTGCAGATTGGCAGCAAGCTGACCAAGGGTCTCGGCGCTGGCGCCGACCCGAACGTGGGACGCCAGGCCGCGCTCGAAGACACCGACAAGCTCATACAGTCGCTCGACGGCGCCGACATGGTGTTTGTCACCACAGGCCTGGGCGGTGGCACCGGCACGGGCGCGGCGCCGGTCATCGCCAGCCTGGCCTCCGAACTCGGCGCCCTGACCATTGCCGTGGTCACCAAGCCGTTCAAGTTCGAAGGCAAGAAACGCCAGCAGCAGGCCGAGGCCGGCCTGGACGCGCTCCGCGAGTGCGTCGACACGGTGATCACGATTCCAAACGAGCGACTGCTGGCGATCATCGACCGGCACACGTCGCTCAACGACTCCTTCATGACCGCCGACGATGTACTGCGGCAGGCGATTCAGGGCATCTCGGACCTCATCCTGGTGCCGGGCTTGATCAACCTGGACTTCGCCGACGTCAAGACGATCATGTCCGGCATGGGAATAGCGATGATGGGCACCGGCATCGCCGAAGGCGAGAACCGCTCGATGCTCGCGGCACAGAAAGCCATCTCGAGCCCGCTGCTGGAGGGCGCCTCGGTTGAAGGCGCGCGCGGCGTCATCATCAACGTCACCGGCGGCCCGGACATGTCGCTGCTCGAAGTGAGCGAGGCGTCTTCGATCATCCAGGAGGCGGCCCACGAGGACGCCAACATCATCTTCGGCGCGGTGGTCGACGAAGCGCTCACCGGACGCGTGAAGATCACGGTGATCGCCACGGGCTTCGACCGCGGCGGCGCCACCCGAATGCCGGCGGCCAATACCACCCAGACCCCCGTGGACTTGTCGCACTACTCGGTGAAGGGCCGCACGCCGGACCCCGTGTCCGTGTCTCTGCCGGCGCGCACGTCCATCGCCCGGCGGCCAGGGCTCGATCTTCCGCAGCCGATGCCGATGGCGGTCGGTGCGGAGGACCAGACGATCGAGGGTTTCGACGAGGGATCGCCGCTCGACGTCCCGGCGTTCATGCGACGGCAGCACGAGGGCTAACTCCACCGGCGCCGGCTTCCGCAGAACACGTGGTAACAGCCGTGCATGCGTGACCGACGGCGCCGCATGATCAGCAAGACGACTGGGGTGCCGTGATGTGCGGCCTCCGTGGCCATCGGGGCCAGTCGGTGACACGCCATCAAGCGTCGGCTGACTCCCACGCATTCCTCAGATCGCGACGGCCTGTTGCTGGGATTCGTACTCGGCATATGCCTGCAACACCAGGTCGCGAATCCGGTCCTGCGAGGTCGCGTCGGCGACGGCCGCAGCAGCGCAAAGCTCCGACGTTCGCCATTGACGGTGTACTGGCGGGCGGGGAAAGTGACGTTGCGGCCGTTGCCGCTGCGACGTTCCCACACTGAGAAACCGATCAGCTTCAGCCCTTCCAGCGGACCCTCGGTGAAGTGCAGTTCCGCGTCCGCCAGTTTTCCCGGCGGGTTGCCTTTCTCATTCGGCGCAATCTTGATCACCACGGTGTTTGGCTCCCAGGAGCCGGCGCGTCGACCTTCCCGTGCCGGCCTCACGTGGCGTAACGAGGCAAGCGCCCCGCCAGGCGCGGTGTCGCAGGCGTGGGTTCGTGCAACGCGCGGTGCGCGTGAGGGTTACCGGTTGCGTGCGAGAGGAGAATGAGAACGGCGCCCGCTTGACGGCGGCGCGGGTGTCAACGGGCGTTGACGGGTTCGCCGACCAGGATCACGTGGGCAAGCGCCAGCGCGTCGGTGTGTGTGATGGTGAGCATGGCTTTGGTTGCACCCAGCCGCCTGAAGTGCTCGCCCGCGGCCTTGTGAAACTGCAGTTGCGGGGGGCCGCCGCGGCGGATCACTTCGAGGTCCCGCCACAACACGCCGAAGGCATGGCCGGTGCCAATGGCTTTCATGCCTGCTTCCTTGGCAGCGAATCGCCCTGCCAGGTGCGGCGCCGGATGCTTGCGCCGCATGCAGTACGCGATCTCCTCATCGGTGAACACCCGGCGCAGGAATCGCTCGCCGTAACGCTCCAGCGACTCGGCAATTCGGCCGACTTCCGTCGCGTCCATCCCTATCCCGACGATCGTCATGAGCGGTACTTTACAATGCGAGCGACGTGCCGCCGGAGGTGAACGGGGAGTTTGCGTGGGTCCAGGCGCCGTGGGGGCTGGCCCTGCAGTGTCACGCGCTCGCAGCCGTTGGGCACGGCTGGACCACCCGGCAACTGCAGTTGCGCGGCGCGCCTGACGTCGAGCGCGCCGGATGGGCGGCGATTGGGCAGGCCGTCGGGCTGGTGGAGCCCGACCGGACCCTCCGTCTCTCACAGGTGCACGGACACGCCGTGCATGTGGCGACCCCATCCTCCTGCGGCACTCCTGAAGCCGACATCGCCGTATCCGACGTCATCGACCGCGTCGTCGCGGTTCAGGTCGCCGATTGCGCGCCAATCCTGACCGCTGACCGATCGGGGCGGTTCGTTGCGGCCTCGCATGCCGGATGGCGTGGCACGGCGGCTGATGTCGCGGGTGTGACCGTTGGCGCGATGGCCAACCGGTTTCAGGCCCACGCCGACACGCTGTTATCCGCCATCGGCCCGTGCATCGGGCCCTGCTGCTACGAGGTGGGTGAGGAGCTCGTGGCCGCGTTTGGCGCACGGGGCTGGAGCGAGGCCGACAGCGCACGATGGTTCGTGCGCCGCGCGGGGAAGTTGTTCCTCGACATCTGGCGCGCCAACGCCGACCAGCTCGAGCGAGCCGGCGTTCCTGCGGCTCAGATTTTTATCAGCCGGCTCTGTACCGCGTGTCACCCGGACTGGTTCTGTTCGTATCGGCGAGAGGGCCCGGGGACAGGCCGGCTGGCGGGGTTCATACGACCCGGCCGCGCTTGATGACCGTCTGGATAGTCCCCGCGCCGACCCGCAGCAACTCGACCGGCGGGCCGTTGACGACCAGGACGTCGCATTGCTTGCCAGGTTCGAGGCTGCCGACGCGATCGTGGCGATCCAGCGCGTACGCCGCATTGATCGTCGCGCCGTTGAGCGCCTCTTCAAACGTCAGCCCCATCGCGAAGCAGGCCAGCGTCATGGCAAAGGGCATCGATGGCGAGAACCCGCCGCCGGGATTGACGTCGGTGGCAAGCGCCACGGGGACGCCGCCGTCGATCATGCGCCTGGCGGGTGCGAAGCGTCCGAGCTTGAGGTAGAACGAAGCTGCCGGCAGCAGCGTAGCGACCACACCCGCCTGCGCCAGCGACGCGATGTCGGCGTCGCTGACGAACACCAGATGATCGGCAGATCGCGCACCGACGAGCGCGGCGACCTGCGCGCCGCCGGTTTCGCCAAGTTCGTTGGCGTGGATGCGCGGCATCAGACCGGCGCGCCGGCCGGCGTCGAGGATCAGCTGCGCTTCATCCGGCGTGAACACGCCGGTCTCGCAGAAGACGTCGTTCCACTCCGCGAGCCGCTCGGAAGCCACCAGCGGAATCATCTCGTCGATAAGAAGCCGCAGGTAGCCGTCGCGGTCGTCCTTGAACTCCGGCGGCAGCTCGTGCGCGCCCATGAAGGTCGCGGCCAGCTCGATCGGCTGCTCGGTGCCGAGCCGCGCGATTGCCCGCAGCATTCCGACCTCGCTCTCGGTCGTCAGGCCATACCCGCTCTTGACTTCCGCCGTCGTCGTGCCGGCTCGGAGCATCTCGGCCAGGCGCGGACGAGCGGCGTCGACCAGATCGCTGACGCTGGCCGCACGCGTCGCCTCGACGGTCTTCAGGATGCCGCCTCCCTCGTCGGCAATCTCCGCGTAGGTCGCACCGGCCAGGCGCCGATGCAGCTCGTAGCGCCGGTCTCCCGCGAACACTGCGTGCGTGTGTGGGTCGACGAACCCAGGCAGGACCGTGCAGCCTGTCGCGTCGATGACCAGCGCGCCCGGGGCCTGCTCTACAAGCCGGTCGCAGACCTCCGTCGGTCCGACAAACAGCAGGCGTCCTTCACGCGCCGCCAGCGCCCCGTCGTCGATCCACGGCACCTGCGCCATGTCGGCGCCGATGCGAGGCGCCGGTCCGGCACAGGTCAGCAGGGGCTGAGCGTGGCGGAGGATGAAGTCGGCGATCACGCCAGCGCAGGCCATAGCTCGATCGCCGGAGATCCAGCGGTTTCTCCTCGCACGTGCCCGATGATAGTCACACCGTCCCAAATTCCGGGTGATAGCGCACGAGACCGGAGACGCCGTCGAGCGCATCCCGGTGCAGCGCCATCGCCATGAACACGTCGGCCGGCACGTCGTGCTCGCACCGAAGGCCAAACTGCGCGGCTGTCGCAAAGCCGAAGCGCGGGTAGTACTCGGCGTGGCCGAGCACGACGACGCCGTCGATACCCGCCGCCCGACACCGCGCCAGCCCCTCACGGACCAGCTGACTTCCGATCCCCTGCCGCTGGTAGTCGGGCGACACAGCCATTGGCGCCAGGCCGACCAGGCGCTTCCCGTTCGGCTGCTCGACGTCGACTCGCGAGAACAGGATGTGGCCGACCACTTTCGTGCCTGCCTCCGCGATCAGCGAGACGACAGCCGCCTTCGCGAGGTGCAGGCGCTCGACGATGTCGGCTTCCTCGCGACCGCCGAAAGCCTGTTCGTTCACGACCCGCACCGCGTCTCGATCGCGTGAGTATTCCGGTCGGATCGTGAGGTCGGTCACGACAACGTTGCCGACTCATCGCGCAGCCGGCGCGCAAGAATGAGCGCCAGGACCAGCAGAATTGGCGCCGTGGCGACGCCAGGCGTGTAACCGCCTTGCCGGAGCGACCAGAGGTGATGACCGATGCCGTTGATGCTCTCTACGGTTGCCCACCCCCACGCGACCCAACGCCCGGCCGGCCATCGATGCCGTATCGGCCAGACAAAACACCAGACGCCAAAGGCGACCAGCGTGACGTTGAGGACAAGGAAACCGCGCTCGAGGTCCTGAAACAGCAGCCCGGTGACCCAGCGCGCGGGCGGAAACGACTCCCACAGGCGGCCGATGTACTCTTCGGTCGAGTGTGCGGCCTGGGCGAGCACGAGCGCGCCGAAGACTCCTTCGATGCGCGTCATTGAACGGGCTGGGCCACCCTGCGACCGCTCCGCACGTGGAACAGCAGGAACACCGGCCACAGCAGACCTAACAAGGTCATTGGCCACCCGGCCAACCCCCACCCGAGCATACCTACCAGCGCCGTCACTGCCAGGCTCGAAATAGCCGCCGCAGTGGTCAACGACGCCGCACGCGGCGACTCGCGGACGAGCGCCACGCCAGCCGAGAGCATCAGCGCACCGCCAACAGCGCCAACCGTGCCTCCGGTGAGTGGAATCAACTGATTGTTGAGAATGCCCTGGACGACCAGTTCCTGGGTGCCGGCCGCGGCACCGAGCGCCCCGATGAAGATCGTGAGGATCCCGACGACCATCGACATTGCCTCCTTACGGCGGTTCCCCGAGTTCGGGCGGTGGCTGGCTGTTTAGACACCGATTCTCTTCCGCAGGCGCGACGCGAGCCTGGCGCCAACCGGGTTGATTCTAGAGCAGCGACGCCAGTCGCGCGTCCATCGCCGCCGTTGAGGTTCCCGCAAGTTCGACGCGCTTGGTCCGGCTCTTGTCGCCGGCCACGATCGTGATGTTCCGTCTGGGGAGTTCGAACGCGTCTGAAAGAAGGGCGATCAGGGCGTCGTTGGCCGCGCCGTCAACCGGCGCCGCCGCCAGCTTCACGAGGAGCACGTCCCCGCGCACGCCGGCAACAGCGGTCCGGCCCGCCCGCGGCGTGACGCGGACGGTCACGATAACGCCGGTCGTGGTGGGACGGAACAGGGGCAACCTTCGTGGTTCAGTCGTCCTACGCTTCGGCGACCTTCAGCTCGTCGAGCACTCGCACCGGCACCACCGGCGGCGTCTCGACCGGGCGCGGGCGATGGAGCAGGATCTTCTCGTCGCGCTCCTTCTGATCCTGTTCGCGCACGAACTCCAGCGAGTTGCGGAGCGTCGAGATGGTCGATTCCAGCGAGTTCTCGACGTCGCGGCGCTTCAGGCGCAGGCCGTCGATTTCGCGCTGCACTTCGTCGAGGCGCGCCTGCGCCTTCGAGATCATCAGGTCCGAGCGGCCTTCAGCCTCGCGAACGAGCCGCTTGCCTTCGGCCTCTGCATTGTTGCGAATCTCGTCGGCCAGCTTCTGCGCCGTCAGCAGCGTGTTGCGCAGGTTGCGCTCGCCCTCGCGGTGCTCGTCGAGACTGCTCTGGAGCCGGGTGAGATCGTCGCGCAGGCGGTCGGCATCGCGCAGCGCCTGCTCGTAGTCCTCGGCCGTCTCGTTGAGAAACGCCTCGACCTCGGCACGGTCGTAGCCGCGCATCACCGTCTTGAACTTCTGCTGCCGCAAATCGAGAGGCGTGACCTTCATGTGAATTCGTCTCCGTTAGTGCCGGAACTCGAGTTCCGGCCTACGTGCTGTTACTGCCGCGTGCCGAATATCGCCGTCCCCACACGCACGATGGTGGCGCCTTCTTCCACGGCAACGTGGAAATCGTGGCTCATCCCCATCGACAGCTCGCGGAGGCGCTCGGCTGGGACCCCATCCCTGGCCAGGCCGTCCCGAATCCCGCGCAGCCGCTTGAACCACGGCCGGGCGTCCTCGGGATCCTCCGCGTAGGGTGGGAGCACCATCAACCCCACAACCTGCGCCGACTGCAACCGCCCGGCCGCCTCGAACAAAGCGGGCAAGTCGGCCTCGGCGGCGCCGAACTTGGTGGTCTCACCGGCCATGTCCACTTGAATCAACAGTTTGGGGGAGGTCCGCTCGGCTGCGGCCGCCTCGTCGAGCCGCGTCAGCAGCTCGAGACTGTCGACAGAGTGGACATAGGCGAACGGTCCGACGACCTTTCGAGCCTTGTTCGTCTGCAGATGGCCGACAAGGTGCCACCTACTGTGAAGTTCGGCCGTTGCGCGGATCTTCTGTAGGGCCTCCTGCACGCGGTTCTCCCCGAAATCCACCTGTCCGGCGGCAAACGCGTCGCGCACGGCGTCGGCGGGGAACGTCTTGGAGATGGCGACGAGGCGGATATCGGCGGGATTGCGGCCCGCCGTGCGGGCCGCCTGCTCGAGGCGACTCCGCACGGCGGCGAGGTTGGCGGCGATGTCGGACACGCGAAGCCCTCAGGCCTCAGGCTTCAGGCCCTCGAGCCGTCACTTCTTGATCGAGGCCAGGATGCCCTTCACCTGTTCGGCGAACTCGCCCGACGGCGCTGCCTTCAGGTAGGCCTCGAACGCCGCCGCGGCTCCCGGCATGTCGCCGAGGTTGAGATTCGCCATGCCCAGCCGGTAGTGTGCATCGGCGTAGCTGGCGTCGGCCTTCGAGGCGGCTTCGAACTTCTCTTTCGCCTCGGGATACTTGCCCTGGTTCCAGAGAATGACGCCCTGGTTGTAGAGCCCACTCGCGCTGCCCCCGCCACCAGCGCCGCCGCCGGCGGCGCCGCCATACTTGGCCGCGTTCGCGCTGGCCTCGAGTGCGAGGTCCAGCTTCTTCTGTATGTTGTAGGCGTTGGCCAGCCCGCTCCAGGCCTCGGCGTAGTCGGGCTTCAGCTCGGTTGCTTTCTTGTAGGCGGCCTCCGCCTTGTCCCATTCCTTTTTCTGGGAGTGGGCGTAGCCGATGTTGTAGTAGCAGTCGTGGCAGTTGGGAGCCTGGGCGATGGCCTCGTTGAACTTCACGATCGAGCCGTCGAAGTCGCCGGACCTGCTGAGCGCCACGCCTTCCTCGAACGTCTTCTGCAGCGCGACGGCCTTGGCGGTCGCTTCCGGGGACGGTCCCGCCTTTCCGACTCGAATCCTTATCTCGGGGTTCTCGCCCACCGAGACTCGTGTGCCGACCGTGCCCGAGTCGCCATCCTTCTCGGCGGTGACGCTGTACTCCCCCGGGAACAGGCCAATCTGGACGAACTCGCCCTTCTTGTTCGTCTTCACCTCCCGGGTGCTCTTCATGCCCTTGGCGGTGATGGTGACCTTGGCGCCCTCCACCGGGGCGTCTTTCGCGTCGTACACCTTGCCCTTGAGCATGCCGGTCTGCGCCGAGGCCACAGAAACCAGCGCCAGTACGAAGAGGGCCGCCGTGACGCCCGTCACGAATTGCCCCAGTCGCTTGCGATCCATGGGAGTTGCCCTCCACCGCATCGTCATGACGCGGAATGATGCCAGAACAGAGGTAGTTTACTACCGACATCGCGCGGCCGCGCATGGGCGGCTCGCCTTTCCGGAGGATCGCCAATGACCCGGCCCCGCACTGCCTGTTGGTTGCCCGTGCTGCTTGCCGCGGGCGCGATTCCGGCCACCGGACCGAACCTGGCCCGGGGGGCCGACACCCAGCTTCGCGTGGCCGTGACGTTTCCAGCCGCGCGATCGGCGGAGCCCATCGACGGTCGGCTGTTGCTGCTGATCTCTGCGGAAACCGAGGGGGAACCGCGGCTCCAGGTCAACGACACCGTGAAGACGGCGCAGGTGTTCGGCGTGGACGTCGACGGCTGGAAGCCCGGTGAGCCTCGTGCCGTCGACGCCACCGCCTTCGGCTATCCGATCCGCTCGTTGGCGCAGCTCCCCAGGGGCACGTACCTGGTGCAGGCGCTCGTCAACCGCTACGAGACGTTTGCCCGTGGAGATGGTGTCACGCGTCAAGCTGCCTCCCGACAAGGGAGAAGGCCAGCAGTGGGCGCGAAAGCCAGGCAACCTGTTTTCCACGCCCCAGCGGATGGTGTTGGACCCATCGTCGGCCGCCGGTCAGCCGATCCGCCTGGTCCTCGATCAGGAAATTCCGCCCGTTGACGACTTTGCAAAGCGGGAAACGAAGCACGTCAAATTCGTCCGGATTCGCAGCGAGCGCCTGTCGACGTTCTGGGGCCGCGACATGCAGTTGTCCGCGTGGGTGCTGCTGCCGTGGGGCTACGACGACCATCCCGATGCCCGCTATCCGCTTGTGATCAACCACGGTCACTTCCCATCGCGCCTGAGTGGTTGGCGGGAAACGCCGCCTGACCCCGACCTGAAGCCGGATTTCAGCCAGCGGTTTCAGCTGGCCGGGTATAACCGGATCGAGCAGGAACTCGCGTACCAGTTCTACAAGGACTGGACGGGCCCCGGCTTCCCGAGGGTGCTGCTGATCGAGATCCAGCACGCGACGCCGTTCTATGACGACTCCTACGCAGTGAACTCGGCCAACAACGGGCCGTACGGCGACGCGATCATGTTCGAGCTGGTGCCGGAGATCGAGCGCCGGTTCCGCGGCCTCGGACAGGGATGGGCGCGATTCACCTACGGCGGATCGACCGGCGGCTGGGAAGCCATGGCGGTACAGATGTTCTACCCCGACGCCTTCAACGGCGCGTGGGTCGCGTGCCCCGATCCGATCGACTTCCGCCATTACACCGTGGTCAACCTGTACGACGACGAGAACGCGTATTACCAGCAGGGGCCCTTCAAGCGTGTGCCGAGGCCCGGCTTGCGCAACTACCTGGGTCACCTCACCACCACGCTCGAGCAGATGAACCACCGCGAGCTCGCGCTCGGGACCAGGACCCGGTCCGGCGATCAGTGGGACGTGTGGGAATCGGTCTACTCCCCGCGCGGCGCCGACGGGTATCCCAGGCCGATCTGGAACAAGCTGACCGGGCAGATCGACAAGGATGTCGCCGCCTATTGGCGCGAGCACTTCGACCTGTCCCATATCCTGCGGCGCGACTGGGCGACGCTGGGCCCGAAGCTTCGCGGCAAGTTGAGAATCTACGTCGGCGACATGGACAACTACTACCTCAATAACGCCGTGTACGAGGTCGAGAAGTTCCTGAAGACCGCCACTCCCCCGGCCGACGCCGTCATCGACTACGGCGATCGCGCCGAGCACTGCTGGAACGGCGATCACACGCGCTCCAACGCCTACTCGCGGCTGCGCTATCCGCAGATGGTGTTGCCCTGGGCCGTCGAGCGGATGTTGGCGACGGCCCCGGAGGGCGCGGATGTGAAGAGCTGGCGCTACTGAGCCCGGGAACTCCCACGGCGGCAGGTCGTACGGGCGAAGGTCTGAAGGTCAGGAGCGACGCGATGATCCCGGGATTGGCTCAGCGACGGCAGTTCAAGCACCTGTCCGAACAGGAGGTGATAGCCCTTGCAATCGCCTCAGAGGAGGACGACGGGCGCATCTACCGGTGGTACGCCCAACGGCTGCGCGCCGACTACCCGCAGTCCGCCCGGGTGTTCGACGAGATGGCCGCCGAAGAGGACGGACATCGTACCGCGCTCATCGAGGAGCACCGCCGCCGCTTCGGCGAGGCCATCCCGTTGATTCGCCGGGAGCACGTGGCGGGCTTCTACAACCGCCGTCCGGTCTGGCTGATTCAGAATCTCAGCCTCGATCGGATCCGCGACGAAGCGGCGCGCATGGAGATGGAGGCGCACGATTTCTATCAGCGCGCGGCACAACGGACCAGCGACGCGGGGACGCGCCAGCTGCTCGGGCGTTTGGCAGCCGTCGAGTCGGGTCACCAGGCGACATGGCAGAGCCTCCAAGAGGAGCATCTGCCGGCAGACGTCCGCACCGCCGAGGACTCCGCGGCCCGTCGCGAGCTTGTGCTGACCTGGGTGCAGCCCGGTCTGGCGGGTCTGATGGATGGCTCGGTCTCGACGCTCGCGCCGATCTTTGCCGCCGCCTTCGCGACCGGCGACACATGGCAGACATTCCTGGTCGGCCTCGCCGCGTCGGTTGGCGCGGGCATCTCGATGGGATTCACCGAGGCGGCCTCCGACGACGGCAGCATTTCCGGGCGGGGCTCGCCGGGAAAGCGCGGCGTCGCCTCGGGAGTGATGACGGCCGTCGGCGGCCTCGGCCACGCGCTGCCGTACCTGATTCCGCAGTTCTGGACGGCCACCATCATTGCCATGGCCGTCGTCTTCGTGGAGCTGTGGGTGATTGCCTGGGTGCAAAACCGCTACATGGAGACGCCGTTCTGGAGAGCGGCGCTGCAGGTCGTGCTGGGAGGAGCACTGGTCTTCGCGTCGGGCATCCTCATCGGCAGCGCCTGACGAGGGCAGGGCCTACCCTCCGGCCTGGAAGAACCTTTCGATGGCGTCCACGTCGCTTACGACCGGGGCGGGAGGCAGCGACGCCAGGAATCGCCGGCCATAGCCCATTGATTTCAGGCGCGGGTCGAGAATCGCCAGCACGCCGCGATCCGTCCGGTGCCGGATCAGCCGTCCCAGGCCCTGCAGCAAGGCAAGGATGGCCAGCGGCACCTGGTAGTCGGCAAATGGATCGGCGCCTTCGGCCGTGAGCGCTTCCATCCGCGCGGCCGTGACCGGATCGCCGGGCGACGCAAACGGCAGCTTGTCGATGATCACGCAGCTCAACTGGTCGCCGACGACGTCGACGCCTTGCCAGAAGCTCGACGTCGCCAGGAGCACGGCGTTGGGCGTGCGCCGGAACTCGTCGAGCAGCGCGCCGCGCGGGGCTGTGCCCTGCACCAGCAACGGATAGCTCAGCCCCACGCGCAGCAGTGGCTCGACGGCACGCAGCATTGCGTAGCTGGTGAAGAGAACGAAGGCGCGCCCTTGCGTCCGGCGCAGGATCTCGAGGCATTCACGGCCCGCGGCCTCGGCAAACCCGGGGTCGCGAGGCAGCGGCATGCGCCGGGGCAGGTAGAGAATGGCCTGCCGCGCGTAGTCGAACTCCGAGAGCAGCCGCGCTTCGTCGGCGCCCCGGATGCCCAGCCGGCCTCGCACGTAGTCGAACCCGCCATCCACGGCCAGCGTCGCCGAAGTCAGCACCGTGGCCTTGAAGTGGTCCACGACCTCCTCACGCACGATGCGCGAGACATCGATTGGAGCCGCGCGGAGGAAGAGGCCGCGACCGCGCGTTTCGAGAAAGAAGACGAAGTCCGGGTCGCTCGCGCGCAGCAGCACCGCCAGTTCCTGCCGCAGCTCGCCGATGCGCGCCGCAAGCGCGATCAGGTCGTCGAGGACGGCCGGCCGGACCGCGCCTGCCTCCTCCGACGGCGCGCTCTTGAGCAGTTGGAGCTGTGCCTCGACACCCTCGAGCGTGCCAATCAGCGCCTGCCCGAGCGGCTGGACATCGGTCAGCGCGTCCGGTGTTACGCGCACGCGGTCTTCGCCCGGCCGTCGTCTGGGCTGGAGCGCCTCGAAGAAGTGCCGCGCGCGGTCTTCGACCCGCTCGGTCATGCGCTTGACGGCGTCGCGGCGCTCGGGCGCGGGCCAGGCATCCAGCGCGCGTTCGATGTCTCGAGTCAGGTCGTCGATCCGATAATTGCTCACCGACAAGCCGAAGTAGTTGGTGGCGACATCCTCGAGCTGATGGGCCTCGTCCAGAATCGCGACGTCGCGATCCGGAATCACGGCGCCGTAGTTGCCCTGGCGCACCGCGGCGTCGGCAAACAGCAGATGGTGGTTGACGATCACGAGGTCCGAATCGGCGGCTCGCTGCCGCATCTGCGTGACGTAACACTCGTTGAACTGCGGGCAGGTGGTGCCGAGGCAGTTCTCGGCCGACGCCGACAGCTCCGACCAGATGGGCAGGTCCTCTGGCAAATCGCGCAACTCGGCCCGGTCTCCGGTTGTCGTTCTGGCAACCCAGCGCTCGAGAATCGGCAGCAGGATCCGCTCGTCGACTTCGGTGGCCGGATGGCCGAATCCGCCGAGGCGCTGTTGACGGGGAAGGCCGCCGCTGCGCATGGCCTGGTAGCGATGCAGACACAGATAGTTGCTGCGGCCCTTCATCACTGTCGCGGTGAAGGGGCGATCGAGGACCCTGGTCAACACCGGCAGGTCCTTATCGACGATTTGTTCCTGGAGATTCTTGGTGCCGGTCGAGACCAGCACGCGCTTGCCGCTGAGGATGGCCGGAATCAGGTAGGCGATTGTTTTGCCGGTGCCGGTGCCGGCCTCGACCAGCGCCACGCCGTCATGCTGCAGCGCCGAGGCGACCGTCGACGCCATCGCGCGCTGTGCCGGCCGTGGCTCGAAGCCGGGCAGCACCCGCGCCAGCGCGCCGCTGGCCTCGAACACGCTCGTCGACGCTGCGCGACGAGATCGGCCAGGGGCCTGGTATCCGTGCGGCTCGCGGGGGCCGGGCCCCTTGGTGACCATCTTGCGAGTCTACCGCGACCGATATGGTTGGAATTGCAACCCACGGCTACAATCCCAGCTGCAGAATTCCACGTCACCCAGTTGCGAGACCTCCATGTCCTTCCACATTCGGCTCGCGGGCACGATGGTTTCGGTCGTCTTCCTGGCGGCCCTCGCGCGAGGGCAGGTGCAGGAACAGCACGTGCACTCGCCGTCCGGGAGGATCCCGAAGCTTGGGTTGGTGACGTTTGCCAACTCGGGTCAGCAGGCCGCCCAGGAGCCGTTTTTGCGCGGTCTGGCGCTGCTGCACAGCTTCGAATACGAGGAAGCGGCAGCGGGATTTCGCGACGCGCAGCAGGCCGACCCCGGCTTTGCGATGGCGTTCTGGGGCGAGGCGCTGACCTACAGCCACTTGCTTTGGGGCGAGGACGACCCGGTCGCCGCTCGCGCGGCGCTGGCGCGCCTGGCGCCGACGCGCGCCGAAAGGATCGCCAAGGCTGGCACGGCGCGCGAACGGGCGTTCGGCACGGCCATAGAGTCGCTGTTCGAGGACGCCGATCTGGCCTCACGCGTGCGAGGCTTCGCCGACTCCATGCGGAAGGTGGCTGCCGAGTATCCAGACGACTCCGACGCTGCCGCGTTGACCTCGCTCGCCCTCATGTTTGCGGACTACCAGGGCCAGCTTCCGGCCGGGGAGCGTGCCCTCGCCAGGTCCGACGCCATCACGTTTGCCGAACGCGTGTTTCGGGCCAACCCCGAGCACCCCGGCGGCACGCACTACCTGATTCATGCGACAGACAGCCCGGCCACCGCTCGACGCGGTCTCGATGCCGCCAGACGCTACGCGGCCCTCGCACCCGACGCTGAACATGCACTCCACATGCCTTCGCACATATTTCTGCAGCTCGGCATGTGGGACGACACTGTGGCCTCCAACGAGCGCGCGTGGGCGGCGTCGCGCGCCGAGATTGCCGCGAGGGAACTTTCCACTGCCGATTTGAGCTTCCATGCGCTGCACTGGCTCCAGTACGGCTACCTGCAGCAGGGCCGGTACGCCGACTCACGGAAACTGATAGACACCGCCCGAGAGGTGCTCTCGGGCGTGGATGTCGACGGTGGCCGGCACGTGGATGCGCGCTTTGCCGTCGGCTGGATGGAATTCGTGCAGGCCGCAAATACCGGGACCTGGGTGGGGCGGGTGTGCGAGCCCGCAGGCAGGCCCGTGACACCGCTGGTCGGCACGTCATCGCGTGAACGATCGTTCCGCGCGGTTGCGTTGTATCAGCGTGCCATCGTGACCATGATGTGCGGACGCGGCAGCGACGGGCTCGAATTCATCCGGTCACAAGCTGCCAGCGAGAAGGACGAGCGCGCGCTGAAGACGGCTCTGGTCCACGCCCGCCTCATCGCCTATCTGCGCGGCGATTCCGCCGTCGACATCGACGCGGTCTCCGGTGAGGCCCTTGCGGACCAGCCGCTCGTGGGCCCGCCGACCATGTTGCGGACGAACGAGCTGGTTGGCGCGGCGCACTTGAAAGCGGGACGAGCTCGCGACGCGATAGCCGACTACGAGCGGGCGCTCCAAACGACCCCTAATCGGGCCGAGGCGCTGCTGGGATTGGCTCGAGCCCGCAAGGCCGCGGGCGATTCGCAGGGCGCAGCAGACGCCTACAAACAGCTCCTCTCGAACTGGCGGCAGGCGGATGCCGACGTGGCCGGGCTCGAGGAGGCGCGTGGAGGGTCGTAGGGCTTACAGTCCCTGATACAACGGGAACCTCGCGCAGAGCGATTCGACCTCGCCCTTGATGGCCGCAAGCGCGCTGTCGTTGTCGTGCGCGCCAAGAGCGCGCAGGATGAAGCCGCCCACCGCGTCCATCTCCGACTCGGTCATGCCGCGCGTCGTGACGGCAGGTGTGCCGATGCGGATGCCGCTTGCGACCATCGGCGGGTTCTGGTCGAAGGGGATGGCGTTCTTGTTCACCGTGATGCCGGCCTTGCCAAGCGCGGCTTCGGCGACCTTACCGGTGAGGCCCTTCGAGAACACGTCCACCAGCATCAGGTGGTTGTCCGTGCCGCCGCTGACGATGCGGAAGCCGCCGGAGGCGATCGCGCTCGCCAGTCGAGCCGCGTTGGCGACGACCTGGCGTTGATAAGAGGCGAACTCAGGCGTCGCCGCTTCCTTCAGACATACCGCCTTGCCGGCGATGATGTGGACCAGCGGCCCTCCCTGCACGCCAGGAAACAGCGCGCGGTCGAGGTCCTTGGCGTGCGCCTGTTGGCAGAGCACCATACCGCCGCGCGGCCCCCTCAGCGTCTTGTGGGTGGTCGTCGTGACGAAGTGCGAATGTGGCACCGGGCTGGGATGGATGCCTGCGGCGACAAGGCCCGCGATGTGCGCCATGTCGGTCATCATCAACGCGCCAATCTCGTCGGCGACAGCGCGGATGCGCACAAAATCGATGACTCGAGGGTAGGCGCTGGCGCCGACGACTATCAGCTTCGGCTTGTGAGCGCGCGCCTGCGACGCCAGCTCGTCGTAGTCGAGCCGCTCGTCATCTTTGCGGACGCCGTACGGCACCACGTGGAAGTACTTGCCCGAGAAGTTCAGCGGGTGGCCGTGCGTCAGGTGGCCGCCGTGGGCGAGGTTCATACCGAGAATCGTGTCGCCGGGCTTCAGGACTGCGAGGTAGACCGCCATATTGGCCTGGGCGCCGGAGTGCGGCTGCACGTTGGCGTGCTCGGCGCCAAACAGCGCCTTGGCGCGGTCGATCGCCAGCGACTCGACGACGTCCACGTTCTCGCAGCCGCCGTAGTAGCGTTTGCCGGGATAGCCTTCCGCGTACTTGTTCGTGAAGACCGAGCCGGCGGCCTCGAGAATCGCCGTGCTGACGAAGTTTTCGGAGGCGATCAGTTCGAGGCCCGAGTTCTGCCGTTCGACCTCGTGTCGGATGGCGTGCGCCACGTCCGGGTCTGACTCGACCAGCGTGCGGTGGGAGAGTGAAGCGATCGTGGACATCAACCGGGGATTGTACTATAGCGAGGTGAGCACATCCGACCCGTCAGCGGTCGTGTCCCGGCGCGGTGAGGATCGAATTCGGGCCGGCCATCCGTGGATCTACCGAAGCGATGTCGCCTCCGTAGACGCAGAGGCCGGCGACGTCGTGCGGGTGATGGCTCCCAATCGGCGCCCGCTTGGCGACGCGCTCTTCAGCGATCGGTCGCAAATCACCCTCCGGATGGTCAGCCAGGGAGACACTCGCTTCGGCGCGCACGGCTGGCGCGACCGGATTGCCGCCGCCGCGGCGTTTCGCGACACGCTTGGCATCGACGCGACGGCCTATCGGCTGGTCCACGGGGAGGCCGACGGCCTGCCGTCGCTGATCGTCGACCGGTACGCGGATTGGGTAGTCCTCCAGTCGCTGTCGCAAGCCACGGATCGTCACCGGCCCGCAATTGTCGAGGCGCTGGTCGAGCTTCTCGCGCCGAAGGGCATTCTGGCCCGCAACGACCCCAAGGTCCGCACCCTCGAAGGGTTGGACCAGAACGTCGAAGTGCTGTACGGCGCGGTGCCGGAGTTCATCGAGGTCCGCGAAGGGCCGGTGACCTACCAGGTGGATCCGAGGCACGGTCAGAAGACCGGCCTGTTTCTCGATCAGCGCGAGAACCGCGAGGCGGCGTCACGTTACGCGCGCGGGCGGTTGCTCGACTGCTTCAGCTACAACGGCGGGTTCGCGCTGTACCTGGCCGCCAGGTGCGACTCGGTGCTGGCGATCGACGCGTCGGCCGACGCCGTGGCGCGCATTACCGCCAACGCGGCGCGCAACAACCTCTCGCGCGTGAGCGCGCGCGAGGGGAACGTCTTTGACGAACTGCGCTACTTCGAGCGCGACGGCGAGCGGTTCGACACGATCGTGCTCGACCCGCCGGCGTTTGCGAAGAACAAGGCCGCGGTCGAGAAGGCCTTGTCCGGCTACAAGGACATCAACCTGCGGGCGCTCCGCCTGCTGAATCCCGGCGGCGTGCTCGTGACCTGCAGTTGCTCCTACAACGTCGACGAGCCGTTGTTTCTCCAGGTGCTTGCCGAAGCAGCCGCCGACGCCCGCGCGCACGTCACGATTCTCGAAAAACGCATGCAGGGTCGCGACCATCCGGTGTTGCTGACCGTGCCAGAGACGTTCTATTTGAAGTGCGTCATCCTGCGGAAAGGCTGACGAATTGGGTCTCGACACTCGCTGTTCCGCGACGTTCAACGATCAGACCTCCGTTGGCCGGGCCCAGCTCGAGACGGACCACGTGCTCTTCCGCGGCGACTTCCGAGTGAAGCTCGCGCTTGCCGCAATCACCGGGATCTCGACCAAGGACGGCGTGCTGTCCCTGAAGAGCGGCAGGGCACTCTCGCACTATCCCTGGGCGGTGCGGCTGCAAGTGGGCCGAGAAAATCGGATCGCCAAAGAGCCGCGTGGAAAAGCTGGGCGTGAAGCCTGGTGCGCGCGTATCCGTGATTGGGCTCGACGACGGCGCGTTTCTCGACGAGTTGAAGACCGCCGGCGCTGACGTCTCGACGCGCCTCCGTCGGTCAAGCGATCAGATCTACATGGCAGTCGAGTCCGCGAAGGACTTGGCGCGCTTCAAGGCGTTGCTTCCGTCGCTGGCGCCCGACGGCGCCATCTGGGCGATTCGCCGCAAAGGACTGGCGGACGCGTCCGAGGCCGCGACGATGGCCGCGGGCAAGGCGGCCGGGCTGGTGGACGTGAAGGTCGCGCGGTTCTCCGAGACCCATACGGCCGAGAAGTTCGTGCGGCCCGTCGCGACACGGCGTCCGACGGCCAGGGCCCCGAGGTCGAACACGAAGGTCGCGACGCGACGATAGGCCTGTCAACCCGCCACCGGAAGGCGTCTCCGAGGTCACCCGGATTTTTTTGAGCGCGCAGCAAACACCTTCGCTGCCTTGACGGCGTCTTCGATCAGCAGCTTCAGCACCGCTTGATCCACATCCGACAGCCGCTTGATGTAGAGACACGACTTGCCGATCTTGTACTTGCCCAGCGACTGGAGCCGCGCGGGGTGCGCGTGCAGGCTCGGCATCAGATAGAGGGTCAGGCTGTCTTTCCGTGGCGAGAAGCCCGCCAGAAACCAATCGCCCTCTCGACCGCTGTCGTACTTGTAGCGCCAGTCGCCAAACCCGACGATGCTGGGGCCCCACATTCGGGCCGGGGCGCCCGTGGCGACCTTCATCAACTTCAACACGGCCCGGCAGTCCTTGCGCCGCGATTCGTCGGCGATGCCGTTGATGAACTCGGTCACGCTCGCCTTCGTCTTCTGGGTCTTGTTCTCCGCCATTCGATCGACCTCTCGCCGTTGCGGCACATTGTAGGCCTATAATCCAGGCACTCCCCATGCGAATCATCCTCGTTGCTGCGCTGTGTCTCGGTGTGACCGGGTCCTCCGACGGTCAAGACTGGTCCCGGTTCCGCGGACCCAACGGATCCGGCATCGCCGTTGACGCCGGCTACCCGACCGAGTTCGGGCCGGACCGCAACCTCATGTGGCGGACGGCCACCCGACCTGGTAAGTCGTCGCCGGTCCTGAGCCGTCGGCACATCTTCCTGACGGCCTACGACGCTGGCACGCTCTACACGCAGTGCTTCGACCGTGAGACCGGGCGCCTGGTCTGGGAGCGCGCCGAGCAGCCCGTGCGCCACGAGGACGCGCACGTCCTCAACGAGCCATCCGCCGCGACGCCGGTCACCGACGGAGAAAACGTCTACGTGTTCTTCCGCGATCTTGGCGTGATCTCCTACGACGCGACCGGGGCCGTGCGCTGGAAGCGGCCCATGGGCCCCTTCACCAATCGCATGGGGGCGGTGACCTCGCCGATCATCGCCAGCTCGTCGCTCGTGATGGTGCTCGACCAGATCGAGCGCTCCTCCATCGTCGCGTTGTCCCTGGCAACCGGCGAGGTGCAGTGGACGAAGGCTCGCAGCGAGACCGACGCGTGGGCGACACCCGTGCTGTACGAGAGGACGGGATCCACACCCCAGATCGTGACCGCTGGCGGCGGCCAGTACGGAGCGCACGCGGTGGGTACTGGCGAGCGGCTGTGGACGCACAAAGGACTGGCGCCGGCGATTGTCGCCAGCCCGGTCGTGGTCGGCGACACCGTTGTGGGTTTCGGTTACGGCTACGACTCGACAGTGCCGTTCTCCGACGCGCTGAAGAAGCTCGATCGCGACGGAGACAGCAGGCTCTCGCTGGAGGAATGCGGCGACAGCGCCTGGTTGATCGGCATCGCCAAGTACTACGGCAACCGCGACGGGGTCGTCGTTGAAAGCGAGTGGATCCAGGCGTGGGCGACCGTCGTCGCGCCTTCGAGCCTGGTCGCGGTGGCGCTCGACAGAGACGCCGCTGGAGCCATCAGCCCGCGCGAGTTGTGGCGGTACGAGAAGAGCTTCGTGGCGGTGGTGCCGTCGCCGCTGGTGCTCGACGGGCTGGTCTACACGATCAAGAACGGCGGCATCCTCACCGTGCTCAGCGCCGATACCGGTGCGGTGGTCAAGATGGGGCGCGTCGGCGCAGTCCCCGCCTCCTACAGCGCCTCGCCGGTGACTGCCGAGGGCCGGATCTACCTGGCCAACGAAGACGGCACGGTCGCGGTGCTGCGCGCGGGCAAGGACTGGGAATTGGTGGCGGCCAACGATCTCGGCGAGCCGATCTACGCGACGCCGGCACTGGCACAGGGGCGCATCGTGGTGAGAGGCGCCAAGTCGTTGTTTTGTTTCGCGGCGCCTGGGCCCGCGGCGGAACTGATAACGCCATCGCGGCGGAACTAACCAGCCTCCGCCAAGGCTACGGCGGTCCGCCGAAGCTTCACGCGAAGGCGGAAGGTCCGCCCTACCTGCGATCTCTCCGCTTGGTTCGCGCCGTCGGCGTGGCAGTCCACGGATCGTCGGGCCAGGGATGGCGCGGGTAGCGGCCCCGCAACTCCTTCCGCACCTCCGGATACGTTCGCTCCCAGAAGCTTCTCAAGTCTCGCGTGGTCTGAACGGGCCGCCCGTTCGGCGCCAGCAGGAGAAGTAGGACCGGCTCGGCGCGCGGGCCGATGCGCGGCGTCTCGGCCAGGCCGAACAGTTCCTGCAGCTTCACAGACGCCGCGACGCTGCCGTCGTCGCGATAGTCAAGGGCGGCCGTGCGTCCGCTCGGGACCTCGAGGCGTTCCGGCGCCTCGCGGTCGAGCCGCGTCTGCAGGTCCAAGGACAGGTGCGATCTCGAGGTCGATGTCGTCCACGGAGCGCGCGCCGGTTGCCGCCCGCGCGGCCAGCTCTGACAGGTCGACCTCGGCGCCGATGAAACGAAGCCGCCGCAGCAGCTGCGAAGTCGGCTCGTCGCGCGGCCGCGAGAGGTAGGCTTCCGCCAGCAGCGCCGTCGCAGCTGTGGGCTCTGGTGCGATGGGCGCCTCGGAGAGGCGCAGTGCGTCGTACCACGTCACGCGGATTCCACAAACGCGCCCCTCGTCGGTGAGCGTGTGCTCCACGGTTGTCCGCGTCGGACTCAGCCACTCCCGGTCAACGGCGCTGGCGGCAAACACCCGGGCATCGCCCCCCGTGACCGCGCCGGACACGTCGAGCGCGACCAGCCATTCGGCATCGCGGACGCCGCTGTCTCGCGCCAATTCGGCTCCTGCGCCAGTCGCGAGCAGCAGGCGCGGCGATCCAGCCTCGCGCCGCCTGGCGACGCGGTCCGGATAGCCCGAAAGCAGCGCCCGACGAAGCTCGGCTTCGTCGAGTCGTTCGCGTCGCGCGGCGCCTGGCCATTCGAGGGCGAGCCGGCGAAGCTGATCGGCCGCCTGTCTCAGGGGCGCCGCCTGTTGCGTCCAGGCGTCGAGCGCCGGAAGAACGTCGCTGGTTGACGTCGCTCCCATCGCCGCGCGTCCCCGCAAGCCGTCGGCCAGCAGCGCGCACGCGTTTGCGGCTTCGACGGCGCCGCCGCCTGCGACCAACACGGCGCCCAGTCGCGGGTGCAGTGGCAGGGCGCGAAGGCGCTCGCCAAGCGGCGTCAGCCGTCCGGCGTCGAGCGCGCGGAGCCGGCGGAGCAGCGTGAGGGCGGCCTCGAGCCTCTCCGGAGACGGCGGCTCGAACCACTCGAACGCCTCGGGGTCTCCGCCCCAGGCCAGCACGTCGAGCACCGGTCCGGCCAGATCGATCCGCGCGATATCCGGCTCGCGATGCGGACGCAGATCGATCGCGCTGGTCCCACAGCCGCACCACCAGACCAGGCCCGAGGCGGCCGGCCCGGCCGGCGCGCTGGTCGGCGGAGTCCTGGGTGATGCGCTCGAGCTTCAGGTGGTCGAAGCCGCGCTCGACGTCATAGCGCGGCAGCTTCTGCATCCCCGTATCGACGACGCTCGTGACTCCTGGCACCGTCAGCGACGTCTCGGCGATGTTGGTGGCCAGGATCACGCGACGGCCACCGGCGCCCGTCAACGCCGTGTCCTGTGCGTCGGCGTCGAGCGACCCGTGCAGTTCGATGACGTCGACACCGGGCGCGGCGGCGCGTACATCCGGCAGCGCCCGTCGAATCTCCGGCGCGCCCGGAAGAAAGCAAAGCACGTTGCCGCGCGTCCGTGGCAGCAGGCCGCCGACGGCCGCGCCGACCGCCACGCCCGGGGCGTACTCGACCGTCAGGGAGTGGGAGCGGCCCGGCACCGCGATGACCGGACAATCGTCCAGGAACGCCGCCACCCGCCCCGTATCGAGGGTCGCCGACATCACGACGACGCGCAGGTCGTCGCGCGCGAGCCACGCCTGCCGCGCAAGCGCGAGGCCAAGGTCGGCGTGAATGCTGCGCTCGTGGAACTCGTCGAGCACGATCGTGCGAAAGCCCGAGAGCAGCGGATCCTGCTGCAGGCGTGCCGTCAGGATTCCTTCGGTGGCAACCAGCAGGGACGTGCGGGGGGCGAAGCGGCGTTCGAAGCGAATGTGCCAGCCGACCTCCAGCCCAGCGGTCCAGCCCTGCTCGTCGGCGATACGGCGGGCAATCGCGCGCGCCGCGATGCGACGCGGCTGCAGCAGGATGACCGGACCGTCGGCGACCAGCGCCGGGGGGACGCGGGTCGTCTTGCCTGCACCAGGCGCGGCCGTGACGACCACGGCGGGATGCGCGCGGAGACCGTCGCGGATCTGGCCGATGTACGGGTCAATTGGAAGAGGTTCGCGCACAACACGCAGCCTGTTATAGTTCGAAGATTGAATCTGTGTAATTCGTAATCTGCAATCGTCAATCTGCAATCTTCAATTGACAGGACCCCCGGATGTCTGCAGGCGACTACGGCGACGCGTTTCCCAATTCCCGCAAAGTGTACGTCGAGGGTCGAGCCGGCGAGGTGGCCGTGGCCGTGCCGATGCGGGAGATCGCGCTGTCGGGCGGCGAGCCGCCGCTTCGCGTGTACGACACCAGCGGTCCGCGCGGCGTCGATGTTCGCCGCGGGTTACCTCTCTGCCGCCGCGAGTGGGTCGTCGGACGCGGCGATGTCGTCGAAGGTCCGCGGCAGTTCGTGCAGACTGCCTGGGCCCGCGAGATGCCCCCGGCCATCGCCGGGCGCACCCGGCTGGCGCTGAAGGCCAGGTCTGGCAGGCGCGTGACGCAGTTGCACTACGCGCGGGCGGGCGTGGTCACGCCTGAGATGGAGTACATTGCGTTGCGCGAAGGGCTCGACGCCGCGTTTGTCCGGAGCGAGATCGCCCGCGGACGGGCCATCATCCCGGCCAACATCAATCACACCGAGCTCGAGCCGATGATCATCGGCCGGAACTTCCTGGTGAAGATCAACGCGAACATCGGCAACTCGGCCGTGACCTCGTCGATCGAAGAAGAGGTCGAGAAGCTCCAGTGGGCGACTCTATGGGGCGCCGATACCGTGATGGATCTGTCCACGGGGCGCGACATCCACGAGACTCGCGAATGGATCCTGCGCAACGCGCAAGTGCCGATCGGCACCGTGCCGATCTACCAGGCGCTCGAGAAGGTCGGCGGCCGGCCCGAGAACCTGACCTGGGAGATCTACCGCGACACGCTCGTGGAGCAGGCCGAACAGGGCGTCGACTACTTCACGGTGCACGCCGGCGTGCTGTTGCGGTACATCCCAATGACCGCCCGTCGCGTGACCGGTATCGTCTCGCGCGGCGGGTCGATCATGGCTAAGTGGTGCCTGGCGCACCACAAGGAGAGCTTCCTCTACACGCACTTCCGCGAGATCTGCGAGATCATGGCCGCCTACGACGTGAGCTTCTCGCTCGGCGACGGGCTGCGACCAGGCTCGATCGCCGATGCCAACGACGAGGCGCAATTTGCCGAGCTGAAGACCCAGGGCGAGTTGACAGCAATTGCATGGGAGTACGACGTTCAGGTGATGAACGAAGGCCCCGGCCATGTCCCGATGCACCTCGTCCGCGAGAACATGGAGAAGCAGATCGAATGGTGTCACGAGGCGCCGTTCTACACGCTCGGGCCGCTCACCACTGACATCGCACCGGGCTACGACCACATCACGTCGGCCATTGGCGCCGCGATGATTGGCTGGTACGGCACCGCCATGCTCTGCTACGTGACCCCGAAGGAGCACCTGGGCCTGCCCAACAAAGACGACGTCAAGGCCGGCGTGATCGCCTACAAGATCGCCGCGCATGCCGCCGACCTGGCCAAGGGGCATCCGCGGGCCCAGGCCTGGGACGACGCGCTATCGAAGGCGCGGTTCGAGTTCCGGTGGCGCGACCAGTTCAACCTGGCGCTCGATCCGGTGACCGCGCATGCGTACCACGACGAAACGCTGCCGGCCGAAGGCGCCAAGGTCGCCCACTTCTGCTCGATGTGCGGGCCCAAGTTCTGCTCGATGGAGATCACCAACCAGGTCCGCGAGTACGCCGCCGCACAAGGACTCGCGCCGGACGCAGCCGTCGAAAGCGGCATGGCCGAAAAGGCCGCCGAATTTCTGAAGGGCCGGGAAATCTACGTGGCGCGGCCTTCGGAGTAGCCGCCAACGAGGCACAATCACGAAGGCGCGAAGGCGCGAAGACCGCGAAGAAACAACCACGACGTCCACGAAGGCTGTTCCTCGTGGCCTTCGTGATTGTGACGGTGATCTATCGTGGCGCCGGCACGATCTGAATGACCGTCGGGAACCGCTCCGGCTGCGCGCCCGGCTTCGGGTTCAGGTAGCCGGTCGCGGTGCCCGACGCGTAGTCCTTGACGGTCACGCTGGGCGGAAACGCCATCGTGGCTTCGTTGTAGCGCCCGACCTCGAAGATATGGGTGAGCGGCTGGTCGAAGATCTGCGTGCCCTTGTTCTTCAGCAGGGTGCGGTAGTAGGCAACCAGTTCGGCATAGGTGCCCGTGGCGCCGTACAAATAGTAGCGCTGCCCTCGGCCCGCATCGTAGGACGTCAGAAACGTCGCATTGGGATAGACCGGCACGCCGAGCGCGCCGTCGGCTGGCGCGGTTTCCTGCGGAAACAGCGAATTCAGGAGCGAGGATGCCGCCGGAGCGGTTGGTTCGGCGGGCCTTGCCGGCGCGCTCTGCGGCGCCTGCGCCAGCAGCAACAGAATCGCGATGACCATGAGCCATTGTAGCCTGCTCGCCGCCGCCGACTCGCACCGCGACTGGGCCATCGCCGTCATCGAGGACCTGGTGCGCCTCGAGTCCCCGTCGGGCGACGTGGCGGCGCTCAATCGATGCGGGGCGGCGCTTGCCCACCACATGACGGCGCTTGGCGGCCGCGTGACGCCGATTGCCGCTGCTGGCGCCGGCGACCATCTGCGCGCTGAATTCGGCACCGGCGAATCGCAGGTGCTGGTGCTGGGTCATTTCGACACGGTCTGGCCGATCGGACAGCTCGAACACATGCCCGTGCGCCACGACGACGGCCGCCTTTACGGCCCCGGCACCTTCGACATGAAAGCCGGCATCGCGCAAGCACTGCTTGCCGTGCGGGCGATCGTGGAGACCGGCCGGCGGCGACCTCACCGGCTGGTCATGCTCTGGACCACCGACGAGGAGATCGGCAGCACCTCCTCGCGCGGCCTCATCGAAGCCGAAGCCCGTCGCAGCCGCGCGGTGCTCGTGCTCGAGCCCTCGCTGCCCGGCGGGGCCTTGAAAACGGCCCGCAAAGGCGTCGGCGACTTTCGCGTGCGCGCCACCGGCATTGCCGCACACGCCGGCGTCGACCCCACGCGTGGCGCCAGTGCGATTCACGAGCTCGCCTGGCAGGTGACTCGACTCACCGAACTTACGGACCTCGACGCTGGCGTTACGGTGAACGTCGGCCTCATCAGCGGCGGCCGTCGCAGCAACGTGATTGCCGATGTCGCCGAAGCTGTCGTCGATGTCAGGATCCCGACGATGGCGGACGCTTCTCGGGTTACCTCCGCGATCACCCAGCTTGTCGCTCGCGATGGCCGTGTTCAGCTCGAGGTCAGCGGCGGCATCGACCGTCCGCCGCTCGAGAGAACGGCCCAGGTGGCGGCCCTTTTCGACCTGGCCTCAGTCATCGCTGCCGACATGGGCCGCACGCTTGCGGAAGGCTCCACAGGCGGCGGGTCGGACGGAAACTATACGGCCGCGCTCGGCATCCCAACACTTGACGGACTCGGCGCGGAGGGCGACGGGGCGCATGCGCTTCACGAACACGTGCTGGTCGAGTCGCTCGCCTTCCGGGCTGCGTTGGTGGCCGGCCTGATCCTCAACATAAAATAGAAGATCCGCGCCGGGAGATGGCGGTGAAGGAAACGACCATGAACAACACCCTCAAGACAACGCTGCTCCTTGGGTTGCTGAGCGGGTTGCTCCTCTATATCGGCGACCTGCTCGGCGGCCCTCAGGGGCTAGTTATCGCTTTTGGATTCGCGCTCGTCACCAACTTCGTCTCGTACTGGTTCTCGGACAAGATCGCCCTCGCGATGTATTCCGCCAAGCAGGTTGGTCCCGAGCACCCGCTGCACCAGCTCACCGCGCAGTTGGCCCGCAAGGCGGGGCTGCCGGCGCCGAAGGTCTACGTCATCCCTGACGAGTCACCGAACGCGTTTGCGACCGGACGCAATCCCTCGCATGCCTCGGTGGCGGTCACCGAGGGACTGATGCGGGTGCTGAGCCAGGACGAGTTGGCGGGCGTCCTCGCGCACGAACTGGCGCACGTCAAACATCGCGACATCCTAATCAGCTCGGTCGCGGCCACCATCGCGGCGGCAATCATGATGGCCGCGAGGTTCGCGTTTTTCTTCGGCGGCAGCCGCGACGACCGCGAGGGCGGCAGTCCCATTGCGGGCCTGCTGATGCTGATCCTGGCGCCAATCGCGGCGATGCTGATTCAGATGGCGATCTCGCGGTCGCGGGAGTTCGCCGCCGACGCCGGCGCCGCGCGGATCATCGGGTCGCCGCACCCGCTGGTGAACGCGCTGCGGAAGATCGACGCCATCGCCAGGCGTGTCCCGCTCGACGCCAACCCCGCCACGGCGCACATGTTCATCGTGCAGCCGTTTACCGGGGCCTCACTGGCGTCGCTGTTTGCCACACATCCGCCCATGGACCGGCGGATTGCGGCACTGCTCGGCCAAGCCTGATCCGCGAACGGGGCCAGCCCGGACCGCCAAAGTTTGGCACGTCGACAGCAAGTGTCCTCAAACCTGGGGGTGGCCGGAAAACCGGCCGGCCCCCTAGCGGCTAATCCCTGTCAAATCACGCGCTTCCAACGAGATCGTTGACCCCCGCTGGAGTTGCGCGGGGTCAACGACAGCTGGCCTCAAGCTTGCAAGAATGGCCGTCAGAAGTCGGAGGGTCATTTGGAAGATTTCGACATAGCCCCCAGCAAGATTGGTGAGACGGCCCAGCGCATCGTCGACCGGGCCGTCGACGACGCCAGGCGCAGGCAGCACGGCGTCGTTGGCAACGAGCATCTGTTTGTCGCCTTCGCGCAGACCGACTGGGAGCTCTACTCCCAGGTGCTGCGCGAGATGGACCTGCATCCGCAAGCCATCCTCCAAGCTGTCGAAACCGAGATGAACCGCCAGCCGCAGGGTCAAACCCCGGAGCTGCGAGTCTCGCCGGCCAGCAAGCTGGTATTCAAGCTCGCGTTCCACCACGCCACACGCGCCGGCCGTCAGGCCATCGAGGGCGCGGACCTGTTTGCCGCGATTTTCGAGGACAGCCAGGGACTGCCCGCCGCCGTGATGCGGCGCGCCGGTGTCGAGCCGGAAGCGCTGGTCACCCGCATCACGTCGCGCGTGAAAGAGATCGAGCGCGAAGACGAGCGGCTGAAGAAGCGCTACGACCTGCCTCCGTTTCTGAAGCACTTCGCGACCAACCTGAACCTGCTCGCCCGCCAGGACAAGCTGCCGCTGGTACACGGGCGCGACGCCGAGATTCAACAGGCCGTCGAGGTCCTCAGTCACCGCGAGCGCGCCAATTCGGTGATGCTCGTCGGCGAGCCCGGCGTTGGCAAGACGGCGATTGCCGAGGGCCTCGCCCGTCGAATCGAGTTCGAGCCGGAGACCTTGCCAGTCCGCCTGCGCGAGTGCCACATCGTCAGCCTGCAGCTGAACAGCCTGGTTGCCGGGACGATGCTGCGCGGCATGTTCGAGGACCGGATGCAGAACGTGCTGCGCGAACTGCGCGAGCGCACGAACCTGATCTTGTTCATCGACGAGGCGCACACGCTGATCGGCGCCGGCTCTGCTCTGGGCGCGCCGTCTGACGCGGCCAACATTCTCAAGGGCGTCCTCGCCCGGGGCGAGGTGCGCATCATCGGCGCCACCACGCTGAGCGAGTACAAGGAGTTCATCCAGGAAGACGAGGCGCTGGCGCGCCGCTTCCGCACGGTGCTGGTCGCTGAACCGACCCTCGACGAGACGCGCCGCATCCTCCAGCACGTCCGCCCGCGGCTCGAGCGGAACTATGGCGTGCGGATCGACGACGACGCCATCGAGATGGCGCTGGACATGTCGCCGCGCTACCTGCGGCACCTGCGGCTGCCGGACAAGGCGATTGGCTGGCTCGACACGGCCGCCGTTCGCGCCGAGATCGACCACCGTCCCGACGTGCGCAGCGCGGACATCGCGTCGGTGGTGTCGACCGCGGCGCAAATCCCCGAGGACATGGTTTTCCGCGAGGTCTCCGATCGCTTCAGGGACCTCGAGGAGCGGCTGGGCTCGAGAGTCATTGGCCAGCGCGAGGCCGTCCGCGCGGTCTCGCGACGACTGATCATGAACAAAGGGCCGCTCAAGGACGGATTCGACCGTCCCGACGGCGTGCTTCTCTTCCTGGGCCCAACCGGTGTCGGCAAGACGGAGTTGGCCAAGGCGGTGGCCGAGTCGCTGTTCGGCGACGCGAAAAAGATGATTCGCGTGGACATGTCCGAGTACCAGGACGGCGCGATCGGCGTCGACAAGCTAATCGGGATGCCGCGGGGTATCGTCGGGTCGGAGCGCGGGGGCGTGCTGACCAATCAACTGCGCGACACGCCGTACTCTGTCGTGCTGCTCGACGAGGTCGAGAAGGCGAGCCCGAGCCTGCTGAACGTGTTCCTGCAGGCCTTCGACGAAGGCTGGGTTACCGACGGCCGCGGCAAGCGCGTCTACTTGAGCGACGCCATCATCATCATGACCTCGAACCTCGGAGCCGAGCACTTCCGCAGGCTTACCAGCCCGCTTGGGTTCAGCTCCGGCGCCAATGTGGTTGACGACGTGAAGCTCGAGGTGATGCGCGAGCTCGAGCGTCGGTTCCCGCCGGAGTTCCGCAACCGCATCGACGAGGTCGTCGTGTTCTCGCCGCTGGCGCAGGACGAGGTGCGGACCATCGCGCGGCAATACCTCGATCGCATCGAGGCGACGCTGCGCGACCGGAGAAAGTCGATGATCGTCGACGACGAGGCGCTCGAAGCAATCGTGCGCGAGGGCCACAGCCTGGCCTACGGCGCCCGCTTCCTCAAGCGCGTGATCGACGACAAGGTCAAGCTGCCGATCAGCGAGCACTGGTCGGAAGCCACGCAGTTCCACGTGCGCCTCGTGGAAGGCGTCGTGCAGGTAGACACCGTGGGTCCGCGGCTCGTCGCGGCCGGAGGCAAGGCACTGGCATACGGGACGTAGCACATATAGTCGCTATTGAACCCGCGCGCGGGTCATGAGCTCCAGCGGCCGGAATATCTCCGGCGCCGCCTCGTGACCCGCGTTTTTGTTTCAGGGCCCGGGCCTCAGGCTCTCCGCCTTCCGCAAGCCCGCCAGGGCCATCGCATCTCGCACCGTCTGTTGAACAGCGTGTGCGTAGTCGTTCGGCACCTGCCGCGCCCCGCCCGCGAACAATCGCTCGTAACCATCCGACAGGTGGGGATATTCCGTGGCGAGTACCCCCAGGAAGTGCTCGCGTGTGCCCGCGTCGAGCCGGACGACGTTGGCGCCGACCGCCGTAGCGCCGTGGTCGGCGATGGCGCGGATCGTCGCCGTGATCGCCGAACGGGATGTGGTGATTCCAGGCAGCAGCGGCGCCATCAGCACGTTGGCGGCGATACCGGCGTCGGCCAGTTTCCGCACGGCCTTCAGTCGTTGCAGCGGGTGAGCCGTACCAGGCTCGAGCCGGCGCCAAGCCTCCTCGTCGACGCTCGGCACGCTCAGGTACACCGAACACCGCGCCTGCCGGCCCACGGCCTGCAGGACGTCGATGTCGCGCACGACCATCGGGCCTTTTGTGACCAGGCCGATCGGCGTACGCGCCGTCGCCAGATGCTCGAGCGCGCGACGGGTCAACCGGTATTCGCCTTCGATGGGCTGATAGGGATCGGTGGCCGTTCCGATGGCCACTTGCTCACGTGCCCACGCGGGCCTGGCCAGTTCCCTCGCGAGCACTTCCGGAAAGTTCGTCTTCACCAGGATCACGGACGCGAAATCGTCGCCGGCGCCCATCTCGAACTGCGCGTGATAGCGCCGGGCGAAGCAGTAGTGGCAGGCGTGGGTGCACCCGCGATACGGGTTCAACGTCCACTTGAAGGGCATGCCCCTGGCGCGGTTCAGGGCCGATCGACACATTACTTCCTGGTAGGTCGCGTGATCGGCGCGCCGATCCGGGTCGGGCAACGCGGCGATGCCGCCGGTGCGAACGGCGTCGGCGATGCCGCGCGTCGTCGGCTTGTGCCAGGCGAGCGGGAACAGGCCAAGCTGGTCCATGTTTCGATGTTTGTTCGCCTATGGTCGCGCGAACGCAATGGCATGTCAATCGAGGATTCACTCAGGCTACGCGGCCCGGTTCTGGAATCAGTCGGCGTGCGCGCGCCACCAGTCGAGCAGGTCGTCGAGCGTGCGGTCGAGCGGAACCTCGGGTGTCCACCCGGTGGCGCGCCGCAACTTGTCGGCCGACCCGACCAGGACCGGCACGTCCACGGGATGGAAGCGTGCCGGGTCCACGACGACCTGGATCGGCACGCGACTTCGCGTGACCAGACCGTGGACGAGTTCCTGGATTGGCACGGCGCGGCCCGAACAGACGTTGAAGCAATCGCCACGCGCGGCCCGCTCTGCCATGCCGATGTACGCCCGAACGACGTCGCGCACGTCGGTGAAGTCACGTTGGGCGCTGAGGTTGCCGACCTGCAGGACCGGCGGCATCGCGCCGTGTTCGATGAGCGCGACCTGGCGCGCGACGCTTGACGCCACGAAATCGGCAGTCTGGCGTGGCCCGATGTGGTTGAAGGGACGCGCGACGACGACGTCGAGGCCGCGGCCGGCTGCTCTGCGGGCCAATGTGTCCTGAGCGAGCTTGCTGACTGCGTAGGGCCCGGCAGGCTCGAGCGGCGAGTCTTCGCGAAGCGGCTCGGCGGCGTGCTTGTACACCAGCGCCGAACTGGTGACGACCACGCGTGCCCCCGGCGCATGGCGCTCGACGGCGGCCAGAACGTTCGAGGTGCCGCGGACGTTGACTTCGAAGGTCGTGCCAATCCGGCTCCACGCCGAGCCGGACTGCGCGACGCCGGCACAGTGGTAGACGACCGTGGGCCGCGCCGCCGAGAGGGCGCGATCGACGCCCTCTCGGTCGAGCACGTCCACCGCCTGCCACGTCACCGCGTTCACGGTCGGGTGTGGAGGCGTGCGGTGCGCCCACGCGGTCAACGACACGCCGGTCGTGGCGAGCCGTTCCACCAGGTGGCTGCCGGCAAACCCGGCCGCGCCGGTGACGAGCACCGAGGCAACCACGTTCAGGGACGCGCCGGGCCGTACTGAGACGCGTAGTAGGCCCGAAACGCCGCGTCCTGTTCCTTGATGGGACGCCACCACGCCTGGTTGGCGCGATACCACTCGATGGTCTCGCGCAGCCCGTCACCGAAGTCCACCTTCGGCGCCCAGCCAAGCCCGCGCGCCTTGGAGGTGTCGAGGGCATAGCGCCGATCGTGGCCGGGGCGATCCTTCACAGGCTGAATCAGGGAAGCCGGCCGCCCGGTCAGATCGAGTATGCGGTGCGTGAGATCGACGTTCCGTATTTCGTTGCCGCCACCGACGTTGTAGACCTCGCCGTTTGTCCCGCGCTCGATGAGCAGATCGACCGCGCGACAGTGGTCCATCACGTGCAGCCAGTCGCGCACGTTGAGGCCGTCGCCGTACAGCGGCAGCGGTCGGTCGTCGATCGCGTTGGTCACAAACAGCGGGATGATCTTCTCTGGAAACTGGTACGGCCCGTAGTTGTTCGAGGCGCGGGTGATGATGACCGGGACGTCGTAGGTCGCAAAGTAGCTGTACGCCAGGCGATCGGCGCCGGCCTTGCTGGCCGAGTACGGGTTGCGCGGTTTGATCTCGTCGGTCTCGCGGCTGGCACCCTCCGGCACGCTGCCATAGACCTCGTCGGTTGAAATCTGGACGAACCGCGTCAGATGCGGCGCGCCGCGGGCGGCCTCGAGCAGCACGTGGGTGCCGATGACGTCGGTCCTGATGAAGTCGCTGGCCGAGGCGATGGACCGGTCCACGTGCGTCTCGGCCGCGAAGTGGACGACGATGTGCGAGCGCTGCACCAGCGGCGCGGTCACCACATCGTCGGCGATGTCGCCGCGAACGAAGGTGTGGCGCGGGTGGTCCATCACGTCGCACAACGTCTCGATCCGGCCGGCGTAGGTGAGCTTGTCCAGTGTCGTGACACGCCAGTCGGGGTGTGCGGCCAGGGCGTGGCGGACGAAGTTGCTGCCGATGAAACCGGCGCCGCCGGTCACGAGAACGTCAATCATGGTTCCACCGTAGGTGGCGCCGTCGGGCCGCCACCCCTCAGTATCGCTGGGTGCCCGTGCCGCCGCCTAAAGCGCCGAAGAAATTCGAGAAGGACCCGATGCCCGCAAGGGTAATCGAGAAGTTGAAGCGTTGGTCCTTCTTGACCGGCAGCGTCGAGTTGAAGCCGCTCAGGTCGTACTGCTGGTATTCGACCGCAAAACCACAGCACTGCACGTTGTAGTAGTTGAGCAGCCGCTGCTGCAGAAATCGCCCGGTCTTGACGTCGTAGTTGAAGGAATACGCCCCGCCGATACGGTTGCGCAGCGCCTTCCAGCTGGTGGCCGAGTTCAGGTAGTGATCGAGCCGCGCGGGGTCGTTGAAGCCGCTCAGGCCCTCGATGAAACGCCGCTGGCTCCACCCGAACGTCGAGTGCAGCCAGTCGTCGAGAGCGACGGTGCCGTCGGCCGTCATCGTGCGGATGGCGTTGAACTTGGTGTCGTACTCTGCGCGGAACTGCGCGTTGATGCCCTCGGCGGGCCAGGCGCGCACCTGCAGCGACAGCGGCGAATACTTGCTGGGCGCCGTCCCGTTCGACGTCTGGTAGTACCTTGTCGTACTGCGCGGCGCGGGCATCGGTGTAGTAGCTCTGCCCAAGCGTGACCGTCAACACTTCGGTCGACCGGCCGCCGCCGCCGCGCTTGCGGAAGATCCGGTTGGCGACCCCGTAGTTCACGCGGGTGACTTTGCCGACGACCGTGTCGATGCCGTCGATTGTCACGAACTGGGCGAAGTCGTCGATGGCCGAAATCCGCTGCACGCTGAAGGTCGGCTCGATCGAGTGCTTGATCTTCTCCGCGTACTTGCTGCCGGGCCGATTCCAGATTCTGTTGAAGGTCGGGCCGCTCACCTGCGCCGCCATGTCGAAGTAGTTTCGGCTGATCGGGTCGTCGGACGTTGAGTCCCGAGGAGTCCTTGCGCTCGGTCCAGTAGGTGTACCGAGCCGCCGCGGTGGTCGACACCGTGAGGAACTGCCACTTCGTGAACGGCACGCGCACGCGAGGGAAGATGTCGAATCGCGAGAGCCCGTTGTCGACGACGGCTGTCGCGGTCTTGCGTTGGGCGGTGAACTTGGCCCCCTCCACCGTCATCGAGAAGTACGCCGGCGAGCCGAAAATCGGCTTGTCCGAACGCTGGGCCGATACCTTCGGCGTGCCGCCGCGCACCGTCGACTGCGTGGTGCCGTAGAAAAACTCGTTGCGGTCGAACGCTCCGCTCAGGTTCCACGAGCCGACGGTGCCCGTGACCGACCCGCTGTAGACACGCGAACGGCGCGACGTGTCGTAGATGTTCTGGTTGTAGGTTTGCTGGACCGTGATGTCAGAGAAGTAGTCGGCGCGGCCACGCGCTCGGAACTTCCTTCCCAGCCGCTGCGACATCGCCCCGCGCACCTCGTAGCTGCGGCGCTCGGGCGTGGTCACCGGCGCCCCGCCGTCGTCGGTGTAATCGGCCTCGTGTTCGCGCAGGTTATAGAAGCGGATCTGCCCGTCGGATCCCGGCGATGCCATGTAGCGGTATTCCGCGCCCATGCCCTGGCCGGTGGTCGAGTACCAGTCGTGCAGCAGCGTCGCATCCTGGCTTCGGCTGATCGCCCAGAAGAACGCGTTGCTGATGGTCTGGCCGCGCACCGTGGAGGTTCCGTAGGTCGGAAGCAGGAAGCCGGTGGAGCGATCCTCCTTGTTGACGGGGTAGTAGAAGATCGGCAGATACAGCACCGGCACGCCCTTCACCCTGAAGAGCGAGTTCTTGAGAATGGCGTGGCTCTCGAGATTGAGGAGCACCGTGCCCGACGTGAGCTGCCACCGGGGCGCCGGCTGCACGCACGTCGTGAAACCTCCGCTGGTGATCTTGTACTTCTCCCGCCCGACCTTCTCGAGTGTCTTCCCGTAGAAGTACACGTCGGGTTCGGAGGTGCCGAACATCGAGCGTTCCTGTGGCGGGCCCGGCTTGCTCTCCTTCAACGTCGCCGTGCCGGTTGCGTTGTGAAAGATCCCAGTGCGCGTCTCGGTGTTGTACTCGAGGCGATCGGCCGCGACGCGACTGGTCCCGGACGTGAAGACGACGTTTCCCGTGGCGATGAGCTTGTGCGTGTCGGTGAACAGCTCGACCTCGTCGGCGGCAAACGACTGTTCGCCGCACTCGATCTCGACCTGTCCGGTCAGCTTGAGGTGATCCTTGCCCAGACGTTCGGTGGTCCACGAGCGGTTCCGCTGGCAGCCGCCAACCTGGGCCACGGCAGGCGCGGCGCCAAGAGCCAGCGCAAGCGCACACGAAGACACCACAACGGACAATCGCAGCAACGTAGGCTCACCTTACCACAGGCGTTTAATCCATCGCCGCGCCGAGACGCGTCAGCACATCGCCGGCCAGGTGGAGCGAGCCGGCGACAACGATCAGCGGCCCATGCGACCAGG
The DNA here is from genome assembly GCA_963806705.1 of Vicinamibacteria bacterium. Lineage (GTDB taxonomy): Bacteria > Acidobacteriota > Vicinamibacteria > Vicinamibacterales > JAENWD01 > JAENWD01. The sequence goes on from CAWDZE010000004.1 coordinate 458,588, forward strand.
CACGCGACAGGGCGGCGTCGACATCGGGCTCGACGATTGCGTCGATGCCGGGCGCGACCGATCGCGCGATCCCCGCCAGTTGATGCGGGTCGGCCGCGCGCGCCCCTGGCGCACGCGTGAGCACCAGCGGCCTGGCAACCGGCGCCAGCGCCGACAAGATCTGGTCGAGCGCCTTGTCGCCCATGATGCCAACCACCAGCGGCAGCCCATCGGGGTACATGTCCTGGAGATACGACGTCAGCGCGCGTGCTCCAGCCGGGTTGTGCGCGCCGTCAATCAGGACTCGCCCGAGTGGTGTATCCAGCGCTTCCAGTCGCGCGGGCCAGCGCGCCTCGGTCAGCCCGCGCTCGATCGCATCGGCGGTTAGTTGTACGCCACGCTCGGCTGCTGTCTCGAGCAGACGCACCGCGACGATGGCGTTGTCCACCTGGTGGCGGCCGGCCAGTGCAAGCCGGAGCGGGCCATAGCGCCGCGCGGGCGTCGTGATGGTGAGTTCGTAGAGGCCACGGTCGAGGCGGGCAGCGACGCCGACGCCGGCGAACGCGTCTACCACTGGCGCTGCCTGCTCACGGGCGGCCCCCTCGACAACCGCGCGCGCCTCTTTCGCAAGCGGCCCGATGACCACGGGCACTCCCGGTTTGATCGTGCCCGCTTTCTCGCTCGCGATCGCCGCCAGCGTCGTCCCCAACTGTGCCTGGTGATCGAAGTCCACCGAGGTGATCGCCGTCACCAGCGGCGCGACGATGTTGGTCGCGTCGTATCGCCCGCCCAGCCCGACCTCGATCACAGCAACTTCCGCGTGCGCCGCCCGGAACAGCACGAACGCGGCGGCCGTCGTGGCCTCGAAGTACGTCGGCTCGACCTTCAGGGTCCCGGCCGACCGCAGCTGCCCGACCGCCATCCTGACCTGGTCGAGTGCCGTGTCAAGCGACGCCGCCGACACCGACCGGCCGTCAACCGCGAAGCGCTCCTCGAGTCGCACCAGGTGTGGCGAGGTGTAGCGGGCCGTGACCAGGCGACTCGCTGTGAGCGCGTGGCTTGCCATCGCACTGACCGATCCCTTGCCGTTGGTGCCGGCGACGTGCAGGACAGGGCAGGCACGTTCGGGATGCCCCAGCGCTTCGACGATGGCGGTGATGGTATCGAGTCCGAGCTTGATGCCGAACTGCTCGAGATGGGCCAGCCAGGCTCGGCTGTCCATGGTCGTCAATCACAGAGACACAAGGACAAGAACACGCGCGGAAGGCCTCATGAGGTAGGGACTCAAACCTTGAATTCCTCGGTGCGGCTTTCTGTCTCCGTGTCTCTCTGATTGACGGCGGCCACGGCCACCACCGATGGCGGCGACGCCGGCGCGTCGGCGAGCATGAAGCGCATGGCGCGGGCGATGGTGGCCTTCATCTCGCGGCGATCGACGACGAGATCGACGAAGCCGTGCTCGAGGAGGAACTCGCTGCGCTGGAAGCCGTCGGGCAGCTTCTGGCGGATCGTCTGTTCGATCACGCGCGGACCGGCAAAGCCGATGAGCGCCTTCGGCTCGGCGATGTTGAGATCGCCGAGCATGGCGAAGCTTGCGGTGACGCCGCCGGTGGTCGGGTCGGTCAACACCGAGAAAAACGGCAGGCCCGCGCGATCGAGCCGCGCCAGCGCCGCGCTGATCTTGGCCATCTGCATCAGCGAGAGCGCGCCCTCCATCATCCGCGCGCCGCCGGAGCAGGAAACGACGATGACGGGCGCACGGGCCGCGATTGCACGTTCGATGCTGCGCGTGATCTTCTCCCCGACTACCACGCCCATACTGCCGCCGATGAACCCGTACTCCATCGCCGCGATCTCGGTGGGGATGCCGTCGAGCAGCCCGCTGCCGCAGACCACCGCGTCCTGATGGCCGGTGGCAGCGCGGCTGCTGGCCAGACGCGACCGGTACGGCTTGGTGTCGGTGAACTCCAGCGGGTCGACCGAGGCCAGCGCGGCGTCGTGCTCGTCGAACTCGCCGTCATCGAACAGATGGCGAAGCCGCTCCAGCGCCGAGAGCCGGAAATGATGGCTGCACTTCGGGCAAACCTGCAGGTTGGCCGCCAGGTCCTTGTTGTAGATGACCTGCGCGCAGCCCGGGCATTTCACCCACAAGCCCTCCGGGATCTTGCTGCTCTTCTCGGGCTGGGCCTCGATGGGCTTCCGGCTTTTCTTGAACCACGCCATGCAGCCAACGAGGGTACTACAAGAACTGTCGTGCCGGGTGCAAGGTGCCAGCGCCGCTCAGGCGCGCGGCACGTAGTACCGGGTCCCGCCTGTCATCTCCTCGATCTGGCGGATCAGGTCGTCGACGATAGCGTCGGTCGGGCGCGCGCCGAAACTCGAGGTCTCCACCACGAGCAACGGGCTCGCGGTGTAGTGGAAGAAGAAATGCTGGTAGGCCGCGTTGAGCTCCTGCAGGTAGTTCGCGTTGGGAATTAGCGTGTCGCCGTTCTCGGTGTCGCGCGCCTGTTCGCGCAGCCGCTTGAGCAGCAGCTCGGTGGGCGCCTGCAGGTAGATCACCAGGTCGGGCGGGCTGACATCGTGCGCCAGCAGCTCGAACAGCCGCTGGTAGATGAACAACTCGTTGTCGTCCAGGTTGAGATACGCGTAGATCTTGTCGCGGTCGAAGAGATAGTCGGCGATGGTGAGCTGACTGAAGAGATCGGCTTGCCGCAGCAGCCCTTGCTGCCGATGCCGCGCGAGCAGATAGAACAGCTGCGCCTGCAGGGCCGCGCCGGGACGCTCCGCGTAGAAATCGGCGAGAAACGGATTCTCGCGCTCCTCGAGCACCAGCGCCGCGTCGAGACGGCCCGACAGATGTTCGGCCAGCGCCGACTTGCCGACGCCAATCGGCCCTTCGATGCTGATGTGCCGGAACTTCAACGTGGGGCGAGTATAGCGGGCCGGCTCGCGGGGCAGCAAGCCGAAGGCCGCATGTTAGGATCGGCCCGGTCAATTGACGATTGCAGGTTGACGGTTGACGATCACTTTGCGTCGATCGAACCCCTTGGAGTCCAGTGCGAGTAGAACGTCTCGAACTCCGCCTCCTGCGCTTGCCACTGGTACGCCATTTCGAGACCAGTTTCGGCCGTTCGTACGATCGCCTCTTCCTGCTCGTGCGCGTCGACGGCGGCGGGCACACCGGCTGGGGCGAGTGCGTTGCGGAACACAACCCGTACTACAGCAGCGAGACGACCGAGACGGCGTGGCATGTCATCAGCGAGTTCATCGCGCCGCTGGTCCTCGGGGTCGACTTCGCGCATCCGCGCGACATCTTTCCGGCGCTGGCGCGCGTGCGGGGCCACTTCATGGCCAAGGGCGTCGTCGAGATGGCCGCCTGGGATCTCTATGCGCGCCAGCAGCAGCAGCCGTTGTGGCAGGTGCTGGGCGGCAACGGCGAGCCGGTGGCCTCAGGCGTCTCGATCGGTATTCAGGACACTCTCGACGAACTGGTCGAGCGCGTGGCGATCGAGCGAGACGCCGGCTACCAGCGCATCAAGATCAAGATCAAACCGGGCTGGGACGTGGAGGCGGTCGAACGCCTCCGCGGCAGGTTCGGGCCGATCCCGCTGATGGTCGATGCCAACGCCGCCTACACGCTGGCCGACGCCGCGCACCTGTCACGCCTCGACGCCTTCGACCTGATGATGATCGAGCAGCCGCTCGACTACGACGACATCGCCGACCATGCCGCGCTGCAGCGCCGCATAGCCACGCCGGTCTGCCTCGACGAGTCGATCACCAGCGCGCGGCTGGCCACCCAGGCGCTCGAGACCGGCGCCTGCCGAATCATCAACATCAAGCCGGGTCGGCTCGGCGGGTTCGCCGAGTCGATTCGCGTGCACGACGCATGCGCCGCGCACGGCGTGCCGGTCTGGCACGGCGGCATGCTCGAATCCGGCATCGGCCGCGCCGCAAACCTGCACTTGGCCACGTTGCCCAACTTCCGCCTGCCCGGCGACATCGCGGCCAGCCGGCGGTACTATGAGCCGGACGTGATCGACCCGCCCGATCGACATTCGTCCGGACGGCACCGTGGCGGTGCCCGCTGATGGTCCGGGCCTCGGCGTGCGCATCGTCGAGTCGCGAATCGAGCAGGCCACCCTGCGCCGCATGGAGATCGCCTAAGCCGTGACCGTTCGCCTCACCGTTTCTGCGCTGTCGTTGACGGTTCTCTGCGCGTGTGCCAGCGCCCCACCGCCGGCGCCGGTGGTCGTGCCCACCGAGCCGCCGCTTGCCACGATCATCCGCCTCGAGGATCAGAGGGTCCTTCGCGACCCGAATCCGCCGGCCGCCGCGCCGGCCGCCGAGCCGACGCCCCGCCGCGGCCGGACCGTGGCGGCTCCACCGCCGCCGGCACCGAACCTGATTGCACTACTGGCCGATGCCTCGGCACGGACGCGCCGTCGGGCGGCGCTGGCGATTGGGCGCGTCGGGCTGGCCGACGGAGTCGCGCCCCTGCTGGCGCGCCTGTCGAGCGATCCGGAGCTCGAGGTCCGACAGATGTCCGCCTTTGCGTTGGGCCTGCTGGGCCGCCGCGAGGCCATCCTGCCGTTGCGCACCGCTCTCGGGGATGCCTCGCCCATCGTTCGCGGCCGGGCAGCCGAAGCGCTGGGACTCATCGGAGACACCGAGGGTGCGGCGGCGATAGGTGCGATGGTCGGGGCCTACATCAAGGCGGGTGCGTTGGCGTCGGTGGTCGCCGACGAAATCGGCCACCCGCTGTCGCCCGAAATCGAGGCCACGCGCCTGGGACTCTACGCGCTGGCGAGACTGAAGGCGTACGACCCACTGGCGGCGGCGGTGCTCGACGCCAAGGGTGCGCCGGTCACGCGCTGGTGGCCGGTGGCCTATGCCCTTCGACGGGTCGGCGACCCGAAGGCGGCGCCCGTCCTGCGCGCGCTCGCGCAAGGCGATGGCACTTACACCAGGGCATTTGCGGCGCGCGGCCTCGGGGTGGTGAAGGACCGCACCGCGTTCGAGCTCCTCCGCAGCCTGGCGGCCAACACGCCAAACTCGCCGGTCATCGGCGTGGAGGCCGTCCGTGCGCTCGCCGAGCTCGCCGACGCGCGCGCCTTGACGCCCCTCACCGACCTGCTGAAGGTGCGGGGGCTGCACGACGAGCTGCGTGCCGAAGTGGTCCGCGCCCTGGGCGCGCTCCGGATCCAGGAGAGCACAGACGTGCTGCTCGACCTGCTCACCGATCGGGCCCCCGGCGTCCGGGCCGAGGCCGTCGGCGCGCTCGTCCGCTCGGAACCGGAGCGCTTCATCATCACCTTGTCCGGCCTCGACCCGGATTCGCACTGGACCGTGCGCGCCGCCGTCGCCACGGCGCTGGCCGAACTGCCCGTCGAGATGGCCGCACCGCTGCTCGAGCCGATGGCGCGAGACCCGGATCACCGCGTGCGGGCGGCGGTCCTTGCGGCGCTCGCCACGCGCAAGACGCCTGGTGCAGGGGCTATCGCGCTTGACGCACTCACGGCCGACGACCCGGTCGAGCGTGGCGCGGCGGCCGCAGCGGTGGCCTCGTTGAAGCCCGCCGGGGCGGTGGAAGCGCTGCAGGCGGCCGTGGTGGCCGCCCAGCGCGACGAGCTGTACGTCGCGCGGGCCGCGGCGCTTGCGGCGCTGGTGAAGTTCGGCGCGGCGGCGGCCCAGCCGGCGCTCGGCAACGCCCTCACCGACAAGGACTGGGCGGTGCGGTTGCGCGCGACGCAGCTGCTTCGGGAGCTCGAGCCGGCCAGCGACGAATCCGGGGCGATTCGGCCGGCGCCGACGCGAGTGGACCGCGCGGTCTACGGATCGCCCGATATCATCGAGCCGCCGGTGTCGACCCACGTCTACATCGACACCGACAAGGGCACGATCCAGATTGAACTGGCCGTGCTCGACGCACCGCTGACGGTGCGGTCCTTCACCGACCTGGCGCGGTCGGGGTACTTCAACGGCGTCACCATCCACCGCGTCGTCGCCAACTTCGTCGTGCAGGACGGCGACCCGCGCGGAGACGGGGAAGGCGGGCCCGGCTACACGATTCGCGACGAGCTCAACCAGCGTCCCTACCTCCGCGGCGCCGTCGGCATGGCGCTTGACTGGGCCGACACGGGCGGCAGCCAGTTCTTCATCACCCACTCGCCGCAGCCGCACCTGGACGCCCGGTACACGGTGTTCGGCCAGGTCCTCGCGGGCATGGACGTCGTAGACAAGCTCTCGCGCGGCGACGTCATCAGACACGTGCGCGTGTGGAACGGCACCGAGTAGCGCCCTACAGTGTCGCGCGCGAGTGACCGACACACCTCTTTACGGCGCGCGTGGATGAGCGTCACGGCGTGCGCGATCGAGTTGCGCGTCACGCCTGGCGAGCGCCAGCGGTTTCAACGCACCGACGACGACCGCGTGAAGACACGCGATCGCGCATCCGAGGTGTCAAGTCTTGACACTCGGAGAAAGTTTGTGCTTGACAACCGTTTTTTCTCATCCATAATCTACATCTTGTATGAGGGGGAAGCGCTCAGGCCACCAGTAGATACGCAAGTGCTCAGTGGCGTGAAGTGAGTCACCCTCACTCTAGGAGGAAGAATGGCGAAGAAAGCTGCGAAGAAGGCCACGAAGAAGAAGGCCGCGAAGAAGCGGTAACACGTTGCCGCGCGGGGGTGACCTGGTTGGTCACCCCCAACTTCTTTCAGGGCACGTTTCCCTTACGTCCTCTTCAAGTTCACCACCAGGCAAGTCCGCTGCGAGGCTTGCGCACAGGTGGTCCCGAAGCGGAAGACACCGCGCCGGGCGATCATGAGGGCCAGGCGGCCAACGATCGAGACCCGACGTGGTGCGGTCTGACGCGCACCCTACACCCGAGAAAGGGGGGATCAGCGATGGCCAAGAAAGCCAAGAAGACCGCCAAGAAGGCAGCGAAGAAGCGGTAACAGCGCTGTCGGGCATTACTAAGGGGGGCATTGTGGCCCCCCTTACTTTTTTCGCCTTCGCACGAACAAGCTTCAAGCTTCGGCACGGCACCTCGGCACACGGCACGGCACCGCACCCCACACTTCATTCAGCGTTCAACCTCGCCAACGCCTTACGCGCAACAGCGGCCATGCGTGAGTCGCCGGCAAACACTCGCGTGGCCGCTCGATATCGATCGAGCGCTTGCGCGCGCGCGCCTCTCGCTTCGAGCAGCTCGGCGCTCCATAGATAGGCAGCCGTCAGCGCCACCGGCGTCCCCTGCGGACGCGAGGCGATGACCGCGTCGAATTCGCCTAGCGCGTGATCGGCCTCGGTCCGAGCCGTCACCCGCGCAAGCCGCACCCGGATCATCGCGTCGGTCGGCGCCAGCGTCCGCGCGCGGCTCAACTCCGCTGCGGCTGTCGACTCGTCGCCGCTCTCAAACGCGCGCCAGCCGGCCAGGCTGACGCGATAGCCGTGCGCGCCTGCGGCGTCCGGGGCGCGTGAAAGGCCCCGGCGCGTCTGCGCGCCGATGCGGTCCGGATCGTCGTTGGGCACGGGAGCGGCTGCGGCTGCACGATAGGCAGCCACGGCCTCTTCCCGTTGCCCCAGCCGATCGAGCATCTGGCCGAGCAGCAGGTGCGCGCGCGCGAGACCACCGACTGGCCGCGACGGCGCCAGCGCCATGACGCGCCGGACCTCAGACACGCCGCGGTCGGTTTCAAACAGCGCATCGAGCTGCGCGGCGGCGCCCAGCCGCCCGCGCACTTCGGCCACCTGCGGCACACCGCTGCTGCCGGCGGTGTCAGCCAGTCGTTGCCACGCCGCGAGGCTGCCTGCGGCGTCGTGGAAGTACTCCACCTGCACCTCGCCGATGCGCTGGAGGAAGTGCGGGTTTCCCGGGTAGCGCGCCGACAGGCGCTCGAGCGCGTCGAGCCCGCGTCCCGGTTGCCGCTCGTACCAGAAGTAGATCCAATGCAGTTGGTACAGGGCCTCGCCGGCCACCAGTTGCCCGCGCGACTCGGTGGCTTGCATGTCCCTGAGGCCGGCGACCTTGTCGCCTCCGGGCAGCAGCAACAGGAAGCGGACAATCTTGGCCGTCGTCGGCGCGATGTCGGCGTAGGTACTTGTAGAGGCCGATGCCGAACCGCGCGTCCTCGAGCGCCGGCTCGAGCGCCAGCGCGCGTTCGAGCGCCTCCTTGATGCGTTTGCCGTCCCGCGCCGCGGCCAGATGCTGGCCGCGTTCGACGCGCCAGGAAACACGTGCCCCATAGGCGCCGCCGAGATAGAACCACGCCTCGGCGCGCTCCGGCTCGCGAGCGACCCATTTCTCGCACAGGTCGATGACCTGGTTGACCTTTCGTTGGAATTCCGCGTCGCGGCTTGTGTCGCGCGAGTCGACCAGGATTTGCCACCAGAGGCTTGTGGCGTCCAGGACCTCACACGCCTCGCGGGGCGCCGGTCCGCAGGCGGTCCGCAACGCGTCGCCGGCGCGGCCGAACTGAGCGTCGAGCAGCGCGTCGTAGGCCACTTTCAGCCCGGCGAGGCCCGTCAGCCCCGAGCGGGCGTTCACAGGAAGAGCGCTGTCGGCGACGAGCGCCAGCGCGAGACCGCCGGAGACCAGGAGACGCCGCCTCACCCCTTAATCGTCAGTCTTCAATCGGCCATCGTCAATTTCAGAGGGCACTTGTGCGGAGCCCCTGCTTGGCCGCGTGGCGCTCGAGCGCAAGCTTGATCAGCCGGTCGAGTAGCGTCGCGTAGTCCAGGCCCGAGGCGCCCCAGAGCTTCGAGTACATGCTGATTGTGGTGAAGCCCGGCAGCGTGTTGACCTCGTTGACGTAGAGCGTGCCGGTGTCGCGCGCCAGCAGAAAATCCACACGCGCCAACCCCGAGCAGTCAACCGCCTTGAACGCTTCCACGGCCAGGCGGCGCACCTCGGCGACCGTGGCCTCGTCGAGATCGGCGGGAATGACCGGCACGGAGCCCTCGTCGAGGTACTTGGCCTCGTAGTCGTAGAACTCGCGGCTGGGGATGATCTCGCCGGCGACCGACGCCTCCGGCGCCTCGTTGCCCAGCACACCGACCTCGATCTCGCGCGCGGCCGGCACCGCGGCTTCGACCACGACCTTCCGGTCGAATTGAAACGCCAGGTCGATTGCGGAGCGCAGGTCGGCGTCCGACTTGGCCTTGGAGATGCCGACACTGGACCCCAGGTTGGCCGGTTTGACGAACAGCGGAAACCCGAGCGCCTGCGCGATGGCGGCCGCGTGCCCCTCGCGCTGGTCGCGCCATTCGTGCGCGAGCAGCACGCGATAGGGCGCCAATGGCAGGCCACGGGCCGCAAAGGCGATCTTCATGAACGCCTTGTCCATCCCCACCGCCGAGGCCAGCACGCCGGCCCCGATGTAGGGCACGTTGGCCAGTTCGAGCAGGCCCTGGACCGTGCCGTCCTCGCCGTACGGACCGTGCAAGACGGGAAACACGACGTCGAGGCCGAGCCCGGTCACCCGCGCGCCCTCATCGCCACCAGCCGCGCGATCGATGGCGATCACGGTGTCCTCGGTCGGATAGCTCACCAGATGCGCCTCGCGGCCCGGGCGCACCGCATGGCCCGACGACAGTCGCGCCTGGTCGATCACCTCCGCTGCCGCCAGCGCCGTCGGCGGCCGATCGGCGAGCGTCCAACGCCCGTCCTTTTCGATCCGGATAGCCACCGGCTCGTAACGCTTGCGATCGAGGTGCTTGAACACTGCCGCCGCCGACGCGACCGAAACTTCGTGCTCGCCCGACCGCCCGCCGTAGATCACGCCGACACGCAACTTCTTCACGTTGGTCCCACCCGTAACCCGTCGCCTGTAGTCCGACACAGGTGGCGGGTACCTTACCATCGTTGTTCAGTCATGTCCTTTGGGTTCGATCTCGTTGCGACCGATGGCCGCGCCCGCTCCGGGCGGCTGACCACCACTCATGGCGTCATCGAGACCCCTGTCTTCATGCCGGTCGGCACGCAGGGCGCCGTCAAAGCGCTGACCCAGGCGCATCTGGCGGAGGCGGGCGCACGAATCATCCTTGGCAACACTTACCACTTGCACCTGCGACCGGGAGAGGACCTGATTGCCCGCAGGGGAGGGTTGCATCGTTTTATCGGTTGGGACGGCGCCCTTCTCACCGACAGTGGCGGATATCAAGTCTTCAGCCTCGAGGGCCGTCGTCGTATCACCGACGCTGGTGTGCAATTTCAGTCCCACCTTGACGGCAGTGCGCGCTTCCTCTCGCCCGAATCGGCGGTGGACATACAAGCCGCGCTGGGCTCCGACATCGCGATGGTGCTTGACGAGTGCCTCGCGTATCCGGCCGAGCCCCCGGCTGTTGCCGCGTCGGTGGACCTCACGCTTCGCTGGGCCCGGCGTGGACGCACACGCATGCTGGCTCTCCGCGCGGGCTCGGCCTCCCCCGGACCTGACGGTCAGGCCCTGGCGCCTTCGCCGCTTGTCACCCCCGCGCAGGCCCAGTTCGGGATTGTTCAAGGAGGCGTGATTCCCGAACTGCGCGAGCAGTCGGCGGCAGGGACCGTCGCCGTCGGCTTCGAGGCCTACGCCATCGGCGGCCTCAGCGTCGGCGAGCCCATCCCACTGATGTACGACATCGTCGATCAGACCACCGGTTGGCTGCCGGCCGACCGCCCGCGGTACCTGATGGGGGTCGGCACGCCGGTGGACCTGGTTGAAGCCGTCGCCCGGGGCGTCGACATGTTCGACTGCGTGCTGCCTACCAGAAACGCCCGCAACGGCCAGTTGTTCACGCGCGACGGGAAACTGAACATCAAGAACGCCCAGTATGCGGAGGACGAGCGACCAGTGGACCGGGAGTGCAGGTGTTACACCTGCCGCACCGGGTCGCGCGCTTACTTGCGACACCTCTACGTCGCCGGTGAGATGAGCGCCGCGATCCTCAACTCCATCCACAACATCCAGTTCTACCTTGACACTATGAAGGCGATCAGGGAGGCTATTTGTTTTGGCCGGTTCGCCGCGTTCCGAGAGACTTTTCTCGATCGCTACGAGCGTGGCACGCCCTAGCCCATGAGCCTTTTCGGAATGTCCACGCACAGCCTGCTGCTGGCGCTGGCCGCGCCCCCTGATGGCGGCACGGTCAGCCCGTGGGTGCAGCTGGTTCCATTTGCACTTGTCCTGGCGATCTTCTATTTCATCATCCTGATGCCGATGCGGCGTCGGCAGAAGAAAGTCGAAGAATTTCTCCAGAATCTCAAGATCGGCGACAAGGTGATCACCACTGGCGGCCTGTACGGCAGCATCACCCGGCTGGGCGATCAGTCGCTGCAACTGCAGGTTGCCGACAAGATCCGCCTCGAGATCGCGCGCTCGGCCATCGTCGGATTTCAAGGCCAGGAGCCGGTAGCTGGGGAAGGAAAGGCGCAGTGAACAAGAGTCTTCGCTGGAGAGTGCTCGCCATCGTGGCGGTCGTGGCGCTTGGCGCCTGGGCGATTTATCCGCCGGCGCAGAAGATCCGCCTTGGACTCGACCTCAAAGGTGGCGTGCACCTGGTCCTCCGGGTTCAGACCGACGACGCGTTGAGGCTCGAAACCGAGACGGCGATGACGCGGCTGCGCGAGGAGCTCGTGAAGGCCGGCGCGGCCGGTGTCACGGCGACCGCTCTAAGCCCGACGTCATTTCAGATCGCCGGCGTTCCGGCAGAGCAGGACGGGGTGCTGCGCCAGGCCGCTACCGAGGTCGAGGCGACATTCAACCGCGAGTCAGGTGCCTCCGGCACGTATGTCTTCAGGGTGAAGGCCAACATCGCCAACCAGATCCGCCAGGAGACCGTGGATCAGGCCATCCGCACCATCGAACGCCGCGTCAACGAGCTGGGCGTGGCCGAGCCCATCGTCGCGCGCCAGGGCGGGGTGGATCAGATCCTCGTCCAGCTGCCAGGCGTCGAGGACGTCACGCGCGCCAAGGAGATCATCAAGTCCACGTCGCTGCTGGAGCTGACGCTGGTCGAAGGGGGGCCAGCCAGCACGCGCGAGCAGCTGCTGACGGCCAGCGGCGGCATGGTGCCTTCCGACGCCGAAGTGCTGCCGGGTGTTGCTTCGGCGGCCGCCGGGCAGACTCCTGCAGGTGTCGTGTACTACCTGCTCAAGAAGACGCCCGTCGTGAGCGGACGGGACCTTCGGAACGCGCGCCCGTCCATCGACGAAAACAACCGTCCGGCGGTGCAGTTTTATCTGAAGTCCGACGGCGCCACGCGGTTCGGCCAGTTCACCGGCAGCAACCTGGGGCGGAATCTGGCGATCGTGCTTGACGAGCGCGTCGTGACGGCGCCAGTCATCGAGGGCCGGATCACCGACGAAGGCCGTATTTCCGGCAACTTCACGCAGCAGGAAGCCAACGACCTGGCGTTGACCCTTCGCTCGGGCGCGCTGCCGGCCTCGTTGACCTATCTCGAGGAGCGGACCGTCGGCCCGTCGCTGGGCGCCGACTCGATTCGCGCCGGCATCATGGCGTCGATCACCGGCCTGACGCTGGTGACGCTGTTCATGCTCGCCTACTACAAGCTGTCCGGCATGAACGCCATCCTCGCGATGGCCGTCAACCTGCTGGTGCTGCTGGCGCTGATGGTCTATTTCAAGGCGACGATGACGCTGCCGGGTATTGCCGGGTTCATCCTGACGATCGGCATGGGCGTGGATTCCAACGTCCTGATCTTCGAGCGCATCAAGGAAGAACTGGCTACCGCCAAGGGCGCGCGCGCGGCCGTGGCCGCCGGCTTCGACCGCGTCTTCCTGACGATCCTCGACACCCACGTGGCCAGCCTGATTGCCGCCGCGTTCCTGTTCCAGTTCGGCACCGGCCCGATTCGCGGCTTTGCCACGACGCTGTGCATCGGCCTGCTGACCAACGTCTTCACGTCCGTGTTCGTCTCGCGGACGCTTTTCGAGCTGCTCTTGTCGCGCAAGCAGGCGCGGCTCAGCATCTAGGGCGGCGGCACACATGCAGATCTTCACCAACGCGAACTTCGACTTCATCCGGTGGCGGTGGCACGCCATCGCGCTGTCGCTCGTGGTGGTCCTCGCCGGCCTCGGCGTGGTCCTCACCAAGGGCCTGCCGCTCGGCATCGACTTTTCCGGCGGCACGCTGGTCATCGCCAAGTTCAGCCAGCCGGTGACGGAAGACGTCGTGCGAGGCGCCCTGGCAACGCTGCCCGGCGAAAAGGTCGTCCAGCAGTACGGCGCCGCCAACGCGAACGAGATCATGATCAGGCTGCCGCAGGTGGCCGGCAGCGAGCAGGGCTTCGCGCTGGAGCAGGGGTCGCGCGACATCCAGGCGGCGCTCGACAAGGCCGGCTTGCCGAAGTACCGAGATCATCGGCCGCGAGTTCGTCGGGCCCACCATTGGCGCCGATCTCCAGCGCAAGGGCATCTACGCGACGCTGCTGTCGATTCTGGGAATCACGGCGTATATCGCCGTGCGCTTCCGCTTCAGCTTCGCGCTGGGCGCCATCGCCGCGACCTTCCACGACGTGTTCGTCGTCTTCGCGTTCCTGGCGTTCTTCGGGTACGAGCTCTCGCTCTCCGTGGTCGCCGCGATCCTGACGATCACGGGCTATTCGGTCAACGACACCATCGTCATCTTCGACCGCGTGCGCGAGAACTCGCGCCTGCTGCGCCGCGAGCCGCTCGAGAAGGTCGTCAACCTGAGCGTCAACCAGACGCTGGGCCGCACCGTCATCACCGCGGGCACGACGTTTCTGTCGGTGCTCGCGCTGTTCCTGTACGGCGGCGAGGTGCTGCACGGCTTTGCGTTTGCGATGCTGGTCGGCATCATCAGCGGGACCTATTCGACAGTCTTCATCGCCGCCGCGATCGCGATCATCCTGAGCGGGCGCAAGGCGCCGGCGGGACGCGCGGCCGTGCCGGTGGAAGAGGCCGTGGCCGAGCGGCCCCGCAAGGGCGGCCGCAACGTGCGCGTCTCCTGACGCGAGCATTGCGTGGGGCTGCTGCTCGAAGCGGCGCTGCTCGGCGTCGTGCAGGGACTGACCGAGTTCCTGCCGGTGTCGAGTTCGGCGCACCTGATTCTCGCCCGCTCGTTTTTCGGCTGGAACGCCGAGCAGTTCGGCCTGCCGTTTGACGTGGCGTGCCACGTCGGCACGCTCACCGCGATCGTCATCTATTTCCGGCACGATCTCCGACAGTTGCTGGGCGGCCTGCCGCATCTGCTCGCGCCCGCCGCCAATCCGGCCGCGCGGCGGCTCTGGTTCATCGCACTGGCCACCATTCCGGCGGTTCTGGTGGGTGCCCTGCTCGACGACTTCATCGACGCCGCCCGGACGCCGGCCGTCATCGTCTTCACCCTGGGCGTGGGAGGCGTGCTAATGGTCGTGGCCGAGCGCGCCGGCGCCCATCAGCGGCAGTCCGACAGCCTCGGCCTGCTCGAGACCCTGGCAGTCGGAGTGGCCCAGGCATCCGCGCTGGTCCCCGGCGTGTCGCGGTCGGGTGCGACCATCACGATGGGGTTGTTTCTGGGCCTTACACGCGAGAGTGCCGCGCGCTTCTCGTTCGTGCTGGGCGTCCCCGCCATGGTGGGGGCCGCCACGCTCGAGGGCGCCAAGCTGGCGATGGCCGATGTCCCGATGGACGCGATGACGATGCAGGTGTTTGTCGTCGGGATGGTGGTGTCCGGCGTCGTCGGCTACCTGACTGTGAGGTTTTTCCTGCGATATCTGGTGCACCACACGCTCAACGCCTTTGTGGCGTACCGCCTCGCGCTGTCGGCCGTGACCCTGGTGTGGCTGGTGTCGTGATGCTGTCCTGGCTGCGCCGGCGCTTCATCGCCGGGTTTTTCGTCACTGTGCCGCTGATTGTCAGCGTCGCCGCGCTGGTGTGGGGATTTGGCGTCGTCGATGGCGTCACGGCGCCCCTGTACCAGCGGGTGCTCGGCCGCGACGTGCCCGGGCTCGGCCTGCTCACGGGCGCCCTGGCGGTGTTGATGGTCGGCGTTCTGGCCGCCAACGTGATCGGCCGGCGCATCCTGCAGCGGCTGGAGCACTGGCTGCTGCTGGTGCCGGTGTTTCGCACGATCTACGCGCCCGTCAAGCAGCTGATCGCCGCCTTTTCGCCCGACAACGAAACCGGATTCAAGAAGGTCGTGCTCGTGGACGACCCGGCTCGCGGCATGGTGATGGGCTTTCTGACGCGCGAGTTCGTTCTGGCCGGTCCGACCGGGCAGCACCAGCCCATGGCCGCGGTGTACGTGCCCACCAATCACCTGTACCTCGGCGACGTCCTGATCTTTCCGAGGCATCGGCTGCAATTCCCCGACCTGACAGTCGAAGACGGCATCCGGATCTTCCTGACAGGCGGGATGGCGATGCCGGGGCAGGTCGTGGGCCACCCCGAACCGCCGCCGGCGGATCCAGCTGTGCGGCGGGCGGATGGTTGATATAATCGGGCGTTTGTCTCGGGCACCAAACCGGGAACCTGTGAACCGGTGAAGCCGTGAACAAGGTGAACCCGTGAACGCGTGAACGTGTGAACGTGTGAACGTGTGAACCCGGGAATTTGAGTATTGAGGACCGATTCATGAACGTGAAGCAGCGCATCTGGGCAATGGTCGCGACGATGCTCGTCGGCGTGTCGACGGCGGTGATAGCCGCGCAGCCGGCAGAGGCGCCCGCGCATGCCCCTGGCGGTGAAGTCAACCTGGTGCTGCCCGATCTGGCCAGTGTCAGCTTCCTTGGCGGCATCGACGGGCACACGCTGCTTCTGTCCGGTCTGGTGGTCTCCGTGCTGGGACTGCTGTTCGGGCTGATTTTCTACACGCAGCTCAAGAACCTGCCCGTGCACTCGTCGATGCTCGAAGTGTCCGAGCTGATCTACGAGACCTGCAAGACGTACCTGGTCACGCAGGGCAAGTTCATCCTGGTGCTCGAGCTCTTCGTCGGCGCGATCATCGCGCTCTACTTCGGCGCGCTGCTGCACCTGGGGGCGTTCCGGGTCGCCATCATCCTGCTCTTCAGCCTCGTCGGCATTGCCGGCAGCTACGGCGTCGCGTGGTTCGGCATCCGCGTCAACACGTTCGCCAACTCCCGAACGGCCTTTGCCGGCCTCGAAGGCAAGCCGTATCCGGTCTACGCGATTCCGCTCAAGTCGGGCATGAGCATCGGCATGCTGCTCATCAGCGTCGAGCTGCTGATCATGCTCTGCATCCTGCTGTTCATCCCCGGCGAGTACGCCGGCCCGTGCTTCATCGGCTTTGCCATCGGCGAGTCGCTGGGCGCCGCGGCGCTGCGCATCGCGGGCGGCATCTTCACCAAGATCGCCGACATCGGGTCGGACCTGATGAAGATCGTCTTCAACATCAAGGAGGACGACGCGCGGAACCCGGGCGTCATCGCCGACTGCACGGGCGACAACGCCGGCGACTCGGTGGGCCCCAGCGCCGACGGCTTCGAGACCTACGGCGTCACCGGCGTCGCGCTCATCACCTTCATCATGCTGGCCGTGCCCGAGGCGGTCGTGCAGGTCAAGCTGCTGGTGTGGATCTTCATGATGCGCGTCATGATGGTCATCGCCAGCGGCCTGAGCTACTTCGTCAACGAGGCCGTGGCCAAGGCGCGGTACGGGCAGGCCTCGAAGATGAACTTCGAGGCGCCGTTGACCTCGCTGGTGTGGTTGACCTCGATCGTCTCGGTGGCCCTCACCTACGCGGTGTCCTATTTCCTCATTCCGGACCTGGGCGATGGCTCGCTCTGGTGGAAGCTGTCGACGGTCATCACCTGCGGCACGCTGGCGGGCGCGATCATCCCCGAGCTGGTGAAGATCTTCACGTCCACCGAGTCATCGCACGTCAAGGAAGTCGTCACCTCGTCGCGCGAAGGCGGCGCGTCGCTGAACATCCTGAGCGGCCTGGTCGCGGGCAACTTCAGCGCGTACTGGCTGGGCATGGTCATCATGGCGCTGATGGCCATCGCGTACTGGGTGAGCGGCTATGGGCTGGCGAGCCTGATGAAGGCCGAGGCGGTGTTTGCCTTCGGTCTGGTGGCGTTCGGCTTCCTCGGCATGGGCCCGGTGACCATCGCCGTCGACTCGTACGGCCCGGTCACCGACAACGCACAGTCGGTGTTCGAGCTGTCGATGATCGAGACGATTCCCGGCGTGAAAGACGAGATCAAGAAGCAGCATGGCCTGACGGTGGACTTCGAGCGGGCCAAGCACCTGCTCGAGGAAAACGACGGCGCCGGCAACACGTTCAAAGCCACGGCCAAGCCCGTGCTGATCGGCACGGCAGTGGTCGGGTCCACGACGATGATCTTCTCGATCATCGTCGCGCTGACCAACGGCCTGTCGAGCAACCTGGACAAGCTCTCGCTGATGCACCCGCCGTTTCTGCTCGGCCTCATTGCCGGCGGCGCGGTGATTTTCTGGTTCACCGGCGCCTCCATCCAGGCCGTCACGACCGGCGCCTACCGCGCGGTGGAGTTCATCAAGGCCAACATCCGGCTCGACGGCGCGGAAAAAGCGTCGGTAAACGATTCCAAGAAGGTCGTCGAGATCTGCACGCAGTACGCGCAGAAGGGGATGTTCAACATCTTCCTGACCGTCTTCTTCTCGACGCTGGCGTTTGCCTTCGTCGAGCCGTTCTTCTTCATCGGCTATCTCGTGTCGATTGCGCTCTTCGGCCTGTTCCAGGCCGTGTTCATGGCCAATGCCGGCGGCGCGTGGGACAACGCGAAGAAGATCGTCGAGGTCGAGTTGAAGATGAAGGGCACGCCGCTGCACGCCGCCACCGTCGTGGGCGACACCGTCGGCGATCCGTTCAAGGACACCTCATCGGTGGCGATGAACCCGGTCATCAAGTTCACCACGCTGTTCGGCTTGCTTGCGGTCGAGTTGGCGGTCAGCATGACCGCGCAGCAGGGCGCCGGCTTCACCAGCGCGCTGGCGGCGGGTTTTTTCGCGATATCGCTGGTGTTTGTCTGGCGCTCGTTCTACGGGATGCGGATTCAGAAGTAACGGGTTGCAATCTGCAATTCTCCAATCTGCAATCATTTACACCCGTGGTTGTTGACTTCCTCGGATTTGGGCCGCTAGAATGCCGAGGTTTTCGACCTTCTCGGCCAGTTGAAACCACGTAGGCCGCAAGGTCCGGGCTGGTACTTCCCAGGCTGCCCGGGATTAGGCAAGTGGCCGCACGACGTGGACGCCGGGTCGCACGTATCTGTCAGGCACGCGAGGGGCTCCCGAATCGGCGGTTGCGCAACACCATCTCGACCGGACCGCCCTTGAGTCGATTTCGTCCGGGTGGTGTCTAATCTGGTACTCTGTGAAGTCTGCCGCGTGGTGCGCGCGGCGGGCCGGAGACGCTCGTCATCGCAGGCGGTCGTGGCGGGACGGGTGAACGAAGACGGTCAGCAGGAGGAGACGCTCGTGCCACGCGAAATGTTCGGCGATGTTGTCGACCCCTCGATCCGGGTAGGCGGCCAGAAGTGGTATACGGTTCCGCTGTCCATCATTGTCCACACAGTCCTCGTCGCGGCCATCATCATCATCCCGCTGATGGCCATGGAGGGGCTGCCCGAGGTGCCGTCGATGATGGCCTTCGTAGCCGCCCCCCCGCCACCGCCACCACCACCGCCGCCACCACCGCCACCAGCCGCCGCCGTGCAGCAAGTCGCACCGAGCAACGTCAACCCGAACGCCGCACCCATCGAAGCTCCGAAGGAGATCCGGGCCGAAAGCACGATCGACTCCGGCTTTGAAGGTGTCGTCGGCGGCGTCGAAGGCGGTGTGGTCGGCGGAGTCGTCGGCGGTCTGCCGGAAGCGCCACCGCCGCCGCCGCCACCGTCGGCGCCCGTCCGAGTGGGCGGCAACATCAAGCCGCCGACCAAGACCCGCGACGTGCGGCCGCAGTACCCGCCGATTGCGCAGTCCGCGCGCGTCCAGGGCATCGTCATCATCGAAGCGACCATCGGCCCCAACGGCCGCGTGCAGGAAGCCAAAGTGCTCCGTTCGATCCCCCTGCTCGATCAGGCGGCGCTCGACGCGGTGCGCCAGTGGGAGTTCACGCCGACTCTGCTCAACGGCGTCCCGGTGCCGGTCATCATGACGGTCACGGTGCAGTTCACCTTGCAGTAACGACAGGCTTACCCGTCACTGAACGGCAAATTTTCTTCCGAAGGAGCGAGCGATGGATCTTATTGAGATGTGGCACACGATGGGCTGGATCGCCAAGGGCGTGGCGTTCATTCTGTTCTTCATGTCCATGTGGTCGTTTGGCGTGGCCATCGAGCGCGTCTACACCTTCACCCAGGCTCGGAACCAGTCCAAGGCGTACGCGCCGCAGGTGGCCAAGCACCTCAAGGACGGCCGGCTGAAGGATGCGATTGCGCTCTCCGCGTCGAAGAACTTCCGCTACAGCCACCTGGCCAAGGTCGTGCTGGCCGGGCTGCAGGAATACCAGTTCCAGCAGGAAGCCGGCGGCGGCCTGAGCCGCGAGGACCTGGTCGACAGCGTCCGTCGCTCGATTCAGCGCGCCACCGCGCTCACCCAGTCGGACCTCAAGAAGGGCGTCAACTCGCTCGCCACCATCGGAACCACGGCCCCGTTTGTCGGACTGCTCGGCACCGTCGTCGGCGTCATCAACGCCTTCGCGGGCATCGCGGCCACCGGCTCGGGCGGTATCGGCGCGGTCTCGGCCGGTATTTCCGAGGCGCTCGTGGAAACCGCACTCGGGCTGGTCGTCGCGATCCCGGCGGTGTGGTTCTTCAACTATCTGACAGGCCGGCTCGACTACTTCAACGTCGAAATGGACAACTCGTCCTCGGAGTTGGTCGACTACTTCATCAAGAAGACGGCCTAGTGTGTGACGGTGCCAGGTACGGTTACGTCAGGCTCCTAGCAGTGCCTGGCGCCGATTAGAGGGAGTGCGGCCATGTCAATGGATCTGGGCGGCAAAGGTGGTGTCAAGTCCGACATCAACGTCACGCCGCTTGTCGACGTCATGCTGGTGCTGCTCATCATCATGATGATCATCGCGCCGATGCTGCAGAAGGGCGTGGACGTCAAGCTGCCCACGGCCTCCAACACCGTGGACAAGCCGGAGACGCAGGACCAGACCGTGGTAGCCGTGACCGCCGACGGCCGGTTCCACTTGAACTCCAAAGAGATCGCTGATGACGATCTGGCGCCCAGGGTCACCGAGGTGCTCGAGAACAAGAAGGAGCGAATCATCCTCATCAAGGCCGACGAAGACGCCTCGTACGGCCGCGTGATGGCGGCCATGGACGCGCTGCGCAAGGCGCAGATCGAAGACATGGGCCTCATCACGGAGAAGCGCACGAAGGCCGGAAGTACGGGAGGAAACTGATGCGTCACGCACACAAGCACCACGGCGCCGAAGCCGTCGTCGTCGGAGAAACCCCGCACGTCAGTGCGGACATGAACGTCACGCCGTTGATCGACGTGCTGCTCGTGCTGCTGGTCATCTTCATGGCGGCGCTGCCGTTGACGCAGAAGGGCGTGGACATCAACCTGCCGCTCGAGGCGGAGTCCAAGCCGCAGAACGACCCGACGCCGCAGATCGTGCTCGAGTACACGGCCGATCGCCGGATCTCGGTCAACAAGCAGGACACCACCATCGCCGACCTCGAGAACAAGCTGCGCGAGGTCTTCGAGCAGCGCAAGGACAAGACGATGTTCATCGCCGGCGCCGGCTCGTTGCGGTACGGCGAGATCGTCGCGGTCATCGACGCGGCCAAGGGCGCAGGCGTGCAGAAAGTCGGCATCGTCACCGATGGCATGCGTGCGGAAGCCACCGGGCAGGCCGCGCCCCGTTCGAACTGACCGACCGTCAATACCGGACTCCCGTTCGGCCACCCCGCCTCAGGCCGGGTGGCCGATTTCGTTTTTGCCCTGGTTCTCATGTCCAAGTCTGGAAAGCTCGTCCTCGTCAAAGACCCCGGCCCGTTTCCGCGGCTTCGTCCCGCAACGGCCGTCGCCGTGGACGGCGCCAGCGGGCAGGTCGTCCTCGACCAGCCCCTGCCGCAGCCCGAGGGCGCCTCGCACATGGTCCCTCGTGACTGCGTCTTCGAGTTCGACCCGCAGGTCATGGAGGCCGTCAACAGCCTCGTGGTGGCGGCCCAGGACAAGCTCAACGCCGCCCTTCAGATCGTCGACCTGGAGCTCGAGCCCGCCGAAGTGGACGCCTCGGACGAAGACGGGGATTTGATCCTGCACTAGGAGTGGTGCTGCGAGGACTCGCAAGAGCAAGACGGGCGGCCCGCCCCTGGGACGAACCGCCCGTTTGTCGCCCGACCGACCCCGGCGGACATCCGACGGAGTCTTTCTCTGGCCGCCTGGCGCCCTAGGCGCCGGCTCCCGCCTGCTTCGCCTTCTGCAGGGCCTTGGCGCGATCGCGGAGCGCATCGGCTTCCTTGAGCAGCTCCTGCTGCTTGGTGCGGTCCTTCTCCATGTTCGCCTGCAGGCGGAGCAGGAGGCCCTTGTAGACGATGGCCTCGAGATAGTCGCCCTTGATGGAGATCGCCTTGTTGGTGGCCGCGACGCCTTTGTCCAGATAGGCGCGCTTCTCGGGCTCCTTCAGGCGGAAGTCGCGGAAGGTCTTGTCCCAGAGGAACGTGGCTATCGTGTAGTACGCCTCGGGGTTGTTCGGCTCGGCCGCCGCGCGCGCTTCGAGCGACTCGATGGTCTTGTCGAACTGTCCCTGGCTGTTGTAGAACGCCGCCAGCTGCATGTAGGTGGTCGCGTCCTTCGGCCGCCGGTCCCGCGCCGCGATCAGCATCTTCTCCGCTTCCTCGTAGTTGCCGGCGTTCTCGTAGATCTTGGCCAGGGCGTAGTAGTTGTTCGGCTCGTCCGGTTCCATCTCGATCATCTTCTTGACGATGGGCTCGGCCTGGGAAGGGTCGTCGAGCTTTTCGCTGCCGTAGGCCGCCAGCAGGTACTCGGTACGAAAGCTTCCGGAGCTTGGGGTCGGTGATGGTCTCGGTGGCTTTCTTGTAGTAGCTGATGGCTTCCTGCAAGTTGGCGTCGTTTGCCGCCTCGCCCTTGCGGGCGGGCTTGTACAGGTTGTCGTAGCTGTTTCCGAGATAGAAGTAGACCATCGACAGGTCGGGCTTGTGCTCGAGCGCCTCCTTGTACTTTTCGATGGCCTTCTTGTAGTCCTGCGTCTGGTACGCCTGATTCGCATCCTTGAAGGCCATCTGGGCCTTCAGAACGCTGATGTAGCCGCACGCCGAAGTACTCATGCCGGCCAATGCGACTGCGGCAGAGAGCAGCGCTGCCCTGGAGCGGGTCCGCATCGAATATCCCCCTTGACTTGCCTGACGAAACGAGCCGGTCATCATGACGTGTTTGCACGCACCGAGCGGGCCGCCGGAAATGCCGAAACCGGGCCAGTATAGTGAACCCAAAAAACCAAGGTCAAGCCGCCTTTGACAGGCCCCCATGAGAAGATGTGGCGAGACCCCGTCCTTGAGTATTAGACACCACCGCGCATGATTCGCTTCGAAGATGTGGTTGAGAAGGTCCGCGGGTACAACCCCGACGCCGATCTCGAGCTGCTTCGCCGGGCTTACGTGTTTTCGGCCTTCGAGCACAAGGGACAGGTGCGCCACTCGGGGGAGCCCTATATGGTGCACCCCCTGGAAGTGGCCGATTTCCTCGCGGACATGCGGCTGGATGTGGTGGCGGTGGCCGCCGGACTGCTCCACGACGTGGTCGAAGACACCCTGACCACCATCGAGCGCATCGAGGAGCTGTTTGGCCCGGAAGTCGCCCACGTCGTGGAGGGAGTCACCAAGATCAGCACGATCCCGTTTTCGTCGAGCGAGGAGCGCCAGGCCGAGAACTTCCGCAAGATGCTCCTGGCGATGGTCGACGACATCCGCGTCATCATCGTCAAGCTGGCCGACCGGCTGCACAACATGCGCACGCTCCACCACCTTCCGGAGGAGCGGCGCATCAAGATCGCCCAGGAGACCCTCGACATCTACGCGCCCATCGCAAACCGGCTCGGGATGAGCCTGTTGAAAAACGAGCTCGAGGAGCTGTGCTTCAGGTACCTCGAGCCGAAGGCGTACGAGTCCCTGCGTTCGAGGGTCGCCGCCAGGCGCCGGGTATCGGAAAGCTACATCGATGAGCTGAAGGCCACCATTGCCGCCAAACTCGACGAGGCGCAAGTCGCCTACACACACATCGACGGCCGCATCAAGCGCCTCTACAGCATCTGGCAGAAGCTCAACAAGCAGAAGATCGACCTCGACCAGGTCTACGACTTCATCGCGCTGCGCATCCTGACCAAGTCGGTGAAGGACTGTTACGCCGCCCTCGGGATCATCCACAACACCTGGTCGCCAGTGCCCGGCCGCATCAAGGACTTCATCGCGATGCCGAGGCCCAACGGATACCAGTCGCTGCACACCTCCGTCGTCAGCGAGCGCGGGGCGCCGTTCGAGGTGCAGATTCGCACCGAGGAGATGCACGCGCAGGCCGAGGAGGGCATCGCCGCGCACTGGAAGTACAAGGAAGGCCGCGTTGGCGACCAGCGCGACGATCGGTACTTCCAGTGGATGCGCCAGCTGCTCGAGTGGCAGACGGAGATCCGCGACCCGCAGGAGTTCATCAACAACCTGAAGATCGATCTCTACCCGGAGGAGGTCTACATCTTCACGCCGAAAGGCGAGGTCAAGGCGCTGCCCAGGGGCGCGACACCGCTCGACTTCGCCTATGCGATCCACACCGACATCGGGCACCGCTGCGTCGGAGCGCGCGTGAACGGCAAGATGGTGCCGCTGCGCACACGACTGAAGAACGGCGACATCGTCGAGATCGTGACGCAGGCCAGCCACACGCCGAGCCGCGACTGGCTGAACTTCGTCGTGACCTCGCGCGCACGGCAGAAGATCCGCCACTTCGTGCAGCAGGAGGAGAAGGCCCGCAGCATCGATCTGGGGAGGAAGCTGTTCGAGAAGGAAGCGCGGCGGTTCAACCTCAACCCGAAGACGCTCATCGAGACCGAGGCGTTCCGCAAGTTTGCCGACGAGTACGGCGGCGGCAAGGCGGACGAACTGATGGCGGCCATCGGCTATGGCAAGCTGCCGCCACGTACGGTGCTCGCCAAGCTCGTGCCAGGCGAGCAGCTGCAGGAGAAAGCGCCGGACGGTCGAGTGGTTTCGGCCGTCAAACGCGTGCTGCGCCTGGGCGAGGACCGCATCAAAGTGAGCGGTGTCGACGACCTGCTCGTCTATCGCGCGCGCTGCTGCAACCCGATTCGCGGCGAGAAGATCGTCGGATACATCAGCCGCGGCAAGGGCGTGGCCGTCCACACGGCCAGCTGCCCGAACGTCGTGAACCTGCTGTTCGATCCGGAGCGGCGCATCGACGTCGAGTGGGAGAAGGGCATCGAGGAGGCCCGCTACGTCGTCAAGCTGACGATGCAGGTCGAGGATCGCCGCGGGATTCTGGCCGACGTCAGCGCGAAGGTCGCCG
Organism: Vicinamibacteria bacterium; assembly: GCA_963806705.1. Taxonomy (GTDB): domain Bacteria; phylum Acidobacteriota; class Vicinamibacteria; order Vicinamibacterales; family JAENWD01; genus JAENWD01. Next base: position 483,066 of record CAWDZE010000004.1, read on the forward strand.
ACATCAACACGAACATCACCAGCGTCGAGGCGACCACCGACGCCGACCAGCGCGGCCGCATCGACATGACCGTCGAGATCAGCGACCTCAAGCACCTGGAGAAGGTGATGAAGTCGCTGAAGACGGTTGAAGGGGTCATCGGCGTCGAGCGGGCGGCGGCGCGGTAGCGCCTGGCGAGGCTAGACCACCGCGATCACGTCGATTTCGACGCGCGCGTTCTTCGGCAGGCCGGCGGCCTGAATCGTGGAGCGGGCGGGTGCAGGTGCGCGGAAGAACGTCCCATACACGTCGTTCATCGCCCCAAATTCGTTCATGTCGGCCAGGTAGACAGTGGTGCGAGCCACATGGTCGAAGCTGGCGCCGGCTGCTGCCAGCACGGCTCCGAGATTGGCGAAGACCTGGCGTGTTTGCGCGGCGATGTCGCCGGTCACCAGTTGGCCCGTGGCCGGGTCGAGGGGGATCTGGCCAGAACAGAAGAGCAGGTTGCCAATGCGCACGGCCTGCGAATACGGACCGATGGCCGCCGGTGCCTTGTCGGTCCGAACAGCCTCGCGCATGGACGCTTTCGACGGCCTAGGCGGCCTTGACGACCTTGCCCGAGCGCAGGCAGCGGGTGCAGACGCGGAGCCGCTGAACGCCGCCATTGACGATGGCGCGTACCCTCTGGAGGTTCGGCTCGAACCGGCGCGGACGGACGTTGTGTGCGTGGCTGATGGTGCGGCCCACGACGGGGCCCTTGTCGCAAATCTCGCAGCGCTTGGCCATGTTCTCGTTCCGTACCCTTCACCTGGGGCCCGACGGCCTCAGGGCAAACACCGGATTATAGCAGGCCCGGCCGGTCGGGCGCAAAACCTGGGCTAGGGCAGGATGATAGACGCGCCAGGCTGCCGCGGCGACTCTCCGGCCTGCGCGTTGCGGGCGCCCAGGACCCGGCCGACGAGGCCCAGAAACCCGGTGCGCGAATCGCCGGTGATAGCTCCCACGCGCCGCGCGGCTTCCTCGATCCCGCGCAGCGCCCGGGCGGCGTCTCGCTCGAGCGGCGTCCGCGGGCCCTGCACCTGCTCGACGATCTCCTCGAACGCCCGTCCAAACGCCGTCGAGAGTTCCTGTGCGTTCAATGTTGCCGGCGCCTGTTCGTAGATGACGCCTCGCGACGCCGTTTCAAGGGTCGCGGCCGTGGCCGATGCTGCGTCGGCGACGTCGGCGTCAACCAGGGGACGCAACGGGTCGGCCGGGTGCCGCAGCGCGAGGGACTGAAACAGGAAAAAGAAACGCGACTGTCGATCGGTGAAACCCGTCATCGCCGGCAGCAGCAGCGCGACGTCGATCTCGTGCTGACGTTGCACGGGGGCCGCGGGGTGCCGGCGCGCCGACGCCAGGTACACGCAATCATCAGGACAGCGGATTTCGACCAGTCGCTTGGTCCCGCAGCACACAGGGCAAATTTCCTGGTTGAGCGCCGGGCACCGGCGCTTGGCGGGACGGGTCGAACAAAGGGGGCACGTCATCGCAGCTGCCTAGGATACGTCAGCCGGTGGCAACGTTTCGTCAACTGGCGCCGGCCGCGGCTTGCGCTGAGGACGGTAAGCCCCTATAATTCCGCCAAATTCAGGGCATTCCATCGGAACGCGAGTTGCACTACGCGGGGTAAGCAACGGCCGAAGGCCGAAGGTGCATCGACGGGAGGCGCTGGAATGGCAGACGAACTCTTCCGACACGAATCGCCTGTGGAGTTCTTCAAGGAGCAGGTCGAAGGCGCCATGCAGCGCCAGCAACTGCATGCATCCGGCTGGACGGTCTACTACATCGTCAACCTGCTGGCCTCGTTCGTATCGCCCGCACGACTCGAGCCGATGAACGCGCAGGAGCCGCTTGGCATGCGGCTGGCCCGAGCCCTGGCCACCGAGGGCGGTCCTACGCGCGACGACCTGCGCCACATCGCGGACAACTCGCTCTTCCTTGCGGGCTTTTTCGGCGACAGCCTGCAGCGGCGGATGGTGGATCTGGACTACTACATCTCCCTGGGTGGCTACGCCTACTCTCGCCTGGCCAGCCACGACGACGCGTTTGCGGATGTCTTTGGCGAGTTGGCGGAGAAGTTCGTCCCCGTAGTCGACGTGCTCTCGGACATCAGCGACCAGTCCCGTTCGAGCAATCGCGACGTGCTCCGCGTGTATGAGCGGTGGCTGCGGACCGGCAGCGAGCGCGATCGCCTCCTGCTGGCCGGAAAGGGCCTTACGGCGCCCGGATCGCGGCGAATCCAGTAGGATCTACGGCTGGCCGTCGTCACGTAGAAACTACACGTCGGGACCTGTGGTATGATCCCCGCCTCTGGTTCGTGTGGTCGCCCCGCCACAGTCCGTGTACGTTCCGCCTTCCTGTAACTGTCCTCTGCAGTTGACACCAGGCAAGATCGACGCGGCCGAACCGTTGTGAAACGCGCGGCGTCTAAACGGGGGACTGGCGCCGCTCGACTTTGATCGGCCTCGAGGCGTAAGCGATCCGTAACCTGCGTTTATCGCGGTATTTAGGCAGGTGGCGGGTTCGCGCCAAGAGAGTGTCGTCGGGCCGGAAGGCCTGCCGATGCGTGCTCTCCTGGTCCTCGACAATTCCCGTTCAATTGAACGCCGGTCAAGCAAATGGCTGAGGCGGGTGCGCCGTCTGTCATGCGGCAGCACCTTTGCATCGGAGTCGGCATCATATTTACGTCGTAAGTGGAAAAGAAGGAGCGCGGCGTCATGAAAAAGAAGGCGACGGCAAACACGAAAGCACGGAACACCAACAACCGCTACGCGGATCTCAAGAAGATCCTCGAAGGTCGCCGGAGCGAGATCCTGAGCGAAGTGCAGGGGCGGATCCGCGGCGTGCGCGCCGAGGGGTCGCAGAACAAGCTCAACGAGGTGTTCGACGCCGGAGAAAGCTCCGACACGGACATCCAGGAAGATATCGAATTCGCCCTGATCCAGATGAAGGCGGAGACGCTGACGAAGATCAACGAGGCGCTGGCGCGACTCGAAGAGGGCCACTACGGCAACTGCTTCGAGTGCGGCGACGAGATCGCCGAGGCGCGGCTGCGCGCGCTGCCGTTCGCGGTTCGCTGCAAGGATTGCGAGCAGGCGCGGGAGCAGGCCGCCGAGCGCGAGCGCATCTGGCAGCAGCGCCGGGGTGGGTCCTCGCTTTTTATGGACATGTCCAGCTAGACTAGGCCCGCCGCCGCAGGCTCCGCGAGGGGTCAGATCCCGCCATCGCCGCTGCGCGACCAAGGGTTCTGACCCCTCTTTGCATTTCATTCTCGTTTCAGCAAAGGGATCGCCATGAGCGATCACACCGACCAGGTTCCCGAGGCGCCCGAAGCGATCGCCATCACGGTCGATGATCGTTCGCCCGTCATTCCAGCCGAACTGCCCGTGCTGCCGCTGCGCGACACGGTGCTGTTTCCGAACTCGTTCATGCCGCTGGCCGTGGCGCGCGAGAGCTCGGTGCGGCTGATCGATGAAGCCATCGCCAACGGCAAGCTGATCGGAGTGTTCACCCAGCGCGACCCCGCGCTCGACGAGCCGCTGCAGGCCGACCTCTACGCGGTTGGCACCGCCACGCACATCCACAAGATGTTCCGGCTGCCCGATGGCAGCCTTCGCCTGATCGTGCAGGGCCTGTCCCGGATACGCCTGGACGAGATCGTCTCGATGAAGCCGTACCTGCGCGCGAAGATCACGGCGATCGCCGACGAGCAGCGCGAGCAGGACCATCTCGAGATCGACGCCCTGCTGCGCAACATCAAGAGCAGCTTCCAGAAGGTCGTGTCGCTGTCGCCGCTGCTGTCCGACGATCTGCAGACGCTCGCCATCAGCATCGAGGAGCCCGGCCGCCTCGCCGATTTCATCGCGTCGAGCCTGAGCACCATCAGCACCTCGACCAAGCAGGAAGTCCTCGACACGCTCGACGTGCGCGCCCGCATGGACAACTTGAACCGGATCCTCATCAAGGAGCTCGAGGTCCTCGAGCTCGGGTCGAAGATCCAGTCTCAGGTGCAGTCGGAAGTCGGCAAGAACCAGCGCGACTACTTCCTGCGCGAGCAGCTCAAGGCGATCCAGAAGGAGCTGGGCGAAGACGACGACCAGCAGAAGGAGATCGAGGAGCTTCGCGAGAAGATCGACGCGGTGGGGATGCCCGAGCCCGTCAAGAAGGAAGCCACGCGCGAACTCGAACGTCTCTCGCGGATGCCGGTCGCCGCGGCCGAGTACACGGTCTCGCGCACGTATCTCGACTGGCTGGTGGCCCTCCCCTGGAACAAGCGGACCGAGGAGGTCATCGACCTCGCGCGCACCAAGCGTGTCCTCGACGAGGAGCACACCGGGCTCGACAAGGCGAAGGACCGCGTCATCGAATACCTGGCAGTGCGCAAGCTGAATCCGGACGTCAAGGGCCCGATCCTGTGCTTTGTCGGCCCCCCGGGCGTGGGCAAGACATCGATGGCCAGGTCCATCGCCAGCTCGCTCGACCGCAAGTTCGTGCGGGTCTCGCTGGGCGGCATGCGCGACGAGGCCGAGATCCGCGGCCATCGCCGCACCTACATCGGGGCTTTGCCCGGACAGGTCATCCAGGGCCTGCGTCGGGCCGAGTCGAAGAACCCGGTGTTCATCCTCGACGAGATCGACAAGCTCGGCTCCGACTTCCGGGGCGACCCCAGCTCGGCCCTCCTCGAGGTGCTCGACCCGGAGCAGAACGACACGTTCCGCGATCACTACCTCGACGTGCCGTTCGATCTGTCGGAAGTGCTCTTCATCACCACGGCCAACGTGCTGGACCCAATTCCGCCGGCGCTGCGCGACCGCATGGAAGTGCTGGAACTGCCCGGGTACACGGAAGTGGAGAAGCTGCAGATCGCGCGCGAGCACCTGGTGAACAAGCAGGTGGCCAACAACGGGCTCACGCCCGAGTCGCTCTCCTTCACCGATGACGGGTTGCGCGCCGTGATTCTGGGCTACACGCGCGAGGCGGGCGTCCGCAACCTCGAGCGCGAAATCGGATCGATCTGCAGGAAGGCCGCTCGCCGGAAGGCCGAGGGCAACGACGAGCCGCTGGTCGTCACGCGCGAGGTGGTCGCCGCAATGCTCGGGGCGCCGCGTTTCCTCGACGAGGAGATGGAGGAGCGCACCAAGAAGCCCGGTGTCGCCATTGGCCTGGCGTGGACGGCGGCGGGCGGCGAGGTGCTCTTCGTCGAGTCCTCGCGCATGACTGGCACGGGCGTCCTCACGCTGACCGGGTCGCTCGGAGACGTGATGAAGGAATCGGCGCGCGCCGCGCTCACGTGGACGCGAGCACACGCGCGCGAACTGAACATCGACCCTGACTTCTACAAGACCGCGGAGGTGCATCTGCACGTGCCCTCCGGCGCCATTCCGAAAGACGGCCCCTCGGCAGGCGTGACGATGACGACGGCACTGGTGTCCGAGCTGACGGGCCGGCCCGTGCGAGGCGACGTCGCAATGACCGGCGAGATTACGCTCTCGGGCAAGGTGCTGCCCATCGGCGGCGTCAAGGAAAAGGTGCTCGCCGCACGCCGCGTCGGTCTCCGCGAGGTGATCCTGCCGCGTCAGAACGAGAAGAACGTCAACGAAGACCTGAGCCCCGAGCTGCGGAAGGACATGATAATTCACCTCGTCTCGTCCATCGACGAGGTGCTGAAGCTCGCGCTGACGGACAACACGAACGTCGCACCGGCGGCGCCGGAACTGCAGACGACGCACTGAATGCGCTACACGAGGAACTGGAGTCCTGCAACAGTCTTCAGATCCGCGATGTCCCCCGACGCGATCATCGCGCGGATCTCGTCCGCGCTGAACGCGGCTACCTCGATCGACTCGTCTTCATCCTGATGCGCGATCGGGTCGCCTGGGCCTGGCGTCCTCAGCTTCGTCGCGCGATAGTACGTCATCGTCTCCGTGCAGAACCCCGGCGTGGGGTACAGCGTCTGCAGGCGCTCGAGCCTGTCGGCGATGAGTCCCAGCTCCTCGTGACACTCCCGCGCGGCGGCCACGTCGCGATCCTCGCCGACCTCGAGGCTGCCGGCGGGCAACTCCCAGAGAAAACGGTCCGCGGCGTACCGGTACTGCCGCACCAGCAACACGCGCCCGTCCTCGGCAATCGGCAGCAGGACCACGGAGCCGTCGTGGCGCACGATTTCGAGGTCTGCCTGGCGGCCGTGGGGAAGCTGGACGCGGTCGACGGTGACGTCGAAGATGCGGCCTTCATACACGAGGCGTGAGGATATGGGCGTCTGCATGTCGTCTCCCCCGGGCACAAGGGCGGCCGCGAGACTCGACCGGCACACACAGTCTTGCACAGCCGCGCGGAGCGATTGCGCTCGAACGCAAGCGCCCCCCGAACGTCAGGCCGGGAGCTTGTTCTGGTGAATCGCAAGACGGTCCTGCACGCGTCGACGTGTGCATCGGCACGGCAGGTATAATCTCTCGCTGCCCCGAACGTGCGGAGCGCGGAAAGGAACGGCCATGTCGGAGCTGCTGGACCTCGTCCACAACATGAATCGTCTGGCGGCGTTGCAGCGCACGAACCTGCTCGACAGCCAGCGTGAAGAGGCGTTTGACCGTTTCACTCGCCTGGCCGCGCGCATCTGCAAAGTGCCCGTCGCGCTGATGACGCTGGTGGACCGCGACCGGCAATTCTTCATGAGTTCGTTCGGGCTGTCCGAGCCGTGGCAGACCCTGCGCGAGACACCCCTGACACACTCATTCTGCAAGCACGCCGTCGCGCGTCGGGCGCCACTGGTGATTCCGGACACCACGAAGGATCCGGTGTTCAAGGACAACCCCGCGTCGCGGGAGCTGGCGGTGGTCGCGTATGCCGGGATTCCCCTGGAAGTGAGCGGGCAACCCCTGGGAGCGTTCTGCGTCGTGGACCACGAACCGCGGGCCTGGTCCGCCGAAGAGGTCAAGCTGCTCGAGGACCTCGCCTTGTGCGTGACGCACGAGATCGATCTGCGAACGAGGCTGCGGGAAACCGAGGACGCGTGGCGGGATGCCCGGGGCTTCAAGCAATGACGCGCCTGTTTGACCGCGCTCTGGCGGCTTGGTACAATCAGCAGTTCCTCCCTCGACGTGGGCCTGTGGCGCAGCTGGGAGCGCGCCTGAATGGCATTCAGGAGGTCACCGGTTCGATCCCGGTCAGGTCCACCAACCTCAGCAATAACAGGGGCTCGTTACGCCGGTCGACACTCTGAATGAGACCGTCGAGCACCGATGACGACGGCTGGATCACATCCTGATCCCAAACAGTGACCTCGATGTCTTGCTGTTCGAGAATCTCTGGGACTGTGTAAGCAACGTCACGGCGCTCCGAAGATGAAGCGATAAAGGCGGTCGACTTCACGGTGCCACTCCCTCTCAGGTTCGAATCGACGGGAGTAGACTGCGCACGAGCGGACTACGTCTCAGCGCCTGGGTGACTCTAGCCAAGAGTCGTCCGAGTTGGATTCTGGCTGGCTCTGGAGAACTGGCGCTGCGGCAGCAGCCCATCGCGATGAACCGGGCGACCAGGCGCCCCCAAGGACATCGCGGGCCGCCCACGTGAGACAATCCGCCCAACGACGACAACTCGCACCGGAAGCTGCAGAATCCCCCTGGAGACAGCTCCGCCAATTCCGACGTGACGTCTTGCGCCAGCTCGCGGCGCTTGGGCCGGAGGATCGCGCTGCGTTACAAACTGAGTTTCTACTGATTGGATGCGAATGCGCTGTGCCAACTTGGGTGCTAAGGAACGAGCCTTACCTGCACGTCATCGCACCGCGACGGAGTGGGCTTCATCGCGCTTGAACATCCCCGCGAACATCTGACGCAGCAGCTCCGGCCGCTCGCCGAGCAGGTCGAACAGATCCTCGCGATCGATCTTGAGTGCGACGCCGCTTTGCGCCACGCTGGCCGATCGGCTGAGGCTTCGGCCGGCCATGGTGTTCACCGAGCCGATGATATCGCCACCGCGCGCGGTCATCGGCGGGCGGCCGGTGGAGCTCTCCAGTAGCACCTTACCTGTCAGCAACAACCACAAGGCCGGCGCGGCAGACTCGGGGAACAGGACTGACTCCGCTGTCATCGACACGGGCAAGGCGATGCCTGCCAGTTGCTGCATCTCGTCCGCCGACACGCGCGAGAAGAGCGGCACGTACTGCAACGCGAATACGTGGTCGATCGGCGTCAGGCCGCCGGCTGCGAGCTGCTCCAACTCCGGTACATGGTGAGTCGGATGGACAGGGCGATCGAACTCGTGCACGCGTTCGGCGAGTGTGGCGAAGAGGCCGCTCACGAGATCCGTGTTGTCGGCGAGCAGCGTCCGGAGCTCCTCGACCGTCAGTGCGAGCGTCACCGCACGGCCGCTCGTCCTGATTGTTTCCGGCGTCGGCAGTCCCGCCAACGCTTCGACGAAGCCAAGTGCCAACGGCGCCTCGATCGTCGACGGCGCGCCATCGCGTCCGGAAGCCGTCACACGTCCGTCGAGGAGGATGTGAATGGTCGTGGGCACGGAGCCCTCCTGCGAAAGGACCGTCCCCGGTTCGTGACGAATCTGCCGCGACGCGCTGGCAATCCGGAACAGCTCGTCGACCGACACCGACGCGAAGAGCGGCAGTCGTCGTAGACGGCTGGCTAGCTCGGCCGCGGGCAGCGGCTCGAGCCACAGCTCGCGGCGGCGCTCAGCCGGCATCCGCCGCTCGGCCAACGCCCACGACGCCGCTTCGAAAACGTACCAGTCCTGTACATCCCGATGCGCGAGCACGTGCTCCACATCGTCCGCCAGACTCCACATCTTCTGCTCGCGGACGACATCGACAGCTGCCGCCGCAGTAACAGGATCATCATCGTTGATGAGCTGCAACAACGTTTCCTCGATGTCCCTCGACCGTGTCTTGAGCAGCACGTTGGCGCGTCGAACGCGATCTTCGCGTGGCATGTCCTCGATGACCGGCATTGTCATCTTGCGCAATGGGCCCGACAGGAGGTTATCGAGGTACTCGGACGCACTGGCGCGACTACGTGGGTCGCCATGATCGAGGGTCCAGCGCGCCGCGTCGACGTCGGCTGGCGGATAGAGGAGCGTAAGCAGCTTGAAGATGCGATTGCGAAGACGCGCCATCTGTTGCAGGAGGCCCTGCGCGAGCAGCGAGTCGTCTGAGAGCTTCTGACTCCCGAACAGATTATTGTACAGAGTCAGGAAGTTGAGGGAGCGTCGCGCTTCCTGAACAGCGAGCCGCTCAATCGGCTCTGGCAGGAACGTAAATTCGGGGTGCTCCCGACGCAAGCGCTCCAGCGCCGACACGACCTTATAGCGGATGAAGCCGTCTTTCTCTTCCAGCGCGGCGACAAGCACATCGACGGACTTCTGCGCGGGAATCTGGGCGAGCGTCCCTGGAATGTGACGACGGACCCAGATGTCTTCCTGGGGATCTCTCAGGAAGAACGCCAGCGATTCGACGATCGCCTCGCCATACGCGACGAGGGCCGCACGGGCACGCCCCTTGAGCCGGCGGTTTCTGAGCAGCGAGACGAGCGTCGGCAGAAAGATCAAGTCGCTCGCGCCGGCGACGTGAACGCTTTCCATCGCCTCGTCTGCCACTTCCAGCGCCGGATCGTACATGAGCGGAATCAAAAGCCTTCGAAACCGCGGATCGCTGATCTGCCGAAGGGCGATAGCCACATCACGCCGCGCGTCCTTCGCGCTGTCACGCGTGTCGCTGATCAGCTCGATCAGCGTTGTCTCGGCTTGATCGATGTCCTGCGGACGCGTACTCCCGGCCAACACGACCGCCGCCGTCGCGCGGATGCGCGGATTGGGATCGGACAGCAGCGGGCGCGCAACCGATGCGGCATCATCGTGGCTGACGGTCGACAGCGCGCCGATGGCGCCCGCGCGGACCCCGGGATCCGGATCGCTGAGCATGCGGCGGATGTGCGGCACCCATTGCTCGGCGATGTCGCTCCGCACGGCGCCGAGCGCCGACAGCGCGCGCCTCCGGACTCTGGGCGACTCGTGGTAGAGCAGTAGCGGCGTCACGAGATTCCGCTTGTCCAGCGACTCGAGCACGTCAATCGCGTACGTCACGCGCACCGGGTCCGGGTGCGCCAGTTCCTGCACGAGGGTTTCCACCGTCGACAGTTCGGAGCCTCTCAACCGCAGCTCTTCCGCCTTCACCACGCCCGTCGCGATGCTGCGCCGGAACGAGGCCAGGTACTCACGCTTGGCGCGAAACGCCACAAAATACCAGGCGATCGTGAGGGCGAGGCTGACGAAGCTGAGCTGATACCACGCGAGCGCCAGGCCCCATGGCTGAATCAGCACGAGCATCATCAGCGCGCCGAGACCGCGCGACAAGCGATCGACGGTCACGTCCACGAATGGCTTCACGTCCTGACGCAGCTCAGAGGGCAGCGGAAGAAACAGCACCTCGCGGGTCGTCTTGTCGACAGAGTAGCGGCACGACTGGTCGACGACGCGGGCCACGGCCGGAGCCCAAAGGACTTTGTTGACGATGATGAGCGCCGCCGTCAGAGCGAGGCTGGTCGGCAGGATGAGGAGCGCAAACCCGATGCCGAGATACCGATGAATGCGTGGGGTCACCCAGACCTGGATCACGAACGCGGCGACCGAAACGTAGAAACGAATCTGTGCAAGGAAAGCGCCGATGGAATCTTCCTGTCCGGCGCCTTTGAACAGCTCGGCAGCCATGTTCAATTGCTGCTCGATCAGCAGGGCCGCGATCGACCCGAAGCTAATCACCGCAGCAATCAGCTGAATCTGCTTCGATTCCCGCAGCAACGAGAACGCGCGAGCGAGGCTGACGCCACGCTCTTCCTCGCCAACGGCTGCGGCCGACGGCGCTGCGTGGTGTTCCCTGCCGAGAATGACTGCCACAATGGCCATGCAGGCCAGCAGGGTGAGTGCACTCCATAACAGCAGCGTATTCGCGCCGACCGTTTCGATGATGGCAGCCGTCAGGCCCGCTCCTGTCATCCCGCCGAGCATGACGCCTCCGCCGATGAAGCCGAAAATCCGCTTCGCCTGGCGCGGATCGTAGATACCGTTTGCCAACGTCCAGAACTGGCTGATCAGCAGGATGCCGAGGAGCGCGCCCCAGACGTAGAACGCAACCGACACCCAGTCACCGCCGGTCTGGAAGAGCGCCCAGAACGCGAGCATCGCGCCCGCCATGCCTGCCTGGGTGATCGGGAGGGCCCACCGTCGTGGAAGCACGCTCACGAGGCGTGTGTAGCCGAGCATCAGCACGCCAATGAACAGGCCAGAGCCGAAAATGACCCACGGTACGTTCACGGCGCCCAAGCTAGCGATCAGCTTGGACCGGGTGAGCGGCTGAATGATGTTGTACGCCGTAAAGGCCAGGAAGGAATAGGCGAACATCAGCAACATCGTGACGGTTTCTTCCCGCCGTACGTCGACGATGCGTGCGAGCGCGCGCTGCAGGAGCGACATGCGGACAGCCTTAGGCGTGCTCGAGCCGCTCCACACTAGCGACTGAAGGATGCGAAGCCGAGGGTGTCAGCGTGTGGGTGTGCTGTCTGGACCTAATGTGTCGCGAGAGCAAGAACTCGCCGTCGTCCCACCGGATTTCGGCGCGGGCCGATTCCCAGACGGTCGCTCCCGGCTGAGCCAAGGGCTCCCCACGAGTCATCGTAATCACAGACTCTGACACAACGCCTCGAACAATTCATGGCGAAAGCCCGTCAGCCGGACGTGGTGGCGACACCAAACCGCGCCCTCGAATTTGAATCTTAAAAACCGCGAAGTCTCGAAGACTCCGGCCCGTTTTGTGATTTCCCGGCAACCTTAGCAAACCGCTATGCAGCGGTTCTGAAATACTCGATTTGCTGCATCCAACTCGTCAGTGGGTTCCATCTGGGACAAATCTGGGCCACCAAATTTTCATTCGATGTCTGAAGCGGCCGTAAGTACTCGAAGAGAGAAGACGTTACGACGGTTCGATCGAATGCTTTTCCGCTGAACGCCACGCCTTCCGGAAAAACAGTCGTTGAAGCCGCTGCCGGTGCTCCAACGACGCCTGTATCCAGAGATCCGAGGCGCGCGGTAGCACCCGCTCCGCAAAGTTCAGGTGATTCAAGGAAGCGCTGAAGCGCCGGGGCGTGCCGCCGCGGCGTTCAGTGCGTGGTCGTGTGGGAACCGCGGCTTGATGCCCCAGGTGCGAACAAGCGCTGGGTTCGGTCGACGACGCTTTGACGCGCATCGAGACCGCAGCCGACCAAGAACTGCTCCAGACGTTATACGCCCCCAGGGGTCGAAGGGCAAGCTGGGTTGCAGAGAAGCAAGCGCTCGAAGATTACGTTTCAGCCCGAACAGTGCCACCGACGTTTGAGCCAGCCCAGCCGTCGCGGCACACTTGGCGCCCGTCGAGGAGAGCAAAACCATGTGAGACCGCCATGGTCGCAACGTGGAACCTACCTCATTAGTCGAACCGCCGGTTGTTGAAGGTCCCGTCGTGCAGCGGTCTCCTGAACCGCTGCCTTTATCCCAGGAGCCCGCTTGGAAAAGGATCTTGGCGAGGCTCAGAAAGCGATACTGACGCAGCTGGTCGTAGTCGGAGCAACGATTTGACCCGACCCTCGCATTGTCCTCATCGGTGTCGACCTACATGCGGCCGTCTTTCTCGAGGTCAATAAGCCGGTCTCGTTGAAGAAGGGGACTCCCTCAAGCTCTAGCGGCAATGAGCGGCCGGCAAGGCGTCGCGATCTCCGGATGACGAAGCCCTGGCGGACCACCGCCTGACCGTCGAACACGTCCGCCAAATGTTCGCGGTCGAGCGCGAGCTGCTCAAGCTCCTGAAGGAGGTTCCTGACCTCGAGACGGCGGGGAACTGCGGATATGGTTGTAGCGCGTCAGTCCAGATACTTCACGAACACGACCTCGTTGCGCTTTTCGTTGTACAGCAGCTCGTCGACTTTCGCACGCACGGTCAGAATCCCGAATCCACCCGGTCGCAGCCCTTTTTCCTCGCGCACGATCGCGTGCGCCGTCGGATCGTCTTCCGGCTGGCCGATGGCGGCGTGCAACAGCCCCTCCACGTTGAAGCCGGGACCAGGATCGGCGATGCGATAGAGCAACATCCGTTGTGCCTTGAGGAAAGCGACCCGCACGGTGCGGGAAGGGTCGAGCCCTCCGCCCCATTCGATCGCGTTCATCAGCAGTTCCCGAAACGCATAGCCTATCGACTCCCGGACGTCGACCGCTAGATCGCCTTCGAGGTGCGCCATGAAGCTCTCGATTCGATCCACCATCGCCCGCTCGCACGGCACCAGCAACTCGACCCAGTCCGGTCGCGCTGACACCACTTCAATCCTGGGCGCCACCGCGGTCTGGGCCAGCACCTCGCGCAGGAGCTCGACGAGCGCCTGTGGCTCGACGGGCTTCGCCACGTACCGCCACGCCTGTTCACGGACCGCCCGAAGCAGCGTTTCCGGCGTGTCGTCCGAGGTCATCACGACGACTCGCGGGCGCGCCCCTTCCCTGGGCAGCGCGGCCAGAACGTCCAGCCCGTTCATCTTCGGCATCCACACATCGAGGAGCATCAGATCGTAGGAGCCGGCGCGCAGGCGTTTCAGGGCGTCCACGCCGTCCTTCGCCGACGTGACCGAGAATCCGGCGGTCTTCAGCATTTCCGTCAGGAGTTGACGCGTCGACCGGTCATCTTCGACGACTAGGATCCTGCTCATGGCCCTGCTTCCTCTGCCGCTTGCGGCCTGCGGTCGCGCGCGGCCGAACGCTGGCGCGGCGGAGCGCCCGCCGCAGGCGCTGCATCTCACGGGTCAGCACATCGTACGCCGCCAGCGACTGAGAAAGTTCCCCGTTCTTAGCCTGGAGCTCGAGTCGTTGTGCGGCTTCGACCACCGGAGCGGCTGCGAAATTTGCCGCGGCGCCCCGCAACGCGTGCGCGGGCTCGCGCAGCGCCTCGCCGTCGCCGGCGGCGATCGCGCGTCGCATGGCTCGCATCCGGGCGGGGCAGTCTTCGAGAAACAGACGCACCATCTTTTCGAACAGTCGCGCGTTGTGACCCAGCCTCGCACGGAAGACCCGCTCGTCGAAGGCGGGCCGGCCTGCTACGCTCGGCGCCACCGGGACTGCCGCCGCGGGGACCGTCCCGGGCGCTGCAGCGGGCGACACGACCTGGTCGATGACGCGGGCCAGCTCGACGGCGTCGATCGGCTTCGTGACGTACCCGTCCATGCCGGCCTCCAGGTACCGTTCGCGGTCGTCCTGCATCGCGTGCCCGGTCAGCGCCACGATCGGAAGGTGCGTCCCCGAGGCGCGCTCGGCGTCGCGGATTGCGGCCGTGGCCTCGAGCCCGCCCATCTCCGGCATCTGCAGGTCCATCAGCACGAGATCGAACGCCCCGCGCCGAGACGGCGCGAGCGCGGCGAGCGCCGCGCGCCCATCCGCGGCGACCACGACGTGATGCCCCAGCCGCTGCAGGATCTGCCTCGCCACCTCCTGGTTCACCGGATGGTCCTCGGCGACAAGGATCCGCAGCCCCGTCGTGCGGGCCGCCGGGGCGGGAGGCGGCTCGGCCTTCACCGTGCCGGCCAGCGTGAAGCGATCCATTTCCACTGGCCGCCGGTGTTCCGCGGCCCGATGTTCGGCAAATTCCAGCGCCAGGCGCAGCGTGTCCATGAACTCGTTGACCTTGATGGGCTTGGTGAGGTACCGGAAGAAGCCTGCTTCCAGGCCCTTTCTGATGTCGCGCGGCATGGCATTCGCGCTGAGGGCCACGATGGGGATGTGCGCGGTGACCGGGTCTTCGCGCAGGATTTTCATCGCCTCGATCCCGCTGATGTCAGGCAGATTGACATCCATCAGGATCATCTCCGGCTGGGAGGCGCGCGCGCGCTCGATGCCGAGAGTCCCGTTCACCGCGGTCAGCAGCCGCAGATCGGGGCGGCGCGCGATGAGTTCCTCAACCAGCTTCAGGTTCGCCGGGTTGTCCTCTACGCAGAGCAGGGTCCGCAGCCGCGCGCCGTGCGGCACGTGCAGTGGGCCGTATACGGCAGCTTCGCCTTCTTCAAGGGCAAGTTGCGGTGGAGCAGCCGAGATCAGTTCGATCCAGAACACGCTTCCCGTCCCGACGGTGCTGTCCACGCCGATTGCGCCCCCCATCAGTTCGACCAGGCGCTTGGTCACGACGAGGCCGATGCCCGTGCCTTCCTCGCCCCCGGCCTCTTGTCCGAGACGATTGAACGGCTGGAACAGCTGCGCCAGCTTTTCCGGACGTAATCCCGCACCGGTATCCGTGATGTTGATGCGAATGCGGTCCGGGGCGATCACGGTGTAGTCTACGACGACCGTTCCCTGCACCTTGTTGTATTTAATCGCGTTGGAGAGCAGGTTGATGAGAATCTGCTTCAACCGAGTCCGATCGGAACTGACGAAACAGGGGTTGTCGAACTCGGGGAAGGTCATGCTGATGCCACGCTGCTGCGCCTGCGGTTCCATCATCGCCCGGCACTCGAGCATGACTTCGTCCAGCGACACCGATTCTCCAGACAGCGAGACCGTCCCGGCCTCGATCACCGCGAGATCGAGGATTTCGTTGATCAGGTTCAGCAGATGCCATCCCGCAACGAGAATCTGGGCAATACTCTCTTTCTGGAAAGGCGTCGGCGGCTGGGAGTCGGACTCCATCAGCTGGGCGAACCCGAGGATCGCATTGAGCGGGCTGCGCAGCTCATGGCTCATGCTGGACAGGAAATCCGATTTGGCGAGGTTCGCTTGTTCCGCCACGGACTTGGCGCTCTCCAGCTCGACGTTCTTTTCGAGCAGGACCTGATCCAGACGATTGCGCTCGGTGACATCGCGTGCGGCGGCGAACACGCCCTGCAGAGTCCTGTCCCGGTCGTAGAAGGTGGTCGCGTTGTAGGACACCACGGTTTGCTTGCCGCCCCTGGCGCGCGCGGTCAGTTCGTAGTTGGTGACCTTCTTTTCGCTGAGCACCTGCTTAATAGCTGCCTCGGCTCGCTCCGGATCGGTAAAGTAGTTCTTGAACGGCGCGCCGATCAGCTCGTCACGCGTGCAACCGGTGAGCTCCTCCATCTGCTTGTTGACGTCGGTAATGATGCCGGACGGATCGGTGGTCATCAGTGCGTCGATGTTGGATTCGATGAGCGAGCGCGTGTAGAACTGCTGGTCGCGCAGCCGCTGATCGAGCTTTTGCCGCTCCTCTTCGACCTGCTTGCGCGCGGTGTTGTCGGTGCCGATCAACAGATAGCCGATGATGGCGTCCTGCGCGTCGCGCAGCGCCGTGACTGACACTACCGCCGGGAAGCGGCTTCCATCCTTGCGGATGTAGGTCAGCTCGTAGATATCCTCGATTCCGCGCGAGGCCTTGAACACCAATGCCTCGAAGCCCGGCGTAATCGGGGTTCCGAGCTCGACGCTCAACGCTTTCGCGCGCGCGATCACTTCCTGCGGATCGGAAATGTCGGCGGGCGTGATCTGATTCATCACTTCGGCGGCCGTATAGCCCAGCATCCGCTCGGCGCCGACGTTGAAGATCTGAATGACGCCTTTCGCGTCAGTGGCGATACTCGAAAAATTGGCGCTGTTGAAAATCGCGCTCTGCAGGGCCCCCGCCTTCAGTAGAGCCTCTTCCGCCTGCTTGCGCGCGGTATTGTCGGTGCCGATCAACAGATAGCCGATGATGGCGTCCTGCGCGTCTCTCAGCGCCGTGACAGACACCACCGCCGGGAAGCGGCTCCCATCCTTGCGGATGTAGGTCAGCTCGTAGATATCTTCGATCCCGCGCGAGGCTTTGAAGACCAATGCCTCAAAGCCTGGCGTAATCGGAGTTCCGAACTCGACGCTCAGCGCCGCGGCGCGCGCGATCACTTCCTGCGGATCGGAAATGTCTGCCGGCGTGATCTGGTTCATCACTTCGGCGGCCGTGTAGCCCAGCATCCGCTCAGCGCCGACGTTGAAGATCTGAATGACCCCGTTCGCGTCGGTGGCGATGCTCGAGAAATTCACGCTGTTGAAAATCGCAGTCTGCAACGCCCCCGCTTCACGCGACGCCTCTTTGCTCCGGACCTCGTCGCCGACATCCAGGCGGTGGACGACGTCGTGGTCGGGAAACGCAGGATCGTAGAGTTTCGCGGACATGTCCCACTGCTCCGTCTCCATTATGTTGGATCCGCGGACCGGTGAACGCACGCGGGCCCGCGCGCAGCTCAACTTGTTGGGATGGCAGAGACGGCCCGGCACCGAGAAGGAAGCGGTGCTTTTTCTGCGCGCAGCGCTTCCTGTCGTTCGCCAAAAGTCGGAATTTCGAGCCACGAAGACACTTCCGGCACCGGCTGGCACGCCATCGTTGGCCATGGTCGTCCGGCTCCTGCAAGGACTTCGGCTGGTCGCTCTCTTCGTTGGCGGACATCGTGCCGTCGCGCTCGAGAACCTCGCCCTCCGGCAGCAGTTGGCGATGTATCAGCGCCGCCGACCCAAGCCCGCCGCGCGCTGGCCGGATCGGCTGTTCTGGGTTGGTCTGCGGCGCCTTTGGCCAGACTGGGCGTCGGCCCTGGTCGTCGTGCGCCCGGCCACCGTCATCGGCTTGCATCGCCGCGGCTTCCGCTGGTCCTGGGCCCGGCGCTCGCGCACCATCGTCGGACGCCCAGCGCTGGACCGGCACCTCCGGCAGTTGATTCTCAGGATGGCTGACGCCAACCCTCTCTGGGGCGCGCCGCGCATTCACGGCGAACTCCTCAAACTCGGCCTGAACGTGTCCGAGCGGACGATCTCGCGACGGCGGCCCCGTCGGCGTCGGCCACCATCCCAGACGTGGCGCACCTTCCTTCAGAACCATGTCGGCACGCTGGTGGCGGTCGATTTCTTCACCGTACCGACGAGTCGCGTGTTGTTCTTCTTCGTCGTCCTCGCACACGATCGTCGGCGGATCCTGCACGTCTTACCTGGGATGGTCTGAATCCAGTTCTTTCCCTCGAGCGGCGACGGGCCGAAGTAGATGTCCGTCGTCCCGTCGGCGTTCGCCTCGAGGTGCCGCCCGCTGCTCAGGCTCGGGAAGGGCTAATCGGTCTGCAGCATCGAGCGGGTCTGTGAGCTGGAGATGCTTCGCCAAGCGATGTCGTCCGAGTTGACTGCGACGGTAATCAGGCGGCACGCCGGACCGATCACTACTCACACGTCGCCTTCGAACGTGGTTCAACGACAAAAACGGAGGAGCACCAACATGCGCCAGCGCTGCGTGATCTGCGTTCGCCCCTACACCTCCCAGAGTCCAGTTGCGACCTGTTCCCAATAGGTCACCCCATCTTCGTGCCAGCGAATGAATCGTAGACCGCCGTCTTGAGAAACAACGAGGGCAAGCGCATCATGCACGGCCTGGCATAGCCGATACGCCGAGCGATGGCGCGTGCCGACACGATCGGTTCGAACCCATTTTCGTTCCGCGCCTTCGAGGTCGTGTGCGCGCGCCACGTGGCGCACTTCCGGCAACTCCCCTGCGATCTCGACGCCGAACCCGAGAATCTCGAGACGGTCGGTCATCACGACGGTGCCGTCCACACGCGTCAGATCGGCTACCAGGTGGGCCACCTCGAACAGCGCTTCGTCCATGTTGCCCAGACGTTGCGCACGACTCGCTTCGTAGGTGTTCCATCGAACCGCCGCACCGTTGGCTCCTTCATCCCGGGCGAGCTCGTTCATGATGTCAACCATGAGAGTCACGACTCGTCTGCGGGGCTCCTCATCGGTGAAGCCGTACTTCACGCGCACATATCGCCCGTCCTGGAGCAGTTCGGACACACGGCCGTGGGGCACGATAATCAATGTTCCCCCATGCTGCGCGGCTCGAATGGTCGCGACGATGCGGCGCAGGACATGCCCCGCGAGCACGGCACCGAAGGTCGAGTGGACCTCCGCCCAGGGTTCGCCGGCTTGTTCACGGTCCCGCATGTGTGCAGCCCACGTGAGCTGGCCGACGTCCGACAGCCTTTCGTAGAACCATTGCGCCTGGAAGACGTCCACCTCCCGGCCTGAGAGTGCTCCGTTCCTCAGCTCTGCTAAGGTCACAGCGCCAGCAGTTACCAGCAGGCGCCCTGGGCCGGTCGCCGCGACAATCAATACGGGCGGAATCGTCTGATCCGTTGCGCGTCCGCCCCTGACCGACTGGAGCCACTGCGGTCCTGAGTGAATGACACCCCAGATCTTCGGTTCTCCACCGGCGTACGTGGCGCCTACCAATGAACGGGAAAACACGACGGCGGGAGCAAGCCTGCGGAGTTCGTGCTCGTCGAACGGTAGTGGACGGGCAAACACCAGCCGATGGAGGCCAGACGGCGGGCCCGCGGCCGGCGCGAACGCGTCAGGCTCGCTGAGGGCGAGGCGAAAGGTCACGGGCCGACCCTCCTCGCGGAGCAGCGTGGCTTGGTAACAGATCGCGAGGATGTCGACGAGCGCAGACGTGGCAGGAGGTGGCAGGTTGATCTGCCCAGCGGCTGTCGCTTCATGCCATCGGGTGAGAACCAGGGCAGCCAGATCCGATGGATACGCCGCTTGTCTCGCCGCGGGCAGTTCAGGCGGCTGAGCGTTAGTGTTTCGAGGGTCAGATGGCGCGTTCGGATTCATGAGCATCCATCGTCCAGCCAGGTCGTCATGTCCTCGCGCGCACATCCGACGCCGTTCCCCGTTCCAACGTCGTGATGAGTCTGAACATCGTTTTACGCCGCCGCTCACCTCTGGGCACCTCAGTGAAGGGGCCCTTAGAAATCGTTTAGCGCAGTGCCACTGAAGCCCAGATGATCACTCCGATCGTCAACGTGATCGCCGCGATCAGGCGCCTGTTCCGTGCGACACGGACGTCATGGCGCGCCCCCTTCGCTTGCCACTGTGCCCACCGCTCGTCAAAAGTGAGGGGCGGCACCGTCTCTGCGGGGGATGGGCTGACTACGACCGCGTCTCTGTATTCACTCATGATGGTGATCTCCACGATTGGGGACTTGCCTCGCACGTGCCGGATCAATCCATCGGCACCACGAATCAAAATCAGCGCAACGGACCCAGCATGGCGTTCGACGGCCGCCGCAACTGTTTCATGACACCGAGCTTCTCAGTACATTCCTGCGCCCATCACACAGATTCCGGAAAAGAACATGGACGCTGCGATGCCGGGCGGCGGCATGATGACCGCTTCCATGGTCAGCAACAGAGATGCGATCGACGCGGCGTGCTGCAGTGCGGAACGGACCACTTTCGTGGGATCGATCACGCCCGCCTTCACGAGGTTCTCGAACTTCTCGGTCTGCGTCTCTGGAGGGCGGATCGCGGCGAAAGCTTTCGAGGTATTCAAGCGTCGCCGTCTCATCAGAGGTGTACCAGAGATTGCCGCCTTGGCCGCTAGCGAGTCTGGCGCCTCTCGCCACGGCATACTGGACATTCCAATCGTTTCCTCGATACATGAGCGACAACCGATCGCTTGGATCGGGGGTGACGATCCAGAGTAAGTGCCCGTCCTGAACCTTCGAGACGACCACATCATCGACGTCGAGCGCACTTCTGGCCGCCATGGTATTTCTCCTTTTACTCCGATCGCGTCGCCCGCGCGCAAAAAGAGAGGCGGGGTTGCTCGACCCCGCCTCGCTGCAGTGACTTACGCGGCTACTGCGACCTTGATCTTGTTAGGCTTGGCTTCCTCGCGCAGCGGCAGCCGGACCGTCAGCACGCCGGACTTGTACTCGGCGCTGACCTTGCCAGCGTCGACCGTTGGCGGCAGCGCGAACGTCCGCGCGAACGAGCCATAACTGCGCTCGATGCGATGGAACTGCTCCTCCGTGATTTCCGTGTCGCGCTTCTTTTCGCCACGCAGCGTGAGTGTGTTGTCTTCGACCGTCAGCTCGATCTCCTCCTCCTTCATGTCGGGCAGCTCGGCCTTCAGCACCAGCTCGTGCTGGCCGTTGCTGTAAATGTCCACCACCGGCACCCACGCGCCGCGGGTGAGGTCTTCCTGAGGGCGGGCGTAGAAGCCCGCGAGCATCCGACTCAGCTGCTCCTCGCGCGCGGCCAAGTCACGGAACGCATCCCAACGAACAAGAGTCATGATGATTCTCCTCTCCTGCGTCATACAGTTGCGGCGGGACTTCCCCGCCGAACTCACGGGGCGGCCGTGGCCGCCCCCATCGGACGAACCGGACGTATCAGCTCCAGGCACTCGCGCGAGCGGCGATCTTGTGAAAGGTCGAGTTGGACACCTCATACGTCTGCACCAGAGGCGTGCCCTCCACCACCGTGTCCAGTGCCTTCAGCACCCCGGAATACGCGCTCCGGGCATAGGTCTCCGCGTTTTCTTTCAGGTCCCACACGCTGATACCGATCGCCTCCGCTCCGCCGGCGGCGACGAGCGAGATTTCGTCCTGGAAGCCCTTCTGCTTTCTGAGCACGGGGATGATGTCCTGGTCGAGGAGCCGGGTGAACTCTCCTGCGCGACCGGGCTTGAGATGGAAGGAAACGGTGCGAGCAAACATGTCAACCTCCTGGTTGGCGTGCCTAAGAGGAGGGACCAGATAACCCGACTTAGTTCAGAGCATCTGAAGGATCGAGGGTAGGCTGCGATCCTGTTAATCAGTATCGGTTAATTAACTATGGTTGTCAAGTATAATGTGCGACAATGTCGCCATCGTCCAAGTTGCTTAATCAATCAAGTTAATCAGCAACGGAGGAATTCCTGTGGATTTCCCGCTCCTCATCCGCCAGCGGCTCAGAGAATTGGGGACCGAGCAAAGAGACTTGGCGGCGGCGGCCCAAGTAACCGAGTCCTACATTTCCCAACTACTGACAGGGAAGAAGGCGCCACCGGCGCCCGGGCGGACCGACATTTACGACAGGATGGAGACCTTCTTGCGGCTTCCTGCCGGGAGGTTAGCCACGCTGGCAGATCTCATCCGCATGGACGCCCTGAAGAGAAAGCTGGCGGACCCACCCTCGCCCTTGTTTAAGGAAGTACGGGAGTTGATTCTTCGCAAGTACGCTTCCGGAAACGCGCAGCCCATCCGTCCGATGTTCGAGAAGGAGCCCTTTGGCGCCCTCGAACGCCTCGTCACCCAGAAGCTGCTGGACGTCGCCAAGCGAGTGACGAAACAGGAGTGGAACGATGAAAACTGGCTCCGTCTCGTCGCTCGACTCAGCGACCGAAGCTATGAGCAGATGCGGGTCATGGTGCTTGACTTCCTGGAAACGGATGTCTTCAACGTTTCGCCCGAAAATTGCGTCACGTTCTTGGATCCGCTGATCGAATCGTGGGACATCGACCTCACGACGTTCGCGATGGAGATCGTCCTGAACCGCCGCCTCGCGCCCGGGCACCCGAAAAAATTTGAGTTCGTGGAACGGGAACACGTCCCACCCGTCACCGAAGAGCCGGGGCTCCAAGCCTTCCTGCAGGATCCCTCTCTGAGGGGCGATGCGACCGCCGAGGAAATTGAGTTTCTCAAGAAGTTGAAATTCACGCGAAACCGGCCAACCCCGCTCTACTACTACAGGGAGCTGCAAAACCTGCGAGACCCGCTCCATTTTCGCCGCGCCCCGGCGGATGTGGCATCTGGTGATGAGTCGTTGGCCGTGCACCGCGACGCCATCGGGCTGGAGGGGAAATAACATGCCGGACCGAAGCGAGCTCAACGTTGATGTCGTCTCGACGGTTCAAGATGGGCAGCTGCAAGATGGTTGTCGACGGCAGCGCGACGCTAGCTAAGCTAGGCTAGTGAAGGAGTCGAACTCATGGTGGCCGCTGCGGGCGGTGCGCCACCGGCGGATTGGACGCGTATTCGCCGCAGACCACGTGTCGACGGACAAGCCCCGGTGGGCACCGGATGGCCGGACGCTTGGGGATGCAGGAAGTGCTCACAGCGCCAAGGCGCTCCGTGGCAGAACGCACACGTCGAACGGTTCATCGGGTCGGTTCGGCGAGAGTGCCTCGACCCCGTCCTCGTTCTCAACGCGGCCGGGCTCCGCCGTCTGTTGAAAGACTACGTCGAGTACCTACACCTCATCGCGCACGCACTTGGCGATCGAGAAGGACGCACCCGTGCCGCGTCCGATCGCACCCCCGCCCGCAGGCCGTGTGATCGCGATTCCACGGGTCGGCGGTCTTCACCATCGTTACGAACGTCGCGCCGCTTAGCCTCACCACAACGGGCTGACCCACGCAGCGGAGAGCCGAAACGGCTGGCCACACGTCTAAGGCACGCAGCCTCATCCCGGGCAGCTGGTCCGCATCACCGCGAACAAGCACGACCTCTCCGCTCGCCGCATTGCCAAGAGTATTGAGCACAGGACTCTGCACGGGTCGCTCCGCCGCGCCGATGGAGTTTTCAGTAGGCACAGCGGGAAATCCACGAGTCCTCCGTGTTGATTAACTAGCCGCGATTAATCACCCCAATTGTCATGCAGATGGGTTTGACATTTGAAGTGAATAAACCTATAATAGTTAACTGGATTGCGGCCTGCCCTCAGTCACCCAGATCATCTGAACTACTTCAGGTTATCTGCCTCCTCGTTTACACACCAACCGTGGAGGTTGTCATGTTTGCTCGCAGTGTTTCCTTCCATCTCAAGCCGGGTGGCGCGGCGCAGTTCACCCAACTCTTCGACCAGGACATCATCCCCGTGCTGCGGAAGCAGAAGGGGTTCCAGGACGAAATCGCGTTTATCGCCCCTGACGGAGCCGAGGCGGTGGGCATCAGCATGTGGGATCTGAAAGATGACGCGGACACGTACGCCCGCGGCGCGTATCCCGGTGTCCTGAAGGCGCTGGAGCAGGTGATAGAGGGCACGCCTCAGGTGCAGACGTACGAGGTGTGCAGTTCGACCTTTCACAAGCTTGCGGCTCGCGCGATTGCCTGACGCCGACACGTCGGCTCGTCCCCGGGCTGGCGGCCACGGCCGCCGCTTCGGCCCTTGCGCCTCGTCGTGTGCAAACCGAAGAAGAAAGAGAGAAGAGTGTGAGTACCCAGACGATGCTATCCATCCGTAAGGTGATCGTCCCCGTATGGCTCGTTGTCTTCGCGCTGTTCGCGTTGTTCGCGTTGCCGATGACGTTCGCCACAGGCACGCTCCTGTTCGTCGCTGGGGTGGTCCCTCCGATGATCATGCTCGTTCTGTGGAAGAAACACTCGCCCACGGTGGCCGAGGTGCTGCATCACGCTGAAGGGACTCGAACAGAGCGATGACCCAGTTGGATGGATCGAGCCCCGGCCATGTCCCAGAGAGAGAGACCACCATGAGTACCACTCGCATTCTTGCAACGTCCATCGCCTGGGTTTTGATTTCAGCGCCTGTGACCTCCGCACAGGATCTCTCCAAGTACCGTGAGTTTCAGTTGGGCACGAGCCTGGTTGCGGTCGCGCACCAGGCGGGCATGGCCCCGGAGCCGCGCGTGCTCCAACAGCGTCCGGCCCTGATTCAAGAACTGATGTGGCAGCCCTCCCCCATGCGCGGATCGTCGCCCCAAGGCGACTCTGTGAAGAAAGTGCTGTTCAGTTTTTACAACGGACAGCTCTTCCGCATCATCGTCAGCTATGACCGAGAAAGAACCGCAGGGCTGACGGGGGTTGACATGGCCGAAGCGATTTCGGCGAAGTACGGCCTCGCGATGCTCCCCGCCACCCAGCTGATGCCGTTGTTGGCTCCGGTCTCTGCCGGCACCGACATCCTGGCGCGTTGGGGGGACTCACAGGTCCTCGGTCCACCTCTTCCGATCCTCCTACCAGGCCACGTTTGGGCTGGTGATGTTTTCAAGGCCGCTGGATGTCCTGGCGCGCGCGGCGACCGTGGAAGCGGCACGGCTCGACGAGCAAGAGGCGCCGCAGCGAGAACTCGACCGTCAACAGAAACAGACTGAGGATGACCGCGTCCGCCAGGCAGAGGTCCGTCGAGTGAACAGAACAGCGTTTCGACCCTGAGGTGCAATGAATATGGTCCTCGACGGCACTCGGCGACTCGAGCCCCATCCATGGGTGCGAGATCCGGACCGGTCCGCGTCGCGAAGCTCTGTCAGCGGTGTCCTCAGCCGACTCGAACAGTTCGTGTGCGGGCTGGCCGGCCATGACGAACTGTGGCGTTTCGAGCCCGCTCGGCTGTCGCTGTACTGCCCCCGGTGCAGCTATCAGTCCGCCGGCTGGGAGATCGGCTCGCCCCGCGTTGACAGATGATCGAGCGTGACAGGAGACACACGTCATGGCAAAGCAGATTGTGTACGGCGAGCAGGCGCGCCAGGCCGTCCTGCGCGGCATCAATCAGTTGGCCGACGCGGTGAAGGTCACACTCGGTCCGAAGGGCCGCAACGTCGTCCTGGACAAGAGGTTCGGATCGCCGACCATTACCAAGGACGGCGTGACCGTCGCCAAGGAGATCGATCTCAAAGACCCGCTCGAAAACATGGGTGCGCAGATGGCGCGTGAAGTCGCGAGCAAGACCTCTGATATCGCAGGGGATGGCACGACGACGGCCACCGTGCTTGCGCAGGCCATCTACCGCGAGGGTGCCAGAAACGTGGTCGCTGGCGCGAACCCGATGGACATCAAGCGCGGCATCGACCGAGCGGTTGAGGTGATCACCGCCGAACTCAAGAAGATGTCGAAGCCTGTCAGCGGCAACATGGTCGCCCAGGTGGGCACAATCTCGGCGAATAACGACGAGCCCATCGGCACGATCATCGCAGAGGCCATGGACAAGGTCGGCAAAGACGGGGTGATCACGGTCGAAGAGGCGAAGACGATTGAGACCTCGCTCGAGGTCGTCGAAGGGATGCAGTTCGACCGCGGGTATCTGTCGCCATACTTCGTGACCGATCCCGAGCGCATGGAAATCGTGCTCGAGGACCCGGTCATTCTCATCCATGAAAAGAGGATCTCGAGCCTGAAGGATCTGCTTCCGCTGCTCGAACGCGTCGCGCAAAGCGGCAAGCCGTTGCTGGTCATCGCCGAGGACGTGGAGGGCGAGGCGCTTGCGACGCTCGTCGTGAACAAGCTGCGCGGGACACTGAAGGTGGCTGCCGTCAAAGCGCCAGGCTACGGTGACCGGCGAAAGGCCATGCTGGAGGACGTCGCTATTCTCACTGGCGGCCGCGCGTTCACCGAAGACCTTGGCGTCAAACTCGAGAACCTGACGCTCGAAGATCTGGGCCGGGCGAAAAAGGTCACGATCGACAAAGACGACACGACGATCATCGAGGGCGCTGGCGCCAAGCAGGCGATCGAGGGACGGATCAAGCAGATCCGGATGCAGATCGATGACACGACGTCGGACTACGATCGCGAGAAATTACAGGAGCGGCTCGCGAAGCTCGTCGGCGGCGTCGCCTTGATCAGGGTGGGCGCCGCCACCGAGACCGAGATGAAGGAGAAGAAGGCCCGCATCGAGGACGCCATGCATGCCACCAAGGCGGCCGTTGAAGAGGGCATCGTCCCGGGCGGCGGCGTCGCGCTGCTCCGTGCGGCAAAAGGGCTCGCAGCGCTGAGGCTTGGCGGCGATCAACAGATCGGCGTCAACATCATCGCCCGCGCGGTAGAAGAGCCGCTGCGCTGGATCGCCAACAACGCCGGCCAGGAAGGCTCGATCGTCGTCGCGAAGGTCAAGGACATGGGACCGGAGGAAGGCTTCAACGCGCTGACCGATACGTACGAGAACCTGGTGCACGCCGGCGTCATCGACCCCACCAAGGTGGTGCGCTCAGCGCTTGAGAACTCGGCGTCCATCGCGTCGCTGCTGCTCACCACCGAGGCGCTCGTGTCCGAGATTCCCGAGAAGAAGGACGCCCAGGCGTCGGGCGCGGGTGGTATGGGCGGCATGGGCGGGATGTACTGACCAAAGATATCCGACGTCCGTGAGGTCCTGGACACTCGACTGTGCCGAATTGAGCAGTCCTTGCCCAACCCCAAGACGTACCATTGACGTGGCTTTCCTGGGTAATCCAATGTCACACACCGCCATCGCCGCACCCGACGTTCCGTCCCTCGTCCTCCCAAAGGTGTACGCAAGAACACCGTCACGCGAGGCAATCAGCCCCAGCCGCCCTGGGCTGTGGCGACGCCTTTCGGGTTGGGCGCGAGAGGCCCTGCTGCTGGTGGGAGTGGTCTGGCTGCTGCCGATCACCATTCTCGCCATCGGCATCCCATTCGCGCTGGCCATCAACGGACTGCTCTTCGCGGGTGACTGGGTGTGGAAAGCACTGGGGTAGGCGCGGCTCGCGCCCTTGACCTGCCGCTCAGCGGTCGTTCGCGACAGCGACGATGGTGAATTCCATCGTTGAGCCGTTGCGATCTGAGCGACGTGCCCGAAAGCGTCGCGGCGAGTGCCCCTGCGACGGCCATGAGGGCGGCTGGAAAGTCGGATCCACGGTGTGCGATTACGTTCCATGGTCGCGCACCCTACCATCGCCCATCTTCGCGGCATTTGCGGAGCCGGCCACAGTGACGGGCCAGTCCGATGTGGCTGACACGGCGGCGCTGGCGCGGTCGAAATAACCACGGTGGCGCCATGCGCGGCGGCAATGTCGATTCGTCTCCCAGTGAGGACTCACTGTCCCCACGATTGTCCCTATGAGCCCCCAAAAAGGGCATCCAGAGCCAACAGGAACCAAATCACGGTGGGCCAATCCCTACCACTGAACTAGCGACGGTTGGCAAGCCCCCCGGGCCAGCCGAAGGCGCGACGGTGGGCCTCCACCGCGATGAACGAGCTAAGGGTTGGCAAGCCCAGGGCCAGCAGGCCAATCTCGACTCCTGAACGAGCTACGGTTGGCAGACCGTCCGGCCAGCCCACGTTGTGAATACGCCCTTTTACAATCGGGGCGGCAATGCCACTGAACGCAACGGTCGTCGCCGTGGCCATCGCAGTCGCGCTGGCGAATCCCGTTGTTCGAACTGCCCCTGAGATCACAGTCTTCACAGCTCGCGCCATCGCGACGGTGCTCGCCGAAATCGGAGGCGAATTCGAGCGTTCCACAGGATACAAGTTGATCGTCGTGAGCGATTTGCCAACTGGGTTTCAACGTCGCATCAACGCCGGGGAGCACTTCGATCTCTTGATCAGTGGCTCTGTGCCGGTTGACGAGTGGATTCGTGACGGCAGGCTAGTTGCGACGACACGGACTGACATCGCGCGCTCGGGTATCGGCGTTGAAGTCAGAGCAGGCAGTCCCAGGCCCGACATCAGGACGGTTGATGCGTTCAAGCGCGCCTTGTTGAATGCCAAATCGATCGCGTATTTGAGAGTGGGCAGCGGTGTCTACCTGGACGCCTTGCTCGAGCGTCTGGGAATCCGCGACGCCATCAAGTCAAGAGTGACGCGGCCGGATTCGGATGTGGTCTCGGAGCTCGTTGCGAGGGCGAAGTCGAAATCGGGATGACCGTTATCACACAGATCCTGACCACACCGGGTGTCGACCTCGTAGGCCCGCTCCCACCCCCGATACAGTCGTATGTCACCTTCGTTGCGGGGATCAGCTCACGTTCGCGGGTGCCGACGGCGGCCAGCGAGCTCATCACGTTCCTCGCGGGACCGAAGGCGATCGCGGTCATCAAGGCCCAGGGGATGGAGCCCCGCCAGCAATCCTTTTGAGAGTGTCAATTGTCCGGAGCTACTCACGGATTCGGTTCCAACTGGCGCTGTTCCGGTCAGGTCGGTAACTGCCGAGCGGGCGAGTTCGAGTTGCCGCAGCCCCATTGAACAACAAGAATGGTCTCCGTGACCGACGCCCCGAAGCGCCTCGGGCAACACTCACTTCGCCGATCCGCTATCTTGCACCTGTTGCCTGGTGCGCTCATCGTGACGTGTTACGTCATCGCAGCCCCGCACGTCGTCCAGCTGGGCTTTCCGCCGGGACTCGCATTACTGATTGGATTTGCCGTTGTCGGCATACCGCTCGAGCTTGGGTACTTGCTGTACCAGGGGAAGCGGAGGAATGGCACCGTTTCTGTGCACGGCATCGTGCTCTATCGGGAGCCGATGCCCATCTGGCAGTATGTGAGTCTGTTTTTCCTGCTCCTCGTCCTGGCCTTCGGCGTTCTACTTACTGTCTCGCCTCTGACTGACTTCCTGACCGACCGCGTGTTCTCGTGGTTGCCCAGCTACCTTCTCCCTAACGTCGAACCCCTCCATCGTCAACCTGCTCGGACAGCCGTTCTGCTCGTGTTGGTGACTGCGTTAGTGGTCGATGGCATCGTCAACCCCGTTGTTGAGGAACTGTATTTTCGGGGTTACCTGCTGCCGCGAATCTCTCGCCTGGGATGGTTGTCACCTTTTGTCAGCGCCTTGTTATTCACGCTGGCGCATTTCTGGCAGCCTTACAACTATCCGTTAATCCTTCTCATTCAGCTGCCACTCGCCTACATCGTCTACTGGAAGAAAAACATCTACATAGCCATCCTTACACATTGCGCTGTGAACACAATCGGCGCACTCGTGTCTCTCGTGTCGTTCCTGGGATCCAAATGAGATTCGAGCTTGGACGCAGGACGCGCGAGCTGACCATCGAAGCGGTGCGCGGCCGGCCTCGAGGGGCTGCAGCGGCGCACGAACAGATCGAAATCGGATGAGCCGTCCCGAGCGTCGATGGGCCGCCGCGACGAGAACGCGAGCACCGCGCCCATTCCGTCGACGGCGGGAGCTCCGCTCGGCTCCAGCCACGGTCCGGCCGTATCCTCGCTGATGCGGGTCATGGTGTTGCTCTCGCGGTCGAACAGGAAGACATCCGACGTCAGGTTGACGTCCCTCTCGCGGGGCGAACAGCGGCGTGCGCACACCAGATCGGCGGCCTCGGACTGGAAGGCGATGAAGCGCGCTCCGAGCGACAGCGCCGGATACGAGCTCGCGCCATTGCCGGTGCGGCCCCGCCGGCTGCGGCTGACCAGGTCGGTGGATCCGCTTCGCAGGTCGTGGAGGAAGACATCGGCAGCGCCGTTGGTGTCTGCCGCGGCAAGATTGGTCGCTTCGGACACGAACGCGACGTAGCGCCCGTCACCGCTAATCGCGGGCAGATAGCTCCGTCCGTTCGCCGGAGGTCCGTCGCGTCGACGGCTCACGCCGGCGATCGTGCCGCGCCGTATGGCGTAGACACGGACCTCGGTCTCGGGCGGGGCCGACGTCCCGCCTCGCGACGGTGCCGGGGCGCGCCGGGCCAAACGCGACGATGTCGTCAGCCGATCCCTTGAAGGTGAAGGCCAGATGAAGGCCGTCGCTGCTGAGGGCCGGCGAGAAGTTGGCGCCAGTCTTTCCATCCGAGGCTCGCGAGACGCGGCTCATCGGCCAGATCTCCCCGCTGGCCGGCGCCATCGCGTAGACGTCGATCGTCGGCAAGGAAGGCTCGCCAGACGGCAGCAGGTTGGTCGCGGCGGATTGGAACGCGACGATGCCGCCATCTCCGCTAATCACAGGACGCGAACTGGACCCGTTTCCCAGGGCTCCGGTCCGACTCCTGCTGAGCACGCTCGTCACGGCGAGCTCACGGTCACGCAGCATCACCTGAACGAGGGCATCACTGCCTGCCAGCTGCCCGATCGACTCGAACACGACGAATCGCCCGTCCGCGCTGATGCTGGGCCGGAAACTGTCGCCGTTTGAAGACGTGCCGTTTGGCAGCAGCGACTCGATTGTGATCCGGCCGGTAATCAGATCGTAGACGTAGATGTCACTCCGGCCGTTGGTGTCGGCGGCGATCAGCCGGCCATACGACGCAAACGCGAGGAACCGGCCGCTCGCGCTGACGCTGACGGAGCCGACTGGGACTCGGGTGCCGTCGGCTCGCTGCGGGAGCGTCTCGAGCGGACAAGTCCCGGGGAGCGCTGCCGGGTCGGCTACCGACAGGAGCACTGCAGCCAGCGCGCCACTCCAGCAGGACGCTCGATTCGAAGCCCGCAGCGACCGCCGATTCGCCATATGCGCGGTCCCTTCCCGGTCGCATCGTCGTCGGTGGTGCAGCCCGGTGATGGGTGGTGTTACTGCCCAAAGCCTTGCACTTCAGCCGCGACCTTATGGCCAACATGGATCGCGCGTATGGTCTCGAACGAGCCATCGCCGGCGACCCACACCGCTTTTCCAGCTCGCCGTGCTGCCGCCGCCAGGTCGAGCCCGTCGAGCTGCTCGAGCACATGTTCGAGCTCGTGCGCCAGCAGTTCGACGAAGCAGCCCCGTGTCACTGATGGACACATCTGCGGCGAGCGACCCCGGTTGGCGTTCGACACGAGTCGTCGCACGAGTCGTCGCACGAACGCTCTCACCTGGTACGAGCGGGTTCACGTGGACCCGCACTACGAGTCCGGTTTCCCCCGCAATTCGACGGGCCTGACGCCGAAACGTCCCCGAACGGCGCCACATGTCTGAGACGAGCTTGTCATACGGAGCTGGCACGATCAGATTGTGCGGCGGCAGCGGTTCCGGGTCGGCAACCCCCGAGGTGGCCGCGACGCTCAGCAGTGATCGGTAGCCGATGTCCTGCAGGGTGCCGCCGCTGGCGCGCTGCTGGACTGCCGCGCCCAGCAGGAGCACTGTTGCGACCAACGCGCCCGCCCGATGAGGCATTGTCCTCGGCATCGGTTCTCCATTCATCCCGGGACAGACGGCGGATCCGGCGCCGCTGGCGAACCGGAACACCGTACTCGCCGTCCTTAAGAGACATTACGAATGCCTGGGCGGCGGGGCCGTTGGGCCGCGTCGAAGCTTTTGTTGGAAATTTCTTTGGGCGCTCAGCCGCGCCTGGTTTGCCGATGTCGTCAGCGCCGCCAATATTCGAGTTCGGCGAGTTCCAGCTCAATGTCGGCGAGCAGCAGCTGCTGCGCAACGGGCGGCCGCTCGCGCTGCCTCCGAAAGCATTCGACCTCCTCGTGGCGCTCGTCGAGCGCGGCGGGCAACTGGTCGCGAGAGAGACGCTGCTGAAGCGGGTCTGGCCCGACACGTTCGTGGAATGCGGGAGCCTGTCCTATAACATCTCGGTGATCCGGAAGGCGCTGGCCGACCGCCAGGGGCGTCGCAGGTTCATCGAGACAGTTCCCAAGCGAGGCTACCGTTTCGTCCCACGCCGCGTCGTTGTTCCTGCAGAGCCGCTGATGAGTGTCGCCGTCCTGCCGTTCGGATGGGAGTCGGACGACCCGGGTTCGGAGTACGTCGCCGACGGACTGGCCGAGAGCCTGATCAACACGCTGTCCCGGCTCTCGGGGGTTCGGGTGATCGCGCGGGTAGCCGCGTTCACATACAAGGGGCAGAAGATTGACATTCGTCGCGTCGCTGACGAACTGCACGTTTCAGCCGTGCTGACGGGGCGAATTTCGCGACGGGCGGAGGCCATTACCGTTCAAGTGGAGATCGTCGATCCGTCGTCGACGACGCAGGTATGGGGTGAGAGCTACCGGCAGCCCGCATCCGAGCTGCCGGCGGCGATGGAGGCCATCGCTTCCACGGTTGCCGACAAGCTCGCCGGCGCGTTCAGTGCGGCAGCAAGGCTGCGCCCTTCCAGGACGGAGGCGACGGCCACGGACCCACATCTCTTGTGACTGAGAAGTCCGTGCCAGGGAACCCGCATCGGTTATCTGCTATTCGTGCCGCAGCGCCTGCATGGGTTGGATACGGGTGGCGCGCCGTCCGAAAAACGCCGCGGCCATCCGTTTGGGAGCGGACGTGGACGACCAGCATCATCGCTCGCGTGGCACCTGCGTCAAGCCCTCCGACGCGAGCCGCCGAAAAAGTCGGCCCGCGGCAGCAGCGAGGTCGCCGGGCAGATCGGCGGATATGGGCTCGCTTGCTCGCACGATGTAGGTATGGACACCGCGGTCGACCCGCGTGAACTGGAATTCGACTGCGCCGACCAGTCGTGCCCCGCCTGCAGACTCCAGGTGCCAGGCCACAAGGTTGGCGGCCAGCGCTGGAGCGCTGGGCGCGTCGACGAGGCGCAGTCCGGGACTCGACGACAATTCGAGGCGCAGTGCCGTGTCCAGGTACCGGTCCGGCGATGACGACCATCGCCAGGTGGAGTCCTCGGTCAGCTCACCAGTCGGTAGTTGGTACAGCAATCGGCGGCCGATGTGTCCACGTGCTTGTGTATCGAGCAGCCGAATCGGCGCGGCATCGGCGGCGCTCGTTGCTCGCCTCGCCGGCTCGGGCAGTTGCGGCTCGAGCATGCGGGCCGGTGTCGTGTCGGGCCGCTTGAGCTGACAGGCGGCTGCGGCCAGGCAGACGCTGATAAGGAGGATACCGGAGCCAGTCCGAGTGAAGCCAGTCACTGTTTCTCCGTGGCGGGTCTGGGCCCATACACCACCGACTCTGGCTGCTCCTGCAGTTGCCGGGCGAGGTCGCGCAGTTGTTCGAGCGAATCCCGGATGGCCGGAAGCGACCGCCGCAGATCGTCGGCGGCGAGCGCAGTCTGTTCCGCCGCGGCCCGCGCAGACTGATTGGTGGCTGGAAGATCGGCGGCCTTGATCGCGGAGCGCGCCTCTTCGACAAACGTCACGAGCCTCCCCTGGGTGCCGATCACTCCTTCCAGCTGCAACGCGATCTGTTCGACCTGCGCGCTCGTCGCCGCGAAGAACTTCCGTGAATCGGCGCTCAGCGCCGGCAGCTCGCTCTGCCGAACGATGCGCTCGATGTTTGTGAAGAAGCGGTCGCTTCGGTCGAGGCTGTCCGGAATCCTGCCAACGATGTTCTCGAGCACCTGCAGCGTGGCTTCCGCGCGCTGGAGCACCTCCGGCACGCGGTCCCGTATCGAGGCAAGCGTAGTCGGCATCGAAGGGATATACGCTCGATCGGGCTTGAATCCGAGGGCCAGCGCCGGCGGCGGGTTCTCCGGCGCGTCGATCAGCAAGTACGCCTCCCCGGTCACCGGGTTGCCGATTACCTGGGCGCGCATGTTGAGGAACATGCCTTCGAGATCGGCGGTCTCCCGGATCCGCTTGACGTTCGCGCCGACGGTGCTGAGCCGGTCGAGAAACACCTCGAAGTCGATCTGGATGGTGCTCGATCGCGGGTCCACGCGCACCTCGGTGACGCGGCCCAGCGGCACGCCCCTGTACCGCACCGGGCTCGAGACATCGATGCCGCTCACGTTCTCCCTCGTGTAGGTGACCATCTCGATCACGGCACGGCTCCTGGCCCGTTGCAGGAAGAGCAACGCGGTGGCGAGCAGCACACCGAGCGCCACTACCAGGAACAGGCCAAGTCGGGCGTAGCTTTTTTCAACGGCCATCGGCCACACTCACTGACTCGCGGACACCTCCGGCGATGACCGCGTGAAGAAGTTGTGCACGAACGGGATCTTCGATTCGTCGCGCAGCCGGTGCGGGTTGCCCTGCGCAACGATGCCCTTTGCGGCCTTGTCGAGGACGATGCAGGTGTTGGCCACGAGGAAGATGCTCGGCAGCTCGTGCGTCACGATGACGACGGTGATCCCAAGATCGCGGCTGAGCGTGACGATGAGCTGGTCGAGCTCGACCGCCGAAATCGGGTCGAGCCCGGCAGACGGCTCGTCGAAGAACAAGAGGTCCGGCTCCAGCATCAGCGCGCGCGCGATGCCGGCACGCTTCTTCATGCCGCCCGAGATCTCGCCCGGCAGATGCCCGGCGAACGGACCGAGCCCGACGAGCTCGAGCTTGGCCTGACAGAGTCGCCGCACAGTCTCTCCGCGTATCGGCGTCCAGGCCGTCAGGGGGAGCGCGAGGTTTTGCGCGAGCGTCAGCGAGCTGAAGAGCGCGCCGGACTGAAACAGCACGCCGAACGGCGGGACGCCTTCGTACCGATGCGGCTCGCCGACCCCGTCGATGTCGATCCGGCCTGCCTGCGGCTGCTCGAGCCCGATCAAATAGCGCAACAGCGTGCTCTTGCCGCTTCCCGATCCCCCAAGGATTGCCATGGTCGTGCCACGCTCGATCTGGAAGCTCACGTGCTCCATGAGCACTCGCTTCCCCCACCCGATTCGCAGATCCTCGACGATGATGTGCGCCCTCGATCGCGGCATGGTCAGATGCCCAGGAGCGTGTAGAAGAACGTGAACAGGGCGTTGGTCACGATCACCCCGAGGATCGCCATCACGACGGCACTCGTAGTCTTGGCGCCAACCGCTGCCGCGCCGCCTTGCGCGGCCAGTCCCTGCCTGGAGGAAATCAGGCCGATCGCGAGCGCGAGAAACGGCGTCTTGACCAGGCCTGCCAGCAGGTGACCGGCGGTGATCGCGTCGGTGGTCGCCAGGACATATGCGCGCTCTGGCATCTCCGTGGTGACGATCGTTGCCAGGAAGCCGCCAAGGAGCGCCAGCGCATTGCCGATCCAGGTCAGCAGCGGCAGGACGAGCACGAGCGCCACGCAGCGGGGCACCACCAGCCATCGCACCGGATCGAACCCCATCGATCGCAGGGCGTCGATCTCTTCCGAGACCTTCATCGTCGCGAGCTCGGACGCGAGACCCGCGCCCGACCGGCCGGCGACCACGATCGCCGTGACCAGCGGCCCGAGCTCGCGGAACTGCGCGACGACGACGAGCTCCGGGACGTAGGCGACGGCGCCAAATCGCGCGAGCTGCGAGATGCCGAGCAAGCCGATGATCAGACCCACCAGGAAGTTGGCGGCGCCCGTGACGACAAGGCCATCGGCCCCGATCTCCTGGAGCAGCCTCGGCAGCGAGTGCCAATCCACCGAGCGCGGTGTCGCGACCGCTTTAGGAATCGCCACGGCACAGCGGCCGGCAAAGTCCAGCGCGCCGGCGATCGCGACGGGCAGCGCTGACGCAACGGCGCCGAGTCGAGTCAGCGCGTCTCGCCTGGGGGCCTGGGCCGCCGGGCGTTCCTCCCGCCGGCCGCGGTAGAGGGCGATCAGACGCGCAGCCTCGGCGTTGCGGTCGTCCACCACCTGCGTGCGCTTCCCTCCCGCGTCCAGACGATCGAGAAATTCAGCCAGCAGCACCGCGCCGGCGCCGTCGATGCGATCCAGATGTCCAAGGTCGACGTCGATCGAGCGGCACCCCTCCAGGTCCGACGGAGGGCGCTCGACGGCCCGCGCCACCGCTGCCGCATGGGCGAGGTCGAACGGGCCGCTCGGCACGAGACGCCCGCGATCTCCATCGCGATCGACGCGAACGGTGACGCTCGCCACGCGACCTCCTCTATCGAGTCATGTCCCCATGCTGCTGACGCGCGATCGGCCGGTACGACGCCAGCTTCCATTGGCCGCTTTGCGGGTCCACCAGCACTCCCGCGTTCCGCCTCAAGTCTACCGAATGGAACACTACACTGTCACCGGCTGGAACCTGAATACCACTCGAACCGTTGATGAGGTTGGATATGGGCGACGCCGTGCGATCGGTGGCCTTCGAGCGCAGGCGCGGCCTCTCCGCGCGATGGTTGATGAGCTGGGCTTACAGGATGCGAGGCACCGCGGGAATCGTCACGCTAGCATGCGCGGAAAGCAGGACCAAGCCAACGGCGGCGTTTAGCTCGGCTGTCGAGATTCCGGTTCGACGTGTTGAGGCAGCGGGTGCCAATCGGCTGAAGTCGCGCGCCACCGCTCATGGGCGGCTGAACACGGCGCCGTGCGGAATCCCCCTCGCGTTCCCGCCGTGCGGCCACGTCTTGTTATCCATGCGAAAGCCAGGCTCCGCGGCGCCGTCCTCCCGGAACCGGTCGTCCAGCGCCAGCTGGCCGGTCGACGGGTCGAAGCGCGCGATCATCACCCGGTGCTGCAGCTCCTTGTACCCCGTGATCGCCACGCGGCGCTGATCCGGCGAGATAGCGATCCAGTGCGGGACATCGCCTTGCCCGAGTGTGACGCGGCTGACCTCGCGCGGGCTGGCCGGATTACTGATGTCCAGGCTCACAACCGCGTTCCACGCGGGGACCGTCACGAGGTAGTAGCTGCCGGCGATCACCGGAATCGCGCAGTAGGTCCCGGCCTTCCGCGGAAACGACGCCACCAGGCGCGCGGAAGGCGCGTCACCGGCGATGCCGTCCAGCAGGTACAGGCCGCAACTGAAGGTCGAGACGAGCACCGTCCGGCCGTCGGTGAGCACGCGCGGCTCGGCCGTGAGCCGGCCTTCGCTGCCCGCCGGGCCATCCGGCAGCGGAAACGTGTGCAGCAACGCGAGGTCCGACAGGCGCCACACCTGAAGGTTGCGCGATGCCGGGGAGTCCTTGTCCATGTCGGTCGTGGTCGTCACGATCCGATCGAGGGCAGCGACGATGCCCGCACTGTAGACGCGAAGCGCCGGGTCGGTGCCTGGAGCATCGGCCGACCTGGAACGGATGACGCGTCCGTCGGGCGTGAGTTCCACGAGGCCTCCGGGGGCCATCGCGGCGGCGTAGTGGCGCATCTGGAATGTCGCAAGGACGTTGCCATTGGGCAACCGGAGGAACGAATGCGGGTGCGAGTACCCCTCGAGATCGCCAAACTGGCGGGCGATGCGCGGCTGCTTGGGGTCCGTGAGATCGAACACGAAGCTCTGTCCTGATTTGAAGCCGTTGGCGAACAACTGGCGGTCCACCGGCATCTCGTGTTCGGTGTGGTGCGGGCCGTTGTCGCGCCCCGGCACGGCCAGCGTCGTCACCAGTCGGCCGTAGCGACCGGTGCCTTCGGTGACGTCGAGGACCGCGAGAAAATCCGGTTGGGTCGCGTCGGCAGACCCCGTCCAGAGGTAGAGGTACTGGGCCGCCTTGTCAGGGGCAGAGGCGAAGGCGCCGGCCGCAAGTACGACAAGGGCGAGTGCAGCAAGCCGATGTGGGCGGACTATCAGGAGCCGACTCTTGGTGGTTTCCATGAGCGCGCCCTTCGTGCGCGTAGAATGCGACCGCCGGAAGTGTAACGCCATCGGCGGAGAATCGACATGAGGGTGAAGCCGGACGTGCCGGCCGAGATCGAAGACTTCCGGGATGAACGCTGGTGTCGGGAACCGACGCGCTCGGTCGATACCGTCGTCGACGCGGAGCGCTTCATCGAGCGTGTCGGCTTTGCCGCCTGTCTCACCGATGCCCGGCGACCTGGGCCCTCGCTCTACGTCGCCGTCTGCGGGCGTCGTGATGCAGTGATGCCCCGGAACGTCCAGAAAGACACCGAGGCGTCCCGCGACCTGGCTGCTCAAAGACGAGATGCTCCGACGCGGGAAGGTCTACTACGCCAAGCTTTCGCGGGGAAAGACGATGTTCATGGCGCCGCGGATGATCCCGTACTTTCACGCCGTGTGGGGCGTGCGCCGATCCGAGGAAACGCAGCACCTGAGCCGGAACGCGCGCGCGATCCTGGCAGTGCTTCGCGCGGAATGGGAGATGGCCACCTCGGACCTTCGCGAGGACTCCGGCGTGCGGGACCGCACCGCGTTCATCCGCGCCGTGGATGAGCTCCAGGCCGCGATGATCGTCATGCCCAGCGAGGTCGTCTATCAGCCGAAGTTCACCTACATCTGGACGCTGGGAGTCAGCCGGTTCCCGGACGCGCTGCGGCGGCGCGTGGGTCGTTCCACCGCGCTTCGGGAGATCGCCCGTGCGTTTCTGGCCGGCGCTGGCGCCACGGTCCCCGGTGAGCTGGCCCGTGTGACGGGCCTTTCGCGGCCCGACGCGGGGCTTGGCAACCGGGCGCTGGTGGCCGAAGGCTACGCGACGACGCCTGCCCGCGGCGAATATCGGCTGCGCGTCGGTCCCGGCAAACCTCTAGCGGTACAACAAGTGCGGCTGGCGCTGCTCCATGAACTCTTTCTCCCCGGCCCCCCACGTCGCCTCGATCTCCTCGATCGACGCCTGGGCCTCCACCTGGCCGCGTAGCGCGGGGCTGCCGGCAAGGATGTCGATTGGCATCTTGTCGTGCTCGTACTCGGTACGGCGGCTCGCGCCAGGCGAACAGGTCAGGCGCCGTCCCGTAGAACTCGCGGATGAGGGAGACGCCCGAGGTCACCGGCTTGAACGCGTGCCGGTCGAGCACGTGGATTTGGCAGCCGCCGCACGTCGTCTTCGCGTGCTTCTGGAATGTCGGCTCGAAGTGCACGCCGCGGAAGTGCACGCCTGAAAGTCCGACGCGGTTCATGCGGCCGGCAAACAGCTCGCCGTCGGCCCACGGCACACCGATCAACTCGAACGGCCTTGTCGTTCCGCGCCCCTCCGACAGCATCGTCCCCTCGATCAGCACTGTGCCTGGATAGGCGATTGCGCTGTCGAGCGTCGGCACGTTCGGTGACGGCAGCACCCACGGCACGTCCGTGTCGTCCCAGTACATCGCGCGAGACCACCCCTCCATCGCGACCACCTCGAGCTCGGCGCCAATCCACTGGTTGAAGTACCGCGCCAGCTCGGCGATGGTCATCCCGTGCCGCATCGGCATCCGGAACTGCCCGACGAAGCTCTCGAAACCGGGCTCGAGCGTCGGCCCTTCCACACGCACGCCGCCGATGGGGTTGGGCCGGTCGGTGACGATCACCGGCTTACCTGCCCGCGCCATGGCCCGCAGGCAATTGGCCATCGTGTAAACAAAAGTGTAGATGCGGGCGCCAACGTCCTGCAGGTCGACGACCAGCACGTCGATGAGACTCAGCATCTCGGCCGTCGGTTCCCGCGTCTCGCTGTAGAGCGAGAAGATCGGAACGTTGCGACGTGGGTCCTCGTCGTGCGGCGTCTCGATCATGTTGTCCTGCAGGTCCGACCGGTAGCCGTGCTGCGGCCCGAAAATGGCCGTCAGCGTGTAGTCCGTCGAGACGCTCAGCCGCTCAGTGATGTGACGGAAGTGGTGATCCACGGAGGCTGGGTTTGCGACGACTCCAACCCGGAGGCCTTTCAGACGAGGCGACTGCAACAGACGTTCGGACCCAAGCAACATGCCGCTCATTATAGGATTGGATCTGTGGCTACTGTGATTGGGGACACGCTGCCGCCGCTGCTGCTGGAACGGCTCGGTGCAGGCCGCGCCCCGGCACCGCTCGAATTCACCGCGATCCCCATCTGCACCGTCGATCCCGACGGCCTGCCGCATCCCGCGATGCTCAGCTACGCGGAGCTTGCGGCAGACGATGAGCGATCGATGCACGCTGTCGTGCACGGCGGCAGCAGCACCGCGCGCCACCTGAGACAGCAGGGCAGGATCGCACTGCTTTTCGTGGACGCCGAGGGCATCTACTACGTGAAGGCCATCGTGACAGGTCCCGACACGCCGCATCCAACCGCACTGGGAATGACCATCTTCCCGCTTGCGGTGGTCGCCGTGCTGGCCGACGCGGTCGACACGTCGCGCGAGCCAGCGGCCGTCATCACCAGCGGCATCGTTTTCAGGCGCAGTCCAGGGTCTGCGCCAGGAACCAGCCTATGACCCCGCCACGTCGCCTCATCGTCGGGCTCACCGGCGCCAGCGGATCCATCTACGGCATCCGTCTGCTCGAGCGTCTGCAGGACACCGGCATCGAATCGCACCTCGTGCTCAGCCGGTGGGGCGCGCGGACCCTGGTCCACGAGACCAGCTACACCGTGGACCAGGTGCAACGGCTGGCGACGGTGGTCTACCCCTCGACGGATCAGGGCGCGGCCATTTCGAGCGGGTCGTTCCTCACACTGGGCATGGTCATCCTGCCGTGCAGCATGAAGACACTCGGGCAGATTGCCACGTGTACGGG
Organism: Vicinamibacteria bacterium; assembly: GCA_963806705.1. Lineage (GTDB taxonomy): Bacteria > Acidobacteriota > Vicinamibacteria > Vicinamibacterales > JAENWD01 > JAENWD01. The sequence goes on from CAWDZE010000004.1 coordinate 523,708, forward strand.
CGACAGCCTGCTGCCGCGGGCAGCCGACGTCGTGCTCAAGGAGCGCCGGCGGCTGGTGCTGGGCGTGCGCGAGTCGCCCCTGCACGAGGTCCACCTGCAGCACATGCTCACGCTCACGCGCATGGGCGCCATCATCGCGCCGCCGCTGCCTGCGTTCTACATCAAGCCGCGGACCGTGGACGAGATTGTGGACCACACGGTCACGCGCATCCTGGATCTGTTCGACGTCGCCAGCGCCGGCGCGAGGCGCTGGGACGGCGAGATGGACGTCACGGAAGTCTAGAGATGCCGGACTGGCTGCAGGTCACCGACAAATTCACGGGCGAGGAGATCGGCCGTCTGCCGGCCGCCGGCGCACTGGAGGTGGACGCCGCGGTGCGCCGCGCGCATGCGGCATTTCCCTCGTGGTCGGCCACGCCTGCGCACCGTCGTGCCGCGATCCTGCTCAAGGCGGCCGCTCTCATCGACCAGCGGCGCGACCGTTTCGCCGAGACCATCGCGCGCGAAGCGGGCAAGGCATTGAAGCACTCGGAGAACGAGGTCGCCCGCTCGGTCGAGACGTTCACGTTTGCGGGTGAAGAAGCCAAGCGCATCCACGGCGAGACGGTGCCGATGGACGCGTCAAGCTTCGGCGAGAACCGCATCGGGTTCTACCTGCGCGCTCCGCTGGGCGTCGTGTCGGCGATCACGCCGTTCAACTTCCCGCTCAACCTTGTCGCCCACAAAGTGGCCCCGGCGCTTGCCGCCGGCAACACCGTCGTGCTCAAGCCTGCCGAGGAGACACCGCTCACCGCCGTGTCGATGGCGGACTGCCTGCGCGAAGCCGGCCTGCCCGACGGTGTCCTGGAACTCGTTTACGGGGACGGCCCGGTCACCGGCGAAGCGCTGGTGAAACATCCACTGCCGGCAAAAGTCTCCTTCACCGGCAGCCCGCCGGTTGGAGCGCACATCCTCCAGCATGCCGGGCTCAAGCGCGTGACGCTGGAGCTGGGCAACAACTCCGGCACCATCGTCGAACCGGACGCGAATCTCGACACCGCCGTGCCGCGGTGCGTGATGTCGGCCTTCGCCAACGCCGGCCAGGTGTGCATCAGCTTGCAGCGGCTGTACGTCCACGAGGCGATCGCAACCGCGTTCATGGATCGCTTCCTCGCCCAGACACGTGCCCTGAAGGTGGGCAACCCGCTCGACCGCGACTGCGATGTCGGGCCGATGATCTCGGACGAAGCCGCGGACCGCGCGGCGGCGTGGACCGCCGAGGCAGTAGGGGAGGGCGCGAAGCTGCTCGTGGGTGGACGTCGCGAAGGCCGACTGGTGTGGCCTGCCGTGCTCACCGACACGCGGCCGGATATGAAGGTGATGTGTCGCGAGGCGTTCGCCCCGCTGGTCTCGGTCGTGTTCTACAAGGACTTCGAAGACGCGCTGCGGATGCTGGGCGACTCGCCGTATGGCCTGCAGGCCGGGATCTACACGCAGGACCTGAGCAAGGCGTTCCGCGCCGTCGCCGCGCTGGACGTGGGCGGGATCCTGGTCAACGACACGTCGATTTTCCGGGTGGACCACATGCCGTACGGCGGCAACCGCATGAGCGGCATCGGCAGGGAGGGCGTGCGCTTTGCCGTGGAAGAGATGACGAACCTGAAGTTCGTGTGTTTCAACCTTGCCTGAGGCCTGAGGCCTGAGGCCTGGTCTCTTCTATCAGCGCCGTGACGTCCGCCAGGACGCTGCCCAGTGCCGCGCCGCCCGGGTACACCAGGTATCGCGGCTCCCACACCGGATCGAATTTCTGTTTGTCCTCGCGCAGCGTCCTCATCGTCGCGCGGCCGTCGCCGTAGCTCGGTGCGGTTTTCAGCAGTCGGCGCCAGAACGGCACGAGCTCCGGCCGCTCGCTGCGTGCCGGCGGGGCCATTCCCAGGTCGCACCACGTGTAGCCATGCTGGCGCGCCCACCCCAACAGCCAGGCGATCATCCCTTCGGCAATGCCGCGCGGGGCGCCCGGGCGGTGGCGGACCATGTCGACCGCCAGCGTGCGGCGGCCCGGCAGCGACCACAGCGTCGCGAACGCTTCGACCGCGCCGGCTCGCGTGGCGACGACAACCGGGCTCGACGACATGTAGCGAGGGTCGAAGCGGCTCACCGCAAACCCCTCCTCGACTCCGCCCCGCTCGGCAAGCCACGCATCCGACACTCCGGCCAGCGACGGCAGCAGTGAATCGACCTTCGGGGGTATCTCCACCCGCATCTTCACGCCGAGCCGCTCGAGATGTGCCACCGTCGTGCGCGTGGCGCGGTGGCCGCTGCCTTCGATCGAAAAGTGCGGCAGGAAGACGCGCGCGTCCTCCCCGAGGGTCACATACGTGAGGCCGTAGTCAGTGAAGACGTGCAGCCAGTCTTTCGAGGCCTGATACACGACCGGCAGGCCGCTGTAGTCGTCGCAGCGTTCGAGAAACTGCGCGACCAGGCCTTCGGCCTCGCTCGTCGGACCGATGGGCTCGCCCAACGCGACCCACGTATGGCCGCGGACTCCGTACATCAGGCAGGCGCTCCGTCCGGGATTCCACAGCAGCGCCTGGTCGCCGAGCAGCACGAGCTGTCCGCCGGGTGTCGACGTCGCGCGCGCAAGGGCGGCGGCCTCGACCCGCTCGGACTCGGCCGGGATCACCATCGCCGGCCGCGGGCGTCTCGTCAGCCGTGCGACGCCCAGCGCGGTGAGCGCGAGGATGACGCCCGCGATGGCGCGCAGGAAGCGCGACATGTCGCCATAGAGGTCCACCCAAAACCAGAGCTCGAGCCGGTAGTCGAGATCCCGGAATGCGAACAGGCCAAGCCCGATCGCGGCGCCCACGATCGTCAGCGTGCTCGCGACCCACGATGGCGAGAACGGCACGTCGAGCATCGCCGCGCGACGGGTGAACTCCTCGCGGCTCAGCATCAACGCCACCAGCAGGGCCGCAAGCACGACGGAGGTCTCGTAGTCGAGTCCCTTGAGCAGAGACAGCACGATGCCGGTGGCAAGCGCCGCCACGGCCAGGCGATACGCGTCGGCCAGCCGACGCGCCAGGCCCCACGCCGCAAGCAGCAGCAGGGCGCCGGCCAGGCTGGCGCCGAAGTGCGAGACCTCGATGACGGGCAGCGGCACCGCGCTTGCCAGCCAGGCCAGGCGCCGGCCGTCGGAAGGCGATGCCGCAGACGCCAGCAGCACGCCGCCGGCCAGCATCGTGAAGATCGCCAGCAGCTTTGGGCGCACAGACGCGGTGAGGGTGCCAAAGGCATTACCCCACTGCACGACCTGGTGGCGTCGCTGCGAGATCTCGTCGACGATCAGGACCAGTAGCGCCCCGACCAGTGGCACGAGGTAGTAGATCACGCGAAACAACGCCAGGGCCGGCAGCACCTTGGCGGCCGGCAGACCCAGCAGCAGCACCATCAGCGACTCGAACACGCCCAGGCCCCCGGGCACGTGGCTGATGAGCGCCACCAGCTGCGCGGCCAGGAACGCGCCGAGAAAATAGAGGAAGTCGGGTCGTGGGGCCGGCACCAGCACGTACAGCACGGCCGAGGCGAGGACCCAGTCGAGCATCGAAAGCAGGAACTGCGATCCCACCAGCCCCATCGACGGCAGCTCGATGCGCACCCCCCCCACGCAAATCGGCGTCTTCCGAATCAGCACGAACAGCGGATACGCAAGTGCGCTGAGGAGGAACAACCACCCCGTCAGGCGTGCCAGCGGCTGCGGGCACGTACGCGTCGATGCCCTGGATCTCGCCGCCCGCCAGCGCCCAGCCGCCGACGACGTTGAGGCCAAGCCAGTAGGTGCTCGAGTAGAACAGGACGACGCGGGAGATGTCTTCTCCGCTCAGGCCCCAGCGCGAGTAGAAGCGATAGCGCGCCGACGTGCCCGACAGCAGCGCGAAGCCCACGTTGTTGGCGATGGCATAGCCGACAAACGACGCCATCGCGATCTGCCAGCGCGCGATGGGCCGGCGGATGTAGACGAAGGCCAGCTGATCGTAGCCGGTCAGGATCAGGTAGTTGAGGAACGTCAGCAGCGCCGCCAGCGCCAGCGCCTGGGTCGGCATCGCCCGCATCGTCGCGGCCAGCTCGCGCGGCGGCATCTTGCGCAGCTCGCCGCCGAGCACGAGGATCGCTACAGCGAAAAGCGCAAGTCCGACCAGCGGCGAGAGCCGATGCCACCACACGCCGGCGGCCGTAAACAGGGTCGCGGTTTTCGATGACGCTGGCGAGGCGGGCGTCGTCATCGGGCGTCGGGAGTGACCAGCGCCAGCAGCGCGTCGAGCAGTCGGTCGACCTCGGGCTGCCCCTCCAGGAAGAAATGTGCCTGGCTGCCGGCTTTCTGGCCGACCCGCACGCTCACCAGCCCCGCGATCGGCTGCGCGAACGCATCCTCGTCCGTGCGATCGTCGCCGACGTACAGCGCCGCCCCGCGGCCCAGGACCGCCAGGTGGCGCGCCAGCGCAGTGCCCTTGTGATGCTCTCCCGCGGGCGCGAGGTTGAGGTCGGCATGGCGGCCGCCGAGGACGCGCACTTGCGCCAACGTCCGGGCGAATCCGAACAGGGCTTTCTCCGTGCTCGACAGGTCCGGCACGTGGCGGTAGTCCACCGTCAACGACCAGCGCTTGTTCTCGATCTCGAGCCCCGGCACCTGTCCAAAACGGCGGGAAAGCGCATCGTCCCAGCCCCGGACCAGCTGCTCGACCTCGGGCGTTGCGCCCCATGGTTCCAGGCCGTGATTGCCGGAGATCCCGGCCAGCGGAATGCCCTCGAGACGCGGCGCCAGGTCGCTCACCGCGCGGCCCGAGATCACCACAACGGGCACTGCCGCCGCCAGGCGCGCCAGCTTGGCGGACGTGGTCGCTTCGAGCCGCGCCATGGAGGGGCGCTCCACGAGCGCCGCAAGGGTTCCGTCGAAGTCGAAGCCGAGCAGCGGTTGCTGATGCATCAGGACGGCAAGCACTCCGTCGCTGGTCCTGCTGAACAGGTGACGCATGCTCGGCTCAGGCCTCTAGCCCGGGTAGATCGTGCGGCGAGCCTTCGAATCGGCCCGAGAGCCGCTCTCGCCGGCGCAGGCGCTCGGCGTCGCGCAGCATGCGGCCCGCCCAGCGATAGATGTTGAACTCGGCAACGAAGGCCCGCATCGCGTGCATGCGCACACGCTGCTCTTCCGCCGGCATCACCAGCGCGAGCGCCATCGCCTCTGCCGCCTCGTCGAGATCGTAGGGATTGACGATGAGCGATTCGGCCAGCTCGCGCGACGCGCCGGTGAACGAGCTGAGCACCAGGACGCCGCGCTCGTCGTCGCGCGCAGCAACGAACTCCTTGGCGACCAGGTTCATGCCGTCGTGCAGGCTGCTGACGTAGCACAGGTCGGCGGCCTTGAAGAGGCGAAACACCTCAGGAGGCTCGTGGTGGCGGCGCCGAAGGATGATGGGCCTGTACAGGCCATCCCCAAACCGCTTGTTGACGCGTTCGGTGATGGCCTCCACGCGTTCGCCTATCGCCTGGTATTCCGGAATGGTCGAGCGGCTGGGCGCCGCCGCCTGGACGAACGTGAAGACGCCGCGATACTCCGGATGGGTTTCGAGCAGGCGCTCGACGGCCAGCAGACGTTCCTCGATGCCCTTGGTGTAGTCCAGCCGGTCGACTCCGACGCCAATCTTTGCGTCGTCGCGCAACCGGAGCTCGGCGAAGAGCGACCTTCGGCATTCCTCCGCCGTCGCCGTGGTCTGCGCCCACCGGTTGGGCCAGTCAATCGAGATGGGGTACGGCCGCACAAGCGTGCGCATACCTCCATATACGACGGCGTCGAACTCGCGGTCGATGCGCGCCTCGAGATATCGGTCCACGGAGTCGAAGAAGTTGTTGCAGTGGAACTGCGTGTGGAATCCGAGGATGCTGCTGCCCAGCAACCCGTCCAGCAGCTTCCTCGGACCACGGGCAGATGCCCAGGCGCTCGAAGTTGGGCCAGGGGATGTGCCAGAACGTGATGATGGTGGCCCTGGGCAACTGCTCGCGGATCATCCGCGGGACCAGGGCGAAGTGGTAGTCCTGCACGAGGATGATCGGGTCGTCGGCGTCCACTTCCTGCAGCGCCGCCTCGGCAAACTTGCGATTCACCGCCTGGTAGTGCGCCCAGTCGCCCGAACGAAACAGCGGACGGGTGTGCGCCACGTGGCAGAGGGGCCACAGCCCCTCGTTGGCAAAGCCGTAGTAGTACCCGAGCTCTTCCTCTTCGCTCAGCCACACGCGGCGGAGCAGGTAGGCGTCCTCGCCCGGCGGGACGTGCACGATATCCTTGCGGTCCACCGTCTCGCGATCGGCGGTGCCGCTGCCATGCGCAACCCACACGCCGGAACAGGCACGCATGACGGGCTCGAGCGCGGTCACCAGGCCCGAGGCCGGATGGTGGACGACGATGCGGCCGTCGCGATCGAAGTCGTGGATGTACGGCTCGCGGTTGGCGAGCACGACGACGCGTTCGCCGAGCAGATATCGCTTGAGCGAGTCCTTCAGGCGCTGCGGCGTCCATGTGCCGGCCGTGCCGTCGAGCTCGCGTTCGAGGCTCAGCCGGTCGACGAGCTCGCGCACGTCCTTGAGCAGCGGCTGGAACTCGGGCTTGTGCATGCCGCCCCGGAGCACGCGGCGAATCTCGTTGGTCCAGCCGCGCCACGACACGCGCGTCAGGATGACCGTCAGCAGCGAGGCCGCGCACGCGAGGACGGCGAAGGTGCCGATCAGCAGACGCTGGAGCTGCCGCTCGCGGGGCTCCGCAAAGCCACGGTCGTGGAGGAGCAACAGGAAGCCAATCGGCTCGCCGCGCTCGGATACCGGCAGGGCGCTCAGATAGAGGTCGTGGTTGCCCTCCGAGACGCTGCCATTCCAGCTACCCCATTGGGGGCCCGGTGCGTCAGGCTCAGGACGCACGCGGGGGGCGACGTCGCCGCAGGTGACGCGCGCCGGCCACGCGCTGGTCGCCGCCACACGGTCGCCGTCGCGAGTGCACGCCGCCGCCGCCACGAGGCGCTCGTCGCGCGTGAGGTCGGTGAGCAGCGCCCTCAGCCGCTCCCTCGAGCCGGTGATCCAGCTGGTCACCAGGGCTGGCCGCGCACCCTGCAGCGCCAGTTGCGCACGCGTGGACAGGTCCCGGTCGACCCATTCCTCGATTGTCCGGCTGACGAAGAACGATGTCGCCAGGACCAGGAGGCCCAGACCGGCCAACACGATCAACGTGAAGCGAAGCGGGCGTGACATGGGGCGAATCGGCAGGCGCCCTGAAGAAACTGCTGGCGTCGGACGCTCCCGGCCGTGCGTGCCGAGGGCGAAGAAACGGCGGGTCACCGAGAAGATGCTGCGCGCCTGCTAGCGCCAAGTCTTTCACGCGATTCAACGAGGGTCAAGGGAAGTGCTGCGTGCCCGGTGCCGCGTGGGATGCGGTGCCGGGTGCCGTGTCCCAGCGTGCACTGAGGTGTCCACGTGGCATCATGGGCTATGCGACGGTCCCGCTTGCTCGTTCCAGCGCTGCTGGTCGCCGGGTGCCTCGTCACGCTCGGGGCGGCCGGCAGGCCGGCGGGCGCTCCCACCGACGCCATCTCCGTTGGCGGCCTCGAGCGTCGTCTGCGGTTCATTGCCTCCGACGCGCTCGAAGGACGGGAGTCGCTGTCGCCGGGGTTTCGCGCCGCGGCGGACTACCTGGCGTCGGAACTCACCGGCCTCGGGCTGACGCCCCGCGGCGACGACGGCTCGTTCCTGCAGCGCGTGACGATGCGGCGCACGTCGGTCGATCCTGCGAAGACGTCGGTCGAAGTAGCCGGACAGACCTTCACTTTCGGCGACGACCTGCTGGCCAGTGGCAGCGGCTCGGCGACCGGCCGCGTCGTCTATGTCGGCCACGGGTACCGGATTCCGTCGAAGAAGATCGACCCGTTTGCGGGAGTGGAGGTGACAGACGCGCTGCTGCTGGTGCTGTCCGGCACGCCGCCCGGCGTGAGCGTCCGTGAGTTGCGTTCCCTCAAGAAAGGCGCCGACTGGTGGGGACCGGAAGACAACGCTCGCGCGCTGGGCGCGCGTGGCGTGATCCGCGTCGCGGACTCCGATGATTTGTCGAACTGGCAGCGCATGCGCGAACGACAAACGTCGCGCGGCGCCCTGGCAGTGGATCGACTGACGCCCGAAGAGGAACAAGTCCCCGTGGTCACCGCAGGCCCGCGCCTTCTGGCGGTGCTGCTACGCGGCGAGCGCGAAAGCGGCGAGCGCCTGCATGAACGTACGATGGCCAAGGACGCCGGCGACTCGTTTGCGCTCACCGCGTCCAAGCAGGTCACGCTTGCTGTCGGCGCCCGCGTGGCGCGTGAAGATACGTTCAATGTCGTTGCCAGCGTCGAGGGCGCCGACCCGGTGCTGCGGTCCGAGTTCATCGCGCTCGGCGCGCACCTCGATCATATTGGTCTTCGCGCTGCCAGGACGGGCGCCAACGGCGCTTCGGCCGACAAGCCGGCACAGGACGTGATCAACAACGGCGCCGACGACGATGGCTCGGGTGTGGTGGCGCTCGTGGAGATGGCGGCGGCGGCGATGCGCGGCCCGAGGCCGAAGCGGTCGCTGCTGTTTGTCTGGCACACGGGCGAGGAAAGCGGCGGCTGGGGCTCGCGCTATATCACGGCGTTTCCCCCCGTGCCCATCCACCGCATCGTCACGCAGTTGAACCTGGACATGATCGGCCGGTCGCGCCGCGCCGGCGATGACGTCGCAGCCAACTCCGCGCTGACGGGACCAGACGAGGTGTATGTGGTGGGCGCCGGCCGGTTGAGCCGCGTCCTGGCTGACACGGTGGCCAGCGTGAACCGCGCCTACCTGAACCTGACGCTGAACCCGAAGTACGATGACCCCGGCGATCCCGAACGCATCTACGAGCGGAGCGACCACTACCAGTACGCGCAGAAGGGCATTCCCGTCGCGTTCTTCTTCAGTGGCCTGCACCAGGACTACCACCGGCCCTCCGATGAGATCGACCGCATCGACTTCGTGAAGCTCCAGAAAATCGCGCGGACTGTGCTAGCCGTCGCCTGGGCACTGGGCAACGCACCCGATCGTCCGGCCCTCGACACCCCACACGGAGCGCAGCCACAAGTGCCCGACACCGAGAACGATCGGTAGGCGCTCCTACGACTCCGCCCGGCGGAACAGGCCGAGGACGGTGCCGGTGACCATCTCGGCGACGGCCTCGGGATCTTGTGACGGCAGGTTGGTGCGCTGAAGGACGCCATCGACCATCAACGTTGCCAGGCCATGGACCAGTGACCAGGCCACGACCGCGTACCGCTCCGACGGTCCAGGCGGGAAGACGCCCGCCCGCTGACACGCCTCCACGCCCGCGATGAGCATCCCCATCTTTTCTTCCTTGGCTTCGGCCAGCGGTCCCTCGGAGCAGTCCACCTCCGCGCTGTACATCACGCGGAAATGGGCGGGGTGCTGCACGGCGTACATCACGTAAGCCACTCCGAACGCCTGGAAGGCCTCCACCGGGTCGTCGACGCCGGCGACTGAAGCCTGCATGACGTCGCGCATGCCGAACATCCCTTCCACCGCGACCGCGCGCAGCAGTTCGGTTTTGTCCGCAAAGTGCCGGTATACGGCAGCGTGGCTGACCCCCACCAGGCGGGCTGCCTCCCGGAGCGTTAGCCCGCCGGGGCCCTGCCGCTCCACCAGGTGCAGCGCCGCGTCTATGAGGGCCCGGCGGAGGTCGCCGTGGTGGTATCGGCCCGCGGCCCGCCTGGCGGGGCGGAACCTCTTGGCGCGACCGGACGTCGAAGGAGATGTTGACATTGGTAACTTCTAGATGATATCAAATGTACCCAGTGTAAACATTTCGGAGACGTATGGCATCACTTTCGACCCGTAACCTCTTCCACGACAAGGTCCGGCTGGCCGTCACCCTGACCGGCATCGTGTTTTCCGTCGTTCTGGCCAGCGTCCAGTTAGGGCTTTTCCTGGGCTTTACGACCGCCACCTCGGACGTCATCGACCGGTCGGGAGCCGACCTCTGGGTCGTCTCCGGGGGCGCCACCCACCTTGAAAGCAGCGTCGCGTTCACCGAACAGCAGTATTTCCGCGCGCTGGGCACACCTGGCGTCGCGCGTGTTCAAAAGCAAATCGTCCAGTTCGGCCGCTGGAAGCGCCCCGACGGCGCCGAAGAAAGCGTCATGTTGCTCGGCTTCGACCCGAAGGGCCCGATGGGCCGGCCCTGGAACATCGTGGCCGGATCGATGAAGGACCTCGAGCAGGCCGACACCATCTTCGTCGACGAGTTGTACCAGAAAAAGCTCGGTGTGACGCATCTGGGCCAGCAGGTCGAGATCGGAGGCTTCAGGGCCCGCGTCGCCGGATTCACCCGCGGCATTCGCACGTTCACGACCGCGCCCACGGTCTTCACGTCGTTCAAGAACGCACAGAACTACTTCGGCCTTCGCGAGGATCAGACCAGCTACCTCCTCGTGCAGCTGACAAAAGGCGCCTCGATCGAGGCGGTACGTGCGGCGCTCATCGCGCGTCTCGGCGACGTCGACGTGCGAACGACGTCTGAATGGAGCGCCACACAGCGCAATTACTGGATGTTTGGCACGGGCGCCGGAGTGACGGTCCTCATCGCCGCGGCGCTCGGGCTGCTGGTCGGCGTGGTCGTCGTCGCGCAGACGATCTACGCCGCGACGGTCGATCACATCCGCGAGTTCGGGACGTTGAAGGCCATGGGCGCGACCAACGCGTACATCTACGGCGTGATCCTCCGACAGGCGCTCACGAGCGGGGTGATCGGGTACGCGATCGGGATCGCCATCGCGCTGGCAGTGTCGCTGGCAAGCCTGAAGGGCAGCCCGGCGATCCTCGTGCCGCCTGCGCTGGTCCTGGCCCTCTTCGGATTGACGATGGCGATGTGCGCGGCGGCATCGGTGGTGTCGATCAACAAGGTCACGCGCTTGGACCCAGCCATGGTGTTCCGGGGCTGACGGGTCAATTGACGATTGACGACTGACGATTACGAAATTCAGGGGATTGAGGATGATTTCGGCGATTGCGGTCACCGACGTGACCAAGACGTATAGCAGCGGCGCGGTGGCGGTGCACGCGTTGCGGGGCGTGAGCCTGGAGGTCGCACCCGGCGAGATCGTGTTGCTGCTCGGGCCGTCGGGGAGCGGCAAGACGACGCTGCTGTCGATTATGGGGTGCATTCTGCGTGCCTCGAGTGGCAGCGTGAGGGTCCAGGGGCGAGAGGTCGCGCATCTGGCCGAGCGCGATCTGCCGCTCGTGCGGCTCCAGCATTTCGGGTTTGTGTTTCAGGGCTTCAACCTGTTTCCGGCGCTGACCGCCGGAGAAAACGTCGAGATCGCACTGGGGCTGAAAGGCGTTGGCGGACGGTCCGCACGCAGACAGGCGGCCGAGGCGCTCGACCTGGTGGGCCTGGCAGACAAAGTGGACGTCAGGCCGGCCGACCTGTCGGGCGGCCAGAAGCAGCGCGTGGCCATCGCCCGCGCGTTGGCGGGTGACCCGTCCATCATCCTGGCCGACGAGCCCACGGCGGCGCTTGATTCAACCAGCGGACAACTCGTGATGGACCTCCTGCGGTCGCTCGCGCGCGCGCGCAATCGAGCGGTAGTGCTGGTGACGCACGACAGCCGCACGTACCGGTATGCAGACCGGCAGGTAGCGATCGAGGATGGGTCGCTGGTCGAGACCGCAACCGCTGGGAACGCGCAGAGCATTTTGGAGGCGTTGGCGTCATGAGACTCATTTCGCGTGGTGTTCTTGTTCTGGCTGGTGTGGCGACGGTCGCGGCCAGCGTCCTCGCCCTGGGTGCGCGTGACACGGTTCCCGCGGCCCGCCCCTCGACCGCGACAGCCGCGATACCCGACGCGGCGCGCGTCGTGGGCCCCGGCCGCGTGGAGCCGATCTCGGAGGAAATCGAGATAGGCGTGGAGGTCGGTGGGCGGATCGTGACAATCACCGTCGACGAGGGCGAGCCGGTCCGCGCCGGGCAGGTGCTCGCCACACTCGAAAGCCGCGACTACCGCGCGCAGGTGGCGCTCTCCGAGGCTCGTCTGGCCAGTGCGCGCGCCGTGCGCCTGCGAACCAGCAATGGCTCGCGCCCAGAAGAGCGTCGCGAAGCGCAGGCGGCTGTGTCGCAAGCCGAAGCCGTGCTCGCCCAGGCCCAGCGCGAGGCAGCCCGACGTGATGCGCTCGCGCAAGACGGCGTGATCGCCCGTGAAGAGCAGGATCGCTCGGCGCGCGACCTCGAAGTCGCGCGTGCGCGGCTGGGGGAACTGCGCCAGCGCCAGGCGTTGGTCGAGGCAGGGCCTCGGGCGGAGGACCGCGCCAGCGCCCAGGCCGATGTCGATGCCGCCGAGGCCGCCCTGCAGGATGCCCGTGCGCGGCTGGCCAAGACATCGGTGGTCTCCCCAATTGCCGGCACGGTACTGCGGCGCCGGGTTCGGGTGGGCGAGAGCGTCTCCCCCGAAGTACCCGGCACCTCGCTCTTTACGATCGCGGATGTGTCACGCCTCCGCGTGCGCGTGGACGTCGACGAGCACGACGTCGGCGCAATCCAGCTCGGACAACGCGCCTATGTCACCGCCGGCGCCTTTGGCGCGCGCCGCTTCGAAGGCCGCGTGATTCGCATCGGCGGCGTGCTGGGCAGGAAAAACATCCGCACCGACGAGCCGCGCGAGCGCGTGGATACGAAGATCCTCGAGACACTCGTGGAGCTCGATTCAGGCGCGAACCTGCCTATTGGATTACGCGTGGATGCGACGATCGTGACGCGATGACGGACGCCATCAGAGAGGCTTGATTCGTATGTTCCTGAACGCCACCGGATCGCCGTGGCCGGCAAAGCCGAAATGGCCTTCCTTACGGTCCTTGCCGGGGTGGGCCTTGCCGTCGAGGTAATCAGTGATAGTGCCCAGGTCGGCGTTGAGGATGCGCGTGCCGTTGAGCTCGACGACGATCGTCGACCCTTTCACGGTCACTTCCTGAACGTTCCACTCACCGACTGGACGCAGATAGCCGCGCCGGGCCGCGGCCATGCCGTAGGCCGATCCGTGCGTCTGGCGAGGATCCAGCTTGGCATACGCCGGCGCCTCGGTGTCCAGCACCTGAAGCTCGGTCATTCCCGACGTACGCGGCGTCGCCCTCGCCGGGATACCGAATCGCCAGGCCGTTGTTGCCCGCCGGCGGCAGCTTGAATTCGAAACGTACCGCGAAGTCGCTGTACGCCTGCTTCGTGTAGATCGTTCCGCCGCTCTTCGGCTTGCACAAGATGGCGCCGTCGACGACCTGGTAGTTCTCAACAGGCCCCGCCCAACCCGTCCAGTCCTTGCCGTTGAAGACGGACGTGAAGCCGTCCTCTCCACGCGACCAGATCAGCTTTGTCGACTCCGCCGTCGGCAGCTCGCGCAGGAACACGTTGCGCCAGCGGATCTCGCCGCCGTGGGTCTGCAGTTGAATCGGCCCCACCTTCGGCAGCGGCGCCGTTTTGTCCCAGGAGTTCTCCATCCGCGCGCCGTCGACGGTCAGCGTGCCGTTGAGCCACACCCACGTCCGCTCGCCCGCCTGGACGATGCGAAGCGTGTTCCACTGCCCGAAGGGCTTGTCAGCCAGCTTCAGCGGGTCCTTTCCCGGAGCCCCCGGCGTGTTGTTCCACAGCGCGCCCGACCCCTTGTCGGCGCCTAGCTTCCACTTGGCGCCTGCTTCGGTCGTGTCCCAGATCTGCACCTGCGGCGTGCCGCGCAGATAGATGCCGCTGTCGGCCTTGGCGACCGTGCGGTACTCGAGGCGCAGGTCGATGTCCCCGTAGTCGCGATCGGTCGTGGCAAACGGGCCGTTGCCGTCGTTGACCAGCTCGCCGTTTTCGACGCGCCAGTGCTTCGTGAACTCCACCGCGTCGGCGGCGCGCTTCCTGGTGCGCTCGTCGGCGCTCATCGCCGCAAGCTTTGCCGGATCGATCTCCGGCAGACCGTACCATCCTGCGAGGTCGCGGCCGTTGAAAAGCGCGACGAAACCAGCCGGAGGCTCGGCACCCGGTGACACAGCGTGCGCCGGCGCGAGGCACAGGGAGGCAGCGAGGACGGACACGGAGAGAGCGCGTAGAGACATGGCGGAATTATAGACTCGGCGGAACTGAAGTTCCGCCCTACGTACGCGCCGAAGACTTTGCGGACGCGGCAGCGTCGTCCATCGCAAGGTTGGCCAGTCGATCGGCCTCCTTGTTGAGCTCCCGGCGCACGTGTTCGAACGTCACACGGCCGATGCGGCCAATGAGCGCGCGGGCGTCCTGATAGAGGGGCTGCAGGCCGGGATTCTTCACGCGGTATTCGCCGCGGAGTTGCTTGACGAGCAGCTCGGAATCCGAGCGGATGTGCAGCGATCGCTGCCCCTGGTCGATAGCCCAGCCGAGCGCCGCCAACAGACCGTTGTACTCGGCGACGTTGTTGGTCGCGTGTGCGAGGCTGCCCTGCAGCTCCGCGACCACCGCGCCGTCGTCGCCGACAATCTGGACGCCGTAGCCCGCGGGCCCTGGATTGCCGCGCGAACCGCCATCGATGTACGCCGTGATCATGCCGTCGCGGGAGCCGCTGGCTGAGCCGGGGCGGCCGGGGGCGGCACGAAGTAGAGAATCCGCTGGCAGCTGTCGCACTGGACGATGCCGCTGTTCATGCGGACCTGCACGAAGACCTGGGGTCTCAGGCGCACCTGGCACTGGCTGCACCGCTCGTCTTTGGCGACGACGACGGCAATGCCCTTGCGGCCGCGCGCAATCGACTCGTAGGTGGCGACAACCGGCGCGGGCAACTCGGCCACCAGCGCGGCTCGCTCCTTTAGATTGTTGTCGAGCGTCGTGCCGGCCTCGACCAGCTGCACGTCGAGCTCGGCACGTTCCTTGACGATTTTCTGCTCCGCCGTCTTGAGCGCGGCCTCGGCGACCTTGAGCCCCGCCGCGAGTTCATCGGCCTCGAGCATCTTCTCCAGCATCTGGTCTTCCAGCCGCTTCACCTCGCCTTGCGCCGTCTCGATCTCGTGCTGCATGGCGGTGTATTCGCGGTTGGTCTTCACTTCCATCAGCTGGTCTTTGTAGCGGGAGAGGCGGGTGTTGAGGGAGGCGAGGTCTTTCTCGAGCGCGCGGCGGTCGGCCTGGTTCGCGGCCTGTTTCTCCCTGGCCGCGGCGACCGCGCCGCGGGCGCCCTCCAGTTTCTGGTCGAGCGCCAGCTGCGTCTCGGGAATGGAGGTCTGCGCCTTGCGCGCGTCCGCTGCCTGCGTGTCCAGGGCCTGCAGGCGGATCAGGCGTTCCAGATCGGGGTGCACCGTAGGGACTGTACCACATCGGGTAGGTCGTAGAAGTGCCCTGTGCCGTAGTGCCGGGTGCTGGGTGCGGTGCCGAGTGCCAGGTACCACGTGCCACGTTTGAGTGCGGACGAGCCGTGTGACTCTCGGTAAGATTTGAGCGGGATGTATTCACGGCAGGAACTCGCCGCCGGGTTTCGCGGCCTGGGCATCAGGCCCGGCGACGTCGTCATGGCGCATGCCTCCGTCCGCTCGGTGGGCGACATCGCCGGCGGCCCGGATCAGATTCACCTTGCCATCAAAGAGGCGCTGACAGACGCCGGGACGCTGATGATGTACGCGAGCTGTCCGGCCCATTACGATGAAATCGGACGCGGGAACCTGAACGCCGCACTGGAGCGCGAGCTGCTGGACAAGTTACCGGCCTTCGACCCGGTGACCGCGCGGTCCGCGCGCGACAACGGCGCGCTGGTCGAGCTGTTCCGCACGTATCCGGGGTCGATCGTCAACGATCACGTGGCGCGGTTCGTCGCGTGGGGACGACATGCCGAGTACCTGCTCTCGAAGCAGCCGTGGAACTACGCCTTCGGTCGCGCCTCGGCCCTCGATCGGTTCCTCGCGCTCGACGGCAAGATCCTGCTGCTTGGCTGCGATCACGACACGGTGACCTTCCTTCACTACGCCGAGCACATCGTCGACATCCCCAACAAGCGCGTGTCGAAGTTCAAGGTGCCGGTCAGCGACGGCAGCACGCGCGCCTGGCGGGACATGGAGGAGTTCGACACCAGCGAGGGCGCGCATCCGCACTGGCCCGACCGCTTCTTTGCGCGGCTCGTGGACACGCATCTTGCCGGTACTGTCAACCACGGCGGGCGAGTCGGCGACGCGCAGTGTTTCCTGCTCGGCGCGAAAGCGTTGCTGACGTTCGCCTTGCCTGTGATGCAGTCGGTGGCCGCTGACCCGCGCGCGGCGGCGCGGCTTCTGGGGACTTCATGACCAACCGGTTTCCGATCGCGCCACCCATCGAGCCCATGCTCGCCAAGCTCGCCACGGAGATCCCGGCCGGCGACGGTTTTCACTTCGAGCCCAAGTGGGATGGCTTTCGGGCGCTCGTCTTTCGCGGCGGCGAAGAGGTCTACATCCAGAGCCGGGACCTCAAGCCGCTCGATCGGTATTTCCCGGAGCTGCACGACGCGCTGCAAGCCGGGCTGCCCGACGGTTGCGTACTCGACGGCGAGATCGTGATCGCCACAGCGCACGGGCTCGATTTCGACGCCCTTCAGATGCGCCTGCACCCGGCCGCCTCGCGTGTCGCCAGGCTCGCGATTGAGACGCCGGCCGCTTTTGTCGGGTTCGATGCGCTCGCGGCCGACGGCCAGGACCTGCGCGGCATCGCGCAGTCGGAACGGCGCGGGCGCCTGGAGCGGCTGCTGGCCGGTGCCAGGCCGCCGATTCACCTGACCCCGATGACCGGCGATCGCAGGCTTGCGTCGGAATGGCTGGCACGATTCGAGGGCGCCGGGCTCGACGGCGTGATCGCCAAGCCTGTCGACGGGATCTATCAGCCCGGCAAGCGCGCGATGATCAAGGTCAAGCACTCGCGCACGGCTGACTGCGTCGTCGCGGGTTTTCGCTGGCACAAGGAGGGGAAGGACGCACGCGTAGGTTCCCTGCTCCTCGGGTTGTACGACGACAAAGGAAGGTTGCAGCACGTCGGGGTCACATCGTCGTTCACGATGTCTGCACGCGCGCAGCTGCTGGCGGAGCTGGGGCCGCTGCGCGAGGGAGCGCTCGAGGGGCACCCGTGGCGGGAGTGGGCCGAAATACAGGGCGAGATGACGCGCATGCCCGGCGGCCAGAGCCGCTGGAGCGCAGGAAAGGACCTGTCGTGGGAACCGCTGCGCATCGAGCGCGTCTGCGAGGTCAAGTACGACCACATGCAGGGCACGCGGTTCCGTCACGCGGCCGTCTTTCAGCGTTGGCGCGCCGACAAGCGGCCGGGCGATTGCGGCTACGACCAGCTCGAGGTCACGACCCCTTACGAGCTCGCGAAGGTGTTCGGCGCGTCGGCGCGTGGCCGCTGACGCCCTTCCAGTCGTCGGCCATGTTCTCGTCGGGGTCCAGCGGTTCCTGGGCGGGGCGGAGCGCCTCGGGCACATGCTGGAGGTTCACGCGCACGCGCGTCCACGTGCGGAACCGGCCCCGCATCGCATCCACGAGCACGTCGGCGGGCTTCAGGTGCTCGCCGACCTCCGGGTGACGCAGCTTCCAGCGTTCGAAGCCCGCAAGCGCGTCGGCTTTCTCCCGAGCGCGTCCGATCTCGACCAGCGGTTTGCTTGGCGCGCGCCGGCGTGACGGCGCGACACGCGGCCCTTCGCCGGCCTGCTTTCGATAGTGCGGCGGCCACGGGGCATCGCCCAGGCCTTCGCGTTCCTGACGCGCGGACAGCTCGAGCAACCGGTCGAGCACGCAGGCGTGTCGGTCCATGTCAGCGTGTCGGTCGCCGACCTGCGCGAATCGGGCGGGCATCGTCTTCAGCGTGAAATCGGCCGGATCGCATTCGGCGATCTCGTCCCAGGTCAGCGGCGCCGACACACGCGCGTCGGGCCGCGGCCTGACCGAGTAGGCCGCGGCGACCGTGCGGTCTTTCGCATTCTGGTTGTAGTCGAGAAACACGCCCTCGCGTTCTTCCTTCCACCACTTGCTCGTCGCGCGACCCGGCGCACGGCGCTCGACGTCGCGCGCAAACGCCAGCGCCGCGCGCCGAACCTGGTCGAAGGTCCAGCGACGCTCGATCCGCACGTAGACGTGCACCCCTCGGGAGCCGGACGTCTTTGGCCACCCGACCAGACCGAGATCGTCGAGGGTCGCCCGCACGACGCCGGCGACTTCGCGTATCTGAGGCCACTCGACGCCTGGCACCGGATCGAGATCGATGCGCAGCTCGTCGGGATGATCGAGATCGTCGGCGCGCACCGGGTGTGGATGCAGCTCGAGGCACGCCAGGTTGGCCATCCAGACGAACGCGGCTGGCTCCATGGGCACGATCTCTTCGGCAGTCCGGCCCGACGGAAACTTCAGCTCGACGACATCCAGCCATGGAGGCCGCGATTGCGGCGCCCGCTTCTGAAAGAAGAACTCGCCGTCGATGCCGTTCGGAAATCGAACGAGGACGTTGGGCCGGCCGCCGGCGCCCTGCAGGGCGCCCTCGGCGACGGCGACGTAATACCGGGCAAGGTCGAGCTTGGTGTGGCCGCCCTCTGGGAACAGGACCTTGGACGGGTTCGAGATTGCGATCTCGCGCCCGCCCACCGTGAGGACGTCGTATTCGGGCTTGGCCGCCATCAACTCGTCGCCCCTACCTCGCTGCAGGCGGAGACAGGCAGGGCGACGACACGCCGTACGTGAGACTCCGCCGGAAGTTGATGGACGACGCTTCTGGAAAGTGGCGGGCCAGCGCAGGAATGTCCCCGAGCCTGAAGCCCACTGTGGCCGCGGCGAGCAGGAACGCGCAGTCGAAGACGACGTCGTCGTGGTACGCGGGCATGACGACAACGACTTGAGGGGCACCCGGACCGGCTGTTTCGGGTCTGCTGCATACCCGCCCAGAATAGGCGAAAATGCCGCCAAGCATGTCCGAACTGCCGTCCGAGTCGTTGAGCCGCCACGCGCGTGACTATGGCGCTTTCGTCTTGGCTGCGGGCCTGCTGGTTGCGAGTTTCTGGATCTTCGACCTCCCGAAAATCGTGAGAATCGGGCCGCTGACCCGAATCACGCCCGCGACCATTTCCACGTTCGGTTTCCTGGCCGGTCTGGCGTTCCTGTTCCTGGTGTGGAGACACGCCATGCCGGCTGGCCAACGCACCTCGCGCACCGGGACGCTTGCCAGCGTCCTCGTGGTCCTTGCGGCATTCTGGGTGCTCGGGAGCGCCACGAGCCGGTGGATCAGCCTGATAGTGATCAACGGCATCGATGTCAATCGGGCGGACATGCTGGTGCAGATTCAGGCGGCGGTTGAGCGTTTCGTCTCGGGCAAGAATCCCTACTTTGTCTACTACGTGCCGTGGGAGCTGCCGCTGTCGTACGGTCCCTGGCTGTGGATGTGGTACGTCATTCCCCAAGTCCTCAATGCCGACCTGCGCCTCGCGCCAATGTTCGGCCAGGTCTTCATCGCATCGCTTCTGGCGATTGGCGCTGCACTAGAGGCCAGGCACGATCGCTACTTCAGCGCCGGCGTTCTCGCAATCGTCGCGTTCACCTTTCTGCGGAATCCGTTGTTCGAACGGTTCCTCCTGGTCGGCCACACGCCGGCGTACTGGCCGTTGATTGCGCTGTTTGCGCTGACCACGTCCGGGCGGCGTTACCGGACGGCGGCGGCTGTCCTGGGGCTGCTGCTTGGCGCGCGGACGCCGATGATCGCGCTGGTACCGACTTGCGTCATCCTCCTGTGGCGCAATGATCGTCGCGCGATTGTGCCTGCGGCGGCGCTGCTCGTGTTCGTGGTGACTGCGACCTTTGGCCCGTTCCTGCTGTGGGACTGGCGCACCCTCGTGTACGGCATGTATGGGAACTACGTCCGCGTCATACAGGATTTCGTGTGGCCGCAGACCAACTGGATGAGTTCGACGCTCGGGTTGACGCGCCTGCTGGTCGCGTCCGGATGGTCCCAGTTCGTCGGCCTCGCCCAGGCCGCAGCGTTGACCCTGACCTATGGACTGACGTGGTGGCGACTGCGGCCCGGCGAGTCGGCGGCGCCCTGGTTGTGCCTGGCGCTCACCGTCTTCTGCATGACCACTTTGTGGCCGGTGTGGTACGTGTTC
This sequence comes from Vicinamibacteria bacterium, assembly GCA_963806705.1. Classification (GTDB taxonomy): domain Bacteria; phylum Acidobacteriota; class Vicinamibacteria; order Vicinamibacterales; family JAENWD01; genus JAENWD01. The sequence continues at coordinate 543,873 of CAWDZE010000004.1, forward strand.
CTCGACGTCTTCGTGCTCGGACTCGCCTTCTTCGTCGCCGAACACGTTCAAGAACTGCGCCGCGCGCCGTGGAAATCGATGGCAGCCACGACAATCCTCGCGGCGTCGGTAATCGTCGCGACGCTCCTGATCAACCCGGGTGTGTTCTACACGATCGAGGCCGGCCGTTCGCCGCGGTGGCATCTCAGAAGCGGGTTCGGCGTCGATCGAGAAGAGGCGGGGAAAGGCTTCGCGTGGGCGACGCGCGACAGGGTCCACCTGAGGCTGCCACGCGGTCTGCGAACGGACGCAACCATTCAGATCGAGTGCGAGCCGTTCATCGTGGAGGGGGCGCCGGCACAGACAATCGGCGTCAGCCTGAACGGCACTCCAATCGGACTGGCGACCCTCAGGTCCGGATGGCAGACCGTGACGTTTCCAACCCGCGCTCGTGCCTGGCGGATCGGGCACAACGACGTCGACGCTCTTCTTCAAGTACGCGCTTCCCTCTGAGTCTGGCGAGGTCCGGGCCGCTCGCCTCGGCCACATTTCGATCGCCCAGTAGGCATATCTGACGTTGCAAAGTATACTCTAGTACGGTATACTTTGTCAGGATAGAGACCCCACAAAATGACCGATTCCACTCCCGACTCGCTGCTGCCGCTGCCCACCGCCGTCTTCCACATCCTGATTGCGCTCGCCGACCGCGATCGCCACGG